>PEQK01000012.1 GCA_002786165.1 Legionella sp.
TGACCGAACTCTGCAATTTGGAGATTTTTCCAAGGAAAAATTGACTCTGGTGGCCTAATTCTCTCCTTTAAGTTTAAGCTTCCGTTACAAATCAACCGTTTAATTATAAGGATATCTTAGTTTTTCTTAAAAAAACCAATATAATAAAATTGCTTTTTACGGAATAATCTAAGGCAAAAATTTTAAGAAAAAACAAAATGTTTTTAGGTTCTGGTGCTCTCCTTATGCCACGTATCATAAGAACTTAAGTAAAAAAATCTGTCGTGGCTATGACCATGACTCAAGGAAAGTAAAACATGCAATTATCTCCTTATCATAAAATATTTTATTATGAATGGATGCTCGATCCGCTATCAAGTAAATATAATGTTGTATTTGACCAAACTTTATCTTCTAACTTAGATATAAAAAAACTAAAAAAAACTCTGCATCGATTTATTTCTGATTACTTGATTATGAATAGTCATGTCATGCACAAAGAGAACGAACTATTTTGGGTATTAAACGATGAGATAATCGAACTCGAATTTTTTGATGCCCCTTACGACCCAGAGCAAATTTTTAACTATATATCTGCGCCATTTAATCTTGAGGCCCAGGCTTTATATAGATTCGCCTTATTTACCGAATCTGATGGATGTTACAGATTTATCTTAGTAGTACACCACTTATTGATTGATGGGAATTCCTTTGACACATTAATTAACGAAATCTCAAATTACTATAACTCCCCTACGTACAAGGCGCATCACTCCTTATTAGAACAAAGTAATATACTGAAAGAGACGAATCAACTATTTGACTTACAATTAAAATCATTCGATTCGCAGTACCAACGCTTTTGGGATGAAAAATTAGCACATATTGAACCGATTGACCTTAGATGGGCAAAATCTGAAAGCAACATAGACAAAATTGCAGAACATAGATTTGACTTTGATGAAAAAACAACAAAAAAACTTGCTCAGATAACAAGTCAATTAGACATTACAACGTATTTGTATGGCCAGTGCATATTTGCGATTTTATTGCATAAATATACAAATAAAAACGATATTGCTTTTAGTTATCCAATTACCATCAAAGGCGGATTACCTTTGATATCAGGAGCATGCGTTAATACTAATGTTACCGTTTATGAATTAAATACAGCAACTACCATACTTGATTTATTTCAGCAAAATAAAAATTTTGTACAATCACTAAAGGCTTTAGGACATAATGCCAGTCATTACCCGGTCAATAAAATCATACATAATGAGCAGAAAAATTTATTACAGGTCATGTTCGCTCAAACAAGTCTAAAAGATATAGCTTTTCATTTTAGTAGGGTAAAAACCGTCAAAATAAATTCTGAATTTAATATAGACTTACCAACAAAAATTATTTTTGAATCAGAAACACAAGGAAACAAACTAAACTTCAGAGTTCGTTATAACACAATAAAAATAGATGAGACTATATTGACTTATTTTATACGCCAATATAAACATTTGTTTGTAACTATCTTAGATGATTTATGCTCTGGGATAACGAATAAAAAAATAAATCACTACCCGATATTAAGCAAAGGGGAATACAATCAAATTGTATATCAATGGAATACAACAAGCCCTCTTTCTAACTCTAATAAAACTATCCATGCATTATTTGAAGAACAAGTATTAAAGACGCCCGATAATATAGCCTTAGTTTATAAAAACACTCAATTAACCTATACACACCTCAATGAGCGCTCAAATCAATTGGCTCATTATTTAAGAACAAAACATAGAGTCAAAGGCGATGATTTAATTGCCTTATATTTAGATAGAAGTGAGCACATGCTCATTAGTATCTTAGGGGTACTAAAAGCTGGTGGTGCTTATGTGCCTATAGACGTCACCTATCCAGAAAAACGCATTCGCTATATGCTGGATGATATAGGTATGAAAGTACTGATTACCAATAAACATAACCTTGATCATATCAAAAGCATAAGCCTGAGTCATGAACAGGAAAACTATCCCACCCATCACGATTTATCAATCGTCTCTATTGATTCTGACGATATACAGCATCATTTAAATCAGTACATAACGAGTAATCCCGATCTAAACACGCAAGCTCATAATTTAGTGTATGTGATGTATACCAGTGGAACCATTGGTATGCCTAAAGGGGTGATGCTCGAACATTGTAGCGTTACACCAAGAGTTCTATCTATGATAGAAAAAAGTGGTATACATGCCAAAAGCAATTATTTATTTAAAACAAACTATGTGTTTGATGTGTCATTCTCAGATATATTTATGACTTTATTATCAGGAGGCTCACTGTACATTACAAAGTCCGTGTTTGATATTGAAGAAATAGGCAATTTAATCGCAACACATGACATAAATGTCTGTCATTTTGTCCCTTCTCAACTAGAAGCAATCAATGATTATCTATTCTCAAAAAATCTCTTTAGTAAATTACAAATAATAAATGTAAGTGGAGAAAAATTTCATAAATCATTAATTTATGATAATACCAACATAAAATATGTCAATTACTATGGTCCCACCGAAACAGGAGAGGTAACCGCAGATATTACTGATTTTAAAAATCAAGTATCAGATCATCCTAAATTAGATACCATTGGCCATCCGTTGACTGAATCAACATTATATATTTTAGATGAACATTTAAACCCTTTACCAATTGGTGCCATAGGCGAATTATACGTAGGTGGTACTGGGCTAGCTCGAGCTTATTTGAATTTACCAGAACTAACACAAAAGCTATTTATACCCAATCCTTTTCAAAATTTAGCAGAACAAAATGTTAACAATAACAATAGACTTTATAAAACCGGAGATCTAGTCCGTTATTTATCTAATGGAAATATTGAGTATATAGGTCGTGGTGATAATCAGGTAAAAATACGAGGCTTTAGAGTCGAACTAAGCGAAATAGAAACCAAATTATGTACTTACCCCGGAATAAAACAAGCTGTAGTATTGCCCCAAGAGCAAATCACATCTGTAGGGATAAACAAAAAATATTTAGTCGCATACTATGTATCTCATACTGCACTAGATGAAAATATAATGTTGGAGCATTTATCTCAAGAACTCCCCGATTATATGCTACCTAGTTTATTTATATACTTAGAGCATTTGCCATTAACTGTAAATGGCAAACTAAACATCCGAGCGTTACCTGCTGCTTATATTACTACAAATAGGGACACCTATGTTGCACCTAAGAATGAGTTAGAAAAAACAATATGTGCCCTTTATGCAGATGCCTTAAAATTACCTGCAGAACAAATAGGTATTAACGATAACTTCTTTAAATTAGGTGGTAATTCTATATCAGCCATCCATTTAGCGTTCAAATTACAACATCATTTTGATATTACAGTTAGTGATATATTTGAATACAAAACACCCGCAAAAATTTCTCAGTTTATACCTGTAAATAACATCAATTTATTTGATAGATTAGAGCAGATTAAGTGGATGTATTCAAAATTGGCTATTGACAAAAATGCTCATAAAGCAATAAAACATGAACGCACTTTATACCAACAACAAGTAAATTCTTTTAGACTTGATAATACGATCAAGTCTAATTGGTCAGTGCTATTAACTGGAGCTACGGGGTATTTAGGCTGTCATTTATTATATGAGTTATTATCTACAACAGATCACTCCATGTATCTGCCAATTAGAGCTCCTTCGAAAGAGGCTGCTGATATAAAACTGTGTGAGAAGTTTAAGTATTACTTCGATATAGATCTCAATCTATACAAAGATAGAATTCATGCATTTCCATCTGATCTGAGTAAAACAAATTTGGGCGTAGATAAGTCTCAATATGAAGCACTCATCAATAATATTAGTAGCATCATACACAGCGCAGCGCTCGTCAAACACTATGGAAGTAATTCTGAGTTTTACGCAGAAAATGTTCAATCCACCATAAATCTACTTGAATTATCAAGACTGACGGAGAATAAAGATTTCCACTATATTTCTACTATAGGCGTCTTTACAACTACTTTATTAGATGATTCAGGTTGTAACATTTTTACTGAAGAAAGCATTAACGAGAGTCAGGCCAATTTTGATAATGTTTACACCAAAACCAAATATCAAGGAGAGCAGGTTACGCTCCAATACAGAGATCATGGAATTAAAACTAATATTTATCGCATAGGAAATCTCGCTATTAATTCCGTAACTCGCAAAACCCAGGAAAATATAGAAGATAATGCATTTTTTCAACGCGTCAAAACCATATTAAAATTGGGCATCCTTCCCCAGGAATTATCGGAATTAGAAATTTCTCCCGTAGATTGCACAGCAACAGCCATCACATTACTGTTTAATCAAGCGCAATTATATAATCAAATTCACCATGTGTTTCATCCACGACAATGTGATTTGTATGAGCTATATCGGGACAACAAAAAAAACAATCTCAAACGAGTACCTTTTCCTATATTTATTGATACCATTAAAAATCATCTGAAAAACAGCGAAAATACTCATGAAATTGAGTTATTTATACTTCATCAATGGGGGCTGTATTCTAATACAAATAATTTCATTCCAACCATTATCTTTCAAGATAAGACCACCTACTTATTAGATCAACTTAACTTTAAATGGCCCAAAATTACCCGAAAAATGCTGCCTAAATAGAGCTAAGTCCATTGTTAAGCAACACAACAGCCTTTTACCCTATACTACAAAAAATCTTTAAGCATCAACAAACCGCCCTCCCATCAAAGAATAGAAAGGATTCTCACTAGGTTATACATATTTATCCACAAGATATCCGCAAACTTATTCTCTTGCCATGACATCAAAAACACACTATATTGTGTTTTATAGTAAATCATCATCTATATATAGTGTTTTATGCTAAATACACCATCTGGAGAGACTATGTCAACCACCCTAGACCCTGTTGCACCCTCTGCGTCGATTAATCACTTTGAGATCAATGCAAATACCCCAGGTATCTTAAAAACCATCAAACGTAATGGCAAAGTTGTTTCTTACGACGAAAGCAAAGTCAGTGTTGCGCTTACCAAAGCATTTATTGCTATTGAAGGGCCCAATGCCGTCGCATCTAATCGAATTCGCGATCAAATTGAAACACTCACCCAACAAGTCACCAAAGCATTAAAACGACGGTTACCCACAGGTGGCAGCATTCATATCGAAGACATCCAAGATCAGGTGGAATTGGCTTTGATGCGCAGTGGTCAAAATAAAATTGCACGTGCTTACGTCTTGTATCGCGAAGATCGTCGCAAAGCCCGTGATGCAATGTCTCAAAAACAACCCAAAGATGCCAATGTTCGATTGGTCACGTTACCCGATGGCACCGTGCAGCCATTAGATTTAGATCGCGTGCAAATCATCGTAGAAGAAGCGTGCCGTGATTTAACACAAGTCAAAGCTGAACCTATCATCAAAGATGCTTTACGTAATCTATACCAACAAGCCACGTTAGACGATGTCCATAAAGCCTTGATCATGGCCGCAAGAGCGTTGGTTGAAACAGAACCCAATTATACGTACGTGAGTGCGCGTTTGTTATTAGATAGTATGCGTGCAGAAGCGTTGTCTCATTTGGCGCTACAAAATGAAGCGACCTTTGATGAAATGATTCATCTTTACCCTACCTACTTCAACGCGTATATTGCGAGCGGGATAGAAAAAGGTATTCTTGACTCTAAATTAGCTGACTTTGATTTAGAACTCCTGGGTAAAGCATTGTTACCTGTACGAGACATGCAATTCACCTATTTAAGCCTACAAACATTGTATGATCGTTATTTTATTCATCAAGATGGTGTTCGTTACGAATTGCCTCAAGCCTTTTTCATGCGCGTGGCCATGGGTCTTGCGATTCGAGAACAAGATAAAAATGCCAAAGCCATTGAGTTTTATACGTTATTATCTTCCTTTGATTATATGACATCCACCCCCACGCTATTTAATGCCGGCACAGTACGCCCACAATTATCCAGTTGCTATTTGACCACCATACCTGATCATTTAGATGGGATTTATTCTGCATTAAAAGACAATGCCCTGCTTTCAAAATTTGCCGGAGGCTTAGGCAATGATTGGACGTCTGTACGCGCTATGGGTTCACATATCAAAGGCACCAATGGTAAATCACAAGGCGTTGTGCCCTTTTTGAATGTTGCTGATGCCACGGCTGTTGCAGTCAATCAAGGTGGAAAACGCAAAGGTGCCGTCTGTGCTTATTTAGAATGCTGGCATCTTGATGTCGAAGAATTCCTAGAGTTACGTAAAAATACTGGGGATGATCGTCGTCGTACGCACGATATGAATACAGCACTTTGGATTCCAGATTTGTTCATGAAACGAGTTTTTGCCGAAGGCGACTGGACCCTGTTTTCTCCAAATGATGTGCCAGATTTACATGATCTCTACGGTAAAGCATTTGAAACAGCTTATTTGAACTACGAAGATGCAGCTCAAGCCGGCAAAATCAAGCATAGCAAAACCCTGCCTGCCATCAAGCTTTGGCGAAAAATGCTTTCGATGTTGTTTGAAACAGGCCATCCCTGGTTAACCTTCAAAGACACGTGTAACCTGCGTTCACCACAACAACATGCTGGTGTGATTCATAGCTCTAATCTTTGTACAGAAATCACGTTGAATACCTCAGCAGATGAAATTGCGGTGTGTAATTTGGGGTCAATCAATTTACCAGCACACATCATGGATGGTCAGTTGGATGCCAATAAATTAAAACGCACCATCAAGACTGCCATTCGTATGCTAGATAATGTGATTGATATTAATTATTACTCCGTACCTCAAGCACGCCATTCTAATCTCAAACACCGACCTATTGGCTTAGGTTTGATGGGCTTCCAAGATGCGTTGTATGCATTAAAAATTGATTATGCATCGACTCAAGCCTTGGCATTTGCAGATACTTCGATGGAATTGATCAGTTATTATGCGATTGAAGCGTCTTCTGAGTTGGCCAAAGAACGCGGCATGTACTCTAGTTATGAGAACTCTTTATGGAGCAAAGGCATATTGCCGATTGATTCTATCAATCTATTGCAGCAATCTAGAGGTAAATTCCTAGAACAAGATCGTGCTCAAACCTTAGATTGGGAAGCGTTGCGCGTGAAAGTGCGTACACAAGGTATGCGCAACTCCAATGTCATGGCCATTGCACCCACAGCGACCATTTCTAATATTTGTGGTGTGTCGCAATCCATCGAACCCACCTACCAAAATTTATACGTCAAATCCAATTTGTCGGGTGAATTTACAGTCGTGAATCCTTATCTCGTTGCAGATCTAAAAGCATTGAATCTTTGGGATGAAGTGATGGTCAATGATCTCAAATACTTTAATGGCAGTGTCCAACCTATTAGTCGGGTACCCAACGATCTCAAACGTCGGTATGCCACTGCATTTGAAATGGAGCCTATCTGGTTGGTAGAAGCTGGGTCACGTCGTCAAAAATGGATTGACCAAGCACAATCGCTCAATATTTACATGGCGCAACCATCGGGTAAAAAACTCGATGAGTTATATCGCCAAGCTTGGATACGTGGCTTAAAAACCACTTATTACTTACGTAGCATCGGAGCTTCCAATGCTGAAAAATCAACCATCACTGATGGCGCTTTAAATGCTGTGAAATCAGAAGAACCCAAAGTGTGTTCTATCCTCGACCCAGATTGTGAAGCATGTCAATAAACAAACACCTGTGCCTGTTCTCAGAGCAGGCATGATGGTTACATATTATTAGGAGAATTCCATGAACACCACCGTTACAACTGACCGACATGCTGATATCAATCTCAGCGGTCTTGAAGACATCACCTTGGGCGCCGATCGCATTCAAGTGGATGACAAACAAATCATCAACTGCAGGGCCGATCTGAATCAATTGGTCCCCTTTAAATATACTTGGGCTTGGGACAAATATTTAGCCGCTTGTGCCAATCACTGGATGCCCAATGAAATCAGCATGAGTGCCGATTTGGCCTTATGGCGTGACCCGAATGGTTTGACCGAAGATGAGCGTTTGATCATTTTACGTAATTTGGGATTCTTCTCCACGGCAGATTCCTTGGTTGCTAATAATTTGGTATTGGCTGTTTACCGTCATATTACCAACCCAGAATGTCGTCAATATTTATTAAGACAAGCGTTCGAAGAAGCCCTTCATACCCATGCGTATCAATACATCATTGAAAGTTTGAGCTTGGATGAAGCAGCTGTGTTTAATATGTATCGCGAAATTCCTTCTGTGGCAAGCAAAGCCATGTGGGCACTACCGTTCACTCAAAGTTTGTGTGATCCTAATTTCCATACAGGTACGCTAGAGGATGATCAACGCTTGTTGCGTGATCTGATTGCTTTTTACGTCGTATTTGAAGGTATTTTCTTTTATGTTGGATTTACTCAAATTTTATCTATGGGACGCCGCAATAAAATGGTCGGCACGTCTGAGCAATTTCAATATATTTTGCGTGATGAATCGATGCATATGAACTTTGGTATTGATGTCATCAATCAAATTAAAATTGAAAATCCAGCGTTATGGACGAATGAATTTAAGCAAGAAATCATCGCATTGATTCGGGAAGGCGTAGAACTCGAATACCAATATGCAAAAGATACGATGCCGCATGGTATTTTAGGCATGAATGCTGAAATGTTTGAAGAATATATTCACTTTATTGCCAACCGTCGCTTCAATCAAATTGGCTTACCTGAGCAATATCCAGGCGCTGAAAATCCTTTCCCATGGATGAGTGAAATGATGGATCTCAAAAAGGAAAAAAACTTTTTTGAAACACGCGTCATTGAATATCAAGCCGGCGGCACATTGAGCTGGGAAGAATAAACGCAAGCATCGCAACCAAACTGTGCAACTCAAAGTGTTCTTTGAGTTGCTTTCATGCCGAAATGGCGGTTAACCTTAGTGATTTGTTAATAAAACCTTAATATTTCTCCGATACAATCTAACCAGCATATTGGTGGATTACGGAAAGATTTATATGGGTTTGCAACCTGCAATAACTGATGATGCGTCTACTCAAATACCTTTATTCGATTTTGAAGACATTCATTATATTCTTAAGCATTCTTTAGGATTGCGCTTAACAAGTAAAGCCTCAAACACCCACGAAGGTGGCACAGGAGATGCTGTACCTTTGACGCACTTGGCAGGTGGCAAAGATATTGTAGAATTTGTGACGTTGAGTGCCTATGCATTAAAAAACAATACGTATTCCGAAGTCCAAAATCAATTAGAAACAATTTATGATCGCTATTCAGACCCTCAATCCAGCTCAGACGATTGCGTGCCTGTATTAATACAAACTTATGCACAATTACTCAATATAAAAAATGCCAACGATTTTCCTAAACCTAGTGTAGACTCTCGTTTACCCACTATAGAAGAAGATGTTTTAATCAAGATCTATAAACAGACTGGGGGACCTTTACTTCTTATTTATATCTTTGACAAAAGCAAAGATTATTATAGAGATCTACCTGTATTTCGGTTACTTTTAACCACTAATTTTAATCACATGTTACAAAAACGTCTTAAGTACAATAATAACCAATGGTTTATGAATGAACCGGATATGTATTATGTCTTATTGTCTAATGAACGATTTGCCTCTGCTTATGGTTTGAAGGAATATCCTATGGGTAAAGTAGGAAAACATACCTTCTCGGCTGAAGAAGTATGCTCTTCTATACAATTTTCAACAAAAGAATATCAACCAAGTGCTGTGATTAGCTGGTTAAAAAATAATTTGCGTCATGTACAAGATCCCGCGGACAAGCCGCGGGATGTAGGTAGTCATAACTCTTATTTTCAGAAAGGTATTGCCTTTTGCTCCGAGAATAAACACAACATCATGGCAGTTGTAGGCTTAGGGCTATTTGCAGTTGCATCATCCTTAGCAACAACATCTCTTCAACAAGAGGATGAGTCTTACACTCCTTAGGATAAGATTTATCCCCTCATCTAAAAAAATCAGGGGATAAAAAGAGCACAACAACTATTTAATTATGAAGAAATCGCGCGTAAATGTGGGAATAAAATCACATCACGAATTGAAGGTGAATCGGTAAATAACATCACCAAACGATCAATCCCAATCCCTTCTCCCGCAGTAGGAGGCATGCCATATTCCAATGCTTCAATATAATCATGATCAAAATGCATGGCTTCTAAATCACCCGCATCTTTTTCTGCCACTTGACGTTGGAAACGTGCCGCTTGATCTTGAGCATCATTCAATTCCGAAAAACCGTTGGCCAATTCTCTACCAGCAATAAACAATTCGAAACGGTCGGTCAAACTGGGATCAGCTGCAGAAGGTCTTGCCAGAGGCGATACTTCGGTGGGATATGCTGTTACAAAGGTTGGTTGAATCAACTGATGTTCTACTGTTTCTTCAAATAAAATCATTTGTAATTTACCCACTTCATCCGTGGTTTTATAAGTAAATCCTTTTTGTTCCAACACCTTGCGGCAACCATCTACCGTTTGAAGGTGTTCGATACTTACATCAGGATGGTACTGTAAAATAGCCTCTTGTATGGTTAGGCGCGCAAAAGGTTTGTCAAAATCAATGCTATGGCCTTGGTACGTTATTTGGCGTTGTTGCAAGACTTCATCACACAAATATTGCATCAATTGTTCTGTGAAATTCATCAAATCCGTATAATCAGCATACGCTTGATAAAATTCAATCATAGTGAATTCTGGATTATGTCGAGTCGAAATACCCTCATTACGAAAATTACGATTGATTTCATACACTCGCTCAAACCCACCTACCACAAGGCGCTTGAGATATAATTCTGGTGCAATTCGTAAAAACATCTCCATATCTAACGAGTTATGATACGTGACAAAGGGTCTTGCCAAAGCACCGCCTGGAATCGGGTGCATCATGGGTGTTTCTACTTCTAAAAATTGATGTTGATCCATAAACCGTCGTAATGAGGTGACCAATTTAGAGCGCATCATAAATAAGGTGCGACTTTCTTCATTGGCAATCAAATCCACATAACGCTTACGGTAGCGCATTTCTTGGTCAGATAAGCCGTGAAATTTGTCCGGCAAAGGCCGTAATGATTTGGTCAATAATTGCAGTGATGTGGCATGAACGGTCAATTCACCCGTTTTGGTGATGAACAAATACCCTTCTACACTCACGATGTCGCCTAAGTCCCAAAGTTTAAATTGCTCATACGCATCAGGAACGTCTTGTTCACGGGCATACACTTGAATACGTCCAGAGACGTCTTGTAAATGAAAAAAGCTTGCCTTACCCATCAAACGTCGTAATACAACGCGTCCAGCAATGGCCACTTCAATGCGAGGTTCAACCAAGCTATCCTGGGTGTGTTGTGCAAATTGGGTGGTGATATCTGCTGCAGTGTGGCTTCTCCGAAAATGATTCGGAAAATCAAACCCTTGGGTGCGCAAATCCGCTAATTTTTGTTGGCGTATCTCATAGACATCACGATCATCTATCAATTCTTCTGTCATTCGCTTTCTACTCCTGCTTTCAAACTTGCTTCAATAAATTGGTCCAAGGCACCATCCAACACGGCTTGAGTATTACTGGTTTCAACCCCAGTACGTAAGTCTTTGATCCTTGATTGATCAAGAACATAAGAACGAATCTGAGCACCCCAACCAATATCCGATTTGGTATCTTCTAGTGCTTGCGCTGCCGCATTCTTTTTTTGCATTTCCATTTCATATAATTTGGCACGCAATTGCTTCATGGCTTGATCTTTGTTTTTATGCTGACTGCGATCGGTCTGGCACTGCACCACAATCCCACTGGGAAGATGGGTGATCCGCACTGCAGAATCCGTACGATTCACGTGCTGCCCGCCCGCACCTGAAGCACGATAGGTATCAATACGTAAATCGGCAGGATTGATGGTAATTTCAATATCATCATCCACTTCCGGGGAAACGAAGACCGATGCAAATGAGGTATGGCGACGATTGCCAGAATCAAACGGCGATTTGCGTACCAGTCGATGAACCCCTGTTTCCGTGCGTAACCAGCCATAGGCATGATCACCTTGAAAATAAATGGTAGCTGATTTGATACCCGCTACTTCACCCGCTGAACATTCCGCCAACTCAGTGACAAATCCATGCTGCTCACCCCAGCGTAAATACATGCGTAAAATGATTTCTGCCCAATCTTGAGCTTCTGTGCCGCCGGAGCCAGATTGAATATCCAGATACGCATTGGCACGGTCCATTTTACCGGAAAACATACGTTGGAATTCTAAATGTTCGACTTGATGGGCCACATCTCCCAACTCTTTGGCCACATCTTGAATCATGCTTTCATCCGCTTCTTCGAGCGCCATGGCAAACAAATCCACCAAATCATGCAACGATTGTTGTAAATTTTGAATGGTATGCACAATGGCTTCAAGCTGGGCACGTTCCTTACCCAAGGCTTGGGCATACTCAGGTTTGTCCCAGATGGAAGGAAGTTCTAATTCACGAACAACTTCTTCTAAACGTTCCGAGAGGCGATCAAAGTCAAAGATACCCCCGAAGTGAAGACACACGCTGCTCTAAATCGGTCATCTGCAACTGCAATTGATTTACTTCTAACATATCATTAATCCTGTTCTAAACGCGCTCGAATACGATGCGTTGCTTGGCTATGGATTTGCGAAACCCGTGATTCAGTCACGCCCATCACACTGCCAATTTCTTTTAAATTCAAATCATGTTCATAATACAACGATAAAACCATTTGCTCATTTTGTGGCAATCCATCAATCACCGCTGTCAAATGTGATTTGAAATCCGACTGCAATAAACTCGCCTGTGGTTCAGTGGTTGCACCATGCATGTCATCACGTAATACATCATCCGTAACGCCCAAATCATCAAAACCGTACAAATGAGCACCATTGGTATCGGCCAATAATTCGTGATAATCCTTGAGTTCTAAACCCATTTCCTGAGCCACATCATGATCACTGGCTTCGCGACCAACGCGATTTTCAACCAAACGCACCGCTTGCGCAATCATGCGAGAATTGCGATACACGGAACGCGGGACCCAATCATTACGCCGAACTTCATCCAGCATATAGCCACGAATCCGAATGCTGGCATACGTTTCAAAAGAAGCCCCTTTGGTATCATCATAGGAACGCACCGCTTCTAACAAGCCCAGCATCCCCGCTTGCATCAAATCATCCATCAAAATTGAACGTGGCAAACGTCCTGACAAATGATGCGCAATTCGTTTGACCAATAAAGCATGGCTTTTGATCAAGGTTTCTTGCGTTTGTTCTTGTATGGGCGTCTTTCCTGACAAAGCATCCACGTGTTTCTCCCTGTTTGTGGTTTCCCCTCATCCGCCCTGCGGGCACCTTCGCCCCTTTGGGGCGAAGGACTACTTATTATAAGTATCTATCACTTTTGCCATTTCTATCATTTTTATTGTAATAGATTTATCATACTTAGGGTTAGTACATTCGAGTTGTCTAAAAAAATTATTATCATACCATTCAAGATTATAAACATAACCAGTACTATCTTCGCCCATCACATCAAGCATCGTTGCTTTTCCATTGACATCTCTTGTGATGTCTTCTTCGGCCAAAATAATAGCACCATGACTATATTTCAAATTGTTTTCATTGTAATTACATAAACCTACACCTGCTTTTTCAAACACCTCAGATACGCCGACCCATCCTTTGTCTTTCACAAAGGTGATCATTGGAACAAATCCATTATTCTGAGCAAGTGAAAAATCTTTTTTTAACGGCCTCTAACTAACGGCTGTATTTCAGTATCGTCTTCCTAATGAGTTGAATTTAGTCCCTTAATTTTCTCCCTTAGCTCGTCTTTCAACCTATCAATCCGATCATTCAAATCATCTGGTAAAGGACCGCCGCCTTGAGCGCGATCTGCTCGTCCACCGCCTTTGCCACACATACCTTTGACCAAATCTACGGCAGACAACATGGGTAATGTTTTACTAACTGTAGAAATCACCGATATATTGTTGTTTTTAACCATGATAAGGACTGTGACAACCTTTGAGAACGACGATAATTTATCCGCTAAAAGATTACAATCTTGCACAGAGAGATCATCTAAACGTTCCACTACCACCAAGACATCGTTGATTTTTCTGGCAGAGTCTGTGCTCAATTCTTTGCTTTTTTGGTCCAATGTGCCCTGTTTACTTTGTAACAGTTCTTTTTCTTGTTGCTTTACGGTTTGTAATGTTTGTTCTAGCTTTTCCAATACCGCATCCGGTTGGCTTTTGAGTAGTCCTGCGATAGCGCTCAACGTATGTAAGCGCTGGTTCACCCAAAGTATCGCAGCATCGCCTGTGACAAATTCAATACGTCTTACCCCACTGGCCACGCCATATTCTGCTGTGATTTTGAATAAGCCAATGTCACCCGTGCGTCTGGCATGAGTTCCACCACATAATTCTTTAGAAAAAGTCCCCATGGATAAAACTCGTACGCTATCTGAATACTTTTCACCAAATAGAGCAGCAGCTCCAGCGCTTTTTGCGTCTTCTAAAGACATCACCGCAGTTTCAATGGCATGATTCAAACGCACTTGTTCATTCACCAAAAATTCCACTCGCTCTAAGTCTTGCGGCGATACAGCAGCCCCATGCGCAAAATCAAAACGAGCACGTTCTGCTTCCACCAAAGAGCCTTTTTGAACAACGTGGTCGCCCAATACGGCGCGCAATGCTGCATGAAGCAAATGCGTAGCGCTATGATTCAAACGAATAGCATCTCGCCTTAACACATCTACAGTCGCCAATAGGCTTTGTTTTAACTGCAAGTGACCTTTTAAAACCTTGCCAATGTGTAAAATAGCAGTCCCTTGATGTTGTGTTTCATCCACACGGAACAAACAATCTTCGGTAGATAAAGTGCCTGTATCACCCACTTGTCCGCCAGATTCTGCATAAAATGGCGTTGCTTGTAACACCACAATACCTTCTTGGCCCGAATGCAACTGGTCAACTGCTTTGCCATCTTGAATCAATGCAACCACATCTGATTCTAAATCATCTTGTTCATACCCATGAAAACTGGAACGCGCTGCGATAGGAGCTATATCATGATAGTTCGCATCAAATTGACTGGCTGATTGCGATTGCGCGCGCTGTTGTCGCATGCAATGATGGAAGCCTTCCATATCGATGTCCAAGCCTTGTTCACGCGCAATATCTGCCGTCAAATCTAAGGGAAATCCATAGGTGTCGTATAATTTAAACGCCATTTCTCCAGAAATGGTTTGGAGATTGCCCTGTTGAATTTGCTCTTGCAACAACCGTAATCCTTGCTCAAGGGTACGTGCAAATTGTTGCTCTTCTTGTTCTAGGCGTTGTTCGATTTGCACTTGATGCGCCGCCAATTCGGGATAGGCTTGTCCCATAACCGCTATCAAAGGCGTCACCAATCGATAGAAAAACGGCATAGGCAATCCCAACGCATACCCATGACGCACAGCACGACGAATGATACGTCGTAACACATAGCCGCGCCCTTCATTACTAGGAATCACACCATCCGCCAATAAAAAAGCGCATGCCCGCAAATGATCCGCCACCACTTTCAAAGAAGGATGTTCTGGATCCAGCCCTGGGGCCAAGACCAAAATTTGTTTGATCAGATATTGGAACGTATCAATATGATAATTGTTATGCACGCCTTGCATCACCGCCGCAATGCGTTCCAAGCCCATACCCGTATCGACAGAAGGTTGTGGCAAAGGATGCAAATGGCCTTGTTTATCCCGATTAAATTGCATAAAGACCAAGTTCCAAATCTCAATATAGCGATCACCATCTGCTTCTGGGCTGCCTGGAGGACCACCCGCGATCTCAGGGCCATGATCATAAAATAT
This sequence comes from Legionella sp., assembly GCA_002786165.1. Lineage (GTDB taxonomy): Bacteria > Pseudomonadota > Gammaproteobacteria > Legionellales > Legionellaceae. Next base: position 15,964 of record PEQK01000012.1, read on the forward strand.
TTCTGTGCAAGGACCGCATGGACCTGTATCGCCCATCGACCAAAAATTATCTTTTTCGCCACAACGAGAGATGCGATCTGGCGCCACTCCAATCTCTTTTTGCCAAATATCAGCAGCTTCATCATCATCAGTATAAACAGTCACCCATAGACGCGAAGCAGGGATACCAAGAACTTGGGTTAAAAATTCCCAGGCAAATCGGATGGCATCAGGTTTGAAATAATCACCGAAACTAAAATTACCCAGCATTTCAAAAAAAGTATGGTGACGAGCAGTATAACCAACGTTTTCCAAATCATTGTGTTTGCCACCCGCGCGTAAACATCGCTGTGAGCTGACCGCACGACGATAAGGACGTACATCTTGGCCTAAAAATACGTCTTTAAACTGTACCATGCCTGCATTGGTAAACAATAAAGTAGGATCATTACCTGGCACCAAGGCACTGCTTGATACCAAAGTATGACCTTGGTTCACAAAATAATCTAAAAATGCTTGTCTCAATTCAGCTGTATTCATCATGTTTACTCGTGTTTATCGCATCGATTCTCTGTTCAAATGCCTGCGCAATCGTATGATTGGGGAAGCCTCGGTAAAGCAAAAATTGTTTTTGCTTTTGTTGTTCGGCATAGGTCTTAGGACCTAAAGATTTATATTTTTTCTGCAAAACTTGTAGTGCATGGGCAGTCCAATCCACCGGATCGTCTGCCAACACTTGCTCTAACAAAGCGCGATCCACCTGCTTTTGCCGCAACTCATTGCGAACACGTTCTGGGCCATATCCTTGACGTATTCGAGCACGCAATAAGATTTCGACAAAACGGCGATCAGATTGTAACTCCAAACGCTGACATTCTGTGAGGGCAACCAAAATGTCAGCCGAAGCAAATCCTTTTTTCGTTAATTTTTGAGCCAGTTCTTCATAACCATGCTCGCGGCGCGCCAATAAAGCAACGGCCGCTACAAACACTTTAGTCATCTACAAGTTCAAGCGCTTCGGTTTTTGCCCCTGATTTTTGTGTGAGTAAAGCTAGACGTATTTTTTGCTCCAGTGTTTCAGCAACAGCACGATTGTCTTGTAAATACATCCGTACGTTATCTTTACCTTGGCCAATTTTTTCGCCATTATAGCTATACCAAGCACCTGATTTTTCAATCAAACCTAGAGTTGTGGCCAAATGAATGATTTCACTGTCTCGCGAAATACCTTCGTTGTAATAAATATCAAATTCAGCAATTTTAAAAGGAGGCGCGACTTTGTTTTTAACCACTTTGACGCGGGTTTCACTTCCTAAAATTTCGTCGCCTTTTTTAATAGATCCAATTCTACGGATATCCAAACGCACAGAAGCATAGAATTTTAATGCATTACCACCAGTGGTGGTTTCTGGGCTACCAAACATCACACCAATTTTCATGCGAATTTGATTGATGAAAATCACCAAAGTATTAGAACGTTTGATATTTGCCGTTAATTTGCGCAAAGCTTGGGACATTAAGCGTGCTTGCAACCCCACATGCGTATCGCCCATTTCTCCTTCGATTTCCGCTTTAGGGGTTAAAGCAGCAACAGAATCGATGATCACCACATCCACAGCAGAAGAACGTACCAACATATCGGTAATTTCTAATGCCTGCTCACCTGTATCAGGCTGAGAAATCAATAGTTCATCTACTTTGACGCCTAGTTTTTCTGCATAACTAGGATCTAAGGCATGCTCAGCATCGATGAAAGCACATGTACCACCCATTTTTTGACATTCCGCAATGACTTGCAACGTCAAAGTTGTTTTACCGGAAGATTCAGGGCCATAAATTTCCACAATGCGTCCTTTGGGTAATCCGCCAATCCCCAAAGCAATGTCTAAGCCCAAAGAGCCTGTTGAAATCGCTTGAATGTCTTGGTTGATATTGCCATCACCCATACGCATCACCGAACCTTTGCCCCATTGACGTTCGATTTGTTGTAATACCACTGAAAGTGCTTTCTGTTTGTTATCTTCCATTTATTATGTGCTCACATGTTAAAGGAGAAATACGGTTCAAAATTATCCCACAGATAGCCAAGCATCTCAAATGTTCTTATACTCAGATCATTGCATTATTTTTCAAAGGATTGAAACGAATGAATAAGATACTTTGGCAACCTTCAAATCCTCACAGCAGTCATTTATGGCGATTCATGCAATATCTGAACCAAAATCACGCTTGTTCTTTGACAGATTACGCGTCTTTGTATGAGTTTTCCATTCAACATCCCAAAATATTTTGGCCAGCGGTTTGGTCCTATTTCCATTTAAAATTTGACACGCCGCCCGTGAGCATTTTGAATGACTATCAACACATGCTAGATGCAAAATGGTTTCAAGGGGCAACGTTTAATTTTGCCGAACTTTTATTACAGCGCCAAGATCATCACCCTGCATTAGTCACCATCGATGAATTGGGACGGCGTGAAAGCATCAGCTATCATGAATTACACCAACGCGTCGCAGCCTGTGCTGCAGGATTAAAACAAGCCGGCATCCAACCACATGATCGTGTGGCGGGCGTCATGCCCAACGTGGCTTTCACGGTTATTGCCATGTTAGCAACAACAGCCATAGGTGCTATTTGGTCGTCTTGTTCTCCTGATTTTGGTTCGGCCGCAATTGTTGATCGATTAGGTCAAATTGAACCCAAACTCGTTTTTATCTGCGATGGTCATACTTATCAGGGCAAAGCCCATTCCGCTGCACAAAAAATCAAAGACATTGAGCATCAAATCCCCAGTCTCAAACACATCGTGATTTACCCTAATTTACCCACCCCAACCATAGGGGAGATGGGTGCAAAAACTGTCGCTCTTCATGAATTTTTAATGCCAAATCACTCTATACCTTTTGTCTCTATGCCATTTGATCATCCCATTTATATTTTATTTTCATCGGGCACCACGGGCAAACCCAAATGTATTGTCCACGGTGCAGGCGGGACTTTGATTCAACATGTGAAGGAATTAGGATTGCATTGCGATATCACACCAAAAGACAATATGCTGTTTTATACCACTTGCGGGTGGATGATGTGGAATTGGATGGTCTCCACTTTAGCCTTAGGCGCAACCCTCACACTATATGAAGGGTCCCCTTCTCACCCTACCGCCCAACATTTATTTGAAGTATTGGATAAAGAACACATCACTGTGTTTGGAACCAGTGCTAAATTTATTGCAAGTGTTGAAAAAGAAGGGTTATCACCCCAAAAAACGCATGCCTTAAATGCATTGCGTTTAATTTTATCTACAGGTTCACCATTGGTTCCCCATCATTTTGAATATATTTATCATCATATCAAAGCAGGTATTCCCGTTTCGTCCATCTCAGGTGGCACGGATATTATTTCTTGCTTTGCGTTGGCTAATCCCTTGCTGCCGGTGTATTCAGGAGAGTTACAATGCATTGGTTTGGGTATGGCGGTCCATATTTTTGATGAGCATGAGCGTGCAGTGATAGGCGAACGGGGCGAACTGGTTTGCACCCAGGCCTTTCCCTCCATGCCAGTAGAATTTTGGCAAGATCCCGACAAATTACGGTATAAAAATGCTTATTTTGACCAAATTCCCAATGTCTGGGTCCATGGCGATTATGCCGAAATCACCGAGCATACTGGGGTGATCATTTATGGGCGCTCAGATGCCACCTTAAAACCCGGCGGCGTGCGTATTGGCACCGCAGAAATCTATCGACAAATTGAAACCATTGCCGAGATTCTTGATTCCGTGGTTATCGGTCAAACGTATAAAGATGATGTGCGCGTGGTGTTGTTTGTGAAACTCAAACCAGGCCTACACTTACAGGAAACATTGCAGCATACCATCCGACAAGCCATCCGTCAGGGCGCTTCACCTCGGCATGTTCCTGCTATTATTTTACAAGTCAACGATATCCCCCATACCATCAACGGCAAATTGGTAGAGTTGGCGGTGCGTCAGGTCGTCCACGGGTTACCGGTCAAAAACATGGACTCTATTGCCAATCCCGCTGCATTACAAGAATTCAAAGATAGACGAGAGCTCGCTATTTAGGGCGTGACATCTCAAAGAATCATCCCGTATAATGCCCGCAAAGGGCCTTTCTGCTCGACACACTTTAATGAGTCAGTATTCATGATTGAATTACGTGGGTTATACAAATCTTTTGCCAACCATGTTGTCTTACAAGACATCAATATGTGGGTTCAAGAAGGGGAAATTTTTGGCATCATTGGGCGCAGTGGTGCAGGCAAATCGACCCTCTTACGCTGTATCAATGCGTTAGAACGCCCTGATCGCGGGGAAGTGCTTATTGATCAAGAAGATATTAGTCAATTGCACGGCACAGCTTTACAAAAAACGCGTCATAAAACAGCAATGGTCTTTCAACAATTCAATTTATTACATACCAAAACGGTTTATGAGAATATTGCTTTGCCCATGCGAATTCAAGGCCTGTCGCCCGAACAAATTGATGCAAAAATCAATGAATTACTGCCTTTGGTAGAACTCAGTGACAAAGCCCAGGCTTACCCCAATCAACTCAGTGGGGGGCAAAAACAGCGAGTGGCTATTGCGCGTGCCTTAAGTTGTTCGCCTAAAATTTTACTGTGTGACGAAGCGACCTCAGCTTTAGATCCTGAAACAACCAAAGCTATTTTAAATTTATTACATAAAATCAATGTATTGTACGGCATCACCATCGTATTGATTACCCATGAAATGGACATCATCAAACAAATTTGTCATCGTGTGGCCATCATGGAATCAGGAAAAATTATTGAAACCACGGATTTGGCTTCTGTGTTTACCGATAAAAATAGTTTGGCTCGCAATATGTTGTACTCTCAACTCAGTCCCCAACTGCCAGCCTGTTTACAACGGGACTTAACCACTGAAAATACTGGACGTCCTATGCTCCGGCTTTTCTTCGAAGGAGAAACAGCTACAGGACCTTTTATCAGTCAAATCAGTCGAGACTTACATATCGATATTAATATTTTACAAGCCAATATCGATCGATTTAATGGCGTGACCTGTGGTGTGCTGATTGTCGAATTGCATACGAATGATCAGGATTTACAACTCTTTTTACAACGTTGTCGGCAGGCAAATTTAACTGTGGAGGTTCTGGGATATGTCGCCAACAACTATGGCATATGAAGTAAGCATTGCTACAGGTCAAACCTTATATATGGTTGGGATCAGTACTTTTTTTGCGATGCTGATTGGCTTGCCTTTGGGCACTATTTTATTCAGCAGTCATGCGGTGAAACCCAATGCCAAATTATTCCATGCACTGTCTTCCTTGATTAATATGACACGCTCTATCCCTTTTATTATTTTATTGGTAGCGCTTATTCCCGTGACCCGTTTGCTCATTGGTACCTCGATTGGCATTCATGCAGCAGTCGTCCCTTTGAGCCTAGGGGCAGCACCTTTTTTTGCTCGATTGGTCGACAATGCTTATCGCAGTTTGCCTCATGGATTGGTAGAAGCCGGGTTTGCGATGGGCACGAATACCCGCCAAATGATTTTTTACATTTTACTTCCAGAGGCAAGGCCTGCATTGATGCAGGCCGTCACTGTTACTGCCATCACTTTGGTCAACTATTCCGCCATGGCAGGCACTGTGGGTGGCGGTGGTTTGGGAGATTTGGCCATTCGTCACGGTTATCAACGGTTTGATTTGAGTATCATGATCATCACTGTTATTATTCTCATCTTGATTGTGCAAACCCTCCAGTGGATTGGCGATCGATATGTGAAAACTTTAAATAAAAAAACAGGGTGTTGATCAACAACGCATTATAATTAAGGGGCTGCCATGCACTTACATCACTTAGATCGTTTCATGAAAGTTACGCTGGTCCTCATAATAGCGGCGCTGTTCGTAGCCTGTACTGAAAAACCCAATCCCAATACGCTCATCGTGGGCACTATGGCTGGCCCTGAAACCGAACTGGTCGAAGTCGCACAAAATCTTCTACAAGAAAAGCATGGTTTAACCGTTAAAATTGTAGAATTTAGTGACTATAATCTTCCTAATGCAGCACTTCAAGACGGCACATTGGATGTCAATATTTTTCAACATTTACCGTATTTAGAAGATGCCATAAAAGCCCATCATTACGAGCTAGAGGTGGTTGGCAAAACATTTCTATACCCTGCAGCCATTTATTCTAATAAAATCAAATCGCTTAAAGAATTAAAATCCGGCGCCATTATTGCGATCCCGAATGATCCTAGTAACGAAGCACGCGCTTTGTTACTCTTACAAGACGCGGGCTTGATCCGTTTAAAAACCAAAAGAAGTGCTTCTTTATTTGATATCAAACGCAATTCCAAACACTATCAATTTCGAGAACTAGATGCAGCACAATTATCCCGGGTACTCCCAGACGTGGATATCGCGGTGATCAACACTAATTTTGCAATACCCGCGGGTCTACATCCAAATCGTAATGCCTTATTTACGGAAAGCAAAACCTCCCCCTACGCAAATTTGATCGTCATTCGCAAATCTAGTCCTAAGAAAGCACAAATTCAGCTTTTGGTTGACGCCTTACATACAGAAGAAGTCAAAGACAAAGCCAAAACCCTGTTTTCTGATGCAGCGATTCCAGCCTGGTAAAACATACCCTTTTTCTACCTATTGTCTTTATTTTGTGCTATAATACTATCATTCCGCATACTAAATTAGACAATTTATGACCACACAATATAAAAAGAGCCTTGCTGGGATCAAAACCTCAAATACCGCATTAAGTGCGGCTTATGTGCTCGCCGCTTATGGGATGGAAGCAGTTGGACTTGATCTTGTATCCAGACAAACTGAAAAATCAATTGATCAATTCCATTCCCCCAAAGCCCGAGCACAAATGTTGCGTGATAATATTGCGGGAATAAAAACCAAAGGCATGATTGCACCACTCAAACAGACCATGGAATCGATGGCCACCCATTTGAAAGGGTTAAAATCTTCGACCACAGGCTTTGAGGGTCTTAAAGATCAGATCAAGCGTCAAGGAAATAATGTTGCACAGCTAGCATTACTCAAAACATTTGAAGGAAAACTGAGCTCAACAAGAATCTATGATTTTGACGTATCTGAACCCAGCAAACGTCTTGAAGTATTGCATGGCCTCATGGAAAACGATGAAGTCAATGATCCTCGTGCTATCCTTGCCTATATCACGTCTCAATATGATAATCTATTAAAAGAACTAAAAAGAAAAAAGGAAACCGATTTAAAATTGATTAAAAACACCATACTCGTAATGAAACAACAGCCAAGTTGTCCACAAGAAGATGATATCAACAAACTTGAACAAGACTTAATAAATACCCTTAATGAAAGATATGACAAAGCTGAAAAAGGCATTAAAACAGATTTTGAAACAGGTGTTCCAGCTGCCAAAGAAGGCGAAAAAGGAACGCCTAGTTTAAAATCTCTATTAGAAAACGAAGCTCAAAAAGCAGAATTGGAATTAATTAATTTCGTTATTTTTTCTGAAAAAAGCAAATCCAAAGAAGTGGTTGAATCCGATTTGAGCATGCGTGTGGGTGCCCCAGGCGCAGATAAAGGTAAAAAGTATCGTAAACTCTCTTTTGAAGATTACGCAAACGATGCAAACCCAGAGCGTTCTGCGGCTTGGTTTTCGGTAGAAGCATGGCAACATTACGGCCAATATCTTATGAACAATAAAGCCGTGCTGACTACCCCATCTGGATTACGTATGAACCACGATGAACGTGGCGTAAGCATCAAATTCCCAGCTAGTTCTTCTTTTTATTACCATTATCAAGACAGATTATTAGGCTCTGATATGATGTTGATGGTGAATGAAATCAAACGCCAGGGCAAAACTGAGATCAAATTGACCCTGACCGTACATGATCCTAAGTTAAGACAAAAAATCATGGAAGAATTTTATTATGCCGCACATTTGGCAGGCTTTCCTGATAATAAAATAAAATTCCAAGTTAGATTTACCGAAAAGGAAAAAGCTGAAGAGTCTATTGAAAACAAGACCGCAGAAGAAATTATGGGGAGATTAGGTAGTGCACCAAGTCGCGCGCAAACAAAAGCGCAGATGTGGAAACAAGAACAAGAGACAGTGAGTAAAGACTCTAAAATAGCATTGAATCGCGAAGTACACAGCATTGAAGAACGTATTGATGAAATATTAGAAAGACCTGCGATACAAGCCTCTCAGCAGGGTCCGCGCATGTAGTTCTATTGAAGATGCTACCTTGATTACGCTGCGCTGCATCAAGGCTACAAAGCGTAATCAAGGAGATTTTATATCAAGTTTAATATTTTACAATTTTGGCTTGGGACATCAATTGTGATATATACAGATCATAATCCATCAAACCGTAGTTGGCTTCTAGTTGCTGTGTAATATTTGCCAACTGTTCTTTGTCTGAAGCATCCATTTTGCCTTCATCCACCTTAGTTAACCTAACCACAACAAAATCACCATTATTTAATGTGCTTCCACCATAACCGTTGATCTTTGCAATTGAAAAGGCCACTTCATTGATTTGAGAATCAATCGCATCAGAATCTCTTGTCATTGTAGCACTGGCTTGCCAATGTAGCTCAGGTTGGGTCCTTGGGGATTGTTGTATGATATTTTGGCCAAATTGTTGCGCAGCCAATATAGACTTTTGTTTTAATAACTCGGCCTGAATCGATGGTTTAACCAAATCGAAGATTTGTAAAGCAGTCGGAATATGTTGATTCACACGCAATACCACTAAAGTATCTGCATCCAATTGTAATGGCTCACTGTTGTTTCCAAATACCAATACATCATGGCTGAAAGCTGTTTGCACGATCATTTTTTGTTGAGTAATCTCGTCTTTGCCCATTTCATCTGCAGTGAACAAAGAAGAATGCAGCACCGGAACATGCAACGCTTCAGCCACAGGCTCTAAAGAATCAGGATTTTGATAACTTAATTCAGATAAACGATCTTCAAAGTCAGCATATAGCTTCTGGGCAGCCTCTTGAGTCAGTTGCTCAATAATCAAATTTTTTACATCCTGAAAGGGCTGTACCGCAGCTGCTTGATAAGCTTTAAGCTGCAACACTTCATACCCTTCTGCTGTACGGATTGGTTCAGAAATTTGGCCTGGCGTAGTTAGATTCATCAAATGAGTGTCTAATGTAGATTGCCCAGCAGTCACAGTTGGTAACAACCCCGTTACAGCATGCTCCTGTGCTACTGCTTCTTGCGCAAAAGCATCAAATTGTTGCGGCGCGGCCAAAGCAGTCTTATATAGTTTTTCAGCGTAGTGTTTGGCCTGCGCTTCATCAATGTTTGTAGTTTCTCCAATTGGGAAACGGACATAAGACAACTTCCATTGTGCAGGCGTTAAATAATTGGCTTTATTGTCTTCATAAGCTCTCATCGCTTGATCGGAAGAAATAGAAATGGTTTTTTTAATATCTGACATAGACAAACGAATATAATCAATACTCACTTGTTCTTTTGATAAAAATTGTTCTTTATGCGCTTGATAGTATTGTTGCATCTCTTGTTCCGAGACAGTCAACGTTGATTTAAAGTCTTCGGCTTGTATCAATGCATATTGATACTCTCGGGTTTGCATAGATAATTTGATAAATTGACTCAATTCATTTGGTAGTATAAAAGCCGATCCAATCAAAGCAAAGCGCTGCTGATTTAACAACATACCCTGACGCACCTCTTGTTCAAACGTCTGGGGTGTAAAAAATGCATTACTCAAAGCTTGGGTATATCGCGAGGTAGAAAAATGTCCATCTTCTTGAAATTGTGGAATATGAACAATAGCCGTCCCTGCTTGATGCGCTGTTACTTCAAATCCTTGAGCTTTCGCAGAATCCACACGCACAGCATTGGCTATCATTTCGGATAAAACTTGTTGTTTGAGGGCTTGCTCATTAGCCGGTGTTAACGTATCTGATTCTTGAGTCTGGCTGAGACGCCGATAATTTAATTCATACTCTTGTTTGGAAATAGCTTGGCCATTGACGCGCGCTTTGGCTACTGATTCATGACGGGATTGTAAATAATAATCTAATCCAAATAAGGTAAAGGTTAATGTCACCAATATCACAATAATCCAGGCTACCGCGCCCTGAATACGCTCATTTAACTTCTGAAGCATTTGTCAATTCCATCCAAAACAGTGCTACAAGACTCAATACCGGTCTTTTAGGCTAAGTCACTTAAAATATCATAGTCTGGCCGGTAAAAGTAGATTATGAGATAAAAAAAATGCGCCTTAAAGGCGCATTAAAATTGGCGGAGTGGACGGGGCTCGAACCCGCGACCCCCGGCGTGACAGGCCGGTATTCTAACCAACTGAACTACCACTCCAATTTTGGTGGGTGCTGCAGGGATCGAACCTGCGACCCTCGCCTTGTAAGGGCGATGCTCTCCCAGCTGAGCTAAGCACCCGAAAACTTATTTTTCGGAAACAGCGTCCTTCAATTTCTTACCAGCTTTAAATTTAGCAATTCTTGATGCTTTGATTTCAATTGTTTCACCAGTTTGTGGATTACGACCAGTTCTAGCAGAACGAACAGACGTTGCAAAAGAACCAAAACCAGGTAAAACTACTTGTTCGCCTTTTTGTAAAGCATCAGTAATAGTGTTAGTAAATACTTCAATAATTTTGCTTGCTGATATTTTAGTAATCCCTGCACCTTGTGCAATGGCTTCTACTAATTCACTTTTATTCATTTCTTCCCCTTTGTAGTTAGTCATCCTTTGTAAGTTTGCTCTTTCACTAACCAAATCCAATCCTACCATTGTTTTTGGTTCGCAAGATCGTTTTTTGTTTGCATACTTCAAAAAGCGACATCAGCAAACTTTTGATCTGAATTGATTAAACCAGATCTCACTACTCGCGTCAAACTACAATATCACAGTCACTATCTTTCTTAAACCACATCGTCACTGCATGACGGAGCGCAATATACGATTTATTCACTCTCATGTAAATCCCTTTTTTGAAAATAATTTTGAATTTATTGAAAAAAATTCAAATATATAACAAATAGACAATAATAAAGACGGTTTTCGAGAAAAAATTGCCACAAGAAAACCGTCTTTATGTTTTACTTCAAACCCACGGTTGGTGGGTTATTGGCCACCAATGGACTACGTTGTAAGGCCAATTCTAATACTTGCTCAATCGTATTCACGGGGTGCACCGTGATTTTTTTCAAGATATTTTGTGGAATCTCTGTCAAATCCTTGCGATTTTCCTCCGGAATAATCACATGTTTGATGCCACCTCGGTGCGCTGCTAATAGTTTTTCTTTCAAACCACCGATGGGTAACACCTGGCCTCGCAAAGTAATTTCTCCTGTCATTGCCACATCAGAACGCACCGGGATGTGTGTGATGACGGAAACCAATGCCGTACACATTCCGATCCCTGCGCTTGGCCCATCTTTGGGCGTAGCACCCTCAGGAACATGGATATGAAAATCTGAGTTTTCATAAAAATCCTCTGCAATGCCAAATTGTTTCGTACGCCCTCTTACCACCGTCATGGCAGCATGAATCGATTCTTGCATCACTTCACCTAATTGCCCAGTATGCAGCGTTTTACCTTTTCCAGGCATCATAGAGGCCTCGATTGTCAATAATTCACCACCCACACTTGTCCAGGCTAATCCTGTCACTTGACCCACCTGATCGAAAGATTCAGCCAGTCCATAACGATATTTGTGCACACCTAAGAATTTTTCGATATTTTTAGCAGTCACCATGATTTTTTTTGAATGTTTCATCGACAAAATATCTTTCACGACTTTACGACACACATGTGCAATATCGCGTTCTAAATTCCGAACGCCTGCTTCTCGTGTGTAATACCGAATCACTTCCATAATGCCGCTGTCTGCCAAATCAAATTCATTGGATTTTAAGCCATTCAATTTTATTTGTTTCGGTACAAGGTAGTTTTTGGCAATATGTAATTTTTCATCTTCGGTATAACCAGCAAGCCGTATCACTTCCATACGATCTAATAAAGGTGCTGGAATTTCTAAAGAATTAGCGGTAGCAATGAACATCACATCGCTCAAATCATAATTCACTTCAAGATAATGATCATTGAACGTATGATTTTGTTCTGGGTCCAATACTTCTAATAACGCCGCGGCGGGGTCTCCTCGAAAATCCATTGCCATTTTATCCACTTCGTCTAACATGATCAGAGGATTTTTGACACCAGCTTTACACAATTTTTGAATGATTTTTCCAGGCATAGACCCTATGTAAGTGCGACGATGGCCACGAATTTCAGCCTCATCACGCACACCACCTAAAGCAATACGAATAAACGTGCGACCGGTTGCATTAGCGATAGATTGACCCAAAGAGGTCTTACCCACCCCAGGCGGCCCTACCAAGCAGATGATTGGACCCTTTAAACGTTTTACACGCTGTTGAACAGCAAGATATTCAATGATTCGTTCTTTTACTTTGTCTAAACCATAATGATCTTTATCCAACATCTTTTCTGCTTTACTCAGATCAAATTGGATACGATTTCTTTTTTTCCATGGAACACTCAACATCCAATCTAAATAACTGCGAATGACAGTGGCTTCAGCGGACATTGGAGGCATTAATTTAAGTTTTTTTAACTCTGAATGAGCTTTATCATGCGCCTCTTTCGGCATGCCAGCTTTTTGAATGGCACGTTCAAGTTGGTCTAATTCACTACCTTCTTCACCCAATTCACCTAATTCTTTCTGAATCGCTTTGATTTGTTCATTCAGATAGTATTCTCGTTGGCTTTTTTCCATTTGTCGTTTGACACGACCACGTACACGTTTCTCAACTTGTAACAAATCAATTTCGTTTTCTATCAATGCCATCAAACGTTCTAAACGTACACCAACATCCAATGCTTCCAGCAACGCTTGTTTGTCTTCTACTTTTAATGATAAATGCGCTGCAATATTATCCGTTAAACGTCCAGGTTCATCGATGCTAGATAACGAGGCAAGAACTTCCGGCGGGATTTTTTTGTTTAATTTGATGTATTGTTCAAACTGTGACATCAAGGAGCGCATCATGATTTGCACTTCTTGTTCTTTAAACTCTGTATTGGTTTCTTCAATCGTTTCTAAAGAAGCAGCAATATAATCATGGCTCTCAGCTTCTGAAAATTGGGTGATTTTAACTCGTTGCTCACCTTCGACCAGCACTTTGACCGTGCCATCAGGTAATTTGAGTAATTGTAATAAGCTAGAAACAGTCCCAAATTCAAACAATCCTTCTGGGGTTGGATCATCATCTACTGATTTGCGTTGTGCTACCAAAACAATGCGTTTATTTTCAAGCATGGCCGCTTCTAACGCTTTGATGGATTTTTGTCGGCCCACAAACAAAGGGATGACCATATGCGGGTAAACCACAACATCTCGTAATGGCAACACCGGTAAATGAGACAGGTCTATTTCTTCACTGGGTGGCAATTCAATTTCAACTGACATAATTCGCCCCTTCTAAATAAGAGATCACAGCGTCTATTGAGCATTCAAATGTCCACATCCTGCGATTTTATCCAAAGAACGCTGTAAAGGGCTTACGTTCGAAAGAAGAAGGTGCCCTAAGGCAGATGAGTTCTCATTCCCTCACCTAAGGCTTCTCCTCCGCGGAGCGAAGGCATCATCAATAGAGCGTTCAAGGACAAACTGCGGAACAGAAGACGTCAACAGACCCTTGTGTTTTTATACCGCTTTATCTTCACTATCTTCATAGACCAAAATTGGTTGAGTGATAGCATTTACCACTGACTCATCCACAAGGACTTTTTTCACGCCTTCTAAGGAAGGTAACTCATACATGGTGTCTAATAAAATATTTTCAAGGGTTGCACGTAACCCCCGTGCTCCAATTTTTCTAGCAATGGCCTTTTTAGCAATCAAATGCAACGCTTCTTCTTGGAATTCAAGTTCAACGTCTTCCATTTTGAACAGGGCATGAAATTGTTTGACCAAAGCATTTTTGGGTTTGGTCAGAATGTCTATTAATGCCGTCTCATCCAATTCATGTAAAGTGGTGACGACAGGTAAACGACCCACGAATTCTGGAATCAAGCCATATTTGACCAAATCATCTGATTCCAAAGATTCTAGAATTTGCACAAAATCATTGGTGTTCTTTTTATTTAATTTTGCTGAGAATCCAATGCCGGTCTTTTCAGATCGCTCTCGAATGACTTTATCCAAACCAGCAAATGCGCCTCCGCAAATGAATAAAATATTTGAAGTATCGACTTGTAAAAACTCTTGTTGAGGATGCTTTCTGCCACCTTGAGGAGGAACTGATGCAACCGTACCTTCAATCAATTTGAGTAGTGCTTGCTGGACACCTTCGCCAGATACATCACGGGTGATAGAGGGATTGTCGGATTTACGAGAAATTTTATCAATTTCGTCAATATACACGATACCTTGTTGGGCTTTCGCAATATCGTAATCACATTTTTGCAACAATTTCTGAATGATGTTTTCGACATCTTCGCCCACATAGCCTGCTTCAGTCAACGTGGTTGCATCTGCCATAGTGAAGGGGACGTTCAGGAGCTTGGCCAAAGTTTGAGCCAATAAAGTCTTACCGCTTCCTGTCGGTCCAATCAATAAGATATTGGATTTTCCTAATTCGATACCATCTTCTGTTTTTCGATGTAATCGCTTGTAATGATTATAAACAGCAACAGACAGCACTTTTTTAGCGTGTAGTTGACCAACCACATATTCGTCTAAAAATGCAGCGATTTCCTTGGGTTTTGGGAGTTTAACTTCTGCGGTTTCGGGTTTTGCCTGAGCTTCTTCTTGAATGATGTCATTGCACAACTCTACGCATTCATCACATACAAACACGGAAGGTCCAGCAATTAATTTTTTGACTTCGTTTTGACTCTTACCACAAAAAGAGCAATACAATGTTTTGCTTCCTGATCCACTACTTTTAGCCATCAATTAAACCCCTTTCTCAAACTTAAACGCACAGAGCTTACGCACATTGCCTCGAATTCGGGGGGTTTGTAAGCGCTGCAGTTACACAATCGATAAAAACTTTTGAACGTTTATACAATTATGCCATGCTTTACATTATGTCACGATAGAATCGCGACATAATGAGAGATCTCTTACAAGGAATCTCGACAGTCTAACACTTTGTCAATCAAACCATATGTGGCTGCTTGATGAGCACTCATAAAATTATCACGTTCAGTGTCAATCATAATTTGTTCAGGTGTTTTCTTGGTGTGTTTTGCCATAATATTATTCAGTCTTTCGCGAATGGCCAAAGTTTCACGCGCATGAATTTCAATATCTGTCGCTTGACCACGATAACCACCCAACGGTTGATGAATCATCACACGCGAATTTGGTAAACAAAAACGTTTTCCTTCTGCGCCTGCGCACAATAGTAAAGCCGCAGCACTGGCTGCTTGTCCAATACAAAGGGTGCTCACATCAGGTTTGATGAATTGCATCGTATCATAAATGGCAAGCCCCGCTGTGACTACACCACCGGGTGAATTGATATAAATAGAAATATCTTTGTCTGGGTTTTCTGATTCTAAAAACAATAGCTGTGCAACGACTAAATTGGCCATATGATCTTCAACTTCGCCCAGCAAAAAGATAATACGTTCTTTCAATAAGCGCGAATAAATATCATAAGAACGCTCACCACGAGATGTTTGTTCTATAACCATTGGGACCAAACCACTCACAGCTTTAAGACCCCCTTCCGTCGTCCATGTCATTACTACTCTCCTTGGTTCTCAGCTTTATTCTGAGGATTCATAATCTCTTCATACGATGAGGATTTTGGTACTGCAGTTGCGGTAGCAATAATTTGATCCGCTACCAACTCTTCCATCACCAACGCTTCAATTTCAGCTAATCTCTCTTTATTGCCTTTGTACCAAGCTCTAACTTCTTCTGGGCGTTCATAAGCACTTGCAAACGTTTCGATCATAGCATCAACGCGTGAAGCATCAACATCAATATTATGTTTTTTTACATACTCAGAAAATAATAACCCTAAATGCACGCGACGAATGGCTTTGGCTTCAAACATAGAGCGTGGGAAATCAGGAATTTGTTCATCATCAGAATGCTCATTACCAAATACTTGATGATACATTTCATGTTTCAAATGTTGAATTTCTTGTTCAATCAATGCTTCTGGAATATCAAACGAGTTCTTTTCAAGCAATTTATCAAAAATTGTTTCACGATTAACTGAACTAACACGACGCGTTAGTTCACGTGTCATATTTTCTTTGATATCAGCTCTTAAGGCATCCACCCCACCGTCTTTGATATTGAACAATTGTGCAAATTCATCATTTACTTCAGGCAACTCCCCTTTCATGACTTTTTGCATCGTCACGTGGAACCGCGCTTCTTTGCCCGCTAAATCAGCGTGACCATAATCTGCTGGGAATGTTACCTCAACATCTTTACTAGCACCTGCTTTTAATCCCATCAAACCATCTTCAAAGCCAGGAATCATGGAACCTGAGCCCAAAATAATTTCAAAATTTTCCGCTTTGCCACCTTCAAATGGCACATCATTTACAAAACCTTCGAAATCGATCACGGCTTTATCGCCAGATTTGGCAGCATGTGATGCTTCTTCCCATACTTTGTTTTTTTCGCGCAGACTGTCAATCATTTTGTCTACATCGCTGTCTTGTACTTCTGCAGACACCAAATCAACTTTTTCCCCATCTAATTCATGGACTTCAAACGATGGAAAAACTTCAAATGTCGCATGATAAGCAAAAGGTTGGCCTGGGACAATTTGTTCTGGGTCAATTTCTGGAGCAGCTACTGGTGTTAAGTTCTGCTCAGTCAACGCTTCATATAAACTAGATTGAATCAATTCTTGCGCCACTTCTCGAGTAACAGAAAAGGAATAGCGTTTTTTTACTTCATTCAAAGGAACTTTTCCAGGGCGAAAACCATCTATTTTTACTTTACCAGCTAGTTTTTTGATTCTAGAGTCATATTCTTTCGTAAACAGCTCGGCAGGCACCGAAATTGTCATTTTACGTTTCAAACCACTCAAGGATTCAACTGAAACAGCCATTTAATCACCTCTTTAAACAAATAGTTATTAACTCAAGAATTATTCAACGATATACAATCATTCAATCAGGATTTACGAAAACAGCGAACGTTTCATTGCTTTTTTCGTAAATGCTGACACCCCTAATGTGGTGCGAAAGGAGAGACTCGAACTCTCACGGGTTGCCCCGCTGGAACCTAAATCCAGTGCGTCTACCAATTCCGCCACTTTCGCAATTAGGATGAATTTATCAAACACTCACAATCTTGTCAAAGACAGCACATGAAATAGCAGATTATGAAATCTTGATCCAAGATCGCTTACACGTCTTGTGGATCATGCTAAGTCATCTGAAGGTTTGATGTGGGGTGAACGATGGGACTCGAACCCACGACAACCGGGATCACAACCCGGGGCTCTACCAACTGAGCTACGCCCACCATATCAAGGATTCAGTTAAACCGCTGCTTGGCGACTGGTACGCCCGGCAGGATTCGAACCTGCTACCCTCGGCTTAGAAGGCCGATGCTCTATCCAAATGAGCTACGGGCGCAATTTTGGTCGGGGTGGAGAGATTCGAACTCCCGACATCCTGCTCCCAAAGCAGGCGCGCTACCAGGCTGCGCTACACCCCGTCTACTTCTACCCGTCTCAATGACAGAGCGCAAATAATACCTTGAGACGATTTGTAGGTCAATAAAAAAATAACAGCATATTTTAAAGAAATTGAAATTCTATCAAAATAAGCCTAAAAAGAGGTACAATCACCCTAATTCTTAAGCCTTTCAGAGTATCAGCATGGCCATAAAATTATTAGCACTGTTCGATAATCTAAATTATATTCATAAAAATGATCTGCATGTTGTACTTCCCGACGCTAAATTCCAATCCGATTTTCATCATGTGTTGCAATTTTTAAAAAGCTACACAGGTAGCCTAGGAACATTTAATAGCTATCGCAGAGAAGCTGAACGATTATTGCAATGGTCATGGTTGATTCAGAAAAAAAGCCTTTCCGAATTAAAAAGAACCGATATTGAACAATTCATTCGATTTTGCCAAAACCCGCCTCACACTTGGATCAGTCTTAAAAAAGTGCCTCGTTTCATCGAAGGGATAACGCAGAGAGTACCAAATCCTGAATGGCGACCTTTTGTCGTAACAATCAACAAATCTGCTCGACAAACAGGTACGGTAGCCACTATTGAACAATTTGAATTATCGCAAGGTGCTATCCAAGAAATATTTGCCATCTTAAGTACTCTTTTTAATTTTTTAATTGCTGAAGAGTATTTGATTACTAATCCAGTCGCACTGATTCGCCAAAAAAGTAAATTCATAAGAAAACGCCAGCATGCGGCACCGGTAAGACGCCTGAGCTTGGTGCAATGGCATGCTGTTTTAGCGGCCTCTGAAGCTTTGGCTTTAAAAGATCCTGTATTACACGAACGTACTCGCTTTATTTTAAATATTTTATATGGGATGTACTTGCGAATTTCCGAAGTAACGGCGAGTGCCCGCTGGATTCCGACTATGAACGATTTTTCAAAGGATTCTAATGGATATTGGTGGTTTACAACGGTAAGCAAAGGCAATAAAGAACGTCAAATTGCTGTATCAGATGCCATGCTTGCCTGCTTGATTCGATGGCGCAAAAGCTTAGGTCTAAGTCCTTTGCCTACCGCTGCAGACAACTCGCCATTGATTCCAAAAATTCGTGGTTCAGGTCCTATGAGCGATCCTGCGCCCATTCGACGCTTGATTCAAACATGTTTTGATTTGGCTGGCGCAGAATTACGCGCGGCTAATCAACTCGAAGAAGCCGATCATTTATCAGCTGCTACTGTACATTGGTTACGCCATACGGGTATTTCTGAAGACGTCAAAATACGTCCCAGAGAGCATGTTCGTGATGACGCAGGCCACAGCTCAAGTGCAACCACCGATAGGTATATTGATGATGAGTTAGAAGCCCGCTATTTATCAGCACAGCACAAAATAATCTATCCAGAAAAATCAGATCCGGGCGGACCAAGTGACAATAGCAACACCATAATCACCCAAAAAAACACGCCCACTGCCTGACCTCTGTTTCTCATGCTTTTTGAGAAAAGTGGTAATCGCCTTTTTTTGTGCATATCTAACAAATAAGCTATTCCCACTGGACTCATGGCAACAACAATAACCACACATAATTTTGCAAAAAACTGCGCAGCTGGAGCTGTAGAAAAAAATAAGTGTTGCGCCACCCATTGCACCAGAAGCAATAGGCCAATCCAAAGGGTGACCACAGTCCACAAAAGTCCATGCTCATACATTTCAATCAGTGCAGAAGCCAATAATAACGAAAACAGTAACAGTGCATAAGGTCTCGCGGCAAGTTTTTTCGCGTAAGCAAACAACTCGTCCACAAAAAACACAAGTATCGCTGAGAAAATAGCCACAAAAGCGATGGTTGCCATCATGTTAAAAATGCTCCTAAGTGAATCCTTTAGGTCTTAAATAGGGTGAACAATGCACGCTATTACTTTTCCTCTAAAGCTTCCCACCTTGCATACATCTTAGCAAGCGCTGCTTCTTCTTTGGCGAGATTTTGTTGAAAATGACTGATGTCAGTGGAAGAGCGTTGATAAAATTCTGGAGAAGAATACTCTTGATGTAACAATTGGATGGTTTGCTCTAAAACTTCGATATCTTGAGGGAGACGAGCAAGCTCTCTTTGCTCTTGATAACTGAGTTTTCGTTGTTCTGTACGCACAACCGGCGTCACTTCCGGTTTTGGTTTTACGGGTATTGGCGCAGCAGGTTGCTGTGTCAGTTTGTACTGTTGATAGGTGTCATAACCACCCACATATTCGTGAAAACGGTTATCGTCTTCATACACTAGAACACTAGTTACCACTTGGTTAATGAATGCCCTATCGTGACTGATCAACAAAACAGTTCCAGGGTATTCTACCAATAGCGTTTCTAATAATTCTAATGTTTCAATGTCTAAATCATTGGTTGGTTCATCCAATACCAATAAATTTGCTGGTTTGGCCAACAATTTTGCTAATAATAAACGATTACATTCGCCCCCTGACAAAGAGGAGACTGGCTGATTAAAACATTCTGGAGAAAATAAGAAATCTTGCAAATAAGAAGCCACATGCTTAGATTTTCCTTGAATGATCACATGCTCCGCCCCATCTGCGACATTTGCCATAACAGTCTTTTTGGGATCAAGTTGACGACGTAATTGGTCAAAATAAGCTATTTCTAACGATGTACCAAGACGCACGTGACCCGAATCTGGCGCCATTTCTCCTAGGAGCAACCGCACCAAAGTGGTTTTACCACACCCATTGGGACCAATAATACCGAGTTTTTCACCTCGATGTAGCACCAATGAAAAATCTTGAATGATGGATTTATGTTCGTATTGGTAATTCAAATGTTGGGCTTCAATGACCAGCGAACCAGAACGTTTTACATCTAATTGTAATGTTTTGACTTGACCTTGTTGTTGACGCCGTTGTTGATACATATCACGCATTTCTTTCAACGCGCGAACACGTCCTTCGTTGCGAGTACGTCTTGCTTTAACGCCTGTTCGGATCCAAACCTCTTCATCAGCCAAGCGTTTATCAAATAAGGCATCCTGTTTTTGTTCTGCCATGCGAACCGCTTCTCGTCGCTCTAAAAAAAGCTCATAAGAACAGGCGTAAGGATGAATTTGACCACGATCCAAATCCACAATACAAGTGGCCACTTTACTCAAAAACACACGATCATGGGTGACTAAAATCACAGCACCAGGATAAGACGCTAAGAATGATTCTAACCATTCAATGGCGGGTAAATCCAAATGATTGGTGGGCTCATCCAATAACAACAAATCAGGTTGCGTCACAATCGCAGCTGCGAGCAGCACGCGACGTTTTAAACCGCCTGACAAACTATTCATCACGGCATCTAAAGGTAATGACAAATGCGATGCAATGGTTTCAACCCGCGGCAAACTATCCCAAGCTTGTAAATCATCTAAACGTTGATGACATTTCGCCATGCCATCATAATCTTCTGCTTGTGTGTGTTGACGTAAGTTTAATAAGACTTGTCCCACTTCACCTAGCCCTTGAACAATCACTTCAAAAACAGAGCTGCTTTCATCCAAAGGCACATCTTGAGCCAAACCGGCCACGCGAAGCCCTTGTTGTTTTTGTACTTGGCCACTATCTTGGACTAAAATACCTTGCAATAATTTTAATAAACTAGATTTTCCTGCGCCATTTCGTCCCACCAATCCAATGCGATTTTTAGCATGTACCTGCCAGTCTACGTTTTTCAAAATAACCGTATTGGCCAAAATCAAGGTGACACCATGAAAAGAAACTAAACTCATCGCAGTACCATCACTGCATCTAGTTCAACTTGAGCCCCACGAGGCAAACCAGCTACTTGAATCATCGCTCGAGCCGGGTAAGGTGTCGCAAAATGCGCAGCCATAATCTCATTGACCAACGAGCTATGGGTTAAATCCATCAAATATACTGTCAATTTTACAATATCAGTCAGCGAGCCACCGGCCGCAACACACAGTGCTTCAACATTTTTAATAACTTGTTTGATTTGGGCCGTTATGTCTTCACTGCATAACACTTGGCTACCAGGATTGAGTGGGATTTGGCCAGATATATACACCGTATCTCCAACACAAATGGCTTGACTATAAGTACCAATCGCAGCTGGTGCTGTTGAGCATGAAATGGCGCGCATTATTCCCCCTGTTTTTTTCTAGACAAACGTAATACCAATGGATTTGAACGTAAACGACGCATGACCGTGGCCAAATGAGTTCGATTGGATACACTTATCGCAAAGGTTACCGCATTATGCCGGCCATCGCGAGGATCTACCGTAATATTTCCAATGTTAGAATCCGCTTCGGAGATCAGCGTGGCCAATTTGGCCAACACACCGCGTTGATTGGCAACATCCACAGTAATATCGACCCAAAACTCCCCTTTTACCTGGTCATCCCAACGCATAGAGACAAATTGTTCAGGGTTACCCCGTGTTTTTTTAATCACCGCACAATCACTGGCATGAACTAAAATGCCTCGTCCTTGTTGGAATCGCCCTACAATCCCATCACCAGGAATGGGTTGACAACATTTGGCAAAATCCACCACCATGCCTTCAGTGCCTTTGATGGCCAAAGGTTTTAATAAAGATTCTTTCTCTAATTCATTAAATTCTTGGGTCACTACCAATCGTTTCGCAATCACCATAGGCAATTGATTGCCAATCCCCAATGCATAAAATAAATCATCAACAGATTTATACTCTAAGTCATGCAATAAGGCCTCCATGGTTTCAGGAGGAATTTTGTCCGATTGACTGGCTAATTCAGCCAAAGATTGATCCAATAAGCGCTGCCCCAAAGAGATTGACTCTGCATGATGCTGGTTTTTTAAGAAATTACGAATGTTTGATCGGGCTTTGCCTGTGCCTACAAAATTCAACCAAGAAGGATTAGGGTGTGCCGTACTCGACGTAGTGATTTCAACCGTTTGGCCATTGGTAAGCGGCATGCTGAGCGGCACCAAACGCCGATTTACTTTGGCTGAAACACAATGATTACCGACATCAGAATGAACGGCATAGGCAAAGTCAACCGCAGTAGCCCCTTTGGGCAATTCCATAATATGACCTTTGGGTGTAAATACGTACACTTCATCCGGGAACAGATCAATTTTCACATTTTCAATGAATTCTAAAGAGCTTCGAGTACTGCGTTGCATTTCCAATAAGCGTTGCACCCATTCCCTTGCGCGCAATTGCGCTTCATTGACTTCAAGACCAGCTGATTTATAAATCCAATGCGCTGCCACACCATTTTCTGCCACACGATCCATTTCTCGCGTACGAATTTGCACTTCTAACGGGACACCAAAGGGACCAAACAAAGTGGTATGCAGCGATTGATAGCCATTGACTTTGGGAATGCCAATATAATCTTTAAACCGCAAAGGCACGGGTTTATAGGTTTGATGCAATGCGCCCAACACGCGATAACAGGAATCAATATCTTCCGTGATCACCCTAAAAGCGAACACATCAGAAATTTCAGAAAATGATGCTTTTTTTTGGCGCATCTTACGATACACGCTATACATATGTTTTTGACGCCCAAAGACATGTTCATAGGGAATGTCTAAATCTTCTAATGCTTCTTGCAAATCATGTTCGATTTTTTGGGTTAATTCTTTACGATTACCGCGTGATTTATCAACAGCTGATTTTAAAGCTTGGTAACGCATCGGGTATAAGGCTCTAAACCCTAAATCTTCTAGTCCCGTGTAGACGGCATGCATGCCCAAACGATTGGCAATAGGCGCATAAATTTCCAATGTTTCAATAGCAATCCGACGTCGCTTTGTTGTAGGCATGACACCTAAGGTCCGCATATTATGTAAGCGATCAGCCAATTTGACGATGATAACACGAATGTCTTTCACCATGGCCAAGACCATTTTACGAAAGTTCTCGGCTTGCGCTTCTGCGCGTGATTCAAATTTTATTTTGGTTAATTTGGTAACGCCATCGACCAAAGCGGCAACTTCTTCACCAAATAGTGTACGCAGTTCTTCTTGGCTGATCAACGTATCTTCAACCACATCATGCAATAAAGTAGCCATAATGGTTTGATGATCCAAGCGCATATCAGCAAGGATCATCGCGGCCGCGACGGGATGAGAAATGTAAGGCTCACCCGAGCGTCGCATTTGTCCTTCATGAGCTTTTTTGGCAACCAAATAAGCTTGATGGCAAACTTCAACTTGAGCTGCCTCTAAATAATCCTCTAAGGCTTCTTTGAGCTCAGCAAAATAGTCCACTCAATTTAATCTTCTGTCAAAATAGAAGCATTAACAAACCCTTCAGCAATCTCTCGTAATGCAACGACTGTGGGTTTGTCATTTTCCCATTCGACCATAGGCTGCGCACCACGTACCGCGATTTGACGCGCGCGCTTGGAAGCGATCATGACCAATTCAAAACGATTTTCTACATTTTCCAAACAATCTTCTACTGTGACACGTGCCATTTTTTTCTCCAACAAATCCGGTGACGACCTTTTATTTTACTTTGATGTCAAGAGGAATGATAGTAATTTTCGCTGTTGTATCGATTGACGTGCTGTACGCAAACGTTCAGCCAATACAATAGTGGTTAATTCTGCTGCTGCTGTAGAAAAATCGTCATTGACGATCAGATAGTCAAACTCTGAATAATGACCCATTTCATCTTGCGCTCGCTGCATACGATGTGCAATCACATCACTGTCATCTTGTTGACGTTGAATCAATCGATCGTGCAAAATGTTCAAAGAAGGCGGAATGATAAAAATACTCACCGCTGTAGGAAAGCGTTGCTTGATTTGCTGAGCTCCTTGCCAATCAATATCCAATATCACATCAATGCCTTGCTGCAGGCGTTCCGTGATTTGAGCAAAAGAAGTACCGTATTCCGATTGAAATACTTGCGCATGCTCAACAAATTCATTGTTCTCAACCATATCTCGAAATACATTGGATTCGATGAAAAAGTAATCTACCCCATGCGCTTCACCTGGCCGCATGCTGCGAGTGGTGTGAGAAACCGATACCGCAACATCATCCATGTTTTCAATTAAATATCGCACCAAACTGGTTTTTCCACCGCCAGAAGGGGCGGCTACAATGAATAAACAGCCTATAGAATGTGCTTGCGTGGCGTTTTCAGCCGTCATGAATGCTCCAAAACAGTTTCATTTTATAAACCGGTAATGATACCAGGACTTGATAAAAACCACGAGATCGAAAGCGCATTTCTTTATGTTTCCTCTGAATGTAACACAATATGTTTCACTATCTTTGAGCGAAAACTTGGGCTGAAAATCTGAAATACTATGTTACAATCGCAATTTTTCAAGGAATCAACCCAATGCGCCCAAGTCATCGCGAACTCAATCAATTACGCCCTATCACTATCACCCGCAATTACACTCAACATGCCGAAGGCTCGGTTTTGATTGAATATGGTCAAACCAAAGTACTTTGCACAGCATCGGTGATAGATGGGGTTCCTCGTTTTTTGAAGGGCAAAGGTCAAGGTTGGATCACTGCGGAATATGGCATGCTGCCAAGAGCAACGCACAGTCGGAATGAACGTGAAGCCAGCAAAGGCAAACAAGGCGGACGAACCTTAGAAATTCAACGATTGATTGGGCGGTCTTTGCGTCGATGTGTTGAGTTAAAATCTTTAGGCGAAATGACCATCAATTTAGATTGTGATGTCATCCAAGCTGATGGTGGCACACGTACCGCAGCTATTACTGGCGCCTGTATTGCGCTCAAAGATGCCGTGGATTGGTTGGTGGCTCATGAAAAAATTCGCAAAAAAATAAACTTTCAGTATGCAGCTGCCGTGTCAGTAGGCATCTATCGTGGCCAAGCCGTCTTAGATTTAGATTATGCCGAAGATGTGTTGGCAGAAACGGATATGAATGTGGTCATGGATGAGAAAGGTGATTTCATAGAAATACAAGGCACTGCAGAGGAAGCCAGCTTCAATCGTACCCAGCTCAATGATATGTTGGCATTGGCAGAAACTGGCATTGCTCAGTTGATCCAATTACAAAAACAAGCTTAATATTCGTCACAAACGCTTCGTTGCATTAGTTTGGTTGCAACGAAGCACCTAATGAATCACCATATTCTGTGTCTTCTGGTCCTGCTGTAATAGCCTGCTCAACCGGTTTCAAGTATTGTTGCATCGTCATGTATATGAGATAGATAACCAATAAAACACTGAGGGTAGTCACAGTCGTAGTCGCCAAAAAAAGTGCGGTAGAAGTTGGATGTTGCAGCAGTGTTGCTATCATCCCTAGATCTAATGCCAGTACTGCGACAGTCGCCAATATTTTAGCCGTTCGTGCAAAAGAAAAGGACGCGTGTTGGTTCGCAACCACTTTTGGTAAGCGATTATGTTGATTGAGATCATAGGCAAATGCATAAGGTTCTGACACCCCCTGATCGTTATTCTCAGATAACAATACATTTTTTTGCATCTGAATAAAATCCAGAAACAAGCGCAAATCATCACGATTTAAATGATCACACTCTTTCATCAACAGTGCCGCCTCAAATACCTCTGTCAGCAGGGGTTGTGTCTGTCCATCTGGATTTAAAATGGCATGGAGCTTCCCAAGCAGGCGCATACCATGATGATCTAAATGTTCAAACAGATGCTCAACCGTTCTATTCTGTTCATTCAAACCCTGAACAAACTGTTGGTATTGCTTAACAGGAGATGACACTGAAGAAAATATCCGTGCATGAGACGATATCCCTCTTCCTAAGAAGAGGGATTCTAGTTTATTCAGTGCCTCTAACTTTGGTTGTATCTCTTCGTTTTTTTGAAACATCATGGCGCTCCAATAGAACCTAACATACAAGAAAAATAAGATGATTGCTCAAGAGGAATAGTCTCAATATCTGCGGATTCTTCTTGCGGTGTGCTGTGATCCTGTGACGTATAAAAAACACCCAAATAAAGACCGTATCCAATCATCGCCAAACCTACGCTTGCAGCCATAATACCCATCAACAATGAGATATGAAGGCCTAAAATATAAGCTAAGTACCCGGATTGAAGACCAAACGTGATACTCAAAGCCGCAGTTGCAATGCCTAAGGTTAACAGTGTGTTGGCATGCAACACGCAATAAGATTGCGCTTGAGGCATTGGAGAAGAAACCAAAGTCTCCTCTAATAAATGTGACTCAGATGCGCTAGGTGGCGTGAGAGCAGGCACTTCAATGTGTCTTTGTGGAGGTGATTCAATATATTGTTTTTCTAAGGCAATCAATCGACGCATCATAGCACCCAAGTCAGCAGATTTTTTAGTCTTATTATCAATCTCATCAACAACTGCAACAAATAATTTAGGGAGCAACGTCATATCAGTTGGATCACAAGATACCTGTACTATCCGACATACCTCAACCAATAAATCCCACCTCTCATTCATAGCTGTCACATCAAATTCATGAAATAAAACATCTAAAGTGACATGATGCTTATATTCAGAAAGCAGGCCGCTCATCACCGATGCTTTGCTGTTGAACACTATAAATCCCAGTTGATCAGGGGGAGATGACAATAGACTGTCTAGCCGATCCAAAAAAGCAAGCTTACTTGAATTGACAGAAAGAGTTGTGACATCTGATTGCAACATATTAAATCACCAAGGTTTAAAAATATAGGCGCATATTAATATATTTAACCCATTTAGTCAAATATTAATACATTATGATATAATTAAACCAAAAACCGCTCACTGAAAAAGTCCGAAACAATTCACATCAAGCCTCTATTTATGTTTTTTGGATACCCTGTAGATGTATTTGATAAAATCATTGATAATAGCTGCAAATCCTATTTCTTATGCATCATTATGAAAATCAGTATCATTGGTTATGGCAATATGGCTGCGGCAATATGCCAAGGTCTATTGCTGGACCCAGAGTATTATGTACATGTCGCATCTCCCTCTCTTATCATCGGCCAATTACAACCACGATTGCATACACACTCAAATAATCTTGCGATCTTACCTGATGCCGATGTGTTGATTTTGGCTGTAAAACCTGCCCAAATGGCCACTGTTTTGGAGGAAATTCGAGCCTACATACCCCATAATCTATTGATCATATCCGTTGCTGCTGGTCTTGGTTTCTCATGGTTTCAACACTATCTCCCGCCCAATACCGCATTGGTACGCGCACTACCGAATCTGGCTGCGGCTTGTAGACAATCAGCTACCCCTCTCATTGCCAATTCCTGGGTCACCCATTTGCAACACCAACAAGCCACGGCAGTATTTGAGCAATGTGGAAAAATAACGTGGGCACAACATGAAGAAGAATTAGATACATATACTGCTTTATCTGGAAGTGGTGTGGCTTACTTATTGATGTTTACAGACGCCATGCGCAAAGGTGCTATTACCTTGGGGTTAGATGAGGATACCGCCTCGTCCTTTGCCATTCAAACCTTGCAAGGTGCGGCAAGTTTGGCAGCGTTACCCGATCAAACTTTATCTCATCTACAAGACAAAATCACGTCTAAAGCCGGTACCACCGCCGCAGCTCTTGCAGTGTTTGCCCAACATCAGTTAACAGATACCGTCTTGGCCGCAATGACAGCGGCGGTAGAACGATCACAAACTTTACGTAAGGAATAACATGTCTGGATTACTTTCTGTAAGCTATTTTTTGGTAACAGTTCTATTTGGATCACTCACATTCCTTCTATGGGCACGATTTGGGTTGCAATATTTTAAGATCAGTAGTTTACATCCCATGAGCAAAATTATTCATCGCTTCACCGATCCCATCCTCCATCCTGTGGCGCGTATTTTACAAATCAGAGTCACGCGCAATCAACGCTATGATTGGGTATGCTTTGGGGTATTGGTCGTAGTCGAATACATCAAGTTTCTGATCATTGGTGCGCTCTATTTTGGACATGCTAGTGTATGGAGCTTAACATTGGCTTACACCATGGCGGATCTGATCATTCAACCTTGTGATTTGTTGTTTTATGCTTTAGTCATTCGGGTCATCATGAGCTGGGTCAATCCGACTTGGCAACATCCTTTGGCCAGTATCTTATACGATATCACAGAACCTATGTTGCAACGTATACGGCGACGTTTACCTTCTACCATGGGCCTGGATTTTTCGCCCTTTCTGATGATGATTATTTTGAAAATCATCACCTTATTTGTCAATGCTTCTTTGCCATTTCATATGATTTGACGATGGATGACCAGTACCCGAGATGCTTCATTTTGAAGGATCTCGGGAACAAACCTTCAGCACTTATAGCCTATATGCGAGAGGAGCGTGAACTGGTGTCGTATTGCTTTGCGCATCAGGTCCATTGAACGTTTTAAAAAAACTAAGGCCGACTGCAGCCCCCCCTAACATCATAGCAGCACTGCCATAAAACACCGCACTGGGTGTTGCGATAGCCAAACTGGCCCATCCTAGAAAAAATACCAATGCACCCAATTGAGTCATCGGAGCTTTCATCAAACTGCAAAACAGCAACCATGAAGCATTCACCTCAACGGGAATGTGGGCTGCAGGTACCTGAGGTGTACCATCACAAAGTCTGACATGTAAAGATCTCCGAGGTGTGCCCGCTTGATGAAGACTAGAACGATGCTCCGGACTCTGAGGTGGCGGCGTTACACGATATGGTTGTGATGGGGCATCTTTAAGGGGCGTATCATATTGACAAGACCTATCGTTGGGTGACCACCCATCAGGTATATCAATATCATCAATAGCCTCATTAGAAACTTCAGTCGGTCGACGTAATTTGAAAGGAGAGTCATGCTCTAGATCAGACACATCGTTTTTATTTTCGTTTGAACTCACAAACATTCCTCAATAGTGATTAATCTTTACTGCCTACAAACTAATATTGGTTATTTTTTGATCAGCATTTATTATATATCAACATATGTAGCAAAAACCCATGGTACTGTTGGTCAAAAAAGAAATCAATCTATTTTTCATCCCTGTGTTTATTCTGATATGTCTTGAAAATTTTTGACTAAATGCACAAATTTCGGTATAAAGTGATTTTTTAAAAACGATAGATGGGATGATGAATCACACCGTAGGATTTGTAAGTTTGGGCTGTCCTAAAGCCTTGGTTGACTCTGAGCGAATCATCACTCAGCTGCGCGCACAAGGGTATGAACTGGTATCTACATTTAAAGATGCTGGCGTTGTTGTGATCAATACCTGTGGGTTCATCGATGCAGCAGTGGAAGAATCTCTGGATACCATTCGTGAAGCCATGCAAGAAAATGGTCGCGTGATTGTTACTGGCTGCTTAGGTGCTAAAGCGGATATGATTCGTAAAGCCTGTCCTGATGTCTTACACATCAGCGGTCCCCATGCCTATGAAAGTGTGGTTCAAGCGGTACATGATCATTTACCACCCCCAATCGATCCTTTTACATCATTGATTCCACCTCAAGGGATCAAATTAACACCACGGCATTATGCTTATCTAAAAATATCTGAAGGCTGTAATCAAAAATGTACGTTTTGTATTATTCCGACGATGCGTGGTCGCTTACAAAGCTACCCCATGACGCAAGTGCTCACAGAAGCCAAACGTTTGAAAGAAGCTGGAGTAAAAGAATTACTGGTCATTTCGCAAGATACCAGTGCTTATGGTGTAGATACTAAATATGAATCTGTGCTCTGGCAAGACAAAACCCTGCGAACGCGCTTTTATGATTTATGCGAGCAATTAGGACAAATGGATCTGTGGGTCAGATTACATTACGTGTACCCCTATCCCCATGTGGATGAAGTAATTCCTTTGATGCGCGATGGGTTGATTCTCCCTTATTTGGATATTCCTTTACAACATGCGAGTAAACGTGTGTTGCAAGCCATGAAACGTCCAGCCAGTAGTGAAAATACGCTGCAGCGCATTCAAAATTGGCGCAGTATTTGCCCTGATTTAACGATTCGCTCGACCTTTATTGTAGGATTCCCTGGAGAAACAGAGGCAGAATTTGAAGAATTATTGACCTTCCTCGAAGAAGCACAGCTTGATCGAGTTGGTTGCTTTCAATACTCTCCAGTAGAAGGCGCACGTGCAAATACATTGGCTGATCCTGTACCAGAAGCCGTGAAAGAAGAGCGATATCATCGTTTCATGCAAACTCAAGCTGAAATTTCATATCGCCGTTTGCAAGCCAAAGTTGGCAGCCAACAAACGGTACTCATTGATGCCATCACAAGCGATAAAATCATTGCTCGTAGCAAAGCCGATGCGCCTGAAATCGATGGGTTGGTATACATTGAACCTTTTGAGCACGCTCAGGTTGGTGACATGATCACTGTTGAGATTACTCAAGCTGACGATTATGATTTGTTTGGTGCAAAAACCAACGCGAATACAATCTAGAATTCTAATAGTAAGTCTGATATACTTCGCGCGAAAATCGGCAGGGTTATTCGTCCTTTGATATAGGAGTGATTTTGTCCCATTCGTCAGATCGTCATCATATTAATTCTATGTCCTATTCACTGAGATCGTGGTTGGTTTGTCTCACTGCAGGCTTGTTTTTTTTCTATGAATTCTTTCAGCTCAACATTTTTGATGTTATCAATCCAAGTTTATTAAAAGATTTCCACATTCAAGCCGTCCAATTAAGCTGGATGTCGAGTGCCTTTGTGTGGGCAAATGTCTTATTTCTATTACCAGCCGGCTTTATTTTAGATCGCTACCCAGTGCGGGTGGTGATTTTATCTGCCTTACTGTCTTGTATTGTGGGTACCTTTGGCTTTGCGCTCACGCATTCTTTTTTGTGGGCTGCTGCTTTTCATGCCCTTACAGGTGTTGGCAATGCCTTTTGCTTTCTATCTTGTGTGGTATTGGTTTCTCGTTGGTTTTCTCCTCAGCAACAAGCTTT
This sequence comes from Legionella sp., assembly GCA_002786165.1. Classification (GTDB taxonomy): domain Bacteria; phylum Pseudomonadota; class Gammaproteobacteria; order Legionellales; family Legionellaceae. The sequence continues at coordinate 47,635 of PEQK01000012.1, forward strand.
TGTCATAGGCTGCATTGTCACCATGGCTTTTTTAGGCGGTATGATGGCCCACACGCCGTTTGCGTATCTTGCCAGTCATTTGGGGTGGCGTTCCGCCATGCTAGTAGATGCTTTTTTGGGTGTGGTTTTTTTGCTACTGATCGCATTGATTGTGCGTAACCCACAACAATACTCAGCACCAACTTCCGTGTCAAAAAACTGGTTTAAAGATCTGAAACATTCTGCCACCAACTCACAAAATTGGTTAGCAGGTTTTTATACAGCATGCCTCAATTTACCTATTATGGTACTCTGTGCCCTTTGGGGCGGAAGTTATTTAAATATTGTGCATCATATTGACGTATTGGTCGCATCCAATATTGTTAGCCTTATTTTCTTTGGAAGTATCCTTGGCTGCCCTCTCATGGGTTGGTTGTCTGATAAACAACGTCAACGCAAACCTATCATGATTGCTGGTGCACTATTAACAGGTCTCACGCTGTTTCCCTTATGTCTTAAAATATCTTTATCCATTTACGAGCTGTCGGTCATTTTCTTTGCCTTAGGGTTGTTTACCAGCACCCAAGTTATCTCTTATCCGTTGATAGCGGAAAGTAATCCTGCCTCAAATACAGGCTCTGCCACTGGATTAGCGTCTGTGCTGATCATGGGTTCGGCTGGATTAGCTCAAGTTTTGTTTGGATGGTTGATGCTTTACCATAGTCATCACCATACCGTTGATATCAACGATTTTCGTTTTGCATTCTGGATCTTTCCTATTGCAACTTTTCTGGCCTTGATTGCAGGTATATTGCTTCAAGAAACAGATTGTAAACCCTTAAAAACATTGGAGTGATAATGGACATGGTGCATGACTATCAAAATGAGTCAGCTTCAGGAAAAGCTCGTTGGTTACCCTGGTGTATTTGTTTTGCTGCTTCTTTGTTTTTCTTTTATGAATTTATTCAGGGCAATATGTTTGCATCGATTGCTGACGATATCATGCGTGATTTTCATATCCAAGCAGATAATTTAACCTATTTATCCAGTGTGTATTATCTTTCCAACGTTTTATTTTTATTCGTAGCAGGTATTATTTTAGATCGTTTTTCAGCTAAAAAAACCATTTTAATCGCCATGCTTTCTTGTGTGATTGGTACGTTTGTTTTCGCATATGCGCATTCATTTTCTCTGGCTTTGATTTGCCGTTTTGTTACCGGAATTGGCAGTGCTTTTTGTTTTCTAGGACCTATTCGCATTGCTTCACGTTGGTTTCCACCAAAACGTATGGCTATGGTAACCGGACTGATTGTAACCATCGCGATGACAGGCGGTATGTTGTCTCAATACCCCTTGACCAAGTTGGTACTCTATATTGGTTGGCGCTCTTCTATGATTTGGTTAGGATGGTTGGGATTATGCATCCTTGGGCTAATGATGGTTTTTATCCAAGACAAACCCTCTACAAATAGCACACAACCTAGGATTGGTATTTTAGCCAGCGCAAAAATAGCCTATCTCAATCCACAAACGATTCGTGCTGCTTTGTATGCAAGCTTGATGAATATGGCCGTTGCTGTATTTGGCGCTGTCATGGGTTCTCTTTATTTGATGCAACGTTTGGATATCACCAAAGAAAAGGCATCTTTGATCAATTCTATGATCTTTTTAGGAGCCATTATCGGTGGGCCTTTGATGGGATGGATTTCAGACAAATGGGGTGTGCGTATTGCACCCATGAAATATGGTGCTTTGGCTTCTTTGTTGACGGTTGCTATCATCCTCTATATGCCATTGACGTATACGCCCATGCTAATTTTATTCTTTTTATTAGGACTGTTTACAGCATCACAAGTCATTTCTTACGCGTTAGTCGCCGAATCCAGCTCTTCAGCCATCACCGCTACTGCAGTCAGTATAGTGTCTATTTTGACTCAAAGTGGATATATTTTATATCAAAATATATTCAGTAAGTTATTATTACGTCATGGAGATATGCACATGGTCAATGGCGTACCCATTTACTCGCTAAGTGACTATCAATTTGCAGCCACCATTTTACCCATAGGTTTGATGGTAGCTTTTGCTATTTTATATGGCTTGCGCGAAACATACTGCCGCCGTGCAAAGGATCACCAATGACATTGCCTCGTGTATGTATACTCCTCATGGATTCTTTGGGCATTGGCGCTAGTTTAGATGCCGATTTATATGGGGATAGTGGGGCAAATACCTTTGGACATATCGTAGAAGCATGTCGTGAAAACCGTGCCAATAAGCCTGGAGTACGATCTGGCCCTCTACACATCCCTAATTTGGCTCGTCGCGGCTTGTATCACGCCGCTGTAGCCAGTGCCGGGACTGAGATCTATGATTTGTCAACTTTGGCTGAACCAGAGGGTTATTTCGGCTATGCAGTAGAGCAAAGCTTGGGCAAAGACACGCCCAGCGGTCATTGGGAAATTGCTGGTGTACCCGTAATGTTTCCTTGGGGGTATTTTCCAAAAGAATCTCCCTGCTTTCCAACCGCTTTGGTTCAAGATTTGATCCAACAAGGTCATATTCCAGGTGTTTTGGGACAGATTCATGCCTCTGGAACCGACATCATTGACGCTTTAGGAGAGGAGCATATATTAAGTGGTTGCCCCATTTTGTATACGTCTGCAGATAGTGTGTTACAAATAGCGGCGCATGAGGAACATTTTGGGTTAGAGCGGCTATATACCTTGTGTGAATTGGCACGTACCTTGGTCAATCCTTTGCATATAGGTCGAGTCATTGCCAGACCATTTATCGGAACACCTCACACATTCAAACGTACTGGTAACCGCCAAGATTACGCAACACCCCCACCCAAACCCACTTTACTTGATCATTTGAGCCAAGCTGGACGGGATGTGATTGGGATTGGCAAAGTGAGCGATATTTTTGCTCATCAAGGGATCACCCAATCCATCAAAGCAGATGGAAATACTGCGTTATTTGATGCCACCATTGCAGCCATGCGCACCGCAGCGCCTGGTAGTTTGATATTTAGTAATTTTGTAGATTTTGACTCATCTTATGGACATCGGCGTGATACAACTGGATATGCACATGCTTTGGAAGTCTTCGATGCACGTATGCCAGAATTAGATGCCGTCCTGAACAAAGATGATCTGGTCATCATCGCCGCTGATCATGGATGTGACCCTACCCTGCCAGGTTCTGATCACACTCGTGAACACATCCCTGTATTGGCTTTTGGACCAAATGCACCAAGTCGCTTTATTGGTCGCCGCGATACCTTTGCAGATATAGGTCAAAGTATTGCACAATATCTATGCATTGACCCTTTGGATTTTGGTCAATCATTTATAGAGAATTAATGTTTCTTAGCATTGAGCCAGGTACAACGTCACGATATACAGGCATTCCTTAATTGCGCTACGCTACATCATAGCTACAAAATGCTTTTTTGATTAAATATCAATCAATACTATACTTATTAGTATATGCATTATTGGGGTAAAGCATGCCTAATCTCATTCATGACCTTTTAGGTAAAAAAAATGATATTGAATTATTTGAATTTATTTCGAATCATTTACTTAAACCCATATCAAACACAGAGATGGGCGCAGATGACTTGCTTCCTTCCATTATTTCATTACTAAATGATCAAATTGGCAGTGTATTAGCAACATTTTCTATAAAAAAACTGAAAGCATTACGAGACATATGCCACAAAGAAATACCACTTATTAGTGGAAGAATCATCATCACACCTGATCTGAAAGATCCAGACTTGGACTTTGATTTCGAGCTCGGTGATACCATCGTGACATCTACCGGTGTCTATCAAATCACTCAAAAAAACCGAATCCTTAAGATGATTGATCAATTCCAATTGCCTGCGTTGAGTGATTTTATTCTAACATCGGAAGATAAAATCAAAGTTTTGGACAGTGTCGAACATAAATCATGTCTCTTAGCACTTAATAAAGCATTGAAACCTATACCATCTTCTTTATATATTTCAGAAAATCCCGACCAAGAAGCCTATGGGTACGCAACATTAACTGCAGCCTTATCCTATCTCACGGACCTTGCAGAAAAAGAAATATATTCAAAGAAAATACGCTCCAACAATTTGATTTTAAAAGCACTAAACGTTCAAACAGAAAGTGAGTTATTAGAGTATGCCGATACAATCCCTGTTCATGAGATCGAGCAAACTATCCGAGAAAGAATAAGAATAAAACAACTGTCGGTTGCTGATCTGGAAACATTACTAGAACAATGCGAACAATGGATACCTTTACGCTCCGCCCGCATTACCTCCTGCCGAGAACTTCCCCCTGTGCGAGCCATCAATAATGGTGATACTTTTTTACTACCAACAGGTTTGGTGCAAATTCAAAAAGACTCATCGGGTAAAATAGAGAAGCATACCATTCTTAATAATGCTCAAATCGTTGCATTCGGGATGGGGGCGTATATACCGCAAGAAGGACGCCAATCAAGAACTTTTGAAGATGATCACATCCTAGTGACCACACTCAATCCTTATGTAGCACAGCATCCGAAAGGCATATATATTACCCCAAAAGATGACCTTCATCGCAACATTACCAAATCGCTATCTCAAATTGTCCAAACTGAGCTCGAGCAACGCAAAGCGGCACAACGCACAACACAAAGCAATCACCCAGATATCTTTTGGAACACTAAACCCAATACGCAAGCAGCATCCATCAACAAAAAAGCAAATATTTCTTCCCATTCATCATATACTCAAATCACCAGCACTTATGATCCACACAGCACACCACGTACCCTTGAGGACGTAGAACGCGCCATGCATAAGATCAAAGATAATTTGAACATTGTGCTTGAAGCAGATATCTATACACTCTCCAATCGTAACAATACCGTTCAAATTTTAAAGGCACAAGAAACGGTGATCGAAACCTCATGCGATACCGTAACCATCTTCAAAACCTTCATGAAAAACAAAATCCCCATCAAAGAAAAAGCTGTTTTATTTTTAAACGCTTTGGACATACCCCCTTTAAAGGGCAGAAATACCATTGAAATTTCGGGGGGAAATTTAGAACTAAAAGACGCGATTCAAGATTTATTCGATCATTATTTGAATGAAGAACTAAAACAAGCAGGATCTGTAGTTCTTCCTCCGTCACAATGACCTCTTTAATCAATCACACCCCAAAAAGCCTATTCAATTAAAGATCGGTCAATAGTTTCACCAAACCAGGTCCACGATAAATCAAACCGGTGTAAACTTGTAATAGATCAGCCCCCGCGGCCACTTTTTGTTGAGCAGCGACTACACTTTCTATACCTCCAACACCAATTAATGCCACATCATCCCCCACAATTTGTTTCAACACCGCCAAACAGTCTGTAGAACGTTGCAATAAAGGCTGGCCACTCAATCCTCCCACTTCTTGTCCGTGTGGTAAGTGCTGAACCACATCGCGCATACATGTGGTGTTGGTTGCAATAATGCCATCCAAACGTTGGCTTTGAATCACATTAGCCATTGATTTTAGAGTCTCATCCGATTCATCAGGTGATATTTTGACCACCAAAGGAACGTATCGTGCATAATGATCTGCCAAGCGCAATTGTTCTGTGCGCAACGTGCGCATCAAATTCAAAAAATAAGTGGTTTGCTGTAATTGACGTAAATCAGGTGTATTGGGAGAAGAAATATTCAGCGTCACATAGGATGCATAAGGGTAAACACGCTGCAAACAATACAAATAATCTTCAACCGCTTGATTCAAAGGTGTTTCTTTGCCTTTACCGATATTGACGCCTAAAATCCCAGAATACTGCGCACATTTGATATGTTTGACAGCATGATCAACGCCAGGATTATTAAAACCCAAACGATTGATCAGGGCATGCGCTTCTGGCAGTCGAAATAAACGAGGCTTTGGATTACCCAATTGTGGTTTGGGTGTCACGGTCCCTATTTCAATAAAGGCAAACCCTAGTTTTGATAAAACATCCAGGTATTGTCCTGATTTATCAAAACCTGCCGCCAATCCAATTTGATGGGGAAAATCCAATCCCATCACGCGTTTTGGTGTGATGGTCGGTTTTTGAAAACATGAGGCTGGAACATATTGCAATAACGTCATTGCAGCAGTATGAGCACGCTCAGGGTCAAGTGAAAACAACAGGTATTTTAGAAGAGAATACATCAATTATTGCGATCCTAAATGCGGCAATCACCTCGTGCCCTTTGAGCACCTTCTCTCCTTTTGGGAGAAGAAATAGGTGTTTTGCGCCAATCTTGTTTAATGCTATACTCCCTATATTCCCGTAATTTTGCAAGCACTCATGCGTATTTCTATCCGAGTTTTTTTGATATCTATTCTACTTTGCTTAAGTCATCTCACACATGCAACGGATTTGCAAAATTTGGGTCAGAAATGGTCTGATACCATGATAACGACAAAAATTAAAACACAGTTTACAAAAAACAAAAATCTGAATCCTCTTAAAATCTCAGTGACTACAAAAGAAGGTGTGGTCACTCTAAAAGGGCATGCAAAAAATAAAACAGCTTTTGTAGATGCTTTACGCATTGTCACCAATACTCATGGTGTGCGCTCCATCGACACCACTGCATTTGACATTAAATTGATGAACTCTGCATTCGCGGATGCCTATATTACCGCTAAAATTGAAGCAGCTATTTTAGAAGCCAAGGTATTCGATGACGAATCGATTCCTTTGGTTGGAATTAATGCATCAACCACCAATGGCATTGTCACTTTGACCGGCACTGTCAAACATAAACGTTCTATTGTCGCAATGTTGAAACGTGCACATCGAATCCACGGCGTCAAAAAAATTCGTTCTTATTTAACAGCTACTGAGGATTCCCATGAATAAGGTGGCATTTTTTATATGAAACCGACTGTTTTGGTCATTAGTTGTGAGCATGGCTCTAATAAAGTACCAGAAAAGTACGCATCGCTGTTCGAACGCAAAAAATTGCTTCTCAAAACACATCGTGCTTATGACTTTGGGGCAGCTGAAATTTCAACACATCTACACAAAGCATTGAATTGTGATTTGGTAAAAACCAAGATCACCCGCTTATTGATTGATTGCGATCATAGCTTACACCATGCACATTGCTTCTCTAAATTTAGTAAAAAACTGCCGAGTATAGAAAAAAACATCCTGATTGAAACTTATTATGATCCTTTTCATAAAGAACTCAAAGACATCATTTCTGCACATATCAATAAAGGACAACAGGTACTACATCTCTCGGTATATACCTTTATGCCGATATTAAAAGGATTGTTTTTAAACACAGGCCTAGGGGTCTTATATAACTCACATCGTCATGCTGAAAAAGAGGTTGCACGCATCCTGCATGGCTTATTGCGCCAAGAACCTACTGCTTATAAAGTACGGTTGAATTACCCTTTCCGGGGTACGCATGATTATGTATTGCAATCTCTACGCAAATCTTTTGAAGAAAAAGATTACTTGGGAATAAAATTAGGGATCAATCAAGCACTGATTTCAACCCCTCAAGAATTAGATACTGTATGCAAAATGTTAACACATAGTCTCTATGAGTTAATGGAATTACTCTAACATTTTGGACACACGCCATAAATATTCAAAGCATGACCTGTCATTTTAAATTTGGCTTTCTCTGCAATTTGATGTTGTCGAGATTCAATGATTTCATCTAAAAACTCTTCAACAAGACCGCATTTCACACAAACAAGATGGTCATGATGAGTCTCTTGACGTAATTCAAACACTGAGTATCCGCCTTCAAAATTATGGCGATCTATCAAACCAGCAGCTTCAAATTGGGTTAATACTCGATAAACAGTTGCTAAACTGACGTCTTCTCCAAGATCGAGCAATGTTTTATAAACACCTTCTGCACTTAAATGATGTTGATTAGATTGCTCAAGAACTTGCAATATTTTCAACCGAGGTGTCGTAATTTTTAATCCAGCTGATTTTAGTTGTTGACTTTCTACCACACAAGCATCCTCACAACGATCTATGAATTGAGTTTAAGAGTTTGCATGTTACAATGCGCAATACCCTAGATTGGCTACTACTATAAGGCAAAAAAATGCGAATGAAAACGGCTCTTATCCTAATAAGCATGATTCTACCATTAACTCACTGTTTATCTTATGATTTTTCAAAAAGAAAAGTTCAACAAGGCAATATTATCTCCCCTGCACACATCAAACATTTGCACCTAGGTATGAGTAAATCGGATGCTGCCATCCTAATGGGATCGAGTTTGATAAGCCCCATGTTTGATCTTGACCGCTGGGACTACGCTTACACAGTACGACGTGGCTCAGGTCCTAATGCAGGGCGTCATCTCAGCTTATATTTTGTAAATGATCGTTTGGTTAAAATTGAAAAGAAAATCTGAAGAAACTAAGGAGTATGCTTCTAAAAAAATCCGGTTTCACTAAAACGCGGCTTCCTAGTTTTTGCGATATGATTATTTATGTTTGGCAATTTGGCGTCTTTTTTCTTTGGGATCGATCAACAACGGACGATATAATTCAATTCTGTCGCCCGGTTTCACAGGTGTATCTCGTTGCACACAACGACCAAAAATACCTACCGCCAACGTATCCGTCTCTGGATGAGTTTGTTGAATTTTTGAGGTGTTGAGAATATCTGCAACCGTGGTTTGAGGCGACCAAGGTATAGAATACACCAGCGGAGAGGCCCCCGCTGGTACATAGACCAAATCACAAAAGAGCTCAGATGTGTTTTTTTGCATCATGCTACGCTTGATCTGAGTACAACTTATCCGCTCTCTCGCAAAAAGCGTCTACCAAATTATCGGTAACTTGTTCAAAAATTGGTCCCAAAAGCATCGAAAACATACGCCCAGCAAAATCAAATTCCAAATCAAGTGACACAGAACATCCTTCCGGTGTTTCATCAAAACGCCAAAACCCTTCAAAATGACTAAAAGGACCATCGACCAAACGCATTTCAATCATTTTATTGCTTTGTAAGCGATTGCGAGTGGTGAAGGATTTACTCATTCCTGCCGCTGAAATAGACAATGTCGCTTGAACTTCATCTTCATCTTGATGATGGATCACCCCCGATGAGAAATAAGGCAAAAAATCAGCATAACGTTCGATATCGTTCACCAAATGAAACATTTTTTCACAAGAGTGTGGCACCACACGTGTTTTTTTTACGACTGTCATATTTTTTCCCCATGTATGGCCACTGTTTTAATCTGTTGTTCAATCCAAGAAACCACGTCCATGATTTCTTCTATGCATATCGTATGTTCCATACGATACTCTTTCCAAAAAACATCCGTAAACCCTCGAGACAGAACGAAATCATGGCTCAATTTCGTCCAGGCTGGCAACACGATGGGATCGATCGAACCCATCGCCATAAAAATAGGCAAATCCAAATGCACATTTGATCCGCACTCATTTTGTTGAGGCAAATACGCCGACAACGCGACAATGCCGCCTAATCTTTGTTGCGATCGCAATCCCATAAAGAGTGCCATAGCACCGCCTTGAGAAAATCCAGCCAGATAAATGCTTTGAGGTTGAAATCCTTTGGCTATTTGCGCTTCAATCACTGTATTGATATCACGTTCAGATTGTAAAATACCTTCTCGGTCATCTCTATCTTGTAAGGTCAAACCAGTCAGATCATACCAAGCACGCATTGGCATATGATTATTCATGGTTACAGGACGCACAGGCGCATCAATGAAAACGTGCTCAATTGGTGTAGATTGGGCTGGAAATGCATCTACAACACCATGCATATTTGTACCATTAGATCCCAATCCATGTAACCAAATGATACATGCTTGAGCAGGTTTTTCAGGAGATTTTGTATAAGTGGTTAACAAAAAAATTCTCGGCTATTAAACTTTGGATTATCGCCAAATGTTAACCAATTGGCAAGCGGTTGAAGCCTAGGTTGTTTGCTTTTTCAATGTATACACATCATGCCAACTCAAGAAGGAGTGTCTGTCTGCTGGCATGATAGGATTTTGTTGGATATGTTATATTTTACTTAAATTATCTTTAATGATAAATTACGCCAACTTAGGATGCAATGACAACGACTATGACTTATACCAAGCTATTAAAACTGCAAATATACACTTTTTTAGTATGCGTTTTGTTGTCTACCTATGAAACATACGCCGAACCACAAAGTGACCCATCCTCTTTTCTCTTTGAGCAAGAAAAAGCACAATCTCTGACGTTCGAATCGTATCAACTGTCTAACGACGCGCGTCGAGAAATATCGGAACGTATTCGTAATAAATAAGGCATTATTTGTTTTCGCATTGTATTAAGATATGAGTTTCATAGCGTGTCAGAGCGTTACCTTACCTCTGTGTTCAATTAGAAATTGGTTGGCCGCTTGTGAGGAGATATCAGTTTTTTTAAATCGTATTGAATGACAAATGATATCTATTTAGGATCACATCAAAACAATTATGACTCATACCAGACCATCAAAACTGCCAATGTATACTTTGTTTGTATACTCTTTATTGCTTACATATCAAACATGTGCTGATCCGGTTTCTTATCCTTTTGAACAAGAAAAAACACAATCGCTTACATTTGAATCGTATCAACTGTCTGACAAAGAACGTCAGAGAATATCGAAGCATGTTCATACTCAATTACGTCAGCGGCAAAGCCCGTCTAACAGCTCTTCTGCCCAAGAAGCGCCTTCTTCTATACAATTAGGGATGAATGGTATTCCTGTTTTTACTCAAGGACAACACGGTGCTTGCGTCACATTTGCCCTAGCGGCCGCAATTGATGCAGCACTTGGACAAGGACAATACACCAGCCCATTATGCTTATTACAATTAGGACAACATCTTGAGCGTATGAATGGTGAGCCCAGTGGCTGGAATGGTGCAAATGACCTACAAATCTTCCTCAAACGCATCAACAACTACGGCATTATAAGCATCGAAAATCAACAAAAATATGGTTGTGGTGGCGTACACGCTTATCCTGAAAAAGAAGAAACACCGACCTCAGAAATGACTTTAAAAAATTATCTTCAACACAGTGACATGATTTTTAAAAACAAAATCACTTGGTCGGTGTTGTGGTCCAATTCTTTATGGTCTGAATTATTTGCAAGCAACGATCCTGTCCAACTTACGCAACAGGCGTTAAGCACTGGACATCGTGTTGTTATTGCCACAATGCTTCCGAGGATTTATGCAGGAAAAATACCGGTAGGTGCCATTGGAACCTATCAAGTTTCAGAAGATACTTGGGTGCTTACCCCGGAAATCCAGCAAACGATAGACATGCAAACACGCATACCAGGACACGCCATGATTGTCACAGGGTATGATAATCATGTCTGCGCAACCGATAGATCCAACTGGCAACATTGTGGTTTATTCACGCTACGCAGCTCTTGGGGGCCTAATGTTGGGAATGGTGGGGATTTTTACATGTCTTACGACTACTTTAATACACTTGCTGTAGAAGGCATTCAAATAGGTCTTGCCAACACGATACAGGAAGAACATTGATACCTTATGAAACGCATAACCAATAGTAGTGTTATCCAAACCGATGAGTTTGAGTTCACACTCACAAGAAAAGCAATCAAACGCATTAATTTGCGTATTCATGCAGATGCTCGCATTCATATCAGTGCACCTTTAAAGTGCCCAATAAATACGATTCAGCACTTTCTTGAAGACAAAAAAGATTGGATCATCAAACATCGCACACGACTTTTGGCAACCCCTATTCAACCTGAACCGCAATTCCATTCCGGAGCATTGCATTTATTTTTAGGCCAACGGTATCCATTAATCATCCACGAACACATGGCGCAGCAAAAAATTGTCCTTGAAAATAATCACCTCTATTGTTATATCAAAAAAAACGCATCAGCTGACACGATACAATCAATGTTACAAGTTTGGTATCGAGAACAACTATCGCAGCTCTTACCGCAATTGATTCAAAAATGGGAGCCTATCATTGGCGTTACAGTGCATCAATGGTCAATCCGAGCCATGACCACGCGCTGGGGCTCTTGTCATGTCACCCGTAAGAAAATTTGCATCAATCTCCATTTGATTCAAAAACCCTTATCCTGCTTAGACTATGTGGTGGTTCACGAAATGGTACATTTGTTGGAAGCCAGTCATAACAAACGTTTTTATACTTTAATGACACAATTCATGCCCGAATGGGCTCTTTATAAAGAACAATTGCGAGGAAGAAGCGTATAAAGACATGCCCCTCACGCTCGGTGTGTTGATTATCTATTCTCACTTCCCTATACTGTTTTATAGGTTATTCTTGCAGATCAAAACAACATGCGCACCCTATTATCCTTAGCTGTTTTTTTATTATTGTTATCTGCATGCGGACAACGTGGCACATTGTATTTACCGGAACCTAAAACGCCATCTTCTGCGCACACTCAGCCATGACCTTTCAATTTACCAAAATGCATGGTCTTGGCAACGATTTCATCTTAATAGATGCGACAAAGCGCCCGCTCGCGCTTACTTCCAAAGGCATCGCAGCATTAAGCCACCGCCACACTGGGATTGGATTCGATCAATGTTTGGTGGTAGAACATAGTACTCATCCAGACGTGGACTTTTTTTATCGAATTTTTAATGCGGATGGCCAAGAAGTGGGGCAATGTGGCAATGGGGCACGTTGTCTGGCACGTTTTGTGCATCATCAAGGTCTTACCACCAAACAACAAATATGCATCCAAACCCCCACTACCCTACTTCATCTGACGATACACGATGATCATAGTGTGACAGTAGGCTTTGCGCCACCACAATTCGAACCACAACAAATACCCATAAATAGCACGTCCTCGGCCGTTTGGTATCAAGTCACCCAAGGTCATCAGACGCATCATTTTCATGCCATTCAAGTGGGCAATCCTCACGCAGTACTGCTGGTCGATGATCTCGATTCAACCGACGTCTCCTCGATAGGTCAATACCTCAGTACGCATTCCTTTTTTCCACAACAAGCCAATATAGGCTTTCTACAAATCATCCATCCGCAGCACATCAGATTACGCGTATATGAACGAGGTTGCGGTGAAACTCAGGCCTGTGGATCAGGTGCTGTAGCCGCAGCAGCAGTTGGGATGTTGTATCATCAATTGGCCGATGAAGTGCGGGTCAGTCTCCCTGGAGGCGACTTGTGGATCACCTGGCCCAATCACACTGGGGCAATTTATCTACGAGGCCCAGCAACCTTTGTATATGACGGCCAACTCGTGGAGGAAGAAAGATGAGAATCATCATTCTTGGCGCAGGCACTGTAGGAGAATCTCTGGCTCGCAATCTCGTCAAAGAAGACAATGATGTTGTTTTGATTGATATCAGTCAGGCCTGTTTGGATGACATCAAACTTCGTTTAGATGTCCAGACAGTTCATGGAAATGCCTCAAACCCCAGTATTTTAATCGAAGCAGGCATTGAACAAGCTGATCTAGTCATTGCCGTCACAACGACCGATGAAGCCAATATGATAGGATGCTTGATTGCCAATAAATTGTTTCAAGTGCCTAGAGCCATTGCGCGTATTCGTTCCGAAGATTACCATCAATATCCAGCCCTTTTTAAAAAAAATACAATCCCTATCCAGTCCTTAATTTATCCGACGGGACTGGTGATCAACCATATCATCCGTATGATCGAATATCCGGATTTCTCCCAAATACTGACTTTTTTTAATGATGCCGTATGCATCGTATCTATCGAAACCGAAGAAAACGATTGGATGAATGGAAAAACGGTTGCCCACATTCAAGACAAGCTACAAGACATTGACATAGCCCTGACTGCTATATTTAATAAAAAACAAGCAGTACCTTTAGTGGACACCTACATACTACGTACCAAAGATAAAGTATTATTCATCACCTTTGTAGAACAGTTACCTGTTTTGTTAGAAACATTACAACGTAAACCTCATTCAAATCGCCGTATCATGATTGCAGGCGGTGGGCCATTGGGATGTGGCTTGGCCAAACAGTTGGAAGAAAAATACCAAGTCAAACTGATTGAAAAAACACCTGAGAGATTGGAAGAAAGTGCCTTAGAGCTTAATAAAACGATTGTATTGCATGGAGATATCGCTGATCGAGAATTGCTTTTAAATGAAAACATTCAAGATATGGATATTTTTTGTGCTTTAACTCAGGATGAAGAAGCGAATATTATGGGCAGTCTACAAGCCAAATATTTGGGCGCAAAATACGCCATGAGTTTGGTAAATCGCGAAAGTTATATTGATTTGATTGATGATAGCTTAATTGATTATGCCGTATCTCCACAATTCATCACGATTGGTAGTATTTTAAGTAAAATAAGACGTGGCAATATGGTGAAGGTACATCGTCTGCAAGACGAAGAAGCCGAAGCGATTGAACTGATCGTAGAAGGCACTGAAAAAACATCCGCCGTTATTGGCCGACCCATTTCCGAGATAGAATTGCCACCGCATTGTATTATGGCGGGTGTCATCCGAGGGAAACACTTACATTTTATAACCTCTCGATTGATACTGGCAGCCCAAGATCATGTCATTTTGCTCTTATTAAATAAGAAATATATTCATCAACTTGAATCTTTATTTCAAGTCAATTTGACTTTTATGAGTTAAAACATCATGCAATATAAAACCATTCTACGCTTAATTGGACTATTATTAGTATTGTTCAGCGTCACCATGCTACCTCCTTTGGTCATCAATGTTATTTTCTCAGAAACCATCTGGCTGCCATTTATTGTGCCATTTTTGCTGATAGTAACAACAGGAAGCGTACTGTGGTTTATGAATCGTAATCAATATAATTTATTAAAAATTCGAGAAGGATTTTTAATTGTGGTGATCATTTGGCTTGCCACCAGTTTTTTTGCATCTCTGCCTTTCTTGTTATTTAAAGAGTTACCCCATACCGTGACAGATGCCATCTTTGAAACCGTATCGGGCCTAACCACCACAGGTGCTGCTGTATTCACCCGTATCAATGATCTACCTCATGCCATTTTATACTATCGACAGCAATTACAATTTACAGGCGGTTTGGGGATCATTGTGTTAGCAGTCGCTATTTTCCCCATGTTAGGCATGGGAGGCACTCAATTATTTCGAGTGGACTCCACGGGGCCTAAAAAAGACAATAAACTCACACCTCGAATTGCTCAAACGGCAAAAGTGTTATGGCTCATTTATTGCCTAACCACCTTAAGCTGTGCCTTTTGTTATTGGTATTGTGGTATGAATTGGTTTTATGCCATTGGTGAAAGTTTTGCCACTGTTTCTACAGGTGGATTTTCAATGCATGACGAAAGTTTTCTTTATTACCACAGCACAGCAATTCAAGTATTTGCTTGCGCCTTTATGTTGTTTGGAAGCGTGAGTTTTTCTTTGCACTTTTTAGTGTTTCAACAACATAATTGGAGACTCTATTGGCAGGATGAAGAGTTTCGCTTTTATGTCAAAGCATTGATGATGGTCTGTATCCTTATGTTGGGTACAATGGTATTGACCCAATATTTTAGTGCTCACAGCCATCACTATGTAGATACGCTCTTTATGCTCATCTCACTTTCGACCACCACAGGATTCACGTTGGTTGGATTTGATGAGTGGCCCAGCTTCATTCCTATTTTAGTCATTTTCATGTCTTTGATTGGAGGTTGTGCAGGCTCATCTACGGGTGGTTTAAAGGTCTTGCGTTTGATGTTAATCGGAAAACATAGCAAACGGGAGTTTGAGCGATTGATTCATCCACAAGCATCTTTAAGCATCAAGATGGATCAACGAACGGTTTCAGAATCGATCATACAATCTGTCACTGGATATGTTTGTTTGTTTTTCGGCATCTTTGCTTTATTCATTCTAATCTTTATGGCTTTAGGCAATGATTTTTTATCTTCTTTTTCTATTGTAGCAGCGGGCTTGGCAAACTCAGGCATGGGCATTGGCAGCATCAGCCATGATTTCAGTGGTCTCAATGAGCCCAGCAAATGGATGATGATCCTGAGTATGATCATTGGGCGATTAGAGTTATATCCCTTGTTTATTTTGATGACACGATCTTTTTGGCAAAAATAAAACCCTTAATTAATGTCTTCGCGTAGCCTTGATGCAGCAAAGTGTAATCAAGGCTACTAGGTTAAATCTTCCATCTTTGATGCATCCACATCCATTGTTCTGGATGGGCCAATATAATACGCTCTAAGGCTTGATTGTATGCCAAAGTATTACGATAAATAGATTCTTGAGTACTGGGATATTCCTGCCAAGGAATAGGCTCATAAAAAGCCAAAACATGGCGTCCGTTGGGTAGTCTATAACCTGCAGCAGGCACCACAGGTAAACCCGTATGCCGAGAAAGACTTGCCAAACTACGGTAAGTCCCGGCTTTTTTACCAAAAAACTCTACAGCCACCCCATCACGATTGACCAGAGAAGCATGTTGATCTAGGACAAACACGACCGCATGATTTTGATCCAAAGCAACTTTGACTTGCTGCAACGCATCTTGCTTGGGAATCACATTTAAACCAGCTCGGTAATAGCGTCGAAATAAAACTTTTTCAATGGCTTTCCAGCCTAAAGTACGACGGATGAAATGAAAATGACCCTTGAATTGCTTGAAATTCAATATGCCACCCAAGGGAGCAAACTCCCAACTGCCGACGTGTGCAGTCAATACCAACACACCTTGACCCCGGGCAGAAATATCTAATAACCGTTCATGCCCAATCACATCCACACGCGCACATAACGCTTTTTCACTCATGAATCGCAATTGAAAGGTTTCTTTGATCGAGGTCAGCAAATGAGAATAAAATGCTTGCGCCAAATGCTTTTTTTGCTCAGCGTTTAAGCGATTTCCGTATACTTGTTCAATATTATTCAACACAATGTGTCGTCGATAAGGGATATATCGGTAGAAATAACGTCCCCCGCGAGACACCCGTAATTGCTCAATTTGCTGACCGAGTTCATTTGCAAGCACGGAACACCATACATGCATTCATGCCACCAAATCCGCGATTGACGACCAACATATGCTCTTTGTCGGGCGTCCAATCTCGAGTGTTTCGACTGACATTCAATGCCGAGCATTCTGCTGCAACAGAATTTAAATTAGCAATTCCTGGTACGCATTGATGTTGCATGGCATAGGTACCCAGGACTGTATCGAGAATCCCTGAAGCACATAGGGTATGCCCCATAGACCATTTAAAAGCGGTGACAGGAACGGCTGTTTCAGCAAATACAGCTGATAATGCCTGTGCTTCTGTGACATCTGACAAATAGCTACCATTACCATGCGCAATCACCATACCCAGATCATGAGCTGAAACATCATAACGTTGTAAAGTGCGGGTGAGTAAGGCTTGTAAAGGCAACCCTTGAGGCTCTATAGAAAACAACCCTTGGGCCTCGGTTGCTGTACCGCCACCAATCACTTCTGAATAGCAATGGGCAGAACGTTCTTGGACTGCTTCTTCACTTTCTAAGATAATGGCACTGGCGCCTTCCGCTAAGATAGTGCCATCATGATCTTGATCAAATGGTTTCAAATCTTTGGCGCTCAACAACCCCAATTTTTCATAATAATATAAAGCTTGCGGATCAGTACCTATATCATAACCTACCACCAAAGCACGTTTGGCTTGTCCAGATACGATAGCCTCATACGCTTCAATGAGTGCTTGCATGCCACTGACTGCGTGATTCGTAATATTATGATTCTCGCCTTTGAATCCGTACGTAATCCCTAGATAGGCCAACACATTATTTGGTAAAATTCGTAATAACCACATAGGATGGACTTCTGCAAATAAGTGCTCAGCAAAAGCATGCATATCCCCTTTAGCACGCGCCATCAAAGGCAAAAAATCATATTGTTGAAAAAATTTATTCCCTGGCGAACCCACATAAATGGCGGATTCTTCCGCAAAACGAATTTGCTCTTGTTCACTCAATTGATCTCGGTAAGCCAATAATTGACTCTGCTCCATTGCTTGCATACCAGCAGAAATGCCTGTGACATCTTGTCGAGAAATCACTTTTAACAATTTTCGATCAGGCAACATGCTGGCAGGATGATAATTTTCTAATTCACCCACTTTACGATGTGACCAGGTAGAGATATCCCACAATTTCAGCTCATCTAACCCTTGTTGACCTGCTAATAATGCCTGCCAAGTGGCATCCGCATTCATACCAGTCGCTGTGACAGCACCTAATCCCGTGATAAAAACACGCCGAGAGGGTTTCATTTTCAACCTCCAAATTCAGGATGTTTGAACAACAAACAGCTATTTGATCCGCCAAATCCAAAAGAATTAGACAACACGACCCCTAAAGACCGTTCACGAGGTCCTTCGACCACATAATCCAAATCACATTCTGGATCAGGATGGGTCAAATTAGCCGTCATAGGCATTTTTGCATGTTGTATGGACAACACAGAAAATACCGCCTCTAGCGCACCAGCAGCAGCAATCAAATGTCCTGTTTGACCCTTAGTAGAACTCACAGGAATATCATAAGCACGAGCACCGAAAACTGCTTTGATGGCATTGGTTTCACTCAAGTCGTTCATTTTCGTGGAGGTACCATGCGCATTAATATAATCAACATCTTCTCGGCACAATCCCGCATCCTTCAACGCTTTTTCAATGGCTTGAATCGCACCAGACCCATCTGGTGGAGAATCCGTGATGCGATAAGAGCTCAATGTATTCCCTTCACCGGCTAATTCTGCATAAATGCGTGCGCCACGTGCTTTGGCTCGAGACCACTCTTCCAACACTAGAAAAGCAGCACCCTCACCCAGAACAAAACCGTGCCGTGTGCCATCAAAAGGTCGACTGGCCCTAGTAGGCGTATCATTGTCGGTGGCTAAGGCACCCAATAAACAAAAGCTAGATAACCCTAAAGGCGAAATCATCGAATCAAAACCGCCTGCCAACATACAGTCTGCATCGCCTCGACGAATCACACGCATGGCCAATCCCAAGGCTTGTCCACCCGACGCACAAGCGGTATGAACCGCACTGGCGTAGCCTTTGAGTCCAAATTGTTGGATCAATAGGGCCAAACCTGTATTCGACATGGTTTTGGCAAAATCACCCAATTGATAAAAATCTTGGGATTTTTCTGCCAATTGAGCCCAATTCACCTGTCCATCTGAAGCGCAAGTTTGTTGAAATCGTTGTAATCCGTCAAATTCTGCCGTCATCATGCCGCTGCCCGTCACAATACCAAAACGCTCATTCATATCGGCATCAAGATCGATATCGGCGTCACGCATGGCTTGTAACGCAGCATCCAAAGCAAACCAAGTAAAACGCGATGCAAAGCGATTATGCTTTGTCAGTAACTGTGGATCAGGGGTAAATTGTTTGACTTCAGCTGCGATTTTTGTCGGAAAAGCGCTGGCATCAAAAATACTAATTGGTGCAATGCCAGATTGGCCTGCCATCAAATTTTGCCAAGTGGAAGATACATTGGTTCCTAAAGGAGAAACCACTCCAATGCCTGTGATCGCTACTCGTCGTTCTGTCATGTTTGTACACTCCCCGATGCAACCAAAACAATTTCTAACACACAAATTCGTTTGCCTGCGACTTCCGAACGGTATTGTAATACCAACTCTTGATCATCGTGATGCTTCACGGTCAGCATGCAGTGCAATTCATCACCCGGATAGACAAAATCACTCATTTTTATCCTGCGCAACATCTGCACTCGATAAGCATCTTGCAACCCGGCATGATTTAAAAATGCTTTTGCCAAATTCATTTTACATTCTAATAGGACCGTCATCGGTAAAACAGGTTTATGAGGAAAATGATCCGGAAAATAAGGTGCAGCACGCGTGATGAGTTTGACAGCACCCATACGTTTACCTGGCTCATTCACGGTATAATAATCAAACTCTAAAGTGAGTGGTGGTTGAATGGTAGGAGTGGGCAGCACAACAGCTTGCTTAGGAGGTATGGGCCAATCGCCTGGGCGATTGATTTCTGCAAATTGGCGCCGCACCGTTTGATCATCGATAAAGGTTTCCATGGGCAACATGGGTCCTAAGGCGCCCTCTAAACTAAAGACCACTTCAGAGCCTACCCGCACTTCCCCATGATATTCAACCGCTTGGTCATCCAATGCATCGATCCAAGATTCTAGTTCAAGCGTCTCACCCACATAAGCAGGCCGATGCAGTTTGGCACAAGCCACAATCCCAGCCACAGGCCGCTGACTAAAATTATTTTTGGCCATCACAGCCCAAGCCGTCAGTTGTCCCAGTGTTTCACCAATAATGGCTGGCATAAAACATAAGCGGCCGTGATCATCTGGGCAAAGATAACCATCATCTCGTGTGATATGTTTAATTCCTCTTACCGAGGCCACAGATGAAGATAGTTGTAAAATGCGATCAACAAATAGAAAACGCATTACTCGGTCAAAGCACACGCAGAAGCTTGTTCAGCTTTTGCTGCCACAATCAATTTGCAAAAAGTTTCAACCGTAAACAAAGCAGGAATTTCATTGAGTTTCATGTTTGCTTTAAAATGTTCCGCAGGCACTTCAGAAAGATAAGTTTTGAGTGCATCCATTCCAGCAGCCGTTAAAACACCACCTTGCTCAAACTCAGCTTCGCTCAAATCTCCACGCGCATTTTTTTCTAATTGACCACGAGGAATTTTGATCGCAAACTCTTTTTCTAGCTGAAATACCAAATCAAGAAAATCAATAGATTCTGCACCCAAATCAGCAATTAAACGACTGGTTAACAAGACTTCGTCTTCATCCAATACCAAAACATCAGCAATAATCGTTTTAACTTTAGGGTAGACCGTTTCTATGTTCATGTTCAATCCTCAGTACTTTAAAATAATTGGCTGATTCTAACACATCATTCTAAAGGGCTCAATTTTGGATTGCTATTGATAACGTAAAAAATGGTAAGCGCCATTGCTGACTTACCCGATAACAGGGCCTTGAGGTGATTTAGACTTTGTAATGGATATATCTATGAATGATGAGGCCCATCGGGATCAATAGATTCATTATCGGTCATTTTACTTTCATCATCCGAATCAAACTTAGCATTGAATGATAATATTGCAGTTTGCTCTTCTTTTGCAATGCGAGATAGCACTGTTTTTTCTTCAAGGCTTAATAATTTTAACGTGTCATTCAGGTTAGAGGCATTAATTTTAGATAAAATCTTCGGGCAGGACGCTTTTATCCGAGATAAGATATAGGTTGACTCTTGAGTGCGTTCCGCATGACGTACAGCATGGGCGTGCATATATTTTAAAAGTTCAACCATGGCCTGTTCACTCTCTTGGAAACCAACGTTTGATGTAGACGGTCTAGCATGGCCATGATCATGCCCAAAATAAGCACGTTCTATAGCACTCAGAGGTTTCTCTGGACTTTGATAATCACTTTCATAGTCTTCAAGCGAATAAGTCTCGCTGATGCTATCGCTTGTATCGTCTGAGGCACAACTGGTTAAATCATCACCGTCCAACTCAGGAATTGTAGGCATGATTTGGTTTTTTTTATGATCAACCTTTGAAATATATTCATCGTTAGAATCCGAATGAAAATGCGCTCTCTCTGCTGCAGTCAAAGGTCTTTCAGGACTTTGATAATCACTTTCGTACTCTTCTAAAGTATATACTGTGTATTCATTACTCACACTGTGTGATTCAATTTCAGCTCGATAATCCTCTATCAAATGTTGAAGTTGTTGTTTCACCGGAGCGCTAAATGCCGAAAAAGCAACGAAATGTTCCGAAAAAGAATTCAAGTCAGTGGTCATTTCAAATTCATTGGACATTTCAAAAAACCTAGGATCAATTGCGTTTGCTTGTTGAACAATATCTTGGTAATGCGGTGATTTTTTTGTCGCACGCGTATTGTGATATAAATAATTGGAAAACATCAATAAATCTATATTTTGCCACTCTTGTTTTGCATTCATGACAACACCTATAAAATACCTTTATTGTATAATATTAGTACACTATAGGGGGTTGTCAATGTTTAAGACAATTGTTCCAATACCTCGCACATCAATTGCCCTTTGGCCAAATGCACCACAATATTGGCACCAACAATCACCTCTTGCGCGTTTTTTATCAAGTGCTTCTGATACGTCGCCACCGCATACCCTCGCTCTAATGTTGCTAACGGACTAACGGCATTCAAACGACCCATCAAAGCATGAAAACGCTGCGATCTAGACTGATACAATCTCGCCATATAGTGCTGTAATTGATGCTCACGGTGATCCAGTGCTTGCCAATATGCGGCAATCATTTGGCGAGGTGACGTGAGCTGAGTCCATTGATGTTTGAGTAACAAGGTTTGATGTGCCACCATACGGCGCATGGCTCGAACCAATCGAGCTTCTGCTGTGACAATAGCCTGGAGCATATCGTCCTGAACAGGGCTTGCGACTTCCGCCGCAGCGGTTGGCGTAGGTGCTCGCACATCGGCAACGAGATCGGCAATGGTCACATCGATTTCATGACCAATACCCGTGACAATAGGAATGACGCTTTGAGCAATGGTATAGGCCAAAGCTTCATCGTTAAAAGACCATAGGTCTTCTAAACTGCCACCCCCTCGGGCCAAAATCAACACATCGCACATCTGATCCTGATTGGCTTGGCGAATGGCAGATGATAATTGAGCAGCCGCTCCTTTTCCTTGCACATCACTTGGATAAATACGTACCAATGCGAACGGATAACGTCGCGCCAAGGTCGTTAAAATATCACGAATCGCAGCCCCGGTTGGAGAAGTGATCACACCAATGGTTTGCGGAAAACGCGGCAACGCTTTCTTGTGAGACAGATCAAATAAACCACTCGCAAACAATTTTTGTTTTAAAGCTTCAAATTGCTGATGCAAGTCTCCTAAACCAACTTCACTTAGGTCCTCAACGATCAATTGATAATCACCACGTGCTTCATATAAGCTCAAGCACCCTCGGGCCAAGACTTGATGTCCGTTGCCCATCCCAAGGTGCAATCGGGTATGGCGATTTCGAAAAAATACGCAACGAATTTGGGCTTGACTGTCTTTTAAAGTGAAATACCAATGCCCAGAACTCGGTTTGGTCAAATTAGAGATTTCACCTTGTACCGTGATTTCTCCAATACCTTGTTCTAACCAAGATTTCACATGGCGATTCAATTGGGTGACTGAATACACTTCAGCCGTTGTTTCAACCAACAACGGAATAACCCGCATCAACAAATAAAGTATGGCCTCGAATCATATCAGCCTCAGGTAAACACAACAGATACACAGCATTGGCCACATCGTCTGTCGCTAAAGGTCGATCTGCCAAGGCATGCGCTTGATATTCTGCCAATAAATGCTCTCGGTTAGGAAAGTACTTTAGAGCATCTGTATCCACTACCCCTGCTGATACCGCATTGACGGTAACACCCATCGGAGCCAATTCAATACTCAAAGAACGCACCAACGCTTCTAAGGCCGCTTTAGAGGCACCAATAAATGCATAATTGGGAATAGCACGCTGTGCGCCCAGACTGGACAATGCAATCACGCGACCACCGGCCTGTAATAAAGATTGGGCTTCACATACCAAATGGTTCAAAGCCAACGCATTGGTTTCCATACACCAACGCCAGTGTTTGGTCGACATTTTCAAAGCTGGTTTTAATACGCCACTTGCGGCATTGGATACCAAAATATCCAAACGATCAAAATGCGTTTGAAATTGAACAAACATCTCTTTTACAGAAGCATGATCGGCCACGTTCGCTTGCATGGCAATGGCACGACGGCCCAAAGCTTGAATTTGTTTGACCAAGGCATCAGCTTCTTCCGAACTAGAATAATAGACAATCGCTATATCTGCGCCTTCACTGGCCAATTTCAAAGCAGTTGCTTTCCCAATGCCTTTTGCGCCTCCTGTGATCAAGGCAACTTTCGATGCTAATCTTTGCATTGTTTCATTCTCCTATTCATTGACCCTTGAGATTCGGTGACAATGTTTATACAATTCCCGCTTGTTAGATTCACCCTAAGCAGATCCTTATGAAGCAATCCTGGCTCGGCAACACATTTCGAATTGCCGCAATTTTTGCGTTTCGCATGTTAGGATTATTCATGCTTATTCCTGTATTCACGGTGTATGCCCATGATTTACAGGGTGCAACGCCTTTATTACTAGGCATTGCTTTAGGTGCATATGGATTGACTCAAGGGCTATTACAATTGCCCTTTGGCATCTTATCTGATCGCTATGGCCGCAAACCTTTGATCACCCTCGGCTTGATCTTATTTGCCTTAGGCAGTCTACTGGGTGCTTGGGCCGATACCATCTCCGGCATGATTTTGGCCCGAACCCTACAAGGAGCCGGCGCTATTGGTTCGGTCTTAATCGCTTTATTAGCCGATGTCACCACCGAAACGCATCGCACCAAAGCCATGGCGATTATTGGCGCCACCATCGGCTTATCCTTTACCCTAGCATTGGTCTTAAGCCCAACGATCACTGAATTTTCAGGCCTCTCCGGCATTTTTTACCTCACAGCTGCTCTTGCTGTGATTGGCTTACTCATTTTGCATAGTATGCCCACACCTAGCCATACTGCATCAGGTGGGAATGATACAATCAATATTCACCAATTGAAACAAGTCTTCTTAAATCGGGATTTACTCCGCTTAGATGCGGGCATTTTTTTTCAGCATCTGATTTTGATTTCAACCTTTTATGCGCTACCTATTTTGCTACAACATCATATTCGCGCGCATCAGCTCGCCCAATCTTGGCAGTTTTACTTACCTGTGATGCTTATTTCTTTTTTGCTCATGATTCCCGTGATGCTTTGGACAGAAAAAAATCAAAAAACCAAGGCCTTGTTTGTGGGCTCTGTCGCCACCATTTTGGTCACACAATTCGGTTTGGCACTTTGTTCCACGTCCTTTATCATGCTGTGTGGATTGATGTTTGCGTATTTTGTTGCCTTCAATCTTTTAGAAGCCAATTTGCCTTCGTTGATCTCCAAACAAGTCAATCCCAACGCAAAAGGCTGCGCCATGGGCGTATATTCTAGCAGCCAATTTTTGGGAATTTTTGTAGGCGGATCGTTGGCAGGTATGGTGTTTCAATATGCCGGTTCGACTGGCATCTTTGTCTTTAATACCTGTATCACAGTATTATGGTTTGGGATGACGCTCTTTTTAAACATCAACGCGCGTCATCATTAGCCTTTATTAATCCATCTTGACCTTGAGATGCGTTAAAACTTGTTTGAGATCCATTTTCGCCACAGCTACTACTTTATCTGCGCCGCCATAGTATAAAAATATTTCATCTTTTAGCAATACAGCACCACAAGGAAAGACGACATTCGCAACATTGCCGATTTTTTCATAGTCCATTTCTGGCTCTAATAACAACACATCTTTGGTCAGTACACACATGGGGTTTGCCAAATCAAGGAGCGCAACGCCCATTTTATAGAGCATGGCACCTTCGTATGCAACCACCCAATGATAAAACAATAACCAACCATATTTCGTTGCAATGGGGGGAGCTGATATCCCTACTTTGACGGTTTTTCCATATTTTGGCTCAATCAAAAGCAGTTTATTCAGCAACCATCTATCAATGGTGAATGACAGATCGTCAATAGCATCTACATAAATTTCATTTTTGATGCGATGAAAAATAACATATTTGTCATGGATCAACATCGGCAACAAACAGGCATTTTTATCGGCAATAATAGGTGAAGAAATAACTTTTGCGCGTGTCCAATTCCACCATTTATTCATAAAATCAGTCACTAAAATGGAAGTAAAAGCGACCCGTGGCGTTACCCCATCATACGCAGTATAAAAAACATAGAACCGATCGCCTAATTTCGTAATTCGAGGATCTTCGCACCCAGAATTACCTTTTTTTAATTTTTGCTCAAAAATTTCTTTGGGTTGATAGATGGGTTCGACTAAGCGTTCATCGATATGTACCCCATCTTGACTCGTAGCGTATCCCCACACCGACGTGTCATCATAAGACATGGCGCGATAAATAATATGAAACTTGCCCTCTTCATACATCACTGCAGGATTAAAAGTAGCTTTGGCTTCCCAGTAAAATTCAGGGCGGGGGGCAAGAATAGGATTTTGATGATAACGCTTGAAACCATCTATTTTACTGGGCACAAATGAAGGGTCATGTGTTTCCAGCAATTCTTTTAATAACACATCCACCTTACCCAACGCCAAACAACAGTACGTATCCGCACCCCCATAATAAAGATAAATGTCCTCTTTTTCCAAAATAGCACCAGACGGGAAAATAATATTCGGTACATGTCCAAACAATTCGTAGGGAGCACTGGGAGTCAGAATCGATTTTTTAGTTTTACCCAGAACTTTAAGGGGATTGTCCAAATCCAGAAGAACAACTTCGACATTAAACTTTTTATCTTTGGAAAAATATTGTTCAATATAAGAATAAATCACCAACCAACCATGCTCGGTTTTGATCGGCTGAGCGCCCACTTCCAAATGATCGTCAGCACTTTTTAATAAAGGAATAACGTGATGATGCAACGAAGAATACCACTCATTCCAATATTGCACGGACCAAATTTGTTCTACCTCATCAAAAAGTGCCAATGCCATCTTCGCAGGAGGAATATCCGTATGAACGGTTAAAAGTGCAGCGATTTTTCCATTAATTTTTTCAGGAAATAATACCATGGCTTTGGAGTTAAACGTGGTGACAGGATGTTTGGCTTTGATCGTTTTGAAATCATCCGTAATCGCAACACCTATCCGTATGCTATTAGCATCAAACGGATACGATGATAACGCGGTATAAAAAATATAATAACTATCCTGAAACTTTGTCACTCGTGGATCTTCGCATCCAAAAATTTCCCAAGCATGCTGCGGTTTTATCAATTGCTTTTTTTTGGCAAAATCAATGCCATCCTCACTGGTTGCATACCCCACAGAAGACACAGAGATATGAACACCTTCCACATCGATTGGAAATGACATGGCTCGATACAAAAGATGGGTTGTAAGGCCTTCTTTTATCACGCAAGGATTAAAAACCCCATAAGCTTCCCAAGCTTTCATTTTATCCGAAGATAAAATAGGATTTTCCAAAATTCGTTGAAAATCCATTGGTATTATTTCCTTTTATGAGTGATCAGTTTAATAGCATGTTTGTTTTGAATACCTGCAAGTAAGGTATTGAGAAGGATAGATGCCGCACACAACACTGTATCAGCTGCACCGTAATAAACAATTAAGGTTTTATCCATAATCACAGCACCACACGCATACACAACCCCTTGTTTATAACCTTCATTTTCATACACCGCTTGTGGTTCTAAGATTGGACCAGACGATCGCCCCAATATTTTGGTAGGATCATTTAAATCAAGCAACATCGCTCCTAGTTTATATTTGTTCGGGTCATTTCGATCCATTGCGTGATATAAAATCAACCAACCAGCTTTGGTTTTGAGAGGCGGAGGACCAACGCCTCTCATCCAATTATCCCATTGCATGCTGTTGTGTTGAGGAGAATAATGACTCTGGATCATGGTGGTATGATCGATGGTCTGCACATACTCGATAGAAATGGTTGGGGTTAAACTATGCAAAATAGCGTAACAGCCCTTTATTTTTTCTGGAAAAATCACCCAATTCTTATGCATTTCACGAGGCGGAGAGATTTGAATAGGCTTTTGCCAATGCCAGTGTTGTTTCAGAAAATCAGTGACAGAAATAGAAGTTAATGCCATAAACGGGGGTTGATGTGCATCGAACGCCGTATAAGTCATGTAGATGGTATCATTGATATGAGTTAATCGAGGATCTTCACACCCCGACCAACTATTCCCAGAGCAGTATAAAAAAGAGGATTGAAGCCCTTTGGCTGGTTCAAAATGAGTGTCCTGTTGAGAACGATAAACAGGTTGAGAAGAACGTTCTTTGATATGCACGCCATCGTCACTTAAAGCATGTCCTAAAACAGACTCTCCGGTCGAAGTGACAGCACGATAAATAAAATGAACTTTATTTTCCAAATAAAGAGCAGCAGAATTAAATACCGCAGCTGACTCCCAGCCATGATTTACATCAGGTTTTAAAATCGGGTTTTTAAGCGTACGCTTGAGAACAGGCGTGCATTTTACCTGACGTATTTTATCTAATGAATGCAGATGAAACTTCTTTTGGAGTTTTTTATCCTGGGCATGATACGTGAGAATGAGTATATTTTCTTTTTGAGTCATCTTAAGAGGTTGAAGACGTGTGCGGGTTTGCCAAAGAGGCGTGACGGATTTCCAAATAATGATCCTGAAATCACTTTTGTCCAAAAGAACAACATTCAACGAAAAGGGAAATTTATAATAATAAAATTGTAATATTTCATCGTCTAAAACAATAGCATTCAACCAATAGATACGCTTATCACTCCCTATTACTTGCGATTGTATCATTTGTTTGAGTAGGGATTTTTGTGGTCTGGTTACCGTAGTTTTCGTCACATGCCCTCAAATCATGCTATCTTTTACCATACATAACATAAAAAATGGCAAGATGGCTACGCGGAGTAACCTTGACTCAGCAAAGAGGTCGCATGCCTTTTGGAGAAACTGATGCCCATAAAAACTATTATACTTATTGCATCATTATTAATGATGATTGGCGTCCTCCCTACGTTAAAACTCAGTAAACGCTGGGGGTTTTATCCAATCATGGTGTGTTTTGGACTAATTGCTGGATTTGCAGCTGCATTATCATTTAATGTGATTCAGCTTTCTTAAACCAAATAGAGCTGAAAGGCGCCTTAAATAGGAGGAACGATAATATTGTTTTTTAAATATTCAACGATTTCTTTTATCGCGTGCTCTTGCTCCAAACGCGCCACAAATATAGCATCTTCGGTTGCCACAACTAAGCAATCTTCCAAACCAGAAGCGACCAAAAGTGCCTTATTAGAATACAAATAACAATTTTTTGTGGCAAACGTAAGCACATGTTCATTCAATACATTGCCTTGTAGGTCTTTTTTTCCAATATCATACAACGCCTTCCAATTTCCCAAATCATACCATTCGCCTTGGAAAGGAAAGACCACAGCCCGCTTCGTCTTTTCAAACACAGCTTTATCGATAGACACTTTTGGATAATCCACTTTCTCATCCTCCGGCATCCATACAAAATCACGCTCAATCATCAAATGGCGCATTTTTTGTTGCGATGCCAAAAAAATGGCGGGGGCATGGTGCTCTAGTTCTTGCAAAAAATCCGCTGCTTTAAATAAAAACAACCCACTATTCCAATAATATTCCCCGGAATTTACAAAAGACTGGGCATCTTCCAGCAATGGCTTTTCAAAAAAAGCATGCACTTTGTAGCCGTCACCCTTCTTTAATTTCTCTCCTTTTTTGATATACCCATAATTTGTTTCTGCAGAGACTGGATTAATCCCAAACACGACTAATTTTCCTTGCAACGCGATATCACTTGCTTGGTCTAGCATAGACCTAAATTTTAATGGATCAGGGATGTAAAAATCTGACGGCAATACAAGCAATAAGGGATTTTCGGATTGAGTCATGAGGTAACGAGCTGCAAGAGCTGAGGCTAAAGCAGTATCCGCAGACTGTGATTCCAATAAAATAGTCGCATTGGAAACAATGTCTTTTGTTTGTTCCGCTGTGATAAAGCGATGATCTTCATTGGCTACGACCACAGGCGGCGCAAGATTGGGCATCGCCGCAACCAACTTGAGGGTGATTTGCAGTAGGCTATGGTGATCCCATACATTCAATAATTGCTTAGGATTGCTTTGGCGTGCAAGTGGCCAAAGCCGTACCCCTGTTCCCCCCGACAAAATCACCGGATAGATAAGACTGGACGTAATTGACATATTGGTACCCCCTGAAAACACCTAATGCTTTACATCTAGAGTTATGCTCTTATAGGTATAACCGCTTCAGGAAAAAAAAGGAATGGCTATTAACATGGCAAGACAACTCCGCTCTATCTTACTTGCCATTTTTCTTGTCCTCTTGCCGATACATACATACGCGGCAGCATGGCTACAACCCAAAGGGCAAGGCCTGGTGATTGGCAATCTCCAACAATATGTCGCATGTAATTATTGGGATCAACAAAGTCAACTGCAAAAAAGTGGCGCTTGCTTCAACCAATTTTCTTTCAGTCCTTATGTCGAATATGGGTTGCTTTCTAAATTAACCGCTGTCGTTAGTCCTAATTTCAATAGTTTTCACCAGGCAAATGATAGCGTGCCGTTCGGATTTGAAAATATTTTCGTGGCCGGTCGTTATTTGCTTTGGGAAAAAGATTGGTCTGCTCTATCTGTACAATTGGGCTATAACCAACCCATTCGAAGATCTACATTTGGAAATCCCTTAATTCCCACGTCTACATTTGTGTTGATCAATAGACAATCTTACATCGATGCTCGATTGTTGTATGGAACAGGAGGCACCCTGGACCCAGCCAAAGAAAACACTTGGTATGCAGACTTTGAGGGCTCTTTTCAACCCAATTTCAATGGTGCTGCTGATGAATTTCATTTGAATATGATGTTGGGATTGAAAACACACGGCGGACGTTTGATTTTTGAGCTGCAAGAGTTTAATTCTATAAGATGTAACAATCCCAAAAACATCACCTTTCCTAATTACAATTTATTCACCGTGATGCCTAATGTCATTTACTGGTACAAAGAAAATGTTGCAGCTATCCAGTTGGGCGTCTACCAAGATTTTTTTGGAACCAATATTGGTAGAGGCACCACGCCTTTTGTATCACTTTGGTGGAGATTTTAATGCCGACCAAACAGAATATCCGAACCCATTACACGGCCTTAGCTCATCAATACGATCTTCCTTTTCGATCTCTAAGTGCACTGACCGTAACCCCTCATTTACTCCAAACTGATAAACGCTCAGAGTACATACGTCTACAAGCCATTCCTATTTCTCAAACAAAAAACACACTTACCGTAGCCACTGCAAACCCCACCCCCAAAAACATAAAAAAAATCAACGATTTTTTGGGAAAAACCGTCCAAAACATCAAGTATGTCGTAGCATCTATGCAAGATATTTCAGCCATACTGGCATCACGATTTGAGACTGAGTACGCTCATATCATCACCCATGGAAGAGATGACCTAGATATAGAGCACAGCGCCAGTTATACCTTCAGTTGGGCCATCAGAATATTTCTGGGAATCAGTCTTTTCCTACTACTTTTTGCAGCTGTAGGTAATTTTTTCTACACGGCGTTGTGGGTGAATGCCTTTTTGGGGGCAGGCACTTTGATCATCATGTCCTATAAAATGGGACTGATGTTACATACTTGGCGTTATCTAAAACCAGGACAAGACATCCATCTCCCACCTCAAACCACCCTACCGATGTATACCGTGCTTATTCCTCTATTGCGGGAAAAAAAAGGCACTATCGCCTTGTTATTAGACGCATTAAATCGTTTGGATTATCCGCCCGAGAAATTAGATATCAAATTATTATTAGAGCAAGACGATCAGAAAACTTTGGCCGCACTACAGCATTTTGATCTGCCTTGGTACTACCACATTCTGCTCGTACCCCCGGGGACACCTCGTTCTAAGCCACGTGCCTGTAATTATGGCTTGCAATTCGCATTAGGAAAGTATTTAACCATTTTCGATGGAGAAGATAGACCCGATGCAGATCAATTAAAAAAAGCCTTACAAAAATTCAAAGCTAGCAATGATAATGTGGCCTGCGTTCAAGCAGCACTTAATTTTTATAATTATCGCGAAAACATCATCACGCGATTATTTACAATTGAATACACGTATTGGTTTGATTATCTCATTCCAGCACTTGATTCTTTAAGAGCACCGGTACCATTGGGAGGCACAAGCAATCATTTTATAACAGATGTGTTACACAAAATTGGCGGCTGGGATCCTTTCATCGGTACCGAAGATGCTGAAATTGGCGTCCGATTATACCGTCATGGTTATCGGGTTGAAGCGCTGCGTTCCACCACTTATGAAGAAGCCAACACTCATCTGATCAGTTGGTTTTTTCAACGTACTCGGTGGAACAAAGGCTATATGCAAACATATTTGGTCAATATGCGTGATCCCATTCAAATGATCAAACAAATCGGTCCATGGCGATTTCTTAATTTTCAATTTTTTGTGGGTGGGAATGTCTTTATCCAATTGGCCAATTTGCCTTTGTGGATTTTCTTACTCTCGACTATATTTTTCTATAACGCCCAAGTCGCATCACTATATCCAAAACTCTTGTATTACCTCACGGTGTTTAATTTTTTGGGCAGTAATCTGATTTTATTAATCACGCAATTTATTGCCACCTATAACCGTCGTCTTTATAAGTTACTTCCTTTCGTCCCATTGAAGCTCCTCTATTGGATGATGATGAGCTTAGCCGGGTATTACGCCATTATAGAATTATTAATGAGGCCCGGTTATTGGTACAAAACAGAACATGGTCGTAGTAAGCAAAGCTCTAAAACGGACATACCCATTTAACCATTAAGACATCTTACAAGGAATTATTATGCCCAAGCACGATGCTACGATCATCAAACAATGTTTAGTCATTGGTTTAGGCCGCATTGGCTTACCGCAAGCTTTATCTTTAGCGCAAAGCGGCATTCAGGTATATGGATTTGATCATCAAATTGAAACGGTCGACATGTTACAACGTGGCATGACACCTTTTTATGAACCTTCTATGCAGGAATATCTGCGCGAGACACAGGGGAAAAGTTTTTTTCCTTATGCTTCGTGGCAAGAATTACACTCTTTTTTACCTGAGATGGATGCCATTCTTTTTACCGTAGGTACCCAAGCGCCCACCCAGAAAGATATTCTAAACAATACAAAATTTGATTTGCAAGCCTATTTCACGTTGCTTGATCACTTATTCTCCTCTCAAATACAGTTGAAAAAAGGAGTTAAATTAATCATTCGCACCACGTTGCCTCTGGGCAGTACGGATCTATTAAAGCACTATCTTGAAAACACCCATGGATTAGAAGAAGGTCACGATTTTTATCTGGCTTTTGTGCCTGAACGTGTGACAGAAGGATTTATGATTGATGAATTGAAAACAATTCCCAAAATCATTGGGGTCTATTCTGACGCTGCATTCGAACCCATAAGAAAACTATTTGCACAAAAAAAAGAACAAGTACTGCGGGTTAGAAATCCCATTACCGCTGAGTTTTGTAAATTAACCGATAACTCATATCGGAGTACTATTTTTAGTTATGCCAATGACATTGCCATGCGCGCCAGTGAATTAGATGTCGATATCAAAGAAGTCATTGACGTTGTGAATGATCATTATGACCGCAATCATATCCCTCAACCTGGCTTTGTTTCAGGATATTGTTTAAGCAAAGATCCTTATATTTTCGAATTAGATTTTCTCAAGTCGGAAAAAAAACGTGATTTTCATTCTGTTTGGTATTATGGGCGCAAAACCAATGATTATCTGATTGATTTTGTTGCTGCGAAGACATGCGCCCATCTCAACAACAATCCCAATGCTTGTGTCGCGTTGCTAGGATTGTCTTTTAAAGAGAATGTAGATGATTTTAGACTATCTCATGCTTTCAAACTGATGGAAAAATTACACGCACAAGGCATTCAACATTTTAATGTGTATGATCCTTATTTCAACCAAAACAAATATACCACTATCCCTGAAGAATTTTTACCCTATATCCATCAAAGCAGCACGATTCTTGCTCCCCAGATCTTCGAACACGTTGACGCTATTATTGTGAGCACTTGTCATCAAGCCATCTTGGAAGTCGATACCATCGATAAGCTTACGCCGTTATTAGCAAAGACCCACCAACCGTGTTATCTATTTGACGGTTGGGGCTGTTGGGAGCAAGCGGCGCACATCAAACATATCCAGTATGAAAGAATTGGCTATAATCCAGGTAAAACAACAGTATGAAAAAAAATATTTTAATCACGGGTGCAGCGGGATTCCTAGGGTCTTTTTTATGTGAAGAACTTCTGGCGGCAGGATATAAAGTAGTTGGTGTGGATAATTTTTTTCGAGGAACACCTGCTAATATCAGCGCACTCACTCAAACAGAATTTATATTAGAAGACCTAGATCTGAGTATTGCAACCAATAGCGTACCCCTACAAAAAATAATGCGACAACATCACATTGAAATTGTGGTTCATCTTGCTGCTATTAATGGCACACAATACTTTTATGATGAACCGCTTTTTGTATTTGAACAAAATATAAAAATCACGCAAACGCTTTTAGCTGCGATGGACACAACCGCAGTAAACTACGTTATTTATTCTTCTAGTTCCGAAGTTTACGGCAATCCGTTGAACATCCCAACCGACGAAAAACAACCTATTCTTTTGAACCTCGAAGCTGATCGTGATTCCTACGCAGCCTCTAAAGCAGCAGATGATTTCTATGTGCGCTTGTTTGCAAAACATCATCATATGTCTTTTTTGATATTGCGCATTTTTAATCTGTATGGCGAGCGCATGGTCGGCACCAAATATGGACAAGTTGTCGCGGAGTTTGTGACACGGATGCTCCACGAAGATCAATTCACACTCATTGGAGATGGGTCGCAAACAAGAAGTTTTTGCTATGTGAAGGACGCGACATGGGCCATCAAACAATTGATTGAACACCATATCACAGGATTGGTCAATGTGGGTAACGATGAAGAAATCAGTATTTTAAAGCTCGCACAATGCCTTCATTCTCTTGAGAAGATACCGTTTCATCCTGTCTTTTTAGCCCCACGTGCTCATGATCACCAAAGAAGACGACCTGATATCAGTCATCTACGCTCACTGATACCCGACCTAAAGTTTACCTCTTTAGAGACTGGTCTAAAAAAAGTCATAAAGTACTATCGAACCCAAAATTAAACCGCACATTCTTGTGCCCAAATCCGTAACATCGCATTGCCTTTGGGCTGCAAATGATATAAGACATCTCGCACTTCGATACCATAGTTTTTTTGTTGCAAGGCCAAAATAACCGGTCCAAGTAAAGAAGATGGCACCCCGTCAGCATCTACCAATGGAAAAATGCGTACGTCTTTTGCAACCCGCGCCAATTCTTGAATTTTATCCACATGATACGCTACGGTTTGTGGCGCCACGGCTGAGAAAAAATGGTGAGAACTGAGTGCATAATCAAAGAAAAAATCCGAAAAAGGCAATGCAGCTTGTTGAGTACCCACATACCGCCCTTCCGCATGCCCAAGATCATAATCGTGAAGAAATTTTGCCAAACCTTGACGTCGATATGCTACTAATTTGTCAAGGCTACCATAACGCTGAAAATCAAATGCGTTTTGGCGTGTTTTGATTTGCGCCAAACGAGTCGTAAAACTTCGCTCTATGGTTTGTTGTAATGCCAGTTTGTCCAGTTCAAACCATGTATCATAGCTCACCAAATGAGCCGCTTTTTGACGTAATTCCGCCTGAAATGCACTTGCACCACTTTGAAACTCTAAAAATCTCATCGTAAAAGATGTATGAGATAAGTCAAACATATCTCGGTATTCATCCAAATGATGCCCCCACAACACAGCTCGTTCCATTGACATAGTCATCCTTTTTACGCGTAAGATAAGATGAAATTACGCGATCACTTGCTTCCAAAAAACCTTCAGGAAGTATAGTATAAATCAGAGCTTGTAAAAAAGGGATATCATGCGTTCCACAGACATCGTCATTGTTGCTGCCAAAAGAACACCTATCGGAGCCTTTTTGGGTGGTTTATCCACATTACCCGCACCAAAATTGGGCAGTATTGCACATATCGCGGCCCTCACGCAGGCACAACTCTCAGCAAATGATATTGATGAAGTGGTCTCCGGTTGCGTGTTACAAGCAGGCCTAGGTCAAGCACCTGCACGCCAAGCGGCTATACTAGCCGGGATCCCTTACAAAACAGGCGCCACAACCATCAATAAAATGTGTGGTTCGGGCATGAAAGCCGTGATGATTGCACATGATCTGATTCAAGCTGGTGCTGCAAACATTGTGTTGGCATCCGGCATGGAGAGCATGAGTTTGGCCCCTTATTTATTACCTAAAGCACGTACAGGATATCGTTTGGGTCATGGTGAACTGAAAGATCACATGTTTCTTGATGGTTTAGAAGATGCCTATGAACCAGGTAAACTCATGGGATGTTTTGCTGATGACACCGCGAAAGAATACCAATTGGACCGTGCACACCAAGATGCATTTGCCATAGAATCCATGCAACGTGCCCTTGCAGCACAAGCATCTGGTGCTTTCCAGCAAGAAATTGCACCGGTGACCGTGACTACCCGCGCCGGCGATACGATTATCATTCAAGATGAAAACCCTGATGCAAAAAAAATCAGTAAAGTCGCTCAACTCAAACCTGCATTTTATCCAGACGGCACCATCACGGCAGCAAGCTCTAGTTCGATTGCAGATGGCGCAGCCAGTTTGATCGTCATGAGTATGGCCGAGGCCCAACAGCGAGGACTAAAACCGCTGGCACGAATCGTTGCTCAAAGCACCCATTCTCAGGAACCCCAAGCGTTTGCAACGGCACCCATTGCCGCCATCAAAAAAGTAATTGAACGCGCCGGTTGGCAACCGCAACAAGTTGATCTCTATGAAATCAATGAAGCATTTGCCGCTGTAACCCTTGCCGCCATCAAAGCCTTAGAGCTTGATCCGCAATACGTCAATATTCATGGCGGTGCTTGTGCACTAGGTCATCCTATTGGTGCATCGGGTGCCAGAATCCTAGTCACACTGATTCATGCCTTAAAAGCTCGGGGCAAATCTCGTGGAGTGGCCGCGTTATGTATTGGTGGCGGAGAAGCCACTGCCATGGCAATTGAAGTGTTGGCCTAAGGACATTCTATGACGAAGAAAAAAACATCCTCCAAAGCATATTATTTATATGTCGCTTATCTTATTTTAACGGCTTGTGCCATTTTATTTGCATCCTACACACGAGAATTAGCCCAATCAATTTTGCTGGTCAACACGTATCTCAATGACTATTTGAGTTTGGTCTTCAGTAGCTCTTCACTGGGTGTGAGTTTACGCCAAATTGTATCATTGGCCTTGACCCCTATTCTCATCGTTGCTCTGCCAACGCTCCTATATCGACTGATCAAACATCAAATGCCCCCTTATCTGATGCAAATCATTTGGGTGCTTTGGGTCATTACCGCGCTTTCGCATTTATTAAGCCAATAAGGATTGCAGTTTATGTCCATTTTAACCAGTCACATCAATCCGAAATCACAAGAATTCAAAACCAATGCAGCTGCTATGCAAGCTTTGGTCACTCATTTACAAAACACCATTGCCAAAATCGCACAAGGCGGTGGAGAGCGTGCGCGAGAACGTCATCAACAGCACGGCAAGCTTTTACCCCGTGAACGGTTAGCGCAATTATTAGATCCAGGCAGTCCTTTTTTAGAGTTATCTCA
This sequence comes from Legionella sp., assembly GCA_002786165.1. GTDB lineage: Bacteria > Pseudomonadota > Gammaproteobacteria > Legionellales > Legionellaceae. The sequence continues at coordinate 85,287 of PEQK01000012.1, forward strand.
ATTAGCCGCCTATCAAGTCTACGAAGATGATGTGCCTGCGGCAGGGATCATCACGGGCCTTGGCATCATTGCAGGTCAAGAATGTTTGATTGCCATCAATGATGCGACTGTCAAAGGAGGGACGTATTATCCTTTAACGGTTAAAAAACACTTGCGGGCACAAGAAATTGCCCAAGACAATCATTTGCCCTGTATTTATATTGTTGATTCTGGTGGGGCGTTTTTACCCATGCAAGATCAAGTGTTTCCTGATCGCGATCACTTTGGTCGGATTTTTTATAATCAAGCCAATCTATCCGCAAAAAACATTCCACAAATTGCTGTCGTGATGGGTTCTTGCACCGCAGGGGGTGCTTATGTGCCAGCCATGGCTGATATCGCAATTATGGTTCAAAAACAATCGACCATTTTTCTGGGCGGCCCACCTCTGGTCAAAGCCGCCACTGGTGAACTTATTTCTGCCGAAGAGTTGGGCGGCGCTGATGTCCATTGTCGTCAATCCGGTGTCGCAGACTATTATGCGGACAATGATGCCCACGCACTGACTTTGGCCAGAGATGCCGTTAAAGCCCTTAATCGAACCAAGCCCGCGCGCTTGCAACGCATCACTAGCCGCGAACCCTTGTATGATCCGAAGGAATTGTACGGCATCATCCCCGCCGATCCCCGCAAACCCTTTGATTGTCGTGATGTCATCGCTCGTATTGTGGATGGATCAGAGTTTGATGAATTTAAAGCCTTATATGGCACAACTTTGGTCTGCGGCTTTGCACATTTGTATGGGTACCCTATTGGGATTATTGCCAACAACGGCATTTTATTTGGCGAATCAGCCCTAAAAGGCGCTCATTTTATTCAACTTTGTACCCAAAGAGGCATACCGTTGGTATTTCTGCAAAACATCACGGGATTTATGGTGGGCAGCAAATACGAAGCAGCAGGCATCGCCAAACATGGCGCAAAAATGGTCACAGCAGTGGCATCGGCCCGGGTCCCCAAATTCACCGTCATCATTGGCGGTAGTTTTGGTGCGGGGAATTATGCCATGTGTGGTCGCGCATATGCCCCAAGATTTTTATGGTCTTGGCCGAATGCTCGTATCTCAGTCATGGGCGGCGAACAAGCTGCTTCCGTTTTGGCAGACATCAATCGCGAAAAATATCTCAAACGCAATACCCCTTGGTCTCTTGAAGAAGAGGAAGCGTTTAAAGCACAGCTTCGCCAGCAATATGACACCCAAGGCAATGCGTATTACGCCAGCGCAAGATTATGGGACGATGGGGTGATTGCGCCAGAAGATACGCGAAAAATTTTGGGCTTAAGCCTATCTGCCAGTCTCAATGCACCCATTGAATCCACTCAATTTGGTATTTTCAGGATGTGATATGAGCAAATTACTGACAGAACTCTCAGACCATGTTTTGAGTTTGACATTGAATTATCCAGAAAAACATAATGCATTTGATGATAACATTCTGGGAATGTTAGATCAGGCATTGGATGAAGCCCAACACAATTCAGACGTGCGCGTGATTGTTTTGAAAGCCAATGGACGTCATTTTTCTGCCGGCGCTGATTTGGCGTGGATGAAACGTATGGTGAATTTGAGTGAAGCAGACAATCATGCAGATGCCCTACGTTTCGCTCACGTTTTACATAAACTATACCAAATCCCCAAACCTACTATTGCTTTAGTGCAAGGCGCAACTTATGGGGGTGGGATTGGATTGATAGCAGCTTGCGACATTGCGTTTGCCGCTGAAACGGCCAAATTTTGCTTTTCTGAGGTCTCTCTAGGCTTGATTCCTGCGGTAATAAGCCCCTATATCATTCAAGCCATTGGTGCCCGTGCTGCCACTGCTTTGTTTTTAAGTGCGGAGGTTTTTCATGCCCCAGAAGCACACCGGTTGCAATTGATTCATACCTTGGTCAAAGAAGAAGACTTATTGAAACTTGGATTAGAACACGCCAAGCGCTTGGCCCATTTTCCAAAACAAGCGCTTCAACAAGCCAAATCTTTGGTGCGAACTGTACAAGACCAAGCGATCAATGACACATTACTCACTCAAACCGCTGAGCTCATTGCAAAAATTCGAGTATCCACGGAAGCACAAGATGCATTACACTTGTTTTTAAATCAATCATCAGGGACAAGATGACTATGTTTCGCAAATTATTAATTGCCAATCGTGGGGAAATTGCTTGTCGTATCATTCGTACGGCACGCAAGATGGGCATCCGTACTGTGGCTGTCTATTCAGCAGCCGACGCCCAGAGTTTACATGTCCAGCAAGCGGATGAAGCTTTTTATATTGGGCCTTCGCCTGCTCATGAAAGCTATTTAAACATCGAAGCAATTCTTCAAATTGCCAAACAAAGTGGTGCAGAAGCTATTCATCCAGGATATGGTTTTTTATCGGAAAATCAAGCCTTTGCCACAGCCTGTGAAACCCAGAACATCATTTTTATTGGACCTTCGGTCGAAGCGTTGAAGATCATGGGTTCGAAGCTATTGGCCAAACAACATTTGGCCAATAGCCCTGTTCCATTAATCCCCGGATATCATGGCGAAGATCAATCCGATCAGCGCTTACTGCAAGAAGCTGAAACCATGGGATTTCCCGTTCTCATCAAAGCGGCCAACGGCGGGGGCGGTAAAGGCATGCGGACCGTGACAGCGGCTGATCAGTTTTTAGAAGCCTTGGCTTCAGCTCGGCGGGAATCTTTATCCAGTTTTGCAGACGATACGATGATTTTAGAAAAACTCATTCAAAATCCTCGTCATATCGAAATTCAAATCATGGCAGATCATTTTGATCACGTGGTTCATTTGTTCGAACGGGATTGCTCTATCCAACGTCGTCATCAAAAAGTGTTAGAAGAAGCGCCAGCCAATCACCTGCCCCCGACATTGCGTCAAAAATTAGCCGATGCAGCCATTGCAGTCGCCAAAGCCATTGGTTATCGAGGCGCGGGTACTATTGAATGTTTGGTGGATGATACAGAGCAATTTTATTTCATGGAAATGAATACTCGTCTGCAAGTAGAACATCCGGTGACAGAACTCATCACCGGATTAGATTTGGTCGAATGGCAAATCAAAATCGCTGCCAATCACCCTCTACCCTGCCAACAGTCTGATATCCATGCTCATGGCCATGCCCTAGAATGTAGATTATATGCAGAAGATCCTACACACAATTTCATGCCCTCTACCGGACATATACGTTTTTTACGTGAGCCTAAAGTCGAACATCTACGCATAGACACTGGCATCACTGAGGACTCTAGCATCTCTATGTATTATGACCCCATGATAGCAAAATTGATCACTTGGGGTGAAACGCGTGTAGAAGCGATCCAAAGAATGTGTTCTGCATTAGAACAGTACCATTTGAGTGGTATCAAAACCAATCGTGCTTTTCTTCTGGCCATTCTCAATCACCCTTTGTTTTTGGCCAATACGTTCACGACTGACTTTCTCAATCAAACCACATTACAGCTTTCTACTACAAATGTACCTCAAGCTCTTTTTTTAGCCGCTGCCATTGATTATGCTGCTTTAACCCAACAAAGTGATCCGTTGTATCAAGACACATTTGGATGGCAAATGCATCTCAATAATCAGTGGATATCGCATTATCGTTGCATTGATCAATCCTTTACGATACAGATCACTCCAAACACAAAAACCCAAGTTAGTATGGCTTTATTGGATACGGCAGAAGTCTCTGTCTTAAACATTATCGATTGTACAGCAGATAGTCTGCGTTATGATGATGGGCATACCATTCAACACGTTTATTATGAGCGCGAAGGACCTACTTTGACGATATTCACTGCACAAGGTCCTCTTGAGTTTCAACGCCTTGAGCATATGCATACGATTGCTCAAACAGCTCAATCACAACTAACGGCACCCATGCCTGGTACTGTGGTGGCGATTTTAAAACAACCCGGTGATCAGGTGGTCTCCGGAGATGCCCTGCTTGTGTTGGAAGCCATGAAAATGGAACACACCATTCGTGCCCCCAATGCAGGCACTGTGCAAGAGATTTTTTATCCTGTGGGCGCCCAGGTATCAGAAGGCGCGACATTAGCTGCTTTGGAGCCCTTATTATGATCCAACCAGAGGTGACCATTTTAGAAGTGGGCCCTCGGGATGGGCTACAAAACGAAGCCATATTTGTGCAAACCAAATATAAAGTAGAGTTCATCCGTTTGTTGAGTGATACCGGACTCCAGCATATTGAAGTCACGAGTTTTGTATCGCCTAAAGCCATCATGCAACTCGCCGACAATGAAACCGTATTTCACACCATTCAAAAACCGGAACATATCCATTTCTCAGCATTGATCCCCAACGAGCATGGCATGCAACAAGCGCTACAAGCAGGTGTCAAAGAAATCGCCATTTTTACAGCAGCCAGTGAATCCTTCAACCAACGCAATATCAACTGCTCCATTGACGAAAGCATCGCACGCTTTGAACCGGTCATGCAAATGGCCAAAGCACATCATATTTGGGTGCGTGCTTATATTTCTTGCGCACTGGGATGTCCTTATGAAGGCGACATTTTACCCTCCCAAGTGGTTTCTGTGGCAAAAAAATTACTCAAACTAGGGGTGGATGAAATCGATTTGGGCGATACGATTGGCGTGGGTACCCCCAAACAAACCCAACGTTTGATTGAAACCATCAGTTTAGACGTACCTATCCATCAATTGGCCATGCATTTTCATGATACCTATGGTCAAGCCGTGGCCAATATTCACCAAGCCTTAAACTGCGGCATTCGACGTTTTGACAGTGCGGTTGCAGGACTAGGCGGTTGCCCGTATGCCAGAGGCGCTAGCGGCAACGTCGCCACTGAAGATGTTTTATATCTGATGCATGGCTTAGGTTTACAAACCGGGATTGATATTTTTAAAATTGTGGCAGCAGGCGATATGATTTGTAAAATTTTAGGACGGAAAAATCAGTCTAAAGTAGCCAATGCATTATTGGCCAACAAATTATAATTGTGACGCTTAATGATACAAAATGCGTTGATTTAATTAGATTATTGAATTACAATCGCCTTTTGTCTTCAGAGGCGCCAATGGCAAATTTATCATTTTCTCATACCTATGAAGCCTCATGGGTAAATTTTAATAAAGTAACTATAATAAAAAAAGATGTGACGTTCGAGTTATCTTTGGGAGAAACCCCTGCGTTTGATCTTCAAGTGATATTCCCCCATCTTGATGCTTTTACTAGCGACGAGATAGAGCGTATTAATACTCTATTTGATGCACAACGTATTAATTTTGTAAAAAAAATCATTGATATGAAACCGCTTCATACTGCTATTTTCTCTAATGACAGATATATTACTAAAGATCTATTAGCATTAATTGACATGCCAGACGATCCGGAACTCATACAAGCCCTAGAGACGCTTAAAGAAGAGCACCCATTCCATGCAAATAGTCAAACTAAATTCAGGGAATATTATTTAAAACACACCGAAGGCGTCCTCAATTTTACTCGAACCTTATCCGCCAGACCTGCATTTCAAACTAATATGACGCTACTTTATTTGAGTATCGCTTTGGATTATAAAACACAACGAGAACATTGGCTCAATAAAAAAGAAACTTACGCGAGTTTAAGTGCCATACTTTTAAAACTTCCTGTAGCAATCATAGATCTGTCTGCTGTTATGTTGATAGTTATGGGAACCATCCTGTTTTGTCTAATCCCGCTGGTCATTTTGATCCTGCTCTCGTGTGCAGAACTTTCTGTGATGACCGCATTCTCAATCATAGCACCTTGGATTGCTTTATTAATATTGGGACTAAAGTTTGATATTTTGCAGTCTATGAAAAACGGACTAGACTATGCCGTCGGCTCTGTGGCTCTTTGGATTGATCGTGGCGTTCAAGCTCTTTTTGGAGTTGAATTTTTTGCATTTGAACTTTCAAAGTTACTCGCCAAAATGAATCCAAGCAACGTTTTAGACGCCAATGGAGTATCTATAGCTATGCCAGCTGAAGCCGAAGCTGGAGCAGACGCAGCGGAATCTGAGATATTCTTTAATCCAAGAACTCAAGAATATCTAGCCTCATCTTGGGCATCAAGATTTTTCTTCCAACCCGAACCTGCAACAGAGGGTCTTATCATATCTTACCCAAATGATGATGAATTTAGTGACGAGGAAGACCGTGACAACGACAGTGTGTTTTCTATTGATTAACAAAGAGAACAACGTTTTTCACTTCTCTTGGGTTGACAAGAAAGGGTTGCGCGCTTAGCATTGCTTCGATTGGATTTTTTAGGATTCTACGATGTCAATTCACCATTCAAGAACACTGGTGAGTGACGACTTTGAAGCAGTGAATCGCTTGATCGTCGATAAAATTACAGCACAATCTGGTTTGATTGATGATTTGGCAAATCATATTATTCAGAGCGGCGGCAAACGACTACGTCCTTTATTGGTGTTATTGTCCAGTCAAGCGTGCTGTTATCCAGGTCAAAACCATATCCAACTGGCCGCTATGATCGAGATATTCCACACCGCTACCTTACTGCACGATGATGTGGTGGACGAATCGACATTACGCAGAGGTCAGCAAACTGCGCATGGCATATGGGGCTCAAAAGCCAGTATTTTGGTGGGAGATTATTTATTCACCCTCTATATGCAATTGCTGGTTGCTTTAGAAGACTTGTCGATTATGCGCCTTCTTTCTGAGATTTCGCATCAAACCGCTTGCGGTGAAATCCGACAATTGAACAACCGACACCAAGAGACCCCCTCTATAGACGACTATTTTGAAGTTATTCGCGCCAAAACCTCACTGCTGTTTGCCGCATCTACTGCGAGCGGCGCTATGCTTGCCAAAGCAGATGATGTCACTGTCCAAGGATTATATGCTTATGGATTACACCTAGGCAATGCCTTTCAATTAATCGATGACGCCCTGGATTATTGTTCTGATGCACAGACTTTGGGTAAAAATATTGGAGATGATTTGGCGGATGGTAAAGCCACCTTGCCCCTGTTGTATGCTTTACAGCATGGGACTCCGTTACAACAACAACACATCAAAACCAGTTTGAGCGAAGGAACACTGGAGTACTTGCCCCAGATCTTGGAAACGATTGCGGCCACAAATGCCGTCGCTTATACCAAAACCATTGCAAAACAAGAAGTCGATCATGCATTAACCGCTTTAGAAGTCCTGCCTAATTCTGCCTATAAAACAGCGCTAGAAGACATCGCTCGTTATGCTTTGGACCGCGATCACTAACGATTTTAGCCGCTTTAAGAGCAAATCACCGCGCTCTCAAAGCGGCTAAAAGCACTGCTGTGTTAATTACACATTAAACAGAAAATGCATCACATCGCCATCACACACAACGTATGTTTTGCCTTCTAAACGTAATTTTCCTGCTTCTTTAGCACTTTGCTCGCCACCATGGGCTACGAACGCTTCATAAGCAACAACTTCAGCTCGAATAAAGCCCTTTTCAAAATCAGTATGAATAACACCCGCTGCTTGTGGTGCTGTAGCGCCTTTGTGGATCGTCCAAGCCCGTACTTCTTTCACCCCAGCGGTAAAATAAGTTTGGAGACCTAATAAATCATATCCTGCACGAATTACGCGGTGTAATCCTGGTTCAGACAACCCCAAGTCAGCCATAAACTCGGCACGGTCGGCTTCATCTAACTCCACCAATTCAGCTTCAGTGGCAGCACAAAGCGGCACCACTTTTGCATCTTCTTGCGCGGCTAATGCCATTACTTTGTCTAATAAAGGATTATTATCGTAGCCATCATCTGCCACATTAGCTATGTATAAAACGGGTTTTGCCGTCAGTAAAAACAAACGCTGAATCACGACCTGTTCTTCTGGACTCAAATCCATAGTACGTACCGGTAGTCCTTGATCCAGTTGCAGCTTAATTTTTTGCAACGTCTGCAATTCAAATTGTGCTTCTTTATTGCCACTTTTACCTAATTTATTGGCTTTCATCACCGCTTTTTCGACAGTGTCCATATCAGCCAAAGCCAATTCAGTATTAATGACTTCAATATCATGAATAGGATCAACCCGGCCCGCCACATGAATGACGTCATGATGCTCAAAACATCGAACCACATGAGCGATGGCATCCGTTTCTCGAATATTGGCTAAAAATTGGTTGCCCAAGCCTTCTCCACTTGCGGCCCCTTTCACCAATCCTGCAATATCAACAAATTGCATCACGGCGGGTACCACACGTTCTGGATGGACAATATCTTGTAACGCTTTTAAGCGTGGATCAGGCACAGAAACAACGCCTACATTAGGCTCAATCGTACAAAATGGATAATTTGCAGCTTCAATTCCTGCTTGCGTTAATGCATTAAATAGCGTTGATTTGCCTACATTGGGCAACCCAACAATACCACATTGAAATCCCATATTATTCCCCTGATGTATGTAATTTAGTCATGGCAACTGCAAAATTACCGTTTAAAATATGTGGCATCTCAGTGACCGCACGTGATATTGCCGAACATATTTTTTCTCTGTCTGCAACAGATGGTTTAGAGAGCACGTAATCTGACACCAAATCTCTATGCCCAGGATGGCCAATGCCAATTCGTAAGCGATGAAAATCACGGGTATTCAAATGTTGGATGATATCTCTCAGCCCATTGTGCCCACCATGTCCGCCACCCGTTTTCAAACGCACGTCCCCTGCTGGCAAATCTAATTCGTCATGTACCACCAGAACTTCGTGAGGCAAAATATCATAAAATTGACAGATACTGCGCACACCAATACCGCTGAGGTTCATAAAAGACAAAGGCATGAATAAAATACTATGTATATCGCCCATATCAAACCGCACCCAATCACCACCAAGCTTTTTATCTGATTTAAAGTGTAATTGCTTTGCATCAGCCAAAGCTTCAATCAACCAAGCACCAGCATTGTGGCGCGTTTGTTCATAGGAAGTACCGGGATTGCGTAAGCCAACGATTATCTTAATAGACATGGTTTATTTCAAATGAATGCATTCCCGCCTGAGCGGGAATGACATAGTGATTATTTTAAGAGGACAATGTTTCGAGCTTATTCAGCTTGCCCTTCTTCAGAAGCTGAATTGTCTTCAGGTGCTTCTGCATCAGCAGCGTTTTCTTCTTCAGCTTCTTCAACCAAAGCTGCTCTGCTGAGGTGAACACCAGCAACGGGATGATCATGATCATCAGTAGGTTCAATCGCTAATGCAACATGCTTAGGTAATTTTAGATCAGACAAATGAACCACTTGGTCCAATTCTAAATGAGCCAAATCAACTTCGATGAATTCTGGCAAATGTTGCGCTTGGCAACGAACTTCAACTTGAGACATGATATGATTCACCACACCACCATCTCGATGACCAGGCGACTCTTCACCATTCATAAAATGCAATGGAATCATTTTTACCAACACATCTTTTGCAGATACGCGCTGGAAATCCATATGCAAAATGACTGGTTTATATGGGTGACGTTGTAATGCTTTTAAAATCACTTGTTGATCTTTACCATCAACCTTTAAATGAAACATACTAGAATAAATAGCTTCGCTTTCTAAAGCTTTGTTGACTTTGCTTTGTGCCAAAGACAATAATTGTGGTTTTGCTTCACCACCGTATACAATAGCAGGTACTAATTGTTCAAGACGACGTAGGCGGCGGCTCGCACCTTTCCCCTGAATCTCTCTTGTTTGCGCTTCAAGCGTAATAGTTGATGACATCATGGACTCCAAAAAAAATAATAAATTGCGCTGAATCTTGCGACCAGACCAGCAAACTTAGCGCGTCAGTATACAATAAATAAAATACAACTTGAAGTAAGAATTGAAATTTAATAGAATATGGCACTTTGCTAAGCCTATTTGGCGACTTGGAGATATAAGTTATGTATGCGGTAATCAAAACCGGCGGTAAACAATACCGCGTCAAAGAAGGTGATGTTCTTAAAATCGAACAACTTCCTTTTGATATTGGACACGTCATTGATTTCACAGAAATCTTAATGATCATCAATGGCGACAAAACAACGTTTGGTACGCCGTTTATTGCCAAAGCGTCTGTCAAAGCAGAAGTAATAGCACAAGGTCGTCATAAAAAAATTAAAATCATCAAATTCCGTCGACGTAAGCATCATATGAAGCATATGGGACATCGACAAAATTTCACTGAAATCAAAATTACTGCAATCGCGTAAGTAAGTTAAGAGGATAATACGAAATGGCAACGAAAAAAGCGGGTGGTAGTACCCGAAATGGTCGTGACTCGAAACCTAAGTACCTAGGCGTCAAACGCTCTGATGGACAATTCGTTCAAGCAGGGGAAATTTTAGTAAGACAACGTGGTACGAAATTTCATGCTGGCAACGGTGTTGGCTTAGGACGCGATCACACTTTGTATGCATTAGATACTGGATGCGTTAAATTCTTAAACAAAGGTGCATTGAAACGTAAATTTGTTGCAGTAATTCCGGCTACTGTTACGGAATGAAATTTGTTGATGAAGCCGTTATCAAAATCGACGCAGGCAATGGCGGTCATGGCTGCCTAAGCTTTAGACGCGAAAAATTCATCCCTCGTGGTGGCCCTGATGGCGGCGATGGTGGTGACGGTGGCTCTGTGTACCTGGTCGGTAATACTGACTTGAATACATTGATTGACTTTCGTTACCAGCGTCACTTCAAGGCTGAAAATGGCCAATCCGGTATGGGCGCAAACTGTACTGGAAAAAAAGGGGATGATCTTTATATTCAAGTCCCTATTGGTACGCTTGCTTTTGATATTGATACCGGTGAACGTTTGGCAGACATTCAAGAGCCCAACATACCCATTTTGATAGCCCAAGGGGGTTTTCATGGGTTAGGCAATACACGCTATAAAAGCAGTATCAACCGCACCCCACGTCAAACCTCTCAAGGCTCTTTAGGCGAATCTCGACATATCCGCATGGAGCTTCGTGTTTTGGCTGATGTCGGGTTATTGGGTTTACCTAATGCGGGTAAATCTACGTTGATCAGAGCGGTTAGTGCAGCCAAACCCAAAGTAGCAGACTACCCTTTCACCACATTACACCCTAATTTAGGCGTGGTCAGTGTTGGTTCACATAAAAGTTTTGTGATGGCAGATATCCCGGGATTGATCGAAGGCGCATCTACTGGCGCAGGTCTTGGTCACCGGTTTTTGAAGCATTTGAACAGAACATGCGTGTTATTACATATTGTTGATGTGGCCCCTTTAGATGACTCAGATCCAGTTGCATCCGCACACGTTATCATTCAAGAGTTAGCAGCGTATAACGTCGAGTTATTGCAAAAACCTCGTTGGTTGGTGCTCAACAAAATCGATATGATTCCTGAAGAAGAACGTGACACCTTAATTCAACATATTATTTCTCAATTAGGGTGGACTGACCGCGTATTCCCAATATCAGCCATCAGCGCTCAAGGCACCCAAGCATTGTGCTATGCCTTAATGCAATTGATTGATGATCTTAAGAAACAACCAGAGTCAGAACCTGAACCTGAGCTACCGTAGCCAGAGAAACCCTTGATGACGCTTTGCTACATCAAGGCTACATTACCCTCAGCAATACTCAAGGTTATGTAATCAAATTATAAATTCAACAATACTGAAAACGATGTAACCTTGATCTGGTCCATCGGTGCAAATTAATCAAAAAGGTTATGTAATCAAATTTAAACGAATGATATGACTGGAATAAATAGCAAGTTGGGTCGCGTTTGACCCAACTCACGGTACGACGCTTGTTGCAGGTGAATTATTCAGCTGCTGCAGGCGCTTCTTCAGTACTAGCAGCTGGAACTTCTTCAGAAGCAGCTGGCGTAGTTTGTTGTTCTTGAGTGTCTTGGTTGTCTTGATTTTCTTGTTGTTGCGTGTCAGTGCTTTTTTCAACAGCGACATCAGAAGAAGTAGTTTCTGGTTTTGGAGGCGTAGATTCACCACATGCACCTAAAACCAAAGTCATCACACCAGCCAATGCCAACATTACTAAACGATTCATACCCATCTCCGTTGTTGTTTTTATATTCGATATACTGTGTTATTCATATAAATAACCAGCAATATTTCCGCTAGGCTATAGGTTAATCCAATAACAATCATAAGTCTATCAAAAGTTTTATCAAAAAATTTAACAAAGTGCTAGCTTTGATCCCTAAAACAGGTGAATGTGATGGTCAACAATGAGATCAATGGTCCTCATTGTATTTCTCTGTACATTCCTCTACAATAACAGGCCAATTACCTTTCACATGGTGCAAATCTTTGTCTCAAATATCCGATGATCTTACGCCTATGATCCGCATTCGTGGTGCCCGCACTCATAATTTAAAATCCATTCACGTGGATATCCCTCGCCTGAAGCTCACTGTGATCACAGGATTATCAGGTTCCGGAAAATCGTCTTTAGCCTTCGACACCCTTTATGCTGAAGGACAAAGACGTTACGTGGAATCCTTATCTGCGTACGCGCGTCAGTTTTTATCGATGATGGATAAACCGGATGTCGATTCAATAGAAGGATTGTCGCCGGCCATTTCCATTGAGCAAAAAGCCACCTCTCATAATCCACGCTCCACAGTAGGTACCATCACAGAAATTTATGACTATTTGCGTTTACTGTATGCTCGAGTAGGAGAACCTCGGTGTCCTGAGCATGGAATTCACTTACAAGCAAAAACCATCAGTCAAATGGTTGATGAAGTCCTGGCCTTACCGCAAGACAGCCGCGCCATGATTCTTGCGCCCATAGTGCGTGAACGCAAAGGAGAACATGTGCAATTGTTGCAGCAATTGCAAGCCAAAGGTTATGTACGTGCGCGCATCAATGGGGAGATTTGTGAGTTAGATGATCCACCAAAATTAGCTTTGCGTAAAAAACACACTATTGAAGTCGTGGTAGATCGTTTTAAAATTCGAGATGATTTGTCACAACGTCTGAGCGAATCGTTTGAAAATGCTTTAAATTTGGCAGAAGGCTTAGTCAGTATTGCTTCTTTAGATGATGCTTTTCCTGAACAAGTATTTTCATCTAAATTTGCATGCATGGAGTGCGGTTATAGTTTGAGTGAACTCGAACCCCGTTTATTTTCTTTCAATAATCCCGTAGGTGCTTGCCCTGAATGCGACGGATTAGGTGTTGACCATTATTTTGATCCCGAGCGTGTGATTCATGATCCCAAACTTAGTTTGGCAGACGGTGCGATTCGAGGTTGGGATAGAAAAACCTTTTATTATTTTGCGATTTTAGAAGCATTGGCCAAACATTATCATTTTTCTTTAGAAGTCCCGTTTGATGAACTCCCTACCCCTATTCAAAATGTGATTTTATATGGTTCTGGTCAGGAGGTCATTACGATCCATTACCACCACGGTATGCATTCTAGGACCACCACCAAAAAGCAGCCTTTTGAAGGGGTCATCCCTAATATGGAACGCCGTTATCGTGACTCTGAATCATCAATGGTGCGAGATGAGTTGTCGTCCTATCTCTCCAACCGACCTTGTACATCCTGCCATGGCGCACGCTTACGAGAATCAGCACGCCATGTCTTTTTAGAAGATAAAACACTGAGTGATATTGCCAATCTCGCCATCGATGACTGTTATGCCTTTTTCAAACAACTCAATTTACCCGGGTATCGAGGTGAAATTGCGAATAAAATAAACAAAGAAATTGTAGCGCGCTTAGGATTTTTGGTGGATGTGGGGCTGGATTATTTATCGTTGTCTCGAAGCGCTGAAACTTTATCAGGTGGTGAAGCACAACGCATTCGGCTGGCCAGTCAAATTGGCTCCGGCTTGGTCGGAGTCATGTATATTTTAGACGAGCCCTCTATTGGATTACATCAACGTGATAATGAACGCCTATTGGGCACACTTGTACATCTGCGAGATTTAGGCAATACGGTGATTGTGGTCGAGCATGATGAAGACGCTATTCGAGCTGCGGATTTTGTCTTGGACATTGGTCCTGGCGCAGGTGTTCATGGCGGAGAAATTGTAGCCTCTGGTCGTCCTGAAGATATCATGAATAATCCTGCCTCCTTAACCGGTCGTTATTTGGCAGGGATTGACTCGATCCCTGTTCCACTACAACGCACACCCATCCGCCCTGACTATAGCATTCATATGGAAGGCGTGCATTGCCATAACTTACATGACATCACGGTCAGCATCCCATTAGGTGTCATGACGTGTGTCACGGGTGTATCAGGCTCTGGAAAATCCAGCCTTATTAATGACAGCTTGTATCCACAAGCCGCCAATGCCTTGAATCGAGCCAAACTACGCAGCGTTGCTACCATGACTTCCATCCGAGGTTTAGAGTTGTGTGCTTCGGTGATTGATATTGATCAAAGCCCAATTGGCCGTACACCACGCTCTAACCCTGCAACCTATACCGGCTTATTCACTCCAATTCGAGAGCTATTTTCTTGCACTGCAGAATCTCGCGCTCGTGGTTATGCTCCGGGCCGATTTAGTTTTAATGTTCGTGGAGGACGTTGCGAGGCTTGCCAAGGCGATGGACTCATCAAAGTAGAAATGCATTTTCTACCGGATATTTATGTGGTGTGCGATGTGTGTCAAGGCAAGCGGTATAACCGTGAAACACTTGAAGTCCAATACAAAGGAAAATCTATTCATGATGTGCTGAATATGACGGTAGAAGAGGCTCGTCAATTTTTTGATGCAGTACCTGTTATTGCTCGTAAATGCCAAACCATGATGGATGTTGGCTTGTCTTATATTCGCTTAGGGCAAAGTGCCACCACTTTATCGGGCGGTGAAGCACAACGTATCAAATTGGCGAGAGAGTTATCCAAACGAGGTACCGGCACCACATTATATATTCTGGATGAGCCCACCACAGGGTTGCATTTTCATGACATCAAACTGTTGTTATCTGTTTTAATCAGATTGCGTGATCAAGGCAATACCATCATCATCATTGAGCACAATTTGGATGTGATAAAATCCGCAGATTGGGTGATTGATATGGGTCCAGAAGGCGGTCATCGTGGCGGACAAATCCTTGCAGTAGGCACCCCAGAAGAGATAGCCCAACATCCCTCGTCTCACACCGGCCGTTTTTTGAAAAAATTGTTAGACGCCTAAGACGTCAATACTTACTTTATGTAGAGGGCTTTTAGCATGCCCTCTACATAAAATAATGACGTTAGCCTAGGATATAATTTCTAATATACTCACCCAAGGTCTCAATCGAGACTCGATGCTGCTGCATCGAATCTCTTTCGCGAATAGTAACCGTGTCATGCAATGCCGCATCATCTCCCTTGCCCAAAGTGTCAAAGTCAACAGTCACGCATAACGGGGTTCCTATTTCATCGTGACGTCGGTAACTCTTACCTATGTTACCACTGTCTTCATAAGCAATCCGACCAATGGCCAACGCCTGTATTTTTTGTTTGATCGCTTTGGCTTTTTCTACCAACTCAGCATTATTTCGTGCCAAAGGTATAATCGCTACTTTGATGGGCGCCAAATGAGGTTTTAATTTCAAAACGATACGTTTTTTATTATCGGCCAACACTTCTTCCGTATAACTTTCTACCAAAATAGCCAATATACCTCGGTCCACACCGGCAGAAGGCTCAATCACATAAGGAACCACAAGTTGGTTTGTTTCATGATCAAGAATAGCCAATTTAGCAGTACTATCCGCATTTGCTTTCACAGTTGCCGTTAAATTGAGTTCATTTTGATGTCGGGTATGAGATCCCAAATCAAAATCAGTTCTATTGGCAATGCCTTCTATTTCCTCAAATCCATAAGGAAATTGGTATAAAATATCAACGGTCTTTTTCGCATAATGTGCCAAATCTGCTTTGTCTTGGTTCACCAATTTCAAGTTATCCGCACTGATACCCTGTTTTTTCCACCATTCTAATCTTATATCAACCCAGGTATCGTGCCATTGCTCATCTTCTCCGGGTTTGACAAAAAATTCGATCTCCATTTGCTCAAATTCTCTGACTCTAAATATAAAATTACGTGGTGTAATTTCATTACGAAACGCTTTACCTATTTGCGCGATTCCAAAAGGTAATTTTTGTGATGTCGAATCAATCACATTTTTGAAGTTGGTAAAAATACCTTGCGCTGTTTCTGGTCTTAAATAAGCAAAAGACGCAGCATCTTCAACAGGACCTACACCTGTTTTGAACATCATATTAAAGGGACGAGATTCTGTGAAATGCGTAGACCCACAATTTTCACATTTGCCATCCACCACATGATCGGTACGCCAACGACGCTTACAATCATAGCAATCGACCATCATGTCTGAAAACGTGTCTTCGTGCCCAGAATAACAAAATGTCAGTTTATGCGATAAAATAGATGAGTCTAGCCCAACAATATCATCCCGCTCATAAATATTAGATGACCACCAAGTCGATTTGAGATTATTTTTCAGTTCAACGCCTAGCGGACCGTAGTCGTACACGCCCTGTAAACCACCATATATCTCACCACTTTGAAAAATAAACCCTCTTCTTTTACACAAGGAAATAACATCATCTATATTTTTAGCAGGCATAACATTCCTAATTTAAATTATTTTGAATAGATTAAAACGTAACCATCATACTGTTTTTCATAGCACACAAGCAAGTTTTGAACATCATTATTTCTTCAAAATCGCCTCTAAACTGATGGTTGCTTTCATTAATTTAGACACAGGACAATTTTCTTTGGCCTGATGCGCTAATTGTTGAAAAACATCATCCTCAATTTTTGACACTTTGCCGTGCATGGTCAAATGAATCGTGGGAATGGAAAAATTGTCTCCATTTTTTTCTAAGGTCACATCAGCTGTGGTTTTAATACTGTCAGGTTGATAGCCTTCTTTTTCTAATGTAGCTGCAAAAGCCATAGAAAAACACCCTGCATGAGCCGCTGCAATCAGTTCCTCAGGATTGGTGCCTTGACCTTCTGCAAAGCGTGCTGTGAACGAATAAGCACTGTCCAATGCACCGCTTTGAGTCATCACTTTACCTTTTCCATCTTTTAAGCCACCTTGCCATTCTGCTGATCCACTCCGTTTCATGTGTCGCTCCTTTGTCAGGGTTCATCGCTCATTATGAGCAAAACCAATCATTACAATACAGTATTCCACGCTAAGCTCATACTTTTTTTCCGATATTTTTGATAAAAAATAAATTAAAAAGATACAACATTATCCATTTAGATGTTTTTTAATGTCAATTAATGATGCTATGATGATGAATAATAGCAATGGAGATGAGCATGAATACACGCGAAATACCAATTGAGCCAAACGAAGCGCCCACGCCTCCTCAGGAAGCACCGCCTATTCCTAATGATCAAGAACCAATACCGTCACAAGCACCTGAGCCTAATCCCAAAAATAGCCCCGAACCAAGTAGCCTTGATGCAATGTAGTCAGCAAGGCTACACGCACTCAACTCTTGCTTTTATCTTGTGTTCTTTGTCCTTGAGACACAATGATAGATTCAATATAACTCACACCATCTTGGGATTTTGCTGTATAAAAACGTAACAACTGACCTGCATCTCGATACCCATTTTGTTGGGCTTTTTCCAGTAAATTTTTTCCTTGCTGTTCTGTGCAACCTTCCACAAAACCAGAGAAACAAAATTTTGCTAATTGATATTGTGCCTCTGGATAATCTTGACGTGCCAGCAGGGTATAATACTCAACAGATTGTTGCGTATTTTTTACCACTTGAGATCCAGATTGATATAACCTCGCCAAGGCAAGCATCGCTCTAGCATTGCCCCTTCCTGCAGAGCTTTGATAGTGTTTGATGGCTTCGGACATAGAAGACTGGCGCGTCATTCCCTTTTCAGCCATCCAACCCAATTGATATTCAGCATCAGCATCATCTTGAGCCACTGCTTTATTTAACCAAGACACAGCGTCATCATACTTATGGTCCTTTGCATACAATATCCCTAAAGACACCATAGCCTTCACCACACCTTGATTTGCAGCTTGTGTATAGAGTTCTTTCGCTTTTTCTAAATCCACCAATTGGTTTTTACCTTTTTCATATATCAACCCTAAATCATACGCAGCCACTGGATCACCCAAATCCGCAGCCAGTTGATATTCATTCAAGGCATGAAGGTAATCATCATCTACCATCTCATCAATAAAGCCATAAGCGACCGCTGCAGGCGCATAATGAGTCTGTGCCAAAGCATACCATTGCCGTGCTAAGGTATAATCTGGAGCAGCGCCTAAATAACCCAAATGATACAGTTTTCCCAATAAATACTGGGCTTTATAAGATCCTTTTTCCGCAGCAGCTGTATACCAAGTCAAAGCTTGATTATAATCTTGAGGGATCCCAAGACCTTGTTCATACATATACCCTAATTTTAATTGTGCGTTAGGATCGCCCTGTTTGGCAAAACGTTCGTAAAGATCACGGGCTTGATGCAATTGCTGATCGTTACTGGCTGACGTCATATAATAATCGGCCAACAACAAACCCGCTCGATGTAACCCCAAAGCCACTGCTTTATCTAAATAAGGTAAGAAGGCTTCTCCTTGTTGTTGTTTTAACACCGCGATATTAAAATCTGCGGGTGCAAATTCCTGATTCACTGAAAATTGCAGATAATTTACCGCTTTTTCTAAATTTTTGGCAAGCCCAGTACCTTCTGCCGCATAAGTACCTAAAATAAAGGCACTCATTGGATTTTGTGCAGATTGCTCATACCAATGAATGGCTTGATCGCGACTCTTCTCAGTCGCAATGCCCCGGTCGTACATGATGCCCAATAAGAACGCGGCATCCACTGACCCTGCATTCGCAGCTTGTTGTGCATCCGTAAAGGCTTGCGCTTGTTTAACAGGATCAGCATCCATGGCATTATAAAAAGCCAAGGGCAACTTCGCTTGATCAACGCCATAATTCACAGCCCCCTGATACAGGCCTTTGATCAATTTACGGCGTAATTCCAAATCCGCCACATTAAAATCCGTGCCCTTTTGACGCACCATAATTTCTGCTAAGCGATATTGTGCCAATCCATAATTGTTGACAGCAGATAATTGGTACATTGCAAAAGATTGCTCTGGGTTAGCTGCAATCACTTCTTTGCCATTAGGATCGGTATATCCGTTTTCATAAAGTCTGGCTAACGCATATTGCGCATACTGGTTACCTTTGAATGCAGCATCCATCCACCAATCTAGGGCAAGTTGATAATCCGGTGTTCCCTCAGAACCTTGAAAATAAATCAGTCCTAATTGATATTTCGCAGCTAAATCATTTTGCGCTGCGGCCATAAGATAGAATTTTATGGCTTGGTCTATCGATTTTTCAACCCCTAGCCCCTGTTGATACATTTGAGCCACATTAAATTGCGCGGCACTATCGCCTAAAATAGCTTGATTGAGTAAAAGCTTAAATTCTTTGGGATATTCAATCGCTTGAGGAGAAGACGTCAGATGTGTTAAATAATCGTATCCCTCTCGTTGTGCATATTGTAAACGATCATGAGCATCTTGCGCCGCAACCGATTTAGTGCGAATAGGGTAATACGGTAATACCAGCGCTTCTTTAGCAGAAGGCGCTTGGACTCTCATCAATGCATCATAATATTGATTGATAGGGATAGCGTTAGGATCCATCATTTTGAACTGTGATTTGTAAATTTGATTGCGTGCCAATGCATTCATTTTTGGTGGAAAATTATAAATATTTTCCTGCAAAGCATCCTGATTTTTCCAATTACTATAAATGCCAGGTAAACGATAGGCAGTTTGGGTCAATTTCTTTTCTTTATCACAGGTGAGCCATTGGACCATATGTTGCTCTGCATATGTCCCAGAACTGTTACTCTCTTGAGTTTTACGTGCAGTTGCTTCCCATTCTGCTGCCAAGCCCTCATCTGCAGCAACGCCTTGGCCTTTCTGGTACATGGCGGCTAACAGATGTTGTGCTTTTTCAGACCCTGATTGTGCTGCTTTCAGCATCCATAAAAATCCATTTTGCACCGAATACAATTCGCTTTTGGGATCCAAATATAATTCAGCCAACGCCAATTGTGCGGGCAAATAATGTAATGAAGATGCTTTGAGATACCAAGTTTGTGCGTCTTTTACATGCGATTGCTGTTGCTCAAAAACGCCCATTTGATACACAGCTGGCACATAACCTTGTGCAAGAGCATCTTCAAGTAATTGTTTGGCTTGATCTGTATTTTGAGAGACTTTGTCGCCTTTACGATATAATTCCGCCAGCATGATTTCTGCCTCAGGATCACGCAAAGCCGCAGCTTTTTGAAGCCAGACTAATCCCATTTTTTGATTAGCCGGTTGGCGTGTATTTAAAAAATTTTCAGCCAAAGTACGCTGCGCAATGGCATTACCGGATCGAGCGGCAGGAATATAAAACTCTCTCGCGGCATCACTATTCTTCTTAGTTCCAAATCCAAATAAATAGGCACCGGCACAATACATTTGAGCCGAGGTATCATTAGATTTTGCCGCTTTTTTAAACCAAAATAACGCTTGTTCAGGGTTATGATTTTGAAATAATTCAAGCTTTGCCATCAGTAATTGGGCTGGCAACACACCTTTTTCGGCAGCAGCCTTGAACGACTGCTGTGCCAAAGTATTAGATTTCAAAACCCCGTATCCATACAGATACATTCGACCTAAATAATAGTCTTCGATGGGATCCAGTTTGGCCTTGGCCTTGAATAATACCGCCGCATTTGCATAGTCCTCTTGACGATAAGCTTCTGTACCTGTGAGTGCAAATGCACCGTGGGTCAGAGCCGCCAAACAAAACCATGGGATGATAACTTTGGTTGCCATTTGACTATCCCCTTATCTTGCGCTTTCATAAAAATCATTGCTTAGCGAGGAATAACACCGTACCGAACCACATCTCCGACAGCAGTACCTCGATTCGCGCTTTTTACCAGCCAATAATTACCACGATTATTCAAACCAAACTTCACACGTACATATTCACATATTTTAAGACTATCCGCACAATTGATAACTTTACCATATCCTACTTTAGCAGGATTGGTACTACAGATATATTTTAATTCTGATTGATTTGTAGCAAGTACCGCCCATTGTTTCGGTTGAATCACATGATTCAGATAAGTATTACGAGTGCTATTATCTTGTTGCATTTGATTCAAACTCACCGGAGATGCCAATTTATTATAGACAAAATAAAGCGTTTGCCCGCCTAATTCTTGATCAGGAATAGTTGGATTAGATTCATGAATCAAACGAACAGTATTCAATAAGTACTCATATCCAACATCACGGCATCCCAAAGGATATTTGGCAGAATCTTTATATTCCCCTTCCAAAGCTTCTGCACTGGTTCTAGCCGATGCAACATTCATGAAACCAGCGATTATTAATAAACCGCTGACCACACCTGTTAAAATGGTTCTCATGATTCTTTCCCCCATGAAGATGGCGCACTGACTGGACGCACAACCACTTTGGTCCCTCGTTGCTCATTAGAATCCGAAGATGTTTCAACAAATTCTAAATTTAACCATTTGGCATCTCGAACAAACAATCGCACGCAACCGTGTGAAGCGCGAAATCCCGGCATATCATCTGAACCATGTAAGGCAAAGCCTTTATGAAAATACATGCAATAAGGCATTTTTGCACCACCTCGACCAATTGGGAAAATATCTGATTTACAATTGGAATCTTCTTTTGAAAATACACGATAACTACCTGTTAAGGTTCTACATGAGTTAGCACTATCTGTGCACTTATCTCGACCTGATGCAATGGGCCCCCATTTGATCAGTTGTCCGTCCTTATAAGCACCCCAAGCCAATTTATCTTGATCAACGATAATTTGGCGTTCTGTATCTGCGATCGTATGTGAAAAAGGCGCCAAATCAATCAAAGTCATTGAAGCCAAATCCTTGGGAATCACCAAAACTTGACCGGGTACCAGTCGGTTGTAACTACGATTAACACGTTGTACCAAATCCCTCTGCGTTTCATCAGGAAAATGCTTTTCCCACGTGTCGCCAGAGCTTACTTTGACACATTCATATTCAGAATAGGTACACAAATTAGGACCATAATAGATAGGGTCAGAAGATGCTGGTGTGAAAGGAGATACCGTCGCCGAGGCCGGACAAGTGATGAGACTGCTCATCAACAAGGACACAGGTAAAGTAAACCATCGATGATATGGACGTACCCTGGTTAAAGTATTCATTGTCATTCCTCAACCAAAAACATTAAACTTCTTATTCATTACGTCGGCGGTTATGAGAAAAAGTTTAGAATTTTTTGAAGCATTTCACATGCCATTCATAAAAAATGTATTTTAATCTTCGTATACCACATTTATAAGTGTTTTTAATGAGGTATTATGCTAAAATTTAACACAACAATCTTTAAATAAATACGCTATATGACCCAGTTTTTTAAAAACTTATCACAACATTATGCGGACACTGCTACTGCTTATATTATTCAACAATTACAAGATAGGGATCATCAATGGGTCACTACTCACGCTGAAGTAAACTTGATCTTGGTCTTAATAGGAAAATTACGTACTGATTATGCAAAAAACACTATCTTTACTAAGGCAATTTTAGAAGAAATGTTAAAAGGCGGTCATATCCAGTTCGAAGATGATGGTGCATTCTATGAAGAATTACTTTTAAATTTTAAAGAACATTTACAAACACGCAGCTCCTCACATCAATCATGTAAACAACAATACTCTTTCTCAGGTCCTGTGGTAAAAGAATTATTAATGGGCGTATCCAATAAAAATGGCCGTAAAACAACCTGGATTCAATTAGAAAAAAATAATACTAAAACTATTATTGATTTTATTTTACACATCATCGATTATCTGCAATACAAGTTGACCGGTAAAAACATTGGTCCTTACGGCTCATCTAAGCATACGGATCAAAACCCTTTGATCATCGCGTTCGATCAACAAGACTCACATTACTCGATGCGTTAAATCTATTGATTTTTTTGTATTCCTCACAATACATCATCACACCGCCAATCACACCGGCTGGCATGGTGAACAAATTAAAAATCGGAATAAAACTCGCCACATTCATGAAAGAACCAAATCCAAACAGCAACATTTGTTTATCTTTGAATTGATGATTCATATCTTTAAAACTAACCAGATTATTATCCATCGCAAAATCTTGATATTGGACACTCAGCATCCAAGCATTAAACAAAAACCACAACAAAGGATAAATAGGCTGAATAAAAGGTACAAAAAATAGCAGGCACATGCCAAAAAATCGCAGCAAAAAATATCCCACAAATTGCATTTGTCGCTTCACGCTTCGAATCGCAATCTCTGACCAGGAAAGGCTTGGAATCGTACTATGATAAAGAACTTGTTGTGCTTTTTCTGCCAATAAGCCCTGAAAAGGTGCTGCGACCAGATTAAAAACAATGGTAAACATGGAAAAAAACAATAAGAAAAAGCTCATCATCAATAGACCTAGAAAAACATGACTTAAAAAACTCAACCAAGTCGGTAATTGATGGATGTATTGCGTGGAATAAGCATATACATAATGATGAATCATATAAAATAAGCCGACAAACAACATCACATTAAAGAAGATAGGCAATATAATATAGCGCTTTAAACCTTTGGTCGTAAGATGCGTGATGCCGCGCATTAGATACCCCATTCCGCGAATAAAATCATTCATACGCTAAACTCCTGTACTAGGTTTTAATAGGTCATCCTCAACTATGAGGTTACTATAACGTACTATCACTCAGGATGAAAATGCACATAAATTTTTTGGGCCAAATCTTGATTAATACCAGGGACTTTGAGCAACTCTGAGATAGGAGCATTGCGCAATGCGCGTATGCCACCAAAACGTTGTAATAAGGCTTTGCGTCGCTTAGGTCCAATCCCTTCGATGGATTCTAAAGAACTACTCATACTGGTCTTGGTTCTTTTTTTGCGATGGGCCGTGATGGCAAAACGATGGGCTTCGTCTCTTATATATTGGATAAAATGGCGTACCGGAGAATGTTCCGGTATAGGTAGCTCTATTTGATGAGACGCTAAAATCAATTTTTCCAATCCTGATTTACGTGTAGGCCCCTTGGCCACGCCCAGAATGGTGATCGACTCAATACCAAGCTTGGCTAACACCCGACGCGCGATACCAACTTGGCCTAAACCGCCGTCCATGATCAACACATCAGGCAAACGTTGCTCAGGATTCTGATAGCGCCGCATTAAAGCCTGCTCCATGGCGGCATAATCATCATTAGGCGTAATACCTTGAATATTGAAATAACGATAATCACGTTTAGAAGGCCCATGCTGATCAAACACCACGCATGAGGCGACCGTCGAATCTCCTTGAAAATGACTCACATCAAAACAATCAATACGAGTAATGGGATGCTGAATATCCATCAATTCTGCCAAAGCCGTCATCCGAGATTGGGCAGTTTCTCGAGCACTGTGATGATTGAGGATGGCTTGTTGTAAATTTTTGTTTGCAAACTCAATCCAACGCAAGGCCAAGCCTCGCTTTGCCACTTTGATAAAGCAAGGTTTTTTGCGCACTTCACTTAATGCAGACTGCAACACCACATGTTCTTTCACATCACGATCTGTAAAGATGGTTTTTGGAATTCGTTCCGGCGCATCCACATATAATTGTGCTAAAAACGTGCTGAATACTCTCTGCCATAAAGTTTCTTCGTCTTCTTCTTCTAAACTTTCCTCAGGAACGGAAGGAAAATAATGCTCGGAAGCAATGACTTCTCCTTGTCTGATCTGTACCAGCTGTACACCCGAAAATCCCGGATAAGCCTCAAGCACGATGACATCGGCATCTCCTTTGCCTTGCACCATCGACTGCTCTTCTTGAACTGTACGCAAATGCTGAATTTGATCGCGCAACATCGCTGCTTCTTCAAACGCTAAGCGATCAACGGCTGCTTGCATACGATGCGTCAACTCTTCTAAAATTTGCTGGCTTTTGCCCTGTAAAAAGCGTTTGGCATCTTGAATAGACTGTTGATAGTCTGCACTCGAAATCAAATGAGTACAGGGCGCACTGCAGCGCTTGATCTGATGTTGCAAACAGGGTCTAGAGCGTGTATTGAAATATAAATCGGTACAATTACGAATTTTAAAGAGTTTGTGAATCAAGCTAATAGTCTTATACACCGCCGTTGTACTAGGATAAGGACCAAAATAATGACCCGTGTTGGGCCTTCTCTTACGTCTTACTACGGCAATATTAGGATAGAGTGGATGCTCAGAAAGATGAATAAACGGATAAGTTTTATCATCGCGCATTAAAATATTATATCGAGGATGAAATAATTTAATCCAAGCGCACTCTAAGATCAATGCTTCTGTTTCAGACTGGGTGACCGTGACATCAATACGCGAAATTTGGCTGAGCAAGGCGCGCGTTTTGGGTGTTTGTGCGGAACGGTTAAAATAACTAGAGACTCGTTTTTTCAAATTCAAGGCTTTACCCACATAGATGATATCTCCATGTGCATCCAGCATTTTGTAAACCCCGGGTTGCGACGTCAAAGAATTTAAAGATTGCCGTAAGGCTTTCAGGTCAGTATGTAAGGTTAATTGGAGTTCAGTCATGCTACTCAACGTAACATTTAAGGTTCATCAGGACGTTCAATCAAACGATGTTTCATCGCCAAATACGTCAATTCAACATCATTTTTGATACCCAATTTATCGAATATTCGATAACGATAGCCGTTAATTGTTTTGGCACTTAAAAATAAACGTTCGGAAATTTCTTGTACCGTCACGCCGCGCGTAATCATCAACATCACCTGCATTTCTCGCTCAGACAACGCATCAAAAGGAGAGTCAGAATGCGCCTGCAAACTATCTATGGCCAATTTTTGGGCTATTTCTGCACTCAAATAGCGTTCACCTTGATGGACTTTTCTAATGGCAGCCGCCAAATCTTGGGAACCGGATTCTTTCGTTAAATAACCCATTGCTCCCAATTGTAAAATTCGACTGGGTAAACTTTCTGTGGACAAAGCAGTGACCGCAATGACTTTCACTTCTGGATGAGATTTATGCAGGCGTCTTGTGACTTCCCAACCATCTATGCCAGGCATTTTCATGTCTAACAAAACAACATGAGGTTGATTGGTTCTGATAAAGTCTAATGCACGTTCTCCACTTTCCGCTTCACCTAACACATTTATATCAGGTAAATCGTCTAGTAAACGTCGAATACCCATTCGCACCAAAGCATGGTCATCCACAATGAGTACATCAATCAAACGATACTCCTTCAATTAAATCACTCAATACAAAATATGAAACCATATTAACAAGACTGGTTGAATTTTACAATCCGCAAG
This sequence comes from Legionella sp., assembly GCA_002786165.1. Taxonomy (GTDB): domain Bacteria; phylum Pseudomonadota; class Gammaproteobacteria; order Legionellales; family Legionellaceae. The sequence continues at coordinate 111,775 of PEQK01000012.1, forward strand.
CACCTGAACCTAGCTGCTAACAAGCATGAATATGAATATTGGGATTATGATCCTCGGTAGCAAACAAGGGGGGAAACTCACCTAACATACGAGCTTGATGTACAATCGGTTTTAAATCAGCTTTTACCATTGCATACAGTTGTTGATAATCCTCAATCACAAAATACGTGGATTGTAATTGGTCGATTCTATAAGGGGTTCTAAAAGCAACCAAAGGATCAAATAAAATACGTAAAGGCACATGACTTTCAACACAATACACCGTCTCGGTCACAGAAGATAAAATTCCACCGCCATAAATTCGCAAACCGTGCGATGTTTGAATCAGACCAAATTCTACTGTATACCAAAAAAGCCTCTGCAATAAAGGCCAGTCTGTTTCAGGTAAGGTCAAAACAAGTTGGGCGTACGCTTGCACAAAATCAGCGTACACAGGATCCACTAACATAGGGCAATGTCCAAAGAGTTCATGAAAAATATCAGGTTCTTTGACGTAATCTAATTCTTCTTGCACTCGAATAAACGTTGCAGCTGGGAAACGTCGTGCCGCCAGTAATTCAAAAAAAGCGCGCGCTGAAATAAGCGCCGCAACAGGCATGACCTCCCAACCGGTCAAAACAGATAGACGTCGATTGATATCTGGTAATTGTGGAATACAATCTTCGGTCAATTGTAAAGCATCCAAACCCGCTAAATAATCATCAGCGGCACGCCCGGGTAAGATTTTTTTTTGACGAGAAAACAATTGTTGCCAAACATGATGCTCTTCTGAGGAATAATCAATTCGTCCAGAAGCATTTGACTGATGGGCTTGATAGCGACTTATAAAATTCATATAGACTCCCCCTTGGAGAGAAAAGTTTAGATGCGTTTCAAAGATGCCTTCAGATCTGCCACACTGAAAGAGGCTTCAATACCCTGTGGGGTTCGATGACGTTGACTCTTCCAAGCATGCCCATAGACCACTTCATACGTCAATGGGTATTTTTGAGTATCGGTCATCGAAAGCGCCATTGATTGTTCAAATTTACGCCAAGAATATTTGCCCGTCAAGCCTGGGTTACGATTTTGATGAATATTTTTCACGCCCTGGGCTTTCAAACTGCGCAATAAATCAGGTAGCTTCGCATAATGAGCCGTTAAAATTTCCATATCTACAACAGGATCTTCAAATAACTCAGCTACCAAACAATCTCCAATATGGTGCATATCATAAAACTCATTGACATGCTCATACGTATCGACTTGTTTGAATGCGTGCTTGAGCTCTTGAAACGTATCTGGGCCTAAAGTAGAAAACAATAAGCAACCGCCTGGACGCATGATACGATTTACTTCTTTGATCACATCCGGTAAAGAATTCGCCCAATGAATCACTTGATTTGAAACAATCAAATCGAATTGACCAGAAACAAACGGCATTTGATGCATATCGGCATTCACCAAATCCCATTTTTTCAACCAAGGTTGTTTGGCATTTGCAGCCACCAACATGGCATGTGCAACATCTAACGCAACAATTTGTGCTTTGGGATAACGTTTTTTTAATTGTTTTAAAAAAACCCCTGGCCCACAGCCTAAATCTAAAATAAACCGCGGGTCTATTTTCAAATAGTCTAAACGCTCAAAAAGTCGTTGACCAATTTCAAATTGAATATCAGCTGCTTGCTCGTACTCAGTTGCATGCGCATTAAAAGATTGTCCAATTTCAACCATTGATTTCATCAGAAAAACAACTTAAATTTAAAGCCGGAGTATAACATAAAAGCATGGAAGAAGCTTTACTCCTTGAGTCCAACAACATCTTGTCATTAGGAGCTCACATGCCACAATGGATACCACGCTTGCCCGCGCCCTGCCGCTTATGCGGACAATATCACAAAGAACCTCATGCCATTTGTCGCCCGTGCACTCTTTTGCTTGAGCCTCTAGGGCCTGCTTGCTCCTTTTGTGCCGAACCCTTACCTGAGCAAAACCCCTTAATCTGCGGGGCGTGCTGCATGCAACGTCCCTGCGTTGATCGCGTATTGACATCCTATCGATTCACAGAACCCTTACGGACCTTGATTCATGCGTTTAAATACGAGTCTGCACTGTATTTGTCTTCCTTGTTGATTGAGTTGATGTGGGCCGCAAAAGACCCAGGCTATACAACCGACTGCCTGATCCCCGTGCCCTTGCATCAAAAACGATTGCAAGAAAGAGGATTCAATCAAGCTGCGATTTTAGCGGTGAAACTGGGTCAAAAATTGCAAAAACCCTATGAGTTATATAGTTGCGATAAAATCCTTGCGACTTTACCACAAGCAGGATTATCGGCAAAAGAACGTAAAACCAATTTAAAACATGCGTTTCAAGCACGTCCTGTGCCCTATCAACATGTGACCTTGGTAGATGATTTATTCACCACAGGTTCTACGGCCAATGAAGTGGCCAAAACGTTAAAACAACAAGGCGTGCAACGTGTGGATGTATGGTGTTGTGCTCGGGCTTGTTGGTAGTCAGCTTACAAATAAGCTTAACTTTTAATACCCATGTTCTGGCTCTCATCAGATTTCGCAGCCATCTCTTTGTCTTTTACTGGCTTAATTGTTCTTTGAATTCCTGAAATATGCTGATATGCAGTTGGATTGAGAATGAGCTTTATTTTTTCCCATATTAATGATTATATAATTGTAATGATTGGAATTGCCCCTAAAAAGACAGCGACGCTATCGATACAGGAGAATCTTTCATTTTAAGTGCCTCCAAAGATAAACAAGCTTCCTCATCAGCATGATCATCATTCCTTGCTACTTCAGATAATTCAATATCACTGGTATCGTCAACCACTGAGTCATGAAGCGCTTCCGAAGTCGCTAAAGATATGAAACCACTGTATTTACTCGTAGAAGGCCTCTCTCTCACGTCCCACAAAGACGGCGTTTCGTCTAGAATCAATTCTAATTCTTCTTCAATCTCATAAAGCTCGGATATCAAAGAAGGTTTATACGCATTCATACAGTTTAAAAGGAGGTTTTTAATGAGGTTGGTTTGCGTCTGTTTATTTTTTTCTGTAAAACCCTTCTCCATTGCCTTACAAGCCATATCCCAATAATCTCGACGATAATTTGAATTCAAGCATCCTGTGCCTTGGATATATTCAGTAGGAAATTTAGAGGGGTAAATATCATAATTAGTACTTTGAGGCACACAAGTTAAAGCACAATTTTGTGGCATAAGATCGGGATGTTTTCTAAAAAAATCAGTGACTCCTTTGATAATGTCAGGGACATCATCTACAAACCGATAGATAAAGGGGATGTTAGATCCATATTTTTCTGAAAAATAATGCATCTGCACCCAAAGCAACAGGATTTTGCTGGTGTCCGTGAACTCAAAACCTGTGCGACTTGTTTCTTCGAATATTTTTTTATCTGGATTAAAACGCGCAAGAGACACATATTTGCCATATTTGTTTTTGACGGCCACCAATTTTTCTGGAGAGAGCGTATAGTGCTGATATTTTTTCATTTGAGCAAATGTAGTTCCATTTTCCAAATGATTTAAAATATCACTCAAAAGTAATCCATTAAACGCGATACGAGGAACAGGACGTTGGATATTATTTTTTTCAAACAATAAAGCAATTTTCCAATGCAAATCATGGAAAAAATCGTCCAACAATGAGGTACACGATTGAATACCATGCGCCTCACTATTATGTCGTGCATTATAATAATCGAGCAAAAAACTTTGGCGTAATGACGCAATAATAACGTCAATAACTTCAATTTCCGAATGATCTAAAACATCATTGGCAATGGCATCACTCAACTGCGCACGGGCATAGGTTGTGTCGGTACACCCATCAAAATCAATAGCGACTACATGATGCGTCGCTTTTTTTAAAAAGCTTCGATGTTTTGGAAAGAAAGAAAATAAATTTGGCGAAAGAATAATCTCTGTATGATTTGCACGCATATTTACAATCCAAATTAAAAGCAAATATTATATACAAACCATATTAAGAAAATATTAATATGATCAAATAAAGATCCAAATAATTAATATTTGACATCTATAATTTCATATTCCACCAAGCCACCTGGTGTATTCACGGCCACTTCATCATCCAAACTTTTACCGATCAGGGCACGGCCAATAGGAGATTGATAAGAAATTTTCCCCAATTTGATATTGGCTTCGTCTTCGCCAACAATTTGATAAGTGACTTCTGCACCGGTGTCTATATGTAATAAGGTGACCACCACACCAAAAACCACTTTGCCCTGATTCGGTAATTGACTGATATCTACAATTTGCGAATTGGATAATTTAGCTTCTAATTCAATGATGCGGCCTTCCATAAAACTCTGTTCTTCACGAGCAGCATGGTATTCTGCATTTTCTTTCAAATCGCCATGAGCACGTGCCACTGCAATCGACTCAATAATGCGAGGTCTTTCAATCGTTTTCAAACGATGTAATTCTTCCTTCAGTGTTTGAGCACCGTTAACCGTCATTGGATGTTTTTGCATAACTAAACCTCTCATGTAAATCTTGTAAGCGTGTTACGGTATCCCTTTCTTCATATTTCATTGCCAGGCATGCCGCTTCCGCACCTGATAAAGTGGTTGTATAACTGACCTTATACTGTAAGGCTGATCTTCGTATGTCAAACGAATCAGCAATGGCTTGTTTCCCTTCGGTCGTATTCACAATAAAATCAATTTCATGATTTTTAATATGATCCACCACATGTGGACGACCTTCAGCTACTTTAAACACACGTTCGCAAGCAATACCTGCCGCTTGAATCACCGCCGTAGTACCGCGCGTTGCAACGATGTCAAACCCTAAGGCAATCAAACGTTTGGCTATTTCTCCAATACGTGATTTGTCAGTATCACGAACTGATAAGAACGCACGGCGCCGATTGACAATATCGCATCCTGCACCACGTTGAGCCTTAGCATAAGCTTGTCCGAAGCGCTTGGCAATCCCCATTACCTCACCTGTCGATTTCATTTCAGGTCCCAAAATGGAATCCACGCCTGAAAATTTGATAAAAGGAAAGACAGGGAGTTTGACTGAATAAAAGCCCGGTACTTGCTGAATATGGAGCAATCCCTGTTGTTTTAAAGAGAGCCCCACCTTACACCGTGCGGCAATTTTGGCTAAGGGTAAGCCCGTCGCTTTTGAAACAAAAGGCACCGTGCGCGAGGCTCTGGGATTAACTTCTAAAACGTAAATATCATCCCCTTGAATAGCAAATTGCGCATTCACCAAGCCGACCACATGCAAGGCTTTGGCCATGAGTTGTAATTGTTCTTTCAAATCTTGTTGCACCACCACCGATAAACTAAATGGGGGTAAAGTACAGGCAGAATCTCCAGAATGAATCCCTGCTTGTTCAATATGCTCCATGATGGCACCAATCAAAACATCTTCACCATCACACACTGCGTCAATATCTACCTCGATCGCGTCTTCTAAAAATTTATCCAATAATACGGGCGAGTCATTGGAAACACGCACGGCATGCTCTAAATAGCGTCGCAAATCGGTTTCGTGATAGACGATTTCCATCGCCCGCCCACCCAATACATAAGAGGGCCTGACCACCAAAGGATAGCCAATACGTTGTGCCAGGGCAATGGCTTCTGATTCACTGCGTACGGTTCCATTGGCAGGTTGATGCAAGCCTAAGCGGGTCACTAATTGTTGAAAACGCTCTCGATCTTCTGCTTCATCAATAGCATCAGGAGATGTTCCCAGAATAGGCACGCCATGATTGGCTAATTCTTGGGCTAGCTTCAACGGTGTTTGGCCACCATAATCAACAATCACGCCGATGGGTTTTTCCAGATCATACACCGCCAAAACATCTTCTAACGTGACTGGATCGAAATACAAACGATCTGTGGTTTCCACATCAGTAGAAACTGTCTCAGGATTGCAATTGACCATAATTGTTTCATAGCCAGCATCGCGCAAGGCAAATGCGGCATGGACACAACAATAATCAAACTCAATGCCTTGGCCAATACGATTCGGACCACCACCCAAGATCATGATTTTAGGACGAGAAAAGTCGGGGCGAGATTCACACACAGATTGATAACAAGAATACAAATAAGCCGTATCACTAGAAAACTCGGCTGCACAGGAGTCAATACGTTGATATACGGGCTTGATCCCAAGAGACAATCGATGCTGTCGAACCTCTCGTTCGTGACATCCTAATAAGCGTGCTAAATATACGTCAGAAAATCCACGCTGCTTCAATAATCGCAGCGTTTTTTCATCGAGATGCTCTAATGTTTTACCCAAAACCAACTCTTCAAACGCCACCAATTCTTGAATTTGCGCCAAAAACCAAGGATCAACCCGTGATTCTTTATGAATCTCTTCTAAAGACATCCCCAAACGAAATGCATCTGCAATGTACCATAAACGATCTGGCGTGGGTTCTTGCAAATATCCTCGTAAAACCGACATTTCTTGATCGGCAAATAAAGGATGCAAACCATATCGATCAATTTCTAAACCACGGATGGCTTTTTGCAGCGATTCTTGAAAATTGGCACCAATTGCCATGACCTCACCGACCGACTTCATTTGGGTGGTTAAAGTCTTTGATGTTTGCGGAAATTTATCAAAATTAAAGCGTGGCATTTTAGTCACAACATAATCTAATGTTGGTTCAAAAGAAGCAGGGGTTTTGCCATCCGTGATATCGTTTTTTAATTCATCTAAAGTATAACCAACCGCCAATAACGCCGCAATTTTTGCAATAGGGAACCCGGTTGCTTTCGAAGCTAACGCCGAACTTCTCGACACTCTAGGATTCATTTCAACCACCAGCAAGCGGCCATCCTCCGGATTCACAGCAAATTGCACATTGGAGCCGCCTGTATCCACGCCGACGGCACGCAATACTTTGATCGCAGCATCACGCATGCGTTGGTATTCTTTATCAGTTAGAGTCTGTGCAGGCGCTACTGTAATCGAATCACCCGTGTGGACACCCATAGGATCTAAATTTTCAATACTACACACAATAATACAATTATCATGTCGATCACGCACCACTTCCATTTCATATTCTTTCCAACCTAAAACGGACTCATCGATCAATAATTCACGTGTGGGAGATAAATCTAAGCCGCGCAGGCAAATCGATTCAAACTCCTCTAAATTATAAGCAATCCCGCCTCCTGTACCACCCATGGTAAACGACGGTCGAATGATAGCCGGAAACCCTAAGACGCCTAACGCCACCATCGCTTCATCCAAACTATGCGCAATCATAGAACGAGGCATATCTAAGCCAATCTCTTGCATCAACGTTCGAAATTTGTCCCTATTTTCTGCTTTATCAATAGCATCTTCACTTGCACCGATCAGTTCAACCCCATACGCCTCCAACACGCCTTCTCGGACCAAATCTAAAGCACAATTCAAAGCAGTTTGGCCACCCATGGTCGGCAAAAGCGCATCTGGCCGTTCTTTTTTAATCACAGCAGCGACTTCTGGCCATAACACGGGCTCGATGTACGTTGCGTCGGCCAATTCAGGATCGGTCATGATGGTGGCAGGATTTGAATTGATCAAAATGACCCGATAGCCTTCGCGCTTCAAAGCACGAACAGCTTGGGTTCCAGAGTAATCGAATTCACAGGCTTGACCTATGACAATAGGACCAGCACCGAGGATTAGGATGGATTGAATATCTGTACGTTTGGGCATAATCAACCACAATAAAGATAGGAATCACAGCGTTTGTGAGGCGACTCTTGCCCCTCATCCGCACATAAGTCACCTTCTCTCCTAAAGAGAGAAGGATATTCAACCATCTATATAAAGATCAATGGATGGTTATGCTTCCTCTTCTTGACGACGCAAAAAGGCAGGAATATCTAAATAGTCAACATCAGGCATGGTATCTTGGTTTACATGTGCCTTTTGAGCACTGATAGTCGCATTGGATTGTTTTCTCAATACGGCAGGACGATCCAATTGTTGGTAATCTAACGAACCATCCACTCTACGACTTTCAAACAAAGGCGCTTTGCTGTGCATAGTATTTTGAATCGATCCACGTTGGCGAACATCACCCAAACCAGTCACAATCACAGTAACACGCAATTCATCCGTCATCAGAGGATCAATAACAGTACCTACGACCACAGTCGCTTCGTCTGAAATAAATTCTTTGACCACATCACCTACTTCTTCAAATTCACCAATCGACATATCCATGCCAGCAGTGATATTCACTAAAATGCCGCGCGCACCTGAAAAATTGATGTCTTCTAGCAAAGGTGAGGCAATTGCCGCTTCCGCGGCGCGACGAGCGCGTTGATCCCCTGTTGCTGTACCTGTACCCATCATCGCCATGCCCATTTCGGACATCACTGTGCGTACGTCTGCAAAATCCACATTGATCAAACCAGGACGTGTGATCAAATCAGAAATACCCTTGACTGCGCCTAACAGGACATTATTAGCCGCTTTAAAAGCATTCAATAAGGAGATATTTTTACCTAATACGCTGAGTAATTTATTATTTGGAATCGTAATCAATGAATCCACATGTTGCGCCAATGCTCGAATACCTTCTTCGGCAGACAATGCACGTTGTTTGCCTTCAAATGAAAAAGGCTTGGTCACCACAGCAACCGTCAAAATGCCCAATTCTTTTGCTATTTCAGCAAATACTGGCGCCGCACCCGTACCTGTACCACCACCCATACCTGCAGTGATAAAGACCATATCAGCACCCATAAGCACTTGTTTGATATGCTCACGATCTTCTTCTGCGGCTTGACGTCCGATGAGAGGATTGGCGCCCGCGCCTAATCCTTTGGTTAAGGCATCTCCCAATTGAATCAGTACTTTTGCTTTAGAATTTCTTAAAGCTTGCGCATCTGTGTTAGCGCAAATAAAATCCACGCCATCAATGCTTTCCGCTACCATGTGCTCCACCGCATTACCGCCGCCGCCGCCAACGCCAATCACTTTGATTATCGCATTATCTTGCATGATTTCTGTCATATCGAACATATATTATTCCTCTCATCAGGACTTAAAGGTCGAACTTAGTGATTTGAATTATATTTCATATGCATCACAATCCTAAGCTAAATTTTGGTTTAAAAATTCACATTAAACCATTTTCTCATTCGCGTCCATACTCCATCAGTACTCTCCCCAGAACGCGTGTTGTATCCTAGTTCATACTGTTGTTGAAATCCGTGTAGTAATAAGCCTACTGAGGTTGCTAAGCCAGGATCAGCCACAACGTCAGATAAACCCATCAGGTTTTGAGCAAAACCGTGACGAACGGGCATTTGAAAGCATAATTCAGCTAATTCAATCGCACCATTCACGCAAGAAGCACCGCCTGTTAAAACAATGCCTGCTGCAATCAAATCTTCATACCCACTACGTTGTAATTCCGCTCGTACCAAATTAAACAATTCCTCGTATCGCGCTGACACAACTTCGGACAACATTTTAGTTGGAATTTTACGACCTGGGCGATCATTCATACTGGATACTTCGATCATATGACTAGAGTTCATCATTTCAGGCAAGGCAGAACCATGCTCCAATTTGATCGATTCGGCAGATTTACTGGGTGTGCGTAAAGCCATTGCAATGTCATTGGTCACTTGATCACCTGCAATAGGAATCACTGCTGTATATTGAATAGCGCCATCATGGAAGATAGCGATATCAGTAGTACCACCACCAATATCAATCAAACACACGCCTAATTCTTTTTCATCATCTGTCAAAATTGCATGGCTTGAAGCGAGTTGTTCTAAGATGATATCAGAGACTTCTAACCCACATTTACGCACGCATTTTGCAATATTTTGTGCAGCACTTACGGATGCTGTCACCAAATGCACTCGCGCTTCTAACCGCACGCCCGCCATACCTACCGGTTCACGAATATTGCCTTGACTATCAATAATGAATTCTTGGGGCAAAATATGTAAGATTTTTTGATCAGCAGGAATAGCGACTGCTTTGGCAGCATCAATCACCCGCTCAACGTCAGCTTGCGATACTTCTGTATCTCGAATGGCAACAATACCATGTGAATTCAAACTACGAATATGACTGCCCGCAATGCCTGTAAACACAGAGCGCACTTCACACCCAGCCATCAATTCCGCTTCTTGGACTGCGCGTTGAATAGAGCTGACAGTCGCTTCAATGTCAACCACCACTCCTCGTTTTAGACCACGCGACGGATGGCGTCCGATGCCAATCAATTGTAATGAACCATCTGGATTTACTTCTCCCACCAAAGCAACTATTTTTGAGGTGCCGATGTCTAATCCAGTAATGATATTTCTTTCAGTTTTTTTTGCCATTATGTTCCTAGTTTATTTTTTTAGACCCTTTCCATTGTGCTGCCATGCCATGAACATACCGTAAATCCACTGCTGATAATTTGTCTACTTTATCAGCAAAAACAATTGGATAAGCTTCACAGAAACGCGCCAAACGCAATGCCATGTCACGCTTACCCAACCGGAGAATCACGCCATTCGCCAATCCTAACTCCCAAGCTTGATTATCACGTAATGCTAACGCATTAGCGCGTAATCCGAATGTTTCTGATAGCTTACTCAATTTTTGGAACATTTGTAAGACATCTAATCGTTGATCTTCTGGTCCACTGAGTTCTGGCAAATGCTCTTCTGTGGTTTCTTTTTGCCATTCTGTGGGACTTAAATCAAATAATAAACCATCTTGTGTCATTAAAACATGGTTCCATATTGCTACTGGTTTTTTTTCTTCCACTCTTATTTTGAGTGTATCTGGCCAAATGCGCGCCGTATAAACATGATCCGTCCAATCCAAAGCAGCTAAATCCGCATTTAATTGATTGACCGAAATAGAAAAAAACCCATCGTGTGCATACCGTTCCAATACTTTTTCTATTTGCTCACGTGTAATATGTTGATAATTAGCTTCAATTTTAAACGTATTAATCGGATACACTTCTGGATTTGCCAAATAGAGATATGTCAATCTTGCCACAAGTAAGACTGCACAAACAACCAACATGGATAAAAAAAACTGATCTCGTAATCGTCGAGTTGGTACTGCCATGCTGATATCCTAATTATAATGCGTGATCATATGATCTTTTATATGCTGATGACGCAAACTCAAATCAACCAATTCGTCTAATAATTTTTGATAAGGTAACCCACTCGCTTCCCATAATTTAGGATACATACTGATCGATGTAAATCCGGGTAAAGTGTTAATCTCATTAAAATAAATTTGACCCGTTTGATCATTCACAAAAAAATCTACCCGTGCCAAGCCTCGACATTTCAGACGTCGAAAAATCTCTGCAGCAATCGTTTGTAACCGCTGCATCATAGTTGGCTCAAGCAAAGCCGGTATATGCAATTGATTTTGATCACTTTCTAAATATTTTGCGGAATAAGAATAAAAGGCATCTGGATGGTGAACTTCTATTTCACCAGCAATGCTAACGCGCGGCGCTTGACCGGGTTGTGTGTTTTCCAAAACAGCCAATTCAATTTCTCGACCTTTGATATATTCTTCAATTAACACCACATGATCATATCGACCTGCGTCTTCTACCGCAACCATTAACTCTTCTAAATTATGAGCTTTATGAATACCCACACTTGATCCTAAAGAACAAGGTTTCACAAATAAAGGCCAACCCATCGCCTCGATTGCTTCTTTACAAATCAAGTCTTTATGCTCTTGAGAGGCTGCACTAAATAATGAACGATAACGTGCGGACGCTACCAAATCCGTACCCACCAAACGACGAGCAACGTCTTTGTCCATCCCAATTGCAGACGACAACACATCGCACCCTACATAGGCCACGCAAGCATGTTCTAATATACCTTGCAAGCAACCATCTTCTAATAATGGACCATGGACCACTGGAAAAATAATGTCTGCGTCTATTGCCAATCGTCCATCTTTCAATAAACTAGGCAATGGCGTTGACTCAGGGGTACGAATAGGTAGTTCATCTGGATACGCCAATAACGTTTGATAGTCCGATAAAAAACAACACCCTGATTTGTCCATACCCACTGGTATGATGTGATAGCGATTGGGATCAAGGTTCGCCAAAACAGAGGCGGCTGAACGCAATGAAACTTCATGCTCTCCTGATTTTCCACCATATAATAAAACCAGTTTAATCAAATCGGACATACATCTTCTCCAATAATATGTACTTCATGTATCAGTTCAATCTCGGTCTTTTCATACACCGTTTGTCGCACAAAAAACATTAATTGTTCAATATCTTTTGCGCTAGCACTGCCTTGATGATTAATAATAAAATTGGCGTGTTTTTGTGAAACAACCGCGCCACCAATCTGGTGACCTTTGAGCCCACAAGATTCAATCAATTGTGCAGCAAAATGATTCGGAGGGTTGCGAAATACGGAACCACAATTATATTCATTAGTGGGTTGTGTAGCGGCTCGATGTGCTAAAAGTTCTTTGATGAGATCCGCAGACTGGGTTTGATCTCCGGGTGTCAACTGACACGTTGCAGCCACAAACCATTCATCTTTGTCTAAGCCTGTGACATGTCGATAAGCAATATCAAATTCCTGTGGTTTGCGTATGCGGTGTTCACCGGAACGAGTCATCGTTTCTACTTCAATCACCGACGTCCAAGTTTCTCGATGCGCACAACCTGCATTCATTCGCAGTGCGCCACCCATTGTCCCAGGAATACCGGCCCAAAACTCTCCTCCGGTCAATTGATTTCTCGTGCAAAATCTAGCCATTTTAGCACAAGAAACGCCCGCCTCTACACGAACCAAGGTATCAGAAATTTTTACCAATTGACTCAAGCACCCTAGTGTTAAGACCACAACACCGTCAATACCACCATCTTTGATCAAAGAATTGCTGCCCAAGCCTAACCATAAAATGGGCTCAGAAGCAGGACATTTTTGTAAAAAATGAGCCAAATCGTCTAAACTATCGGGTTTATATAACACGCGTGCCGGACCACCAACACGCCAAGTATTATAATCAGACAAAGGCTCATTGAAGAGCAATTGCCCACGTAGGTTGGTTTGATCAATGATAAAGGGCTCGCTCATGTTGCTGTATCTCGTCGCACTAGATTATTAATAATTTGACTGATGGTTCCAGCGCCTTGCGCAAGAATCACATCATCCTTTGTCACGATTTGATTCAAATACTCTTCTAGATTATCTTCATTCACTACGATGGCCTTAGGCATAGAAGCATTGATGTCATGACATAATGCTTCGCTGGTAATTCCTGGAATGGTAGATTCGCCCGCTGAATAAATATCAAACAATAATAACTGATCACTCAGTTGGAGTACATCTACAAAATCATTAAATAAATCACGAGTACGCGTATAACGATGCGGTTGGAACACATGAATCAATCGTTTATTAGGCCAAACCGCCCTGAATGCATCAATGGTCGCTTTTATTTCTCTAGGGTGATGCCCATAATCATCCACGATCAACGCATTGCCGCCCGCAAAAGCACGCTCACCTAAAATTTGAAAGCGCCGTCCCACCCCTTCAAATTGATACAACCCATCCTTGATGGCTTGATCATCGACGCCTAATTCTGTCGCAATGGCAATTGCGGCCAAAGCATTCAATACATTATGGCGTCCTGGCCATTTGAATTGAATCGAAAGGGGTTGATGTGGCGCTGGGCGCTCCACCTCGAATGTACTCAATAATTCTTGTTGCATCCAATTCACCGCACGGTAATGGGCTCCTTCTCGGAATCCATACGTTAAGGTGGGTCGTTGAATCGATGGCAAAATACGCCGCACTTCATGGTCTTCGATACATACAATGGCCAAACCATAAAAAGGCAAATGATGTAAAAACTCTAAAAAGGTTTTACGCAATTGATCAAAACTACCTTGATACGTTTCCATATGATCTGCATCGATATTGGTCACTACTGCTATCATAGGTTTTAAAAATAAAAAAGAAGCATCACTTTCATCCGCTTCTGCAACAAAATATTGTGATGTCCCTAGTTGAGCATTGGAACCACAGCTGTTTAATTTTCCACCAATAACAAAACTGGGATCCACGCCCCCTTCTGCTAACAAACTTGTGACTAAACTGGTCGTGGTGGTTTTCCCATGTGTACCCGCAATGGCAATACCATAGCGAAAGCGCATCAGCTCTGCCAACATTGCTGCCCGTGGAATCACAGGAATGCCTTTTTCGCACGCAGCTTGAATTTCAGGGTTGTCGTCTTTAATTGCTGTAGAACGCACCACCACATCGGCCTGAGCCACATTTGCAGTGTGATGTCCAATAAATACAGTGATTCCCAAAGAACGCAAGCGGGCCACTACTTTATTATCCGTTAAATCAGAGCCAGAAATCTGATATCCCTCGTTTAACAAGACTTCAGCGATGCCGCACATGCCTGCACCACCAATACCTACAAAATGAATGCGTTTGATGCGCCCCATTTTGGGTGAATGAAAAACTGTCGTTGATTTTTGCATCTCAATACCCCTGCAGCGTTATCTGCATACAATTTTAATTTAATCCGAGTGCTTGCCATCTGTTTTCATGATCAAGTCTTAATAACAACGCTACGACAATACAATTCACCACCAAGCTTGCCCCACCATAACTCAAAAAAGGTAAGGTCAATCCTTTGGTGGGTAATAACCCCAAATTGACACCCATATTGATCACAGCTTGCAATCCCAACCAAAAAGTAATGCCGTAAGCTGTGAATGCTGCAAACTGGCGCTCTTCGCAATAAGCATGATAGCCTATCATTAGTCCTCGCCAAACAAGTATACTATATAAAACCAAAACCAGTAGAATCCCGATCAATCCTAATTCTTCCGCCAAAACTGCAAACAAAAAATCAGTGTAAGATTCTGGCAGGTAAAACATTTTTTGAACGCTATACCCCAATCCGACCCCTGACCATCCGCCACGACCAAAGGCAATCAGTGATTGCGTGAGCTGATACCCACTGTTAAATTGATCGGCCCAAGGATTCAAAAACGCCGTCAAACGAGCCATGCGATATGGCGAGGATATGGCTAAAAATGCCATGCTCAGACCCACCATGATCAGCAACCCAACATAATATCTGAGCTTGACACCGATAAGAAACAACATGGCCATGACCGTGGATACAATCACCACTGTGGCACCAAAATCAGGCTCCAACAGCAACAAAAATGCTACAACCATCAGCACCATCATCGGTTTCAAAAAACCTAAAATATTTTTTTTGACTTGCTCTTGTTGACGCACCAAATAACCGGAAACATACAAAATCATCGCCATTTTTGCCAATTCTGATACTTGAATGACCAAAGGCCCAATGGCCAACCAACGACGACTTCCATTAACCATGCGACCAATACCAGGAATTAAAACCACAGTCAGCATGATCAAACAGATAAACAACAAATGCACACTATAACGTTCCCAAATGCGGCTATCAATGCGCATTACAATCACAGCCAGCACAGAGCCAATACATAAGTAGACAAATTGTCGGATCAAAAAATGAAAAGGTTGATGATAAAATTTGGTAGAAATCATGACGGAACTAGACGCCACCATTGTTAATCCAATGACGATAAGCCCTAAAACGGCAACAATCAACCAACGATCATACAATACCGGCGCACCAAAGGTGGACTTGATTCGTTTCCTACGCAGCATTACAATGCCCCTACCAAATCAGCAAACATCTCACCTCGGTGATTAAAATCACGAAACATATCCAAACTAGCACAAGCCGGCGATAATAGTACAACATCTCCCGCGCGCGCCGCATGATAGGCCTCGTCCACAGCGTCTTCGAGTGTTACAACGCGCTTCACTTCTACCAAATCGAGCAGGGCAGCCTCTAGCTTAGGTGCATCTTCCCCTAATACAATCAAGATGCGTACATGAGTTGAAACCACCGCTCGTAACTCTCTGAAATCTGCGCCTTTGCCTTGTCCTCCGGCAATCAAAACAATTTTCCCTGAAATGGCACCGCCAATACCTGCAATAGCGGATTGCGTTGCACCTATATTGGTCCCTTTGGAATCATTGATCCAGTTTACGTCATTGAAAGTACGCACCCACTGAGTACGATGGGGTAATCCTGCAAACGTCTTCAATACATCTTGCATGGCGGCAAAAGAAATCCCTGCAGCATGTGCTACAGCACAAGCCGCCAAAGCATTCGCCCAATTATGACGGCCTTGGATACGTAACTCATCGACGGAAAGAAGTTTGGTTTTGCCATAGGCTAAAAAAGTTTCTTCTTGATCTAGAATCAAACCCCATTGCCCTTCGATGGCTTCATTCAATCCAAAACTACTTATGCTTTTGGCTTTTGCTGGATCCCAAGGTTGGGTAACAGCATCTTCACGGTTATACACCATACATTGCGCCTGATGATAAACGCGTTGTTTGGCTGCAATATAAGCCTCTAACGTATGATGGCGATCCAAGTGATCGGGCGTTATATTTAACATCGTTGCAGCAATTGGTTGCAGTGATTCAATCAAATCCAGTTGAAAACTAGATAATTCTAAAACCCATAGGTCATAATCAATGTCATCCGCAAGCAAATCCAGAACGGGCATACCAATATTTCCAGCAACCGCTGTTTTCAAACCAAAGGTATGAGCCATCAAGCCAACCAAAGTCGTCACAGTGGATTTACCATTGGTACCAGTGATCGCAATCACGCGCGCATCAAGGTTGCGCGCCAAACATTCAATATCGCCATAGATAGGAAGGCCTAATGCTTTCGCTGCGACCAAACACGGTGTTTCTAAAGGCACACCGGGGCTCACAATGATCTCTGAAATCTGCGCCAATTTTTCTTCCGGAAACTCACCCAGATATAAGTCAATATCAGGAAACTCTAGATGAAATGGGGCTACCGCCTCGGTTTGCTCACGCGTATCAAATACAGAAAAATCCAAATGATGCCGCTGTAAATAACGAGCAATGGAATGACCTGTTTTCCCTAAACCTACTACCAAATAATGACTCATAATCCATCTCTATCGAAGCTTTAATGTTGCTAAGCCACATAATACAAATACCACGGTTATAATCCAAAATCGTACAATGACTTTGGGTTCGGACCATCCTTTTAATTCAAAATGATGGTGTAAAGGTGCCATGCGAAATAATCGTTTGCCACCGGTATATTTGAAATAACCGACTTGTAAAATCACAGACATCGTTTCAATCACAAACAAACCACCCATGATCATCAATACCAGTTCTTGTCGAATGATCAAAGCAATCATCCCCAATGCAGCACCTAAAGATAAAGAACCAACATCTCCCATAAAAATTTGGGCAGGATAAGAGTTGTACCATAAAAAACCTAAACCAGCACCCACGATAGATGCACAAAATATGGTAACTTCTCCACTATTTGCGACAAATGGTATACCCAAATAGTGCGCATAAACCACATTCGAGGCTGCATACACAAAAATACCCAATGCACCCACTACCATGACAATCGGCATGATAGCCAATCCATCTAAACCATCGGTCAAATTCACAGCATTACTCGAACCAACCACCACAAGATATGCAAATACAGGAAAGAACACCCCCAAATTAACAAACAACGCTTTAAAAAATGGAATGGTTAACAGAGATTGCAAAGGAATAGTCGAATTATGCGTGAGGTACACTAATGCGATGATGGTGATAACCGATTGCCAAAAATACTTCCAACGAGCAGGCAACCCTTTGCTGTTTTTTAAAACCAATTTGCGATAATCATCAATCCAACCAATCAATCCAAAACTTAGGGTCACCAATAATACAACCCATAAACTGGTCTGACGTAAATCTCCCCATAATAACGTACTAATCGTTATGGCCAGCAAAATCAATACCCCACCCATCGTAGGGGTTCCCGCTTTGGATAAATGAGTTTTTGGGCCATCTTCACGAATCATTTGGCCTATTTGTAATCCTCTCAACCAACGAATGGTCATGGGTCCACACAATAATCCGACCAATAAGGCAGTCAAAGCAGCCAAAATAGATCTAAATGTGATGTATTGAAACACTCTAAAAAAATGATATTGGCTTTGTAATAATTGTGTTATCCAATAAAGCATGATCGTTATCCTTGCATTAAATAAGTTGCTGGACGATATGTTCCATCGCAGCTGATCGGGAGCCTTTCACTAAGACTGTGGTTTGCTCATTCAAACGACGTAATAAATCTTTGGCCAACTCGTCTTGATTATCATAATGTTGACCACCTGATCCAAAAGCCAGGGCTGATTTGGCACTCAAAGTACCGCATGTCAACACCCAATCTATGCCTTGTTCACGAGCGGCTAATCCGATTTCTTCATGATGCCGTTCTCCCCAGACACCTAATTCGGCCATATCGCCCAAAACTAAAATGCGCACTCCAGAACATTTGGACAACACATCAACTGCGGTAAGTGTAGAGCGTAAATTAGCATTATAAGTATCATCAATAATCGTCGCCTCGTGTTTGCCTTGACGAAAAGTCATACGCCCAGAGACACCTGTGAATGACTCTAATCCCGCAACAATGGCAGGCAGAGAAATACCCACCGCATAAGCACAAGAAGCAGCCGCCAAGGCATTACTCACATTATGATGCCCCGGTACTTTTAATCGCACCACAGCTTCACCCAGGGGCATGATTAGTTTGAATTCTGGATGACCTATTTTGGACAAAATCACATCTCGCGCATACACTGTGGCCGCGTGAGCGCGAGAAAATCGAACAACAATGCGTTCCGGCGTCAAAAGATCATCCCAAAAATGCGCATATGCATCATCATCGTTGATGACCACAGTGCCTGTTGGGCTGAGGCCTTGATAAATTTCGCCTTTGGCACGAGCAACCCCATCAATGCTGCCAAATCCTTCAATATGCGCAGGTGCAATATTATTCACCAAAGAAACGCTGGGTTGAACTATCGCTACGGTATGCGCAATATCGCCAGGGCCACTGGCGCCTAATTCAAATACGGCATAATGATGCTCAGATCGCAGTTGCAATGCGCTCAGGGGGGCGCCAATGTGATTGTTCAAATTACCCCTAGTTGCAAAAGAAGGCTGAGGTAAAATATGGGCAATCATTTCTTTGACGGTTGTTTTACCATTAGAGCCAGTGACAGCAATCACGGGACAATTGAATTGTTGGCGATGCCAACGAGCAATAGCAGCCAAAGCGTTTAAGGTAGAGGGAACCACCCATTGTACCGCAGACACATCCGGGAGGGCCCTTTCACATATCACAGCCACCGCACCTGAGCGCACAGCATCCACGACATAGTCATGGCCATCAAATCGCTCACCTAGAATTGCAACAAACACTTGTCCAGGCTGGATGTGACGACTATCGATACTAAGTCCAGATAATACCTGATCATTAGCACATGGTACGTTTAAAATACGCGCAATATCACTGAGGTTCATAGGAATCTAACATAAATATGCAAATCAATAGTTTACTGCAAACGAAAGAATAAAGGTAGGAAAAATCCAACCATGCTAGCAGAAGATCATCACCTAACCTTTTTCACCTGAGTTTTTTTTAAAGTCGTGGCAATGTAGACAATAATTAAGGATTCCACCGCTGAAAAATAACACCACACCGAAGCGAAGGCGTATAAAAACCAAATACTAGAGACTAAAAAAGATAGGAGCAAAAGAATACCAAATAAGCGCACGGATTTTATCGAGCAAATAAAGGAGGATAATAAAAATAACAGCAAATAACACAGTGTAAAAATGTATTCACTATACAGAGCCTGATCAATAAAATAAGTGATGGATTGATGTTCTAATTGGGCTTTAGCTCCGTAGCTTTTCATGAACAGTAAAGGACTTAAACAACACCCAAATAGCACCATCAACAGCAACCATTTTTTACGTTGACGATTTGATTCCAAATGATACAGAGCAAGGGGAAAATAAATAGGCCAGATGCAAAAGGCGGTCAGCAAATACAGCCATGTACTCCATGATAATAAGAATGGATTTGTATGATGTAACGTTATCCAGATGAGTCCCTCACTGAATTGCTGGATACCAAATAAAATAGGGATACACATCAAAAGAACATAAGAAGGATTGGATTTGAGGGATTTCACAACCGCATATAATCCTAAAGGAAATAGTATGGCACTTGCGGTAAAGCTGGCTGAAGCCGAAAAACACATGAATAGTCCCTAAAAAAGAAGTGAATCATCAATTATTTTTAAACCATATTCAGTTTTATACTAGGCTTTTTATAAATGCCTTGGCCCCATGTTTTCCATGGCGAAGGCATTTTTATTCTATTAAGAGGCTGTCTTCTGTCAACATCAATTGTTGATGATAACGTGTGATACTTTGTTCAGATAAGGGTGCACGACGGTCGTCTAAAAGATGAGTATCCAAGCTGTCACTTAAAGTTTTTGCGCTATCCATCAGGATGTCAAACCGTTCTGCATCTGTCTCTGAATGCCCCGAAGACTGCATAAACAAACACAAACCATGCACGACAAATCCACCGATATTTTGCAAATCAAACACACCTGTTGGTGTCGCTGCGGCTAAAGTGCACATGATAGGCCCCTGACCATTTTGATATTGATGGCGATGAAATAAATCCCCTTCTCCAAAACGAAACCCTGCAGACAAAACAGCTTGTAATAATTCGTAGCCGGCCAATTGACGGTTGGATTTGGCTAACAAAAACATCATGACAGAGGGTGCTTGAGCGATTGAAGCCGTAACGGTATCTTCTTTTTTAGGTAAAACAGTTTCTACTGCTTCTGAAGAAGCAATGACAGGTCTTAAGGTAGGTTGAGCCTCTTCTGATTTAAGGATTTTATCTGATTTAAGTATCTTAGGAGATGAGGTATGCAAAGGTTGGCGTAAGGGTGGAGACAATATAGGCTTGAGCACTAACGGTTCATCGTCATTCACTTTGCGAACCGCAACGATGTCATCATAAAAATTAGATTGAGATGGGCTGAGAGTAGGATTAGGAGCTGTTTTTTTGACATCTTGCTGTCGTCGAGCTCTCATGGTTCTCACAATAGCGATCACCACCCCCGCTAAGAGGAATACATTTAGCATCAAGCTCCAAGTCATTTAGGATCTCCAAAAAATAATAAAGACTTATGACCCACCTTACTAAAAATTAAGATGAGCGCATAAGTCCATGGTGACATAAACATTCAGTATCGTGCAAGTCCTAAACTGATGCCCTTGGAACGTAGCTTTTGATTTGCGTAGCAAACTGCTTTAGTGATTCCAGGCCTGATTCTTCTGCTTGTTTACACCAGACTTGCAATGACTCAATTAATTCCTTTTGTGATGTCGCTGTTTTCAACCAAACAAATTGCAAAGATTGACGATAATCATAAGCGATACGCAATGGCTCGTAACGATCCAATAAAGCTTGCAGATGCGAGGACGCTTTTGGTGTCAACAAAGTGTGTTCGCGCTTTAATAATTTACTGGCACGTTGAACCAGCTTTTTATCTTGCTCAGACGCCACATCATCACGTTTTACTTGTTGCAACATAGGAGCCAACACATCATTGTAGTAATGCGCCATGACTTGAAAACGATTAGCAACCACAGCTTTTACCGTATCCAAATCCACTGTCAATTTGTTGTCAATCTGAGCCAATTTGGGCGGTAATTTTTTGACTTTTGCTAGGCCAAAAAAAGACAAGATTTGAATATAAAGCCAACCAATATCAAACTCCCACCATTTAACTGAAAATTTTGCAGAAGATGCAAAGGTATGATGATTATTATGCAATTCTTCACCACCAATCCAGAATCCCCAAGGAGAAACGTTGGTCGACGTATCTGGGCATTCAAAATTCCGATAGCCACGATAATGACCGATACCATTGACCACACCAGCAGCCCAGATAGGAATCCATGCCATTTGGATAGCCCAAATGGTAATTCCTGGAACACCAAACAAAAATAAGTCCAACACCAACATCAAGATCACACCTCTGGACGAAAAGCGTTTATAAACATTTCTTTCCAACCAATCATCAGGCGTACCATGAGAATATTTCTCGACCATATCGCGATCTTTACGCGCTTTTCGGTATAATTCCGCACCCTGCCAGAATACTTTTTTGATCCCTTCTACCACTGGGCTATGAGGATCCCCTTCCATATCTGTGGTTGCGTGGTGTTTGCGATGAATCGCAACCCAATCAGCCGTCACCATCCCTGTTGTCATCCACAGCCATAACCGAAATACATGACTCACTGCAGGATGCAAATCTAACGCACGATGCGTTTGATGGCGATGCAAATAAATAGTTACCGAAGCAATCGTAGCTTGAGTTAAAATAACTCCTGCCACAATATATCCCCAAAAGGATAGATTCAAAGCACCATATAGCATGGGTCCACTCCATATGTTAATTTAAGAACATATCATACCACAAATAGGATTTATATGCGAATTTCCTATCTACAAAGTCATAGAAACGCCTTTAAATGAATTATGATTTACCTGTTTTTCAATGCCCTGATCGCTTTGATTTCTCGATATTTTTATCCCAACAAAATGCATCATTAATTATCTCATGGTGTATTTATTGATACTTTAAAGATTTCAATGCACTTATTTTCTCTGAGCTATGGTAGCTGCCATCTGCGTATAATGCTTTTATTTTCGGGTTTTACTGAGAGACCACATCGAACCTGTTACTGTCGCAGAGCTCATTTCAAATTAAACTGGCTAAATTAGGCAAAACCCAATATCCTCTTTTGAATCAATCAAAACTTATCTCACATTAGGAAGACGCCGATGGCAACCGGGACCGTGAATCGATTTAATAAGATCAAAGGCTATGGATTCATAACCGCAGACAACGATGATGCTGAAATTTTTGTGCATTTTTCCGAAGTTGAAATGGCTGGATATAAAGAATTACAAATTGGGCAACGCATCAGCTATGACTGCCAAACAGGCGAGCGCGGTCTCTATGCAACCAATGTAAAAATTATTACGGACTGAATATCAAAGGCTTTAGTGAGCGGAGACTGGGTCTCATCTAGGTTATACCAGCAATCACAGTCTTGGACTGTCATGATAAGTTGTATTCGCTGATGCTTTTAATTTAGCTTTATTTTTAACTTGAGCATCTCTTGGATGCCTCGCACAAGCCGAGGCACGGGGAGCAATTGTCAACATGCCCTAATAAGCAGCATATCTTCTGGGGGAATGAAAATTTGTCGTGTTAAATAATAAGGCGAATTCCACCGACACCCATATTGTAATCTTGAGATCCTAAATTCACATTCCAAGTGCTTGTTGCTACGTGAGTAGGATAAACTGTAGAGCCAAATGTGTAATTGGAATCAGCAATATACAACCAGCGATACTCAGCAAAGAGACTCAGGTGTTCACTGATGGCAAAATTTAATCCAACTTTGGTTTGAGCAGCAAACGTGGCTATCGTATCATTGGGATTCCCACTATAGTGATTTACATCTGCTTCGAGTGGCGCCATTTGTAATGACTCTGCCTGTGAAATAGATATAAGCGCTGCACCAATACCCGCTCCCACATAAAGATGCCATTTGTCGTAATGAGCCCAATTAAAATTCAACAAAGTATTGGCGAGAAAAATACCTGTGCTCATTGGATAAGTGACAAGAAAATCACTCTCAATAGGTCTTGTGACGTCATTGTTGATATCATGACCACTTAATGAACTTTTTGCCAAATAATATCCTTCTAATTCAATGGCAGAAGACATATTAGCTTGACGATTGAAAGAATTTAAAACGACATCCCGCCATTGATAACCAATGTGTCCACCGAAGAGTCTCGCATTTCGAGTGCTTGCTTGGCCAGAAGCATTTATAGCCAAAGGACCATTCTCAGCCTCGATGAAAAAGGCTGTTCCATATTGACCGATATTGACTTGATTAGATACCCCTCCTCCACCAAAAATACTAAAGTACACTTTTTCAATGATCTCACCTTGAGCGGAATCGATTGTCCCAGCTTGTAGTTCGGAGCCACTTAAAGCCAACAAAATGCCTAATAAATAAACTGAGTAACTTTTACTATGTAATGCCATCCAATACATCCTTGTGATAAGTTTTCATTCCATAAAAAACCTTACAGAATTACGTTACGAATTTCAACGCTTTTGGCTATTATTTTCTGTAACAGAGGATACAACCATCATCCATTTATATAGGGTGTGTTGACACGGCTCCCCCGCCTACGTGCCTCGGCTTGTCCGAGACATCCAGGAGATGCTCAAGTTAAAAATAAGGCTAAATTAAAAGTATTAATTCATTGATTATGGTAAGTCCAAATCTCGATAACCAGGAAGAAAAATGAAGCATTTAGGTCTATAGTATGGCGAGTAAGCGCAATGGTACTCTATAGCTCGGTACAACGTTTGATTTAATTCAAAGGGTTTGGGAGCATAAAAATAAGGTAATACCAGGATTTACTGCTCATCATAATGTTTATATTTTGATCTATTAAAAAATGTATTTATCTGATATAGAAGCTGCTCGACGTGAAAAACATTTTAAAAATTGCTATAGACAATGGAGAGTGAATTTGATTGAAGAGCTTAACCCAGAATGGCGTGACCTGTAAGAGGAAATTTGCTCTTAATCTAAATCTCCTGCATGCTTCGGACAAGCCAAGGCGCGAGAAGCAATTGTCAAAACGTCCTATATTTTATACATTACTTGTAAAACTGCTGCCTGAACATTTGCGGTAATAGTACCAATGCTTCCGGAATTATTAATTGGAGAATTGGGTAAAAATTTACCGTAGCTATATATAAATTGCATCGACAACTCATTTTGTAACACAATACTAAAACCCGACGTAATGGCGCCAAAGGCAGCTAAAGGATATCCTATTGCATTTGTTTCTATTGGAACTGGATTCGTTTCATAAAGTAAACCACCGATTAATACGGTTTTATCAGTTATAGAATATTTTGTCGTGAATAAGAACGATAAAGTATCTTTGTAATTTGTGGGAATCACAAATGACCCTCTGGTGGTATTGTTAAAATAAATGTTTTTTTGAATACTCCAGCCGGACCAGTACACTTTTTCTTCCAAAGACCATCGCGGCGTCCAGCAATGCTCCAGACCAATAAAAGCCACACTTGCTTCGTTGATATTTAAAGTAAAATTATTATTGATATTAGGATGTAAAACACTACGCCCATGTCCTTTCTTGTTATTCACAGGGGAATAGTAAGCAATAGATAAAGAATGTCGTGACGTGATCTTGTAATGCAAACCTACATCCGCAATAAAATTGAACCCAGAAACATTATTTAACTCGTTCCCTAATCCAGATACAACAAAGTCTAATTCATAATGTTCATTAGCTTGCAAATTAGCACCTATACCCAAACTCAATGTATCAGTTATTTGGTAACTAGATTGGAGCCCATATCGATAATATAATACATCCGTTACTGTAGCGTCTTGAGCTACAATGGAATCTATTGGCCACTCTAAATGGCCATACGCGCTGGGAACAATATTGACTCCAAAGACCCATTTATCAGATACTCGATAATCGACTAATATGTAGGGCAAAAAATCATTTACATCACTAGTAGCATGGCCTGACCCTAAGTTTGTTGTACCAATAAATTTTATCTCGGGACTGATAAAAACGTTCCCACCAAGTATCTGAAAATTGGTTATCAAACTTAATTCAGCTGGATTTTGAAAGAAATTGTCATTTAAAATTTGATCAATTGCAGTATGCGCATTTTCGGAAAACATACATAATCCTGCGCATAGATAAACAGTTATAAATTTTTGAAAAAGTTTATACATTTGATAAATCTAGTATGCCTTCAATTGTAGCCTTTATTTTTTGTAAAATTTCATTTTTTGTTTTTAAAGACTTACAAGTATCTTCTTCTGAAAAAAGAGCCATTTTCTTAATAATAGCCAAATACATAGATTCATCTAGATTTTTAAGCTCAGGTAGTTGCTTCATGATACTTTCTAAAAAAGCCAGTTTGATTTTTTTTCTAGCTTTGAATAAACGATATTCTAAGCGATCCATGAGCTCTTTTAATTCTTGAATATTTCCACTACAAGTAATACGAATAAATCCTTTGTTATTCGGTAATCCAAAATAAGATAACGGTGCGATCATGACCGAATCTTTAAATAATAAATAATAAGCCAACTCTTCATCTGTGGTGATTTTTCCTTTTTTTTGTAAAGCTCGTTGCGCTTCAATTGGTAACATTAACCCGAATAAATCACTAAAATTTCCTAATGCATAAAAGGTTGCATGAACAGTGTAAGAGATATCAGGCATATTTGCGCTCATATCATTTAAACGATTTAGCACGTAATCAACTTTTTGTTTATAAAACTCACGTAAATTTTGTTTTTCAACATCATCAAAATTGATCATTGTTTGAGCATAGGCCATTTGAGCAGATCTGGGGGCATGAATAAAATAACTGATATTTTTATTCAAAAACTCATTCATCAAAGCTGTTTCAAACACCATGAGTATAGCCATGCGTTCGCCTGCAGCTGATAATGCTTTGGTGGCAGATCTCATAATAATCATTCTTTTTTTTAAATCAGGTGCAATTTTCAAAAAAGAAGGTAACTCCACATAACACATTTCAGCATACGCTTCATCTAGAATAATGTATAAATCCGGGTATCTTCTTAAAACCTTCGCTATTGCTTTCATCTCCACCGCATCTATTACAGTACCTAAAGGATTTGATGGGTTACAAATTAATATGGCTTTAGGCAAACCATGATCAGATGCCGCTAACTCATAAGCTTCTTTAATGCTTTTTTCAACCGCTTTTGCCGTCAATTTGTAACCAGGTACGTCCATGACTTCAATAGGATGCAACCTATGCATAGGATTATTCGAATAAGCACTATAGTGCGGAAAAGGCGTAATAACGCGGTACCCTGGCGTATCATCATAATGCGTATTAAACGTTTCAAAAATAACTCGTAACGCCCCAATACCCCCTACTGTAAACAAAATATGGTCTGGTTTTATATCTGATTCATACCATTTTGACATCACATCCGACATCAAAACTCTAGGTTCTAAATCTCCACGAGGATCACCATAATCTATAGCAGAACTTTCATGTTCCTCTGGATTTAAATACCATCTTTTGGTCAAATCACTCATTTTTTGCCAATAATTTAAATAAGAAGAAATAGTATGAGAATTAATCGGGTAAGTAGGTTTTCCTAATCCTGCAGTAAGGAGTCTTTTTGTATTCATAGTACTTTGTTGCGCAATCTCCTCTTGGAGGGTATTAGCCCACATTGAGAGCAACATCACTTTTTCTATTTTATTAGCAGGATGACCATTAGGTGTTAACATACATTATCTCATTAATTGATTTAAATACCAATAAATTGCCCAACAATATATCAAAAATAACAATCTTTCAAGAAAGTTTAACATTTCTAATACGACTAAAATCATACTGGCATGGTTTTTACATATTAACTATACTAAACAAATATACACAATAAACTGCAAGTCCATTATGGATAAAAACACTTCTCAAGAAAATCCTAAATCAACGAATATAGATTTTGAAATAACCATTAAGGATTTAAGTAGTAAAATTTATGATTTTGAAACGAAATATCAAAGGTTAAAAGGACTTATCGATAATTTACCCGGGGATATTTATTGGAAAGATCAAAACTGTGTCTGGATTGGCTTAAATAAGCATTGTGCCCAAAGTTTACAAAAAATGGGATTTATTAAAAATGGAATTGAGGAGGAAGTCATTGGCAAAACTGATTTTCAACTATTTAATCATACCACCGCTGAAGTATATCGTAAAAATGATCTTGAAGTCATGAAAAGAAAAATAGAAGTAACCCGAGAAGAAACCACTTATTTATCCAATGGCGAACTCATTGTACTGCTTTCAATAAAAAGTCCATTACTGGATAAAAATGGAAATATTATTGGAATAGCTGGAAATACCATAGATATTACAGAACGAAAACAAATAGAAGCGGACTTGCGACAAGCAAAAACTGCGGCGGAAGCTGCTAGTATTGCCAAAACCGAATTTATTGCCAATATGAGCCACGATATCCGCACTCCTTTATCTGGAGTAGTAGGCCTTGGAATGCTTGCGGAACAAGAAATAGACAATCCTAGCCCCAGAACCAAAGTACACGACATGGTAAAAAGTGCCGATGAATTGCTTAATATGTTAAATAAATTTCTTGATGTCGTATCATTGGGCAACATAACCTTTAATGATATTCACGAAGAACCGTTTGATCTACATCACCTTGTTCAAACTGTTATCGATTTAGAACAATCCTCAGTAGATTTGAAAAAAATAAACCTCCGTAAATCTATTGATGAACATATTCCGCCTATATTAATAGGGGATCACGATAAAATTCATCACATCATATTAAATTTAGTAGGAAATTCTATCAAATTTACCCAAAGTGGGTGTGTGGATATCGCTATTAAGTTAGTGGAAACTTTTGAAGATAAGATTCAATTACTCTTTGAAGTTAGTGACACAGGCATAGGTATTCCCTCAGAATCTTTAAATAAAATATTTGAGGTTTTTTATAAGGTGACCCCTTCTTATAAAGGACTCAATAAAGGTCATGGGGTAGGTTTACATATTGTTAAAACATATACTGAACTGTTAGGCGGCAAAATATCTGTCGAAAGTAACATGTCAAAAGGTTCTAAGTTCTCATTTACTTTAACCCTTAAAATAGCTGAAAAAAATGTTAAACCCCAAAATATAAGCCATACCTCTTTAAAAGAACCAGTAGAAAAATCACCTATATTACAACCTCTTATTGCAGAAACCACACAACATTTGCCTAATGTGCCTGAAGTATTGATCATCGAAGATAATACTATTGCACTCACTATTGCACAAACGCTTGTCACACAAACACACTGCCATTCTACCCCTGCCAGTGATGGCGAGTCCGCCTTAGAGCTGGCTAAAAACAAATCGTACGATCTTATTCTCTCAGATGTAGGTTTACCTGGAATGTCGGGCATTGAATTCACACTCCAATTAAGAGCCCACGAAAAAAAACATCACATAAAACCAGTACTCATTATTGGTGTGACTGCACACGCTGAAGGTAAAATGCACGACGAATGCATTGCCTCTGGAATGAACCACGTGATAATTAAACCGCTAAATATCGAAAAATTAACCGAAATATATCATACGTTTTCAGTGTTCAATGATACAACCAATACATCATCGTCGAGTTCAACTGCCATCTCAAAAAAAGCACTTGGAATAGATTTGCCAAATACTGAGGAGGAGCTGTTTGCCATTGATAATCTTCTGATATTTGATATAGAAAATGCAAAAAAAGTCTTAGGCAATGATAATTCTTTACTTATGGATATGTTAAAACTCACCATGACTATTCTTTCAGAAGAATTGTCTCATTTAAAACCAGCGCATGAAGCATCTGATTGGGAAAAAATTGCGAAAGTGGCTCATAAATTAAAGGGAGGTTTTGTAAGTATTGGCCTCACACGTGCTGCCACTGCATGCCAATATTTGGAACGTTACCACAAAGCCGGTCATATCCAACTTTTAGAAAAACTATATGACCAAATGATACGCGTTTTAGATAAGACCGCTGAAATACTTAAAACGTTAATCAAATAGTGGCAGATACGTCAATAATACCGAGCAATCACATCACACTATCGACCTATGCGCCAACATCTCGACCAAAAGATCCAATGAATTGGCAATCAGTATTTGCTCTGATTCTTCAATCACTTTAAATTGCTCGTCCAATTTATTATGTAAAAGATGAGGTGATGTACTAACAAACTGCTCCCCTTTCTCCGTTATTTCAATAAAAATAACACGGCGATCCTCAGTATCGCGGGTGCGTCTGATCAATCCTTTTTCTTCTAATCGGTCGATGACACCAACCAATGTGCTCGACGACAAATGGACTTGCTTGGATAATACAGACAGTGTCATGACCCCTTTTTCATAAATTTCATATAAACACACTAATTGTGGCACCGTAATGCCATATTTCTTATCCAGATTCCTGGAATGATAATCCATTTGCTGCATGATTTTACGTAACGCAAACAAAATTCGTTTGGAATAAGGTAGCGTTGAAAGTGTCATATTCTGTTGTTCAGGAACGGTCCTCATCTTAGGAGGATGCTGTGATTTTAAAGATGTCATATCAGGCTCTCAAATAATCATTATTCGTCGGGTTCACAATGGTATTGGTGCATGTCGACTTACAAAATGTTTCTTTAATCCAAAATATAGAAATAAATGAAGCCACCAAAACCAGGATCACCATAATCACAAACCCTTCTTGATAATGCCCTAACCTGACCATATTGCCGCCACTTGCATGTGATAATACATATCCAATCAATGGCGCAATAAATGAAGAGGACACAACAATCATCGTATTATTAATACCAATACCGGCCGCCAATGAATTTTCTTTACACTGATCGGCCATAATAGCAAACCCGATACTCGCACTACTTGCGCCAAGACCAATTAGGATAAAACAGATCGCGAGTAGCGTTTCTGACAATGGAACGTAAATAATGCCTATGATGGCAACTAACATAATAATGGAGCTGACATACATAAAAGGTGTTCTACGCTGCGTTTTATCAGAAAGATAACCTAACAAGGGACAAAACAAAGCATGTCCTAACCATGCTAAGGTGATCATATAGGAAGAAAAAGTAGCAGAAAATCCTTTTGCAACTAGAAATCCTACCCCTTCATTTTCAGTTAAATATTCAATAGAAAAATAGATGGATGCAGAATAAATAGCAATCAACCAAATTTGTTTTTGTTTTATCAAATGGCCTAATCTTCCGAAAAGAGACGATGAATGAGATAGAATCATAAACTTAGCCGTTTGTTGCCTATTATTGTTGACATAAAAAAACACAAAAACACTAATAATCCCACCTATTAAGGCAAGATTTGAGAAAATAGTGCGCCAACTCAAATGAGATTGAGACAACATAGAACTGAGAGGCCCTGCAGCAAGCATAGGACCAATTGTAGCTATGAATTGAGAAATTCCAATAAAAAGGCCTATGTTTTTTCTTGGCATCCAGTCATAAATGGCAATGAGCACACAAATAAAACCACATGATGCGCCCAGACCCATCAACATACGAAACAGGATAGCGACTATAAAATTTTGGGTTAGAGAAAAGCCAAGAGTAGCAATAGTGCAAAGAAGAGTGGCCGCAAGAAGCGTTTTTTTCAATCCCCAAGCATCTATCAGCATACCAATAGGGATTTGCATCAGACCATAGACCAATTGAAACATGGTCGTGCTTAAAAACGCAAATTGAACAGCGGTTAACTGTAAATCATTCATCACCTGAAATTGAAACGTACCTAATAAGGTACGTAAAATAAATTCATACATAAAAAACAAGGTACAGATTAACCACGTTATGGTACCGGTTAAAGAGATTTTATTATCCATGTTTATGCCTCACAAACCTGGTGGTCATTCCAGCTTTCCAAGACATTTTGAGCGCGATTATTATCTATAAAAGAGGCTATTTTAAAGATAGTTTGTCCTTCGTGTATGAGAGGATGACGATTGATCCCCACAATGATGCCATCTTGGCTTGCTTGTACAGGTTCAGAAGAGTGTGAACTAAATGGATCGCTGATCCGTCCAATGATTTGTCCCTTAAGGATCATTTGACCCAGCTCTACTTCACTCAATAAAACACCGCTACGATGAGCTCTAAGCCAATCTTGATCTTGTGAAATCACAGGCTTAAACAAGGTATCATTTGCAATCTCCGTAGGTGGAATTTCTAATATCCCTAGAGCTTGCATCACATTCTGAATACCCGACAAACCTAATTTGATGGCCGCTTCATTAAAGCGCATGGCCTCACCGGCTCGATAAACCAATAAAGGAATATTAAGTTGTTTCGCTGTTTGTTGTAATGAGTTTTTTACCGCTTTGAGGTTGGTAATCACCGGCGCAGCAAATTGTTGAGCCAGTCTTACCGCTTCATGATCATCTTGATTACAATAAATTTGTGGAAGAAGATCATGATTCAGTGAGCCCGTTTGTAATTCGATACAATAATTGGTTTTACATAAAATTTCTTGCGTAAATATATGTGCAAAACGTTCACCATACGACCCTTGAGCCACGCCAGGAAAGCAACCATCAAGACTCATTTCATGAGTTAGGACTTTTGATTGCGCAACCAAACCAAAGATATTTAATACGGGAACTAAGATCAAAGTACCGCACAACCCTTGCGTCAGGGAGGCTAATAATCGATTCACAATTTCGATGCCATTTAATTCATCTCCTTTAGCAGAAGAAAAAACTAATAAACAGGGTCCGGGTTTTTTACCATGTACGACTTTTATAGGCATATAAAAAGAAGTACAAGAATATAGCTCTGGAAGTGGCAATGCCAAATGGGCTGTTTCGCCTGGGTGAATAGTTGCATTGCAAATGGTGAAATTAGAATGTTTCATATCATAGACCCCTATCTAAAGTGAAGCTCCTTAGCTTATTTAAACTCTTAACGCATTTTCTAATCCTATCGAAAACAAATATTTTTATATAGATAACATGCTCAAATTAAATATATTTGCACACGAATCATTTGCATTCATAGTAAACAGATGCGCCTAATGCGTCAAGTTAAAATAAAAAAACCACTATCATTCGGTCTAATTTTGAGGAGGAATGGTATTATAAAACACTAAGTCCTTGGGTATTGAAGGGTGGATTCCAAAGCCAATTCATTGTATTGTGCTTCTTTTGTTATCGGGTCCTTTGTTATGAAAGCTGGAAAATTGTATTCCATTTGGATTATTTTGCTATCTTTTTTGTATATGGCAAATACGTGTGGACGTGCCATTTTAAAATCAGGTTTTGGCACCATCACCCGGCAATGGTGTAGTGAAGAGTTGCAACGCTGGTCCAAACGTATGCTACATTTATTACGGATTCGCTGTAAAGTAGTCAATCCGCATCGCGTCAAACCACAAAAAGGCGTCGCCACAATTGTGATGTGCAATCATTCTAGCTTATTTGACATCCCATTAAGTTTACAAGCATTTCCAAAGTTTCCAATTCGGATGCTGGCTAAAAAAGAATTGTCTAAAATCCCCATCATGGGAGGTGGGATGGTCGCTGCGGAATTTCCTTTT
Source organism: Legionella sp. (assembly GCA_002786165.1). Taxonomy (GTDB): domain Bacteria; phylum Pseudomonadota; class Gammaproteobacteria; order Legionellales; family Legionellaceae. The sequence goes on from PEQK01000012.1 coordinate 145,088, forward strand.
ATTGATCGTAAAAATCGCCGACAAGCCCTCGCGGATTTGGCTCAAGTCAAAACCTTGTTAGAATCAGGGATTGTGATGTGGATAGCACCAGAAGGAACACGTTCTGTGACAGGTGAATTAGGTCCTTTCAAAAAAGGAGGCTTCATCACCGCCATCAAAACTGGCGCAACCATAATTCCAATTGGTATACGGGGCGCTAATCAAATTTTACCAGCACATTCAAGCCAATTTCATCTTGATCAATATGCGGAAGTCCATGTGGGTAAACCCATCGACGCCTCCCGTTTTGACCTAGAGAACAAAGATCAACTCATAGAAAAAGTATTTCAAGAGATACAGCAATTGATCATGTGATCACATAAATCTGGCTACGAACGATTCAGGCGTATCCTTCACTTGAGGTAGGGTATCTAGGTAAATCAATTTAAATATAGATTTATTGGCCAAAGACATCACATCAAGATTGTCTGGATAACTTGCTAACAAAGGCAAAAACACAGATTTTCCAATCACATACCGCTTATCGCGGGCAATCGGTGCTAGTCCCCAAACATTTTGATAGGTCATAGCCGCTTCTTGATGTTGCCCAAGATAGAGCATCACATGCCCGCCAATAAAGATAAGCGTCATCAATGGGTGCCCTTTTTCTTGTAAGACTTTAAGCCGTTCATCCATATTCAAAACAGAAAGATTTTCTGTTGCATCCAATTTGGCTTGTTGTGCACTATTTCTAGGTAACCAAACCCCAAAAGGCGTAAAAATACTTTTCATTTCCAAGGAGCAATCATTAAACAAAAAGGCCCCTCCCCATCCATACGGACGGTTTTGCAACTGCTGTAATATCTTTGCCATATTTTGTGGTGTCGCTTGAAGAGGCATAGCTGCTGCTGATGCTTTATTAATCTTGCCTATTTTGATCACAGCCCGGTGATGACGATTTTTTACCGGAACAAATACATGCCATGCCTGCTCATCTTGACCGTGCATCGGCAGCACCGTACCTATATAGCCAGAACATTGAAAATGCTGCTGGTGATCGAGGATAGGGGTTGCGGTAGCCGTCACAGCAACCAATTGGCGCTGCGCAGCACGTTGCCATTTCTGCATGACATCCGCCGATACATATGCCATATCAAGACTTTTTATCCACGAAAAATAACCATCTGGTGTCAGCACCAACGACCATGCTTTATCTTGGGACGTACTCAATACATACAAAGGTGTACCCACCCAAATCACAGAATCTTGTAAATTATCAAATGGAAAACCTTGACCAGGTAAAGAAACATGATAAAAATCAGGAGCTATATCCGGTAAAGCACGTGCAAATGTATTGGCAACTGCGATGGCGCGATGTTCTGGTTGAAATTTGGCCATAATTAAAGCAGGTAAATCCATGTTGGTTTTGATCGTTTGCCACCAAACCTCATCATGTTCTTTGAAGTTCTCAGCATAATGTTTTTCGTTGAAGGGTTTATTTAGATTATTAAATTGATCTAAGATCGACAACTCTTGCGCATACACTTGAGGCAAGACTGCTGCCACGAACTGCTCACTCCAAGGAGATAATCCTTCGGCATCATCCGCATAATAATGCTGATAAAATTGTTGAGTCTGGGTCTGTTGATATTCTGTGCTTATCAAAGGTTTCATATAACGATCGTCTTGTGGAGAAAGATAATGATCCACATTTTGGCTATAGCCTGCCATAGAAAAATCATAAAGTGGAACATCCACTGCTGAACATACGCTCATAGGAAGGATGAGTATTATCCTGCATACGTGAACGAAAGATATTCGAAACATACTTACTCCTGAAAATAGAACTAAATTATAACAAAATATCCAAAAAATATCTAAAAAATAAAAAACATATGATATAATAAAGCTTTTTAAACGGTGAGCCTATGTTGAATTCTTTTTTACGCGGTGTCGCATTGAGTTTGACGATTCAGGTCACACCTCTTTTTGCACAATCCTCCGTTGCAACTTGCACAACATTACATGCAATCAACATTCCAGAACACATCTCTCAAATTGTTTTGACTCAACCCATTAATACCGTACAAGCCCATATTTATTTATGCCAGAAAACTCAGGGTACTTGGCACATGCTCCCGCACGGCTCTTTTCCAGCAGTCATTGGCAAAGGAGGCCTAGCTGCTGTTGGAGAAAAAAAAGAAGGCGATTTGAAAACACCGGAAGGATTCTATGCCATAGGCGAAGCATTTGGCATGGAACCCTTGGCGCTTAAGATGGATTATAAATACATTACTCCTGGAGACAAATTCATCGATGATGTGAACCATAGTCACTACAATCAATGGGTGTTTGGTGCTACTGATGCTCAAAGCTATGAATCAATGCTGATCCCTTTATACAAATATGGCGCCATCATCCGTTATAATATGCACCCTACCGTGCCTGGCCTAGGCAGTGGGATTTTTCTGCACATTTGGCGCTCCTCTCATCAAGGAACCGCAGGTTGTGTTGCAATGGCAGAAAACAATCTCTTACTCATGTTGCAGTGGTTGGATAAAAACCAACATCCTTATATCAAGATTTTATCACCCGCTGCTGGAATGCTTGCACCACAGCCTTAGGCACAAAATCAGTGACATCTCCACCCAATGCAGCGATTTCACGTACCAATGTAGAAGAAATAAACATCGAATCCTCAGAGGGGGTTAAAAAAATAGTTTCAATGTCTTTAACCAATTTACGATTCATTCCTGCCAATTGAAACTCATACTCAAAATCAGCAACTGCACGTAAACCTCGTAAAATAATTTTGGCATGTTGCTGTGCAGCAAAATCAATGAGCAGTTGATCAAAATCCATCACCATCACACCGGGCATATGGCCTACCGCCTCTTTGGTGAAATGAACACGATCTTCTAAAGAAAAAAAAGGCCGTTTGGGACTGCTTTGTGCGACTGCTACAATGATGTTTGGAAAAATACGAGCAGCACGGGTGATGATGTCCACATGACCATTGGTGATGGGATCAAAAGTACCCGGATAGATAACTGGATTTTGCATAGTAAACTCCTATCAATGAAGCATGTGAAATAGATCATGAATGACGTAAAGGGACCAATTGATAGGAGCCCCGATCAAAACGCCTAACGTACCGGTAAACATCAATACCAATAAAATCACCATACCAAAAGGCTCTAATTGTTGGTAATACCCTGCAAATTTAGGGGGTAAGATACTTATGACAATTCGGCTACCATCCAAAGGAGGAATAGGTATGATATTCAAAAAGGCCAGCACCAAATTAATGAAAATACCAGCTTCGCCAGTCAGCACCATAAATAAAGCAGGTTGAGAATGCGTAGGGTCCCATAACACCCCTGCTTTGGCGCATGCTGCCCAACACAACGCCATGATCAGGTTGGCAATTGGCCCAGCAATAGCTACCAATGCCATGTCACGTCTTGGCCGTCGTAATTGATACCAATTGATAGGCACAGGTTTTGCCCAGCCAAAAATAAATTGAAATCCACTCAAAATACCAATCACGATAGGTACAACCACGGTCCCGATTGGATCGATATGCTTTAAGGGATTGATACTCAAACGACCCAACATCTTTGCAGTAGAGTCACCACATAACGTTGCAACCCAGGCATGAGCTGCCTCATGTAAGGTAATAGCGAATAATACCGGCATAACCCAAACACTGGCTGTTTGAAGCGTGGTTAAAGACAGCATGAGATTCCTTTATCAACAGAGTTGGTTTTTAGTCCAAGTCCTGTTATTGTTAATCAGAAGCCCCGATTGTTTCATAAAAAATACCGGAATGACAACCCATGACCTTACAAACTATCCTTGGTGTATGCCTGGCACTTATGTTAAGCAGTTGCGCCAAACTACCCGAACAACACCCCATACTCGGAGCAACGACCGCTGCTGCTAGCCATGACAAATCTGCTTTTGCAGCTTCTGGGGCTATTGCTGCCAAAAATCAACACCAAGCTTGGACTGCCACTTTTTATTGGGTGCAAAATAGTCCGCACGATTATCAAATTTCTATTTATGGGTTAATGGGCAGTGCAGCCATGGACATCAGCGTGAAAGATGGTGTAGTCACCTATCATGAAGGAAAAAAAATCATACGTGCCCGTCAAGCAGAAGATTTATTAGCGAAAGAAACTGGTATTCGCATTCCCGTGAACCATTTATATTATTGGGTGAAAGGCACACCTGCACCAGGACCAGTTGAGCACATAGAACGCTCAGCAGATCAAGACATCGTACTCTTGAAGCAAGACGGCTTTACTTTAAATTACGGAGATTATCGCCATCATTACCCTTATCAAATTCGACTAAATGGGCATCAATTGATGGTCAAGATTAAAATTAGGGAATGGCGTGAAAAATAGCTAAGACCCGTGATTACGCCCTAGAAAAATCAAAGGCCAAACACGCAGCAAGATTGGTTTGTTTACACGCCAAGGCCAATAACCGATCAACGCCTAAAGCCACGCCACTACAGCTTGGTAATCCATGCTGTAGTGCGTGAAGTAAATACGTATCCATCGCTGCCTCAGGTTTGCCCTGAGTGCGCCGTATTTGATTATCCTTCGCAAAGCGCTCTGCTTGTAAATGAGCATCGGTCAATTCATAAAACCCATTTGCCAATTCCACACCTTTATAATAAATTTCAAATCGCGCAGCACACCCATCCACCATTCGAGCCAACGAGGCTTGAGAAGGGGGAAAATCAAACACAGCAACAGGATTGGGCTCCTCAGCCAAAGCAGGTTCAATCACATGGCTCATTAATAAAAACAAATATTGATCTAAATCTTGCTCAGCAGGATCTAACACGTACTCTAACTCATAATTCTTGACACACGTTTGTAATTCTTGCCATGTGGTTTGTAATGGGTCGATATTACAAATGGATTGGAAAACTTCTTGATAACTCCTTTTACGCAATGGCCCGCATCCGAGTACGAGTTGTAACAGCTCATCGACTTCTGTTAATAAGGCATGATGATCAACGTCCAATTGATACCATTCTAACAACGTAAATTCAGGATTATGCCAACGCCCCAATTCATCATCACGAAATACCCTAGCCAGTTGAAAAATAGGACCAGACCCTGCGGCCAGTAAACGCTTCATATGATATTCAGGCGACGTTTGTAAAGGGTACCGATGTCCTCGAAACTCCGCGTTGATATTGCTCAAATAAACATCCGTGATCCCAAACTGGGCCATCACTGGTGTTTCTACTTCCAAATAACCTTTTCTGGTAAAAAATTGACGTAAAACAGCCATGCAGCGTGCTCTTTGCTGTAGCATCTCTAAAGAAGCAGAAGGTCGCCAAGTATCAACTGTTGAAGGGTTATCTAGGGTCGGTTGAGACATCAATAAAACATTCCTAATTCCAAACGAGCAACTTCTGACATACGGTCTTGAGTCCAAGGCGGCTCCCAAACCAGTTCTACAGTACAGTCTGACACGCCAGGAACTTCATTAACTGATTTTTCCACAGTGCCAGGGAAAGTCTGTGCCACAGGACATCCTGGGGAGGTCAAGGTCATTTGGATATGGACATGATGGGTCGCATCAACTTTGACATCGTAAATCAATCCCAAATCATAAATATTCACCGGAATTTCTGGGTCAAAAATGGTTTTCAATTGAGCCACAACCAGATCATGTAAAGCAGCTTCTGCATTGGGTTTTTTCTTTAGTCCTAACATATCATCATCTCATTCAGTCACGACAATTTTGGGATCATGTCGCAACGCAGCTTCTAGAGTATGCCATGCCAAGGTGGCACATTTGACGCGTGCAGGAAATGCACGTACTCCAGCAAGCACGGTTAATTTATCCATACTAGGCTCAGACACAGCCTGATCGTGAGTCAACATTTGATGAAATTGTGCAAACAGCACATGCGCGGCTTCTATCGTCAAGCCTTTGACAGCATCCGTCATCAAAGACGCTGATGCTTGAGAAATAGCACAGCCACACCCAACAAAACTAATATCTTGCAAACACCCCTGTTCAATGTGGACATATACCGTCAATTTATCACCACACAAGGGATTATACCCATTTGCTTGATAAGTAGGTGCTGGCATTTTATGGTGATTTCTTGGATGTTTGCTGTGATCAATGATCACTTCTTGGTAAAGCTCACGTAAATCCATCATCCTGCAAACACCTGTTCTACTTTATTTAATACGTCTACACAACGTTCAATTTCTTCTATCGTGTTGTATAAGCCTAATGAAATTCGAGTGGTTGCCGCCACATTATAAAAATCCATCAAAGGCATCGTACAATGATGCCCTGCGCGCACTGCAATCCCTTCACTATCTAAAATCGTACCCACATCATGGGCATGAATATGAGGATGTAATAAAGATATCACTGGAACTTTGTCATTCGCTTTACCAATGATTTGAAAGTTGGTCTTTTGCAACGCCGTCGTCAAATGGTCTAAAAGATACGTTTCATACTGCATCACTGTCGCCATATCCAACGACCACAAGTAATCAATCGCTGCACCTAACCCAATGGCACCCGAAATATTTGGCGTACCCGCTTCAAATTTATAAGGGATTGGCGCATATTCTGTCGCTTCAAAACTCACATGATTGATCATATCGCCGCCGCCTTGATAGGGCACCATATCATCTAAAAAAGTGTCACGTGCCCAAAGCACGCCAATGCCTGTAGGTGCATACATTTTATGACCAGAAAATGCATAGAAGTCACAATCCAAATCTCTTACATCCACCGGTAAATGCGCTATCGCTTGCGCGCCATCCACCAAAACCAAAGCGCCGTGCGCATGCGCCATTTCAATCATACGCTTCACTGGATTAATGGTGCCTATCGCATTCGATGCATGAGTGATAGCAACAAATTTGGTTTTTTCAGATAATTTTTTTTCAAATTCCTCTAAGATGACTTCCCCTTCTACAGAAATAGGAGCCACCACCAATTTCGCACCAGTTTGTGCACATAGCATTTGCCAGGGTACGATATTAGAATGATGTTCCATCATCGTCACTAAAATTTCTTCGTCAGGCAATATGCGAGGACGTACAAAACTCTGAGACACCAAATTAATTGCTTCGGTCGTACCACGTACAAACACACACTCATGCGCATGTTCAGCATTCAAAAAATGAGCGACTTTATCTCGGGCTTCTTCATATAATAAGGTGGCACGAACACTCAGCGTATGAACACCTCGATGAATATTCGCGTTGTCATGCTCATAAAAATCTGAAATCGCTTTGATCACGGAACGCGGTTTTTGAGTCGTTGCAGCATTGTCCAAATAGATCAACGGCGCATGGTTTATTTGTTGATCCAACACGGGAAAGTCGCGTCGAATCGCCATGACATCTAAGTTGGAGAATGTTTTTTTATCATTCATACTGTGATCCCAAATGTTGATTCAACAGAACACTCATCCAGGCAGACAAAGCATCATGCTCAATCGCTTTTAAATTCTCTACCACAAATGCCTGAATCAAATAACGTGTCGCTTCCGTTTCATCAATACCTCGGGTTGCAAAATAAAACAAAGCATCTTCATCCAGTTGCCCTACTGTAGCACCATGCGTACATTGCACATCATCCGCAGCAATATCTAGTTGCGGCTTGGTGTCAATTTCAGCATGTTGCGATAATAATAAATTTTTATTTTGCTGCCGAGCAATGGTTCGTTGTGCATCTTGTGCTACGTGCACTTGACCATTAAACACACCCCGTGATTTGCCCGTCAAAATACCTTTGTAATCTTGTGCACTGGTACAATCGGCTACATCATGATAAACCCATGTATGATGATCCATATGTTGTTGATCGTTCAAAGCATACATACCATTTAATTGGCAATTTGCTTGAGGTTCTGTCATTTTAATCCAGACATCTGAGCGAGCCCACTGACCACCGAGACTGAGCACATGACTGTCTAAGTGACTTTGTGCAGCCAGTTTCGCCGCCAAATGGCCGACATGATACGCCAAACGGCTTTCACGCTGAATTTTGTAATGCTTCAATAAAGCCTTGGGTCCAACATACACTTCACTGATGGTATTGGTATAATAATTAGCAGCGGAGTCACCCTGATAATCTTCTATCACAGTCAACTGAGCACCAGATTCAGCAACGATCACATGACGTAAATACATGGCTTGTTCGGCATGCGTTTGCCAGTGTGTCATTAAAATGGGTTCAGAAATACAGATATTCTCAGGCACATAAACAAACAAACCTAATTGTAGCATTGCTGTATTTTGAGCCTGAAACCCGTGATTGACGTGTAATATTTGATTCAAATAAGGGGTGATTTTTGTCGGATGATCTCGCATTGCTTCCACAATAGGCATCACAAGAACGCCAGGAGGTAATCCTGCACGTAGCGCATCTAATCCCATGAGAACACCATCTACATATGCAATTTTATGCCCCCAAGGCACATCAGCTTGCTTATTGGTGATCACTGTAGTCAAAGAGTCAAGATCCCCTTTGGAAGAGCAAGAAGTCTGACGAAAAGCATGCTTTAAAAAGCCATTCACTGATGTATAACGCCAATCTTCGTCGCGTCGACCAGGGAATCCTAGGCGACTAAAATCCGCCAAGCCTTGTTGCTGTAAAGCGCGTAATAAGGGCAAATCAGATCGTACTTGCGCCGCTGCATCTTGATAAAAGTTCGACTGAGTTAAGTGCTCAGAGGTGGCATTCATGTTTGAGGCACCTCATCTAACCATGCATACCCTTTTTTCTCTAATTCCAGAGCTAAGGATTTGTCACCCGATTTGACGATACGACCATTTGCCAACACATGAATATAATCAGGTTCAATATAATCTAACAAACGCTGGTAATGTGTCACCAAAATAATAGCGCGGTCAGGGTGGCGCATCGTATTGACGCCATGCGCGATGACGCGTAATGCATCAATATCCAAGCCAGAATCCGTTTCATCTAAGATGGATAGTTTTGGTTCTAAAGCGACCATTTGCAAAATTTCATTGCGTTTTTTTTCACCGCCAGAAAATCCTTCATTGATACCACGATATAAGAAGCTTTCATCCATATCCAGCAACTCACAACGAGCCCGGATAAAACTCAAAAACTCCATAGCATCCAATACTTGCTTTCCTTGGCCTTGCCGTACCGCATTCACAGCTGCTTTCAGAAAATTAATATTGGTCACGCCAGGGACTTCTACAGGGTATTGAAACGACATAAAAATACCGGCCTGTGCCCGCTCCTGAGGACTCAAGGGCAATATATCTTGACCCAAATATTCAACAGTTCCTTGGGTCACAGTATAAGCAGGATGCCCTGCTAAAATCTTAGACAACGTACTTTTGCCTGATCCATTGGGGCCCATAATGGCATGCACTTCCCCCGCATTAATCTGAAGATCAATGCCTTTTAAAACAGGCTGCTCTTGTACAGAAGCATATAACTCATGAATTTTTAACATTAACCGACGGCCCCTTCTAAACTAATTCCCAACAATTTGGTCGCTTCTACAGCGAATTCCATAGGCAACTCTTTGATAACTTGCTTGCAAAATCCATTCACGATCATAGAAACTGCATTTTCAGTATCAATACCACGTTGTTGACAATAAAATAATTGATCTTCACTGATTTTAGATGTACTCGCTTCATGCTCGACTTGTGCGCTAGGATGTTTCACTTCAATATAAGGCATCGTATGCGCGGTACAACGCTGCCCCATCAATAAAGAATCGCATTGTGTGTAATTTCTGGCATTCACAGCATTAGGTCCAATACGTACCAATCCACGATAGGCATTATGCGATTGGCCGGCACTGATGCCTTTTGAAATAATGGTAGAACGAGTATTTTTCCCCAAATGAATCATCTTAGTACCTGTATCTGCTTGTTGGTGATGATTGGTCACTGCCACAGAATAAAACTCACCCACAGAATTATCCCCTTGCAAAATTACGCTAGGATATTTCCAAGTGATGGCAGATCCTGTTTCAATTTGCGTCCAAGAAATTTTTGAATTTCTACCGCGACACGCACCACGTTTGGTCACAAAATTATAAATACCACCCTTCCCATCTTTATCGCCAGGATACCAATTTTGTACAGTCGAATATTTGATTTGCGCATCATCCAATGCAACCAACTCGACCACTGCGGCATGCAATTGATTTTCATCACGCATAGGCGCAGTACACCCTTCCAAATACGATACAGAACTTCTCTCATCCGCAATAATCAAGGTTCGTTCGAACTGACCAGTAGATGCGGCATTAATACGAAAATAAGTCGATAGCTCCATGGGGCAACGTACGCCTTTGGGAATATAGACAAAAGAACCATCGCTAAATACGGCAGAATTCAGCGCCGCATAAAAATTATCTCGATACGGGACCACAGTACCCAAGTACTTTTTGACCAAATCTGGACAAAGATGCACAGCTTCGGACAAAGGACAAAAAATAATACCTTTTTCAGCTAATTTGGCCTTAAAGGTGGTAGCAACAGAAACACTATCAAACACCGCATCCACCGCCACGCCCGCTAATAACTCTTGTTCGTGTAAGGGAATACCTAGCTTTTCATAAGTACGCAACAATTCCGGATCCACTTCGTCCAAACTTTTTGGACCGTCTTGCAACTTTTTAGGGGCGGAATAATACGACAGCGCTTGATAATCGATCTCGGGAAAATGCACGCTAGACCACACTGGTGGCGTCAATGTTTGCCAATAACGAAATGCTTGCAAACGCCACTCTAAAACAAACTCTGGTTCATTTTTTACGGCAGACAAACGACGGATCACCGCTTCATCTAAACCCGGTGGGAACGTATCTACTTCAATATCAGTTACAAAACCATGTTGGTACTCGCGATCCAACATCGAATTGATCTGTTCATTTTTTTTTACCACAAATCACTCCAATTTGCTCAAACGACCGTGCAAATAATTATATTTACCAGATAGATGAACAAAATAATCAATATTTTCTAAATTAATCGCATTGTCTTTCAAAACCAACATAGGCTTACCTAACTTGTCTAAATGTGCTTTATCCTGATTGATTTGCAAAATATCAGTTTCATGCACATAAAACGCTACATAAGCTTCATTGATTTTTTTCTCTTTAGTTTTGATTATATTTTGAACATCTTCTTCCGCTGCATATACCGGTCGCGATACAATCTGCCGCTGTAAATTGGCTAATATTCTTTCCCAGGAGTTGATATCTACCCCTTCTAATGAATATAAGCTGACATAAACCAGTTTATGACTGGCAGTTAAATGCGCACGATGAGCCAAATATTCAGGAGAAGACAATTCACCCTCTTCTTCTTTAGCAATCTTAGCAGCTAAATCGTCTCGAACCAGACGTAGTTTTTTAGCAATCATCACCACAAAGCCGCTTTCATCCCAAGGACCAGAGATCAGTGCTTCATCTAAGGCTTCTAAGGTTTTTTTGGCTTTATTTAGATTATCATCGTCCATATTATTTTAGACCTAACAGTCAATCTTCCTATTCTACCATTAAATTGCTCAAAAGTGACAACTGTCTACCATAATTGTACTTATAGAACACTCAAATCACCCTAGACGCTGTGAGATTAGTAAGGCAAACATAATGTGCTGAGGTGGATTTAAATCCCATGGTTGATTAGAAAAAGTTCAGAATCTCTGAGAAGAAGACTGATTAGAAGGAGTATTGCCTAGTAAGTTGTCAACGTTTTTTGAGCTCGAGCCTCAAGATCAATGGACAAGAGGCTCGATAAAGGGTACTTACATACCAAATTTTGTAGAACTATCAGGTGTCGCTAAAGGTTTGGGCACATCTGCATCTGGCTTGCGGTTAGTCCCTTTATTAAAAGTAGTGCCCTGTACTTGACTCAAAGGCACAGAACTTTTTGCAGGGGCTTGAAGATCAACCTTTGCTGTAGGCATGTCCATTGCTACAGTTAAGATATTCCGGATCAAAGGAACATATCTCGCATATGGCCCATTCGGTTGTCTTTCTGCCATAGAATTCATAGCTGTGGCCATCTTACTTACGTCGTTCGTAGTAGGCTCTAAAGTAAAAGATGGTTTTTGATTTGCCATTTGAAAGAACTCCAAAAACATAAATAGACGCTATGAGTATAATTATAGCAGATATTAGCTTAACGAAATGTTAAATGAAAAATATTTTTTATTTAACATTTCGTTCAAATTTTGCGTCCTTGTCATTATTTTGCATCGTCCGTGTAGCAAAAAGTTTTGAGGAAAAGCCTAATCATACATCAATTCATCTAAAGGCGTATAATCTTTACTCGGCCCTCCGACGATCAATTCGTTCATCACGTCTGTCATACACAATAATCGCAGGGAATTTGGCGTTACTTCATCAAATATCACTTCAATGCCTAATAAAGCACCTTCCGCATCGTTGAAACTGACACCCAAACCATATCCCAAGCACAATGAAGCCAATTGATCCGCACGTTTTGCAAATGCGGGTAGCAATCCTTGCGGTGCAAACACTTCATCATAACTCACAAAGCGATCATTTAAATAAAATTTAGCATTAATCCGAGTCGCAATCTTAGACATACATTTAGAAATACTTTTTTCCATATTATTGCCACCAAGGCGTTGAGGATTTTACCGATCCGGCAAAAAATAACCGCAACCATCTCAGAAATACTGGCACAGTAAATCCATAATGCTCTAAAATCCCAAAAAATATCGCAGAAAATACCACCAATAACCCAGTCCACACGCGTATATGCATCAGAAACAGAAAAATAGGAAACGCAGCTCGAGCATCCACCATAAAAAAACGTGCACTTCTTGCAGAATCGCGCCAATGAGCCGAGCTAGGGAAATTATTTGCCATCTTAAGTCCAGTCTTCCAATTCGCTTTGTAAGCGTTTTTCTTCCATTAAAGCTTCTAATCGTCTACGTGCATCTGACATCAATGGCTTGGCGCGATGCGATTGAATCACTTCCTCCGCATTCACCAAATCTTCATCTACAATGGTCGTCTTATCGTCATCATTATCTTCAAATAATTCGCTCATTCAACCCTCTTAAAGTACTAATTAAGAACAAAAACCCTATATACCGTATTTTTTTAATCTTGGCTAGGGCATAATGCAATAAATCTGTTGTACAGCGTCATCCTAAGATGAGAGTACCATGATTATTCATCTCACAAAAAAACAAATAAGACAAGAGTGTGTGGAATTTCGCAAAACGCTATCACCCGAATTCATCACACAAGCTTCTTCTCAAATTATCGAAAAAATCACAACAATTCAAGTGTATAATACCGCACAGCATATTGCATGGTATCTCCCAACACAAGGAGAAGTCGATTTATCTTTCTTATGGGAAACCGCAATACAAACAGGAAAGTCTTGTTATTTCCCTGCGATTCAAGCAGATCGAACCCTCCGATTTCTGCCTTACACAACACACACCAAATTATGTCCTAATCGATATGGCATTTTAGAGCCAGCACTCACTTTAGATCAAGCCATAGATAGTCGCTGCATTGATCTTATTTTTATGCCCGTTGTTGCTTTTGATGCGAGCCTTACGCGTTTAGGTATGGGCGGAGGATTTTATGATAGAACATTAAGTCTCTATCCTATACCTTGTCTTGGTGTGGCGTATGAATGGCAAAGATACCCTATCTTACCCGCTGATCCGTGGGATGTGAAACCAGATTTGATTGTGACTGAAACAACAATCTATACCCCGTAGGATGATTGGTATATGATACGTTCATCAGCGTTATTTATTAGGAAAATAGGATGTTACTACCCAAACAACTGGAAGATCTTGCAAAAAAACTTTACGCCGCTTTGCCTAAAAATGTGCAATTATTGGAAGAAGATATTCAACAGCAATTCAAAGACCTCATTCAAAGCGCCTTTACTCATTTGGATTTAGTCACGAGAGAAGAATTCGATGTTCAAGTCAAAGTATTGGCACGATCTCGAGAAAAAATTGATGCCTTAGAAAAAGAGGTCAATAAACTCCTTCAAGAAAAAAATAACGCTTAATCACTCACCTCTCAGCCAGTATTTTTAGCACGTTTCTCTCAAAATGGAAAAAAGAAAACGTTGCTGAGGTGAGTGAAGTCCAACCCTAAATTGATAGCTCCAATGGAAGGAAACATCATGAATATTGCAATCAGTAAGACACGATCCGCTATTGGCATGATAGCACAACCCGTCTCTGTAGAAGTCCATTTATCAAATGGCTTACCTAGTTTTACCATTGTTGGTTTACCACAAACTGCCGTAAAAGAAAGTAAAGACAGGGTACGTTCGGCGATTCTAAATAGCCATTTTGATTTTCCCTGCCGTCGGATCACAGTCAATCTTGCCCCAGCTGATTTACCTAAAATTGGCAGTGGATTTGATTTGCCTATTGCTATCGGGATCCTTGCTGCCTCTGGACAATTACCGGTCGAAAACTTAAATACCCATGAATTTATTGGGGAATTGGCATTAGATGGTAGTTTACGAGGGGTTTCAGCGATTATCCCTATGTTGATAGCAGCTCATCAAGCGCAACATCACATCATTATCGCCGCTGCGAATGCGCCAGAAGCCGCATTTTTAAATTACGCGGATCTATATGTTGCAGACAATTTACGTGCAGTGTATCAATATTTGCGAGGCGATCATGCGTTGTCTTCTCCTTCATCGTCTTCCCCTCCAACTTCATTTGAAGAAACCGAAGATTGGTCTGACATTAAAGGACAAGTTCATGCTAAAACGGCGTTGAAAATCGCCGCTTGTGGGGGTCACAATATTTTGCTATACGGCCCTCCTGGCAGCGGGAAAACGATGTTGGCCAAACGGTTTATGACCATCATGCCCAATTTAACCGATATGCAAGCCTTAGAATGTGCTGCGATACAATCCATTTATGGACGCATGCCCAAACATCTTCATGAGCAGCGCCCGCCTTTTCGCTCACCTCATCACACAGCATCGCCGATCTCGCTGGTGGGCGGCGGAAACCCGCCTAAACCTGGTGAAATTTCATTAGCACATCATGGTATTTTATTCTTAGATGAATTACCGGAATTTCAACGTAAAGTGTTAGAGACGTTACGAGAGCCTTTAGAATCGGGAGAAATTTGCATTTCTAGGGCAGCTATACAAGTCGAATTTCCAGCGCAATTCCAACTGATTGCCGCCATGAATCCTTGTCCTTGCGGGCAATTGGGCAATCCTCATTCCGAATGCTTTTGTACAAAAGACGCGATTCAGCGTTACCACAATAGGTTATCAGGTCCTTTGTTGGACCGGATTGACTTACACATCAATGTGCCTATGCTGCCTTTGACAACCTTGATCGCCACGTCTCCTTCACTGGCCAAAGAAAGTCCTGGGCTGAAAGTAGAAGTTGCCCAAATCAGAGCCATGCAACTACAACGCCAGGGTTGTTTGAATGCCCATTTACGTCCCAAAGACTATGATACTTTTTGTAAGTTGGGGCAAGAAGAGCAACAATTTTTCAGCACCAGTTTGGCACAATTCAAACTATCTGCCCGTGCTTTTTATAGCCTCGTCAAAGTTGCTAGAACACTGGCCGATATTCGCGAAGCACCCGCAATCGAACGAAGTGATATTCAACAAGCTTTGGCGTATAGACAACTGATCAAATCACCCTAAAGAGGGTCATTTTAAAGTGATGTCAATCATTGGCTTCGTTCAATAAAGACTCTAAAATAGCCATGCGCATGAAGATGCCATTTTTCACTTGCTCAAGAATATAAGAACGCGGCCCGTACGCGACATCGCTGTCGATTTCAATCCCTCGATTGATGGGGCCAGGATGCATGATCATCACATCCGAATTGACCGGCGCCAAACTCGCTTTGGTAATGGCATAAGCGGCATGATAAGACGGCAAATCCAACGTTTCTTCAGCCAACAATCGTTCTTTTTGTACCCGCAAAGCGATGACCACATCCGCATTTTGGAGACCTTGTTGTAAAGACGTCGTCACTCGACCATAGATCAAAGCACGTGGATGCCAAATTTCAGGCGCCACCAACACCAACTCACCTACACCCATCAAAGCACACAAACTTTGAAGAGAATTGGCAACCCGAGAGTGTAAAATATCACCAACAATGGCTATTTTTAGTTGCTTTAGATTAGGTTTATGACTAAGAATGGTCATCAAATCTAACATTGCTTGGCTGGGATGCTCATGTGTGCCGTCCCCAGCATTAATGACATGAATACCCGATTGAAAAGCGCCAGCCATTGCTTGCGGCAAACCCACTTGAGGATGGCGAATCACAAACAATGTAACGCCCATCGCAAATAAATTATGAATCGTATCGTCTAGCATTTCACCTTTGAGTTCAGAGGAACGAGTGACATCGACATCTATGACTCGAATACCTAAATTCTTAGCTGCCATTTCAAAACTAATACGCGTACGTGTCGAAGGTTCATAAAATAGATTGGTTAAAGTATGAGGACGATATTGCGGATGATCCTGGTGTGTTTTGAAATAGACTGCTCGATGCAGCAGACGCGTTACCTCTTCGTAGGACAATTGACTGATTTCTAAAAAATGCTTCATGTTGTTGACAATCCTTGTAACCATTGCTCAAGTATAATACATGCAGCAACGCTATCAACTTGTGTTTGTTGTATTTTACGATAGCCGCCTTTGCTATACAACTGAGTCCGCGCTTCTACAGTCGTCAATCGCTCATCGACCATATGCACAGGCAAAGAAAATCTTTCACCCAATTGTTGGGCAAAGACCCGCGCCGCTTTGGTCGTGTACTGTTCTTTTCCATCAATTTTGGTCGGCAATCCTACGATAAGCCCTGCTGGGCGCCAACGTTTGATCACAGCAGCAACCTCAACCCAATCCGGTACCCCTGATTTGGCATACAAGGTTGCTAAAGGAGAGGCGCCTTTGGTCAAAGCTTGCCCCACAGCAACACCTATCCGTTTATAGCCAAAATCAAAGCCAAGATAC
Source organism: Legionella sp. (assembly GCA_002786165.1). GTDB lineage: Bacteria > Pseudomonadota > Gammaproteobacteria > Legionellales > Legionellaceae. The sequence goes on from PEQK01000012.1 coordinate 162,107, forward strand.
AAACCGTCAAGCATGGCCACTACCTGTTAGATTATCCATATTCACCCCTAATGTCATTGCAGCAGCTTTCCAACGCTCAGCAAAAGGAATGTCATATAATAACTCAGACTGATAAGGACATACCATCCACATATTATCTTTCATCACTTCTCGCTCTAATTCTCGTTGATCCCAACCAAGGTAGCCCATCACAATCAAAGCATCTTTAGGACCTTCATTATTTCCAATGGCTCGGACAATATCATTTGAGGTGGTAATCGTCACTTCATTTTCAACCAATATCAAACTAGATTGCCAATGTCCTGTAGGGCGATGAATCACAAACCCACGATCGGCTTGAATCGGGCCACCAAACAATAACGGCAAATATTTACTCGCATTGTGGCTGGGGCTAATCCCGATTTGATCAAAAATCATGCTTGCAGGATGTCCAGTGGGCCTATTTACAATCATCCCAACAGTCCCTTTTGCATGGTGTTCGCAAATATAAATCACCGCCTGAGAGAAAATAATATCACTCAAAGATGGCATGGCCACTAAGAAATGATTTGCCAAGGACATATGTGTCGACATCAGTATCATCCATTGGAAGTCTTACCATTAAGTATATACCATTGACGCCATACTTACCCAAACTAGAAAATGTCTAACGACTTAGCCCTACAGAAAAATCGATGATATGATAAACGCATTGTGCTGAACGGAGATCTGTATGAATACCTTTAAAAACTGCCTGGTCACGGGAGTCACACTAGGCTTTCTTATCTTTTGTTCTCCTCTTTTGGCGCATAAGGCACCCAAAATTGATTATTCTATTGCAAAAGAACAATCAGAATTCAATCTGAAACAAGCCAATAAACAATTTGATCAACTCAATTTACGGCTGTCTGTTGAAAATCTTAATGTGGCGCATTTGAACGACGCCATTACCGTATTAAATCAGCTCATCGTAGGTGCTAATAATTGTATCGATTTAAAACAAAAAAAATTAAATTCGCTTGAGCCCTTGCTCGCAGAAGCCACACACGCTAAAGACAGTAATAAAAGTGGTGCAGATCTAGTTTATCTTGGGCAAGAGCAAAAGAAAATTGCCGCCCAATTGGCACAATGTCGTTTGTTTTCTATTCGGGCTCAAGAAGCAATCACCACCTATCAATCCACTGTGTCTCAACTCAAACAAGAACAAGTCCTTACGCGCGGCTTACCCTTGTGGAATTTATTGGAGCAAATTCATCAAACCCCTACAAAAGCAACATTATCGTCAGGATTCACACTCAGCGTACCTGCTGATTTTGCCATGCCTTTGTTGCTGAAAGTAAGCATCCTAGGTCTAAGTATCTTATTCGCTGCATTGGTGGTGATAAAAACAAAATCACACCAAACTTTACGCAAACTAATATCCACAAAAAAGATAGGCATAGCCGACTTTGTCTTATTATCGTCGTGCTTTTTTTGGTCTAGCATCACTATTTATTTGAATATCTTGCTCCCTGAACAACTCAGTACAACCTCTCTTTTAATGTTACATCTGGCCGACATAGTTTGCTGTTATTTATGGGCACTAGCTTTGATAGCCTTGATTTTTAAAATCAATATCGTGTCATTAGTCTTTTATTGGTATTCGTTAGATGATGATTTTTTTAGGAAGCTATTCATATTTTTATTAAGTTATTATGCCCTTACTATCGTAGGACAGTTTGTCATGCAATCATTACCCATTAATGAGCTTTTATGGCAATTGGGGCAAGTGGTTTTCTTATCAGGTGTGCTGATCACAGCCATTGGGTTTTTTTACTATTTTTGTTATACCCATCAACATATTCATTTCATTCAAACCCATCGCTCACTATTACAAAAAATCATCACTCTATTATTTATTGCTTGCGGTATCCTCAATATTTTTGGATACCACCAACTGGCACTTCATTTCACTTATGCCAGCATCACCAGTTTTGCAATTTTGTTCAGTATGATTTTGCTAGAACGTGCTCTACAAAATCTATACGCCCTGTGTACCCATTCTAGTAAACTCCATCGTGGTATCATTCAAATGTTTGGGTATAAACCCGATCAGCCTTTGGTCGAATTTATCATCTTAAAAACAACACTACAAATCATCGTACTCTTTACAGCCATTTACCTTATCAGCCAAACATGGGGATACGGTAGTTACTATATTGATAACTTATATTCTCAGTTATTAAATGGCGTGCATTTTGCCAGCTTTACTTTTTACCCAACACGCATCATCAGTGGCATCATCATATTTTGTGTTTTATATTTATTTTTCCGCAGTATTTCTACCAAACTGAGCCAACATGCCCAGTTTGAAGATGAAGAGGAAACGCAAGTTGCTGTGGCATCTATTTTGACGTATATCGGTTTTGCAGTCGCGTTGATAGCAGCTTTGTTTGTTTCCGGCATTGATTTCACCGGGCTGGCCATTGTAGCAGGTGCGTTATCTGTGGGTATTGGCTTGGGATTACAAAGTATCGTCAACAACTTTGTATCTGGAATTATTTTATTAATCGAAAAACCCATCAAGCCGGGTGATCGCATCAGTATTGACGGTGTAGAAGGCGTGGTCAAAAAAATTCGTGTCCGCTCAACCCAAATCACCACTTCGGCTCGTGAAGATGTGATTATCCCTAATTCTGATTTGATCACACACCCTGTCACCAATTTTATGTTTGCAGATAAAGCACTATCTATTTGCTGTGACGTAGGTGTTGCTTATAACAGCGATCCCCTTTTGGTAAAGACACTCTTATTACAAGCAGTGCATGCGCATGATGACGTCATAAAAACCAACCGCTCTAAACCCTCTGTTCTCTTTCATGCCTTCGGAGAATCGGCAATGATTTTTCAAGTGTGGTTCTTAATTAAAGATGGTAATAAAAAATCTCACGTTCGTTCCGATATTAATTTTTCTATTGAACAATTATTCCGAGAACATCAGATCAAAATTGCATACCCTCAACGTGATATTAACATCAAACTGTCTGATACTTTGACAAAAATATCCGATAAATAACCAAATTATAAAAAAAGTATTGAGCATCAAAGTGATCTTCGGTTATGTTGTAAGAAAGGCGATTCGACAAAAATATTTAAGCAAAATGTTAGGGTCTGTTGATATTTGTTTTGTTGAAGAAAATTGAAGCAAACATCGTTTCCTTTTGGACCGATACAGCAATTGCCAACAGTCCCTAATCCATGCTGATGTATGACAACTTAACAAGCAAAGGGAGAATGCTATGGCAAAAGGTGAAGTCAAATGGTTCAATAATACCAAGGGCTGGGGATTCATTATGCTTGCAGAAACCGGAGAAGATATTTTTGTACATTTCTCTGCGATTCATGGCACCGGCTACAAAACACTGGTTGCAGGTCAGACTGTTTTGTTTGATTTACAAAAAGGTGATCGTGGTTTGCATGCCATTAATGTGATTGTTGCAGAAATGGAAGCTGTCGAAGAAAGTGCTCCCGCTTAAATACGGCAAACAAACAAAGATAAGGCGCGATATCAGCTACATATACGCGTTAATGCGCCTTAAGCCTGTACTTACCTTGAGTCTAAGCACTCACCATCCTGCTCATTTCATATTTTAAATAGAGTGCATGTTTTTTATTGAACATAATCTCTCCGCTAAAAAACAGATACCGCGGACAAGCCGCGGTACGTAGGGAGTGAGGATCATGTTCTACGTTATGTGCTTTATGCCTGGAAAATTTGTTCGCCTGCTCACCAAGAGATGACAGGGATACCGTGGCAAGATGCGCTACGTTAGGGAATAAGCATCTTGTTCTACATTCCGCGCCGTATGCGCGGAATCTTTTTTACCTTACCAAGAGAAAAGATATAAGCCCATTTAATGCACCGTCAGCATGCTATACACCTTCTGTGCTGGGGTAAATTCTGGGTACTGCTTGATGATCTGCTGTAGGCTTTGTAGTGCTTGTTCTTCTTTGCCTTGGTTCAACAAATTCATAGCATCATAATAGAGACCTTGTGCCAAGGGATTCGCTACCCAAACAACCTCTTTTTTGCCGACACTGGATGGTACTGTTTTTTTAGACAATTCTGATTTTTTACCAAACCAAGAGGACTGTTTTTGTGTCGTATCTTTAGGCTGAGTATAATCCACAGACGAAGAAAAATAAGGATAAGCGATGTAAAAAAACGCGCCAATCACCACAGCCAAACTCACAGGCGCCACATAGGGTTTCACCGCAATGGATGCTTGTTTTGAAAACTCAAACTGCGCGCTAGAAGATGGATTCAAAGGCCCAGACGTGCGCTTTTTTGTTTGTTTTAAATTGTCCAAAGTTTCATTAATGACGCTCATGTTCTGTTTCTCTCTATAAGGTTAGCCATCATTTATTCTGTTGGGGGTATTTTTAAATCCAACATTTTTTTGGCTCGCTGTATGGAAGTACGTAAAAGATTTTGCCAAAAATTAGGAACTGATGTGTATTCAGTATCCACAATTGCTTTGGAAATCAACTCTTTACTCAAATGATGCTCTGAGCGACTATAAGCCAACATCAAGGCCTTATGGCATACAATATTAATCAAACGAGGAATGCCTTTGGTTTTTTTGTACAACAATCGACTGGCCTGAGGAGAAATACTCACCCCATGCTTCTTGCCTGACTTTGTAGCTTTTGCCAAACGGTGAAACACGTAATTATTCAAATCTTTTTGCTTAATAGGTAATAGCGTATAAGAAAAAGAGATTCGTTGTAGAAAATGGCTGGATGCACGTAATTTTGCATCCAGATCCAATCCACCAATTAAAACCACTTGGCATAGTTTTTCACCAGCACATTCTAAATTTCCAAGAATTTGAATCACTTCAAGATTTTCTTTGCTCAAATATTGCGCTTCATCAAAAAGGAGAACTATTTTTTTAGACTCCTGTTTTAATAGCTGCGCTTTATCATGAATGGATTTTAAAATTTGTGCTGGTTGTTCGCCTGGCAAACAGCTGATTTCTAATTTACTTGCAATCAGCTCTAATAACTCTGCATACGTAAAATAAGGATTCATCACGTACACTGGATAGTCATGATTGGCTATTTTTTCAATAAACAAACGGCAAAGCATGCTTTTTCCAGTGCCAGGTTGGCCAGTGATTTTAATGACTCCATCATTGACCTGTAACCCGACCATAAGCACATCAAGTGATTTTTGATGATTCTCCAAGTTGTAATAATAATCAATATTAGGATATTGATTAAAAGGAAATTCAGTCAAATGAAAAAAATCTTGATACATCATATGCTCCAAGCGTTATGATTTAGGGGATTCATTAACATACAAATCATAAGCTTTGGTCAAATCTTTCTGTACACCATAGCCATTTTTGTACATCACAGCCAATTGACTTTTCGCCAACATATTGCCATGTTTCAGGGCGGAATTTAACCAATAAAAGGCTTTGGTATAATCCAAACTCGTACCTGTACCATTAAAATACATTAAGCCCAGATGGTATTGTGAGTCAGCATCTCCTTTTTCCGCTGATTTTAGGTACCATTTGAACGCTTCTTGAGGATTGGGGTTCACACCAATACCTGTATCATACATCATCGCCAATTTAGACTGAGCTTTCTCATGGCCAGAAATTGCCGCTTTGGTATGCCAAAGTGCTGATTTGCTATAATCAATGGCCACCCCTTTCCCTTTAGAATACATTTCTGCCAAGGTATACTGAGCCAACATATTCCCTTGTAAAGCTGACTTTTCTAGAAGCTGTGCGGCTTTTTGATCGCTCTGTGGGACTTCTTTACCTGCAAGATACAATTGCGCCATGGTGTAATCTGCTTTTTCATGATTTGCAGCAACCGCTTTAGACAACCAATACAAAGCAGTTTTCGTATTTTTAGGCACCAATTGACCATCTAAATAATACTTGGCTAATTTGTACTGCACATTGGCATTTCCTTTTTCCGCCACTGCCTGATACAACTCTAATGCTTTGGCAAAATTCTGTGAAACACCATCGCCTTTTTCGTATTTTTCAGCCAATTTGTATTGAGCAAACAAATTACCAACACTAGCGGCTTGTTGATAATAATAGGCCGCACGTTCTTTGTTTACAGGCACACCTAGTCCAGCATCATAGGAACGGGCTAACGCAATTTCTGCTCGCAATTGGCCGCTTGCAGCCGCATATCCATTGTCTACTGCTAATTTATAATATTTAAAGGCTTGTGCATTGTTAATGGGCATGCCAATACCAGTCTCATTAAATAGACCCATTTCGTATTGTGCATACACATTGCCGCTTTTTGCTGCTTTTTCATACCAATACACAGATTGATCCGTTGATTTTTGAGTACCCACGCCATTTTGGTACATCACAGCAACCGCAAATTGTGCTTCGGGTAAACCAGATTTTGCAGCAATCAAATGCCAATTGAATGCGCTGGTTTTGTTTTCCTTAACACCCTTGCCGTACTGATACATCAACCCTAAATTGTACGCTGCAATAGTTGAGCCTTGCTTTGCTGCAGCCAAATATAAAGACTCAGATTTGACCAAATCATTTGGAATGTCGTCGTCTAACTCATAAACAAAACCAAGTGACGCTATAGCTGTCACATTACCTAGTTTCGCAGCGCGGTTGTATAAATTAATAGCCATTTTCACATCACGTGCTACACCAAGCCCAAGCTGATACATATTACCTAAACAGTATATTGCCACAGGATTGTTTTGAGCAGCTGCCTTCTCATACCATGTTTTGGCATTGGTTTCTGACTTGGCTACTCCAATACCTTGTTGATACATATACCCTATTTTAAGTTGAGCAGACGCATCTCCACGTTCCGCAGCTTTTTCATATAATTTTGCTGCTTCGGCAATTTTATCGCTGGATTTATCATGAGTAATGTAATAATCAGCAAGAAACAATTTCGCTTTTACATTTGCTTGGGCGGCTGATTTTTCAATCAAAGCAATCGCGGACGCATTGTCATTTTTGTTGTTAGTGTTTTGTAATAACACAGCATAATTGTATTGTGCCAAAGGGTAACCTTGTTGAGCTGCTGCTTCTAAAAGACGAGCACCTCCTTTGGCATCTTGTGACATGCCGGTACCTTGCAGAAGATAAGTACCTAACACATATTCTGCAACCGCAGATTTTCCTTCTGCCGCTTTTTCATACCATGAAACCGCTTCGGATGGATTGGCTTTCACTCCAATACCTCGGTCTAACATAATAGCCACCAATAAGGCACCTTGAACACTACCACGCGTTGCTGCATCTGTGGCAATACGATACGCTCTGGCCAAAACCTCATGATTTTGCGTGTTTTGCAAATAATAAGTTGCGAGCAATTCTTGAGCACCTAAATGACCTTGTAACACTGCTTTTTGATATAATTGAATAACTTTAGAATTTAATTCCGATTTTGCAGTCGCATCAGTCAATCCTTGAGCATCATCAGAATACAATTGTGCTAAATTAAATTGAGCATCTGCAATATCTTGTTCTGCTGCCATTGCATATAGTTGTTCAGATTTAACTCTATCTTTGGGAAGACCTTCTAAGCCATGCTCATGGAATGTCCCCAACAAATATTGCGCATAGCCGTCATGAGAATTGGCTGCTTCATTTAACCAATATAATGCTTCTTTATGATTTTGCTTAATCCCTTTTCCCTGCAAATACATCAAAGCCAAGTTATATTTGGCTTTGGCAAAATCTTGCTTTGCTGCACTCAAATACCACTCTGCGGCAATTTTTTGATCCTGACTAACACCATGTCCTTGTTCATACATTTGCGCCACTTTAAATTGTGCTTTTGCAGACCCATGAACCGCTTCTTTTAAAATGACATTAAAATTTGCCTGCAATTTGCTACTATCATGGGCATCTGCTGCCAATTGATAGACATAAATATCAGATTTTTTTGTTTTTTGCGGTGCTGACGTATTCCATGCCAATAATTGCTTGATAGACTGCGTCTTTGGATTTTCTAAGGTATAAACGGTATTAAAAATATCTGATTTAGATATGGTAACCAATTTTGGCGTGATCATATCAGTCTCAGCAACATCATGATAAGTCTTTTGCTGATCCGTGGCCAAAGATTTTAATTGCTCTCTAGATAAAATATCACCGTTGTCACTGGCTTTTTTCAACCAGAACACCGCCTGTTTATACCCTTCTTCAGAGTCAGCCTCTTTCAGATACAATTCAGCCAAAGCATGTTGTGCTTTTACATAGTTTTGATCCGCTGATTTGGTAAACCAATTTTTGGCAGCAGCGATATCAGCACGCACACCCATAGTGCCTTCGTACAAACGACCTAAATGGTATTGGGCTTCAGGATCACCCGCATTTCCTGCTTGCGTTAACCATGCGACGGCTTTATTAATATCAGTGACTGAAGCATTAGACGTCAAATACAATAATCCTAAAGCCAATTTGGCTTTTTCGTTATCTTGTTTGTTGGCAGCTGCGCTTGCGTCTGATGCTGCAAGCTCTAACCAATGCATCGCTTGGGCATTATCTTGCTGAACCAATTCACCTTCGTAGTAAATTTTCCCCAGTTTATATCGTGCTTTGAGATGGCCACTGGCGGCAGACTTTTCTAACCATTTGATGCCTTCTTCTGCCTTCAAGCGATCGCCGCTTTTTAAGTCTAGTAGGGCTAATTCGTATTGAGCAGACGCATTATTGGCTTGTGCTGCTTTTTCAAACCAATATTTGGCTTGATCTTCAGATTTACGTGTACCATATCCGTTTAAAAAGGCCAAACCAGAGAAAACCTGCGCTTCAACATTCCCCTGTTCCGCTGCTTTTTTATACCATTCTAGCGATTGAGACACGCCATTTTTTACATTAAGGAAATATTTTGCCATATAGATTTGAGCAGGCTCATACCCTAAACGGCCAGATTCTTGAATCAGCTTCAGCCCATCTTGCTGTTTTTTAGCAACGCTGTAACCATTGATATACATTTTACCCAGATAAAACAAAGCTTGTTTATCATGGCGATTGGCCAATTCTTGCAACACTTTGCTGGCTTTAGAATAGTTCCCACTATAATAGTCTGCCATATAATCAGCAGAGTCTGCTAAGGCAGATATAGGAGTAAGTGCACACATTAAAGGTATAAAAGTCCGTCTCATGATACTTCCTTATATGACATGATAGTTTGGCTAAAGATTATTTATCACTACCAAAATACAGTACAAGTCAAAAAAAATCCATAATGTAAATCATTATTATTAAAAATTTTTACGGTCATGTAGATCGTGCAACCAATGCTCAATATGCATTCTTAATATCGGCAAACTGACCATGCCATGCTTCAAGACTTGATTGTGAAATTCTCGAATATCAAATTGTGATCCCAACTGCATTTGAGCTGTATGACGTAACGACTCTATCTCATTTTTCCCCAACATATACGCCACAGCTTGCCCTGGAAGCATCATATATCGATCAACTTCGCCTTCAATGATTGCATCATTCAGTGCGGTATGTCGTTTTAAGTAGTCCACTGCATCCTCTCTCTTCCAATGAAAAGCATGTATCCCAGTATCCACAACCAAACGTGCGGCTCTCAGTGCTGCATTTGATAACATGCCAAGACGGGATATATCATCTTGATACAATCCCATTTCATCAGCCAGACGTTCGGCATAAAGCGCCCAACCTTCACCAAATCCTGCATTAAATAGATATCGATTTAACCTGGGCAATGTTTTGTTTTCATATACCAAGGCAATTTGAAAGTGATGTCCAGGTATCAACTCATGAAACAAAGTAGCTTCTTGATCAATGCGACTATGTGTTTGCGGCTCATAGGTATTGATATAAAAAATACCTGGGTCAGTACCTTCTTCATTGGGCGGATAATATTCACCCGAAGCCCCTGTTTTTGCCCTATGTATCGGATAAGGCCGAATGATGCTTTCTGCCTTTGGCATCAGATCAAACCAGGATGAAGCGGCAGTTTTTGCTTTTTCTAGCGCTGCAACATTATACTTTAAAATATCTTCTTCTGTAAAAAAGACCCCTGAAGACTCGTGTTGTGCCTTTTGAAAAATCAAGGCCATATCTTTCGTGCCATACCGCTTCCAACCAATATGGCTGACTTCTTTAGATAATCCTTGCATCACCTCTAAACCAAGATCATGAATTGCCTTAGGGGTCAGTGACAACGTCGTTTCTTGTTTTATTTTCGCCTGGTAACATGCCGCACCTCCAGGCAAAGCGCTCATGCCAATGTCACTTCTAGCAATGGGCAAATAGTCATGTTCAAGATAATCCCTATAATGTTTCAAGGCTGGATAAATGATGGCTTGGATCAGATCCGCCACTTGCATTTTAAAAGTTTCATCCCCATCACGACGCGCAAACTCAAAAAAAGGAGAATCGTTCACAGGGATATCAAGGAGGATATCCAATTGCACGATCACTCTCTTTACAGCCGGCTGCGGCGCACTATATCCTAAGCGTAATCCTAATTTTAAATTATTGATGTGATTCTCAGCAAATATCCCAAATGTTCGCCAACGTTTCAAAGCAAGCTGGCGATATTCTACCGTGCCAACAGGCTGTTTTTCAGCCACCATGGCCATGGCATTATGCCAACCAGATGCGGGATTGACATCCCATAGCTCTTCTCTACACATTCGACTAGCGATTTTATTTTCCAAATCCTCTTTGAGAAGGAGATAAGTAGAATAGCTCGGTGCATCTGGTAATACTTCTGCCTGAATGGCATGTAATCTCGCTAAAAAATCATCTTCCTGTACCAACCACTTTGCATATGCTTCTTGAGACACATCCATAAATCGATCCAGCACCACATCCGATCGCCCCCAAAACAATCCCAATTCTGGCTGGTATTCAAATAGCGCTTTTTCATATTCGGTTGCAAGCGTTGCAAATGGTTCTGACATATTTTTTTCCTTGAAAAACGCCGTGACATAAGGGGAATAATGGAGTAACACCAAGGTACCCACTAGTGCGATTAGTTTTGAACCCAACAAGATGACATGCTCCATGAGTTATTAACATAGTGTATCTGCAAACGTTTTAGGGGCCAAATGGATAATTTGATTTAATTTTTTATCTTGTGTTCATTTAATTTACTTCAAGCACGCATTGTGAGATAATAATTTAAACTAACAAGACAAAATGAAATCATGACAAGATATAAAGTTTCTCCTGATCAAGTTAGAACCCCTCAATCTACCGGCAACTCGACCTCACATGGTTATAAACCAGAGGGTAATTTAGAAAAACTATTGGCCAGTCAGGCTCAAGTTCCCAAAAAACAAGGAAAACATTTACAACGCTATTTTTGTTTTTCTAAAGCCAATAAAAAATCAACCTCTATCATGCCAGCCTCTTCAGAAGTAAATAGTACAGATACTTTAGCGTCATTGAGTTGACTATGACCTAAGGTGGGTTATGATGATCCATCTATTTTTTAGAATGATGTATCGATGCTAACACTATCCCGATATATAGGCATTGGGGCGATGATGTACACGTCCCTGGTATGTTCCAAAACCGCTACCACCGAGTCTATGCTGGCTCAGCATGATATCCAAGCATTAAACATTTACAATCAGGTGAAACATCAATATTCGCAAAAAACCGATCCCTTACTCATTGCTTGGCCCAACAAATTAGTCTTGTATCATCATCATAAAATACAGGAATTTGTGATTATCCCTCCTGCCTACGATGATTTGAAAAGCATTGCGCATGTGAGTCTTGCCGTTTTTGCACTCTTTGATCCCATCAATGAGTTTCCAAAAAATATGGCAGAAGTCACTGCTTATAAAAAGATGCTCCTACATACCGAATCTGCCATTCAATCTCTGCCTCTGAAGTTTGATCAAAAAACCCGGCAAACGCTAATCCTCACATTGACTCAAAACTTATTAAAGGAAGCCATTGAAAAAAAAGTTGTCTCCCAACAGCTCCTGCAACAATTTTTTAATACCATCTCCCCTTTGGTGAAGAAGAATATTGATGAAGCGACCAAACTGGCTATTGATACGCTCAATCAAAATATGACTAAAATCCAACAGCAACTCACTTTAGAAGAACAAAATCAAATGTTTGTCATCATTCCTACGTCGAAGATGCCTCGGCAAGGTAATTTGATGGGGCAATATTTCTCTAAATATTTGAATGCACCCATGGATAGCAGCCGACTGATATTTGCTGAAGGCTTAACCGAAACCAAGGACGTGTTGGCGCTCGTGGGGACATGGAAAGTCGAAACCAAACTCTCAGCGTTGTTTTTTCACCATCCAGATACAATGAAAACAGATATATTAGCGCCAAGCACGGAAATATATCTACAACATTGCCAGAGAGATAACACACATCATACAGCGCTGGCCTGCGAAGCGAAGTAGAGATACTTTACGGCAGCTACTTTGGATGATTCTTCATAGCATCTTCAACATTTTTATGTTCAAGGGATAACAAAAATGATTTTGCTGCAAGCCCACCGGCAAATCCTGTTAAGCTGCCATTAGCACCAATCACGCGATGACATCCTGCTATGATAGAAATAGGGTTTCGGCCATTTGCAGCACCCACAGCTCTCATTGCTTTGGGTCGACCTAAATCTTTTGCCACTTCTCCATAACTTCGAGTTTCACCAAAAGGGATATGGACCAAATAGTCCCAAACCGCTTTTTGAAAAGAAGTTCCTTTAAACTCTAATGGCACATCAAACGACGTTCGTTTGCCAGAAAAATATTCATGTAATTGAGATTCAACGTTTAGGAGAATGGGATGATGCAGATCTTCTTTTTGAGGCGCTAAGTTAACTCTTCCTGGTCGTTCAATATGCCATAAAATGCCAGCTAATCCCGTATCACTCGCCACAAGTCTCAGAGGACCAACGGGGCTTTCCATGATCTTAAAATAATATTGCATATTGGCTGTCATGCTTTTCTCTGCTTGATTGATCAAGTGATTTTTTAATCCATTTTCTTCCTATTTGCAATAGCCATCTTGGCCCACAAATAGTATGGCGAATTGCAGGATCATTCAGTCTGATTGACACTGCTTATTCAAGGAAGACAAAGCATCCAACCTGCATGGAAAGTTTATGGCTCTTTATCGAAGATAATGTTATGCCAAATGGTTCTTATTTTTACAGCATCCTTGCAAAATCGCAACCAAAAATATTTAGTGGAATCCATCGATTGTTTGCATCACGCCATTCAAAAAACCAAATTAAAATATCCCTTTATTATTGAGACAATCATGATCTTGCCAGAGCATATTCATACAATTTGGACCTTACCTGATACGGAGGCGCGTCCTTAATCCCCTCATATACTATGCCACCTTTTTAAGTGGAACAATATTATTAATACTCGATACATGGTGATTAATAACCATCCAAATATCATACTGAGATTGTAAATTAACCCACATATCAACACTGGTATTAAGCAATTTTGACAAACGCAATGCCATTTCAGGACTAACACCTGAATGCTTGTTCAATAACCTAGATAACGTTGTTCGTGTAACACCAAGACGATCTGCGACGTCACTAATGGTTAAACCTGTGCTATCAATTAATATATCTTTTATTATCACACCGGGATGTAATGGTTCATGTATCATAATAATTCACCTCAATGGTAATCTAAATAATCAACCAAGTTAGCGTCTTTCCCTTCGAAAGAAAATATAACTCTCCAATTGGCATTAACTGTAACTGAATAATGATCTTTAAGATCGCCCTTCAACGGATGAAATCGAAAACCTGGTAAATCCATATCTTCAGGTTGTACGGCAGCATCCAGTAATTGAAGAATAACTTTTAGTTTGGTTTGATGTTTCGCTTGAACTCCAGATGTAATACCGCGCTGAAAAAACAAACGCAAACCTTTATGCTTCCAAGTCTTTATCATGCGTATAGTGTAGCGCAACAGATAACAAAATACAAGTTGATACGCTCAGAACCCGAGATCATGATCGCTGACGTATATAGTTTCAAAAGTATCAATTTGACATCTCATTATTAAAATTTCAAAAACTCATTATATTGGGAGATAGTTAACATTAAGCGAGTTATTGTCAATTCTGAATGAGTAATTTTCGGACTATTTTACGTTAAGATTAATCCATAATAATCATAATATAAGAAAGCTTTCTCTACCTAAGGAAGATAATATTTCATACCAACATGAGTTACCTCAAAACCTAATCGCTCATAAAACTCTTTGGCTCTGGGGCGTTTCATATTGGTTGTGAGCTGAATCATAGAAACATCTTTCGATTTTGCATAATCAATAGCGGCATGCATCATCCATTCGCCAATTTTTTGTCCTCGATATTGAGCGGATATGCGAACAGCTTCTATTTGCATTCGAGTAGAGCCCACAAATGTTCATGAAGGCATGATAGTCAAATGACATGTGCCCACAATAACCTTGTTCGAACATACTATCATGAGGTATTGATTAGGGTCCTTATCAATCCGATGAAAGGCATCGATGTAATCTTGTTCGATTGTTGTGTCCAACTGCTCGCGTGTTTGGCCTAAGTCGTCTTCTAAAAGTAATGTAATAATCTCTCGTAAATCGTCGATACTTGCTTTTCTATGTGAAAGAGTATTTATCAGATCAATTTTTTTATGCATTTTTATCACTTGGTTGGTGTATCAACGCGCAATTGGTTTTGAGTAACCGTGCGCATTCAATACTGATTTTATAAATGCTGATTTACTATCCGTATAAAGCTCGCGATCTTCTGCATTAGATTGCGATAGTTTGACTTTGAGATCTTCGTATTCTAATCGAATTTTTTTATCACGCCGAAGAATATCTCTAAATAATAAGCGGTGTTCAATAGTGTCATTATTGTCTGCCACAATATGTACATGGTGAGTTCTTCTCTCACCAAACGGCGGCATCCCTTTAAAAAAACGCAAATGAGTTTTGTCGGGATTTTCTTTCCAATATAAATAGCCTAGCGCTTCAAGAGGCGAAACCCAACGTTCTGCATATGCAATGGATGGCACCACAATCAAAATATCAATAATTGGTTTACTTGAAAGCTCAGGCACAGCAGTACTGCCTATATGTTCAATACGGCTATACGGAATGTCATCAGCTATTATTGTAATGGCGTTGCGCTCTGCTTCAGCCAATTTTGGCCATGCGGGATTATAAGGTTGAATAACAAGGTTATCGTGAGCCTTTAATTGCTTATCTTGAGCGTTGCCCGTTTTATAATCAATCATTTGCACAAAAGAAGCTTTACCATTGACATAATTTTCAATATCGTGAGTAAATACCTCAGCAAGACAGCACTTAAGTACCGAGTAAGCTTTGGCATAGTCTTCATGCGTGCGCATAAAATCTCTGAAAGCGACATGACGCAAAATTTGAGGAGATCCTTGCTCAAACAAATGGACGTTATGGGTTCGATTGGTGTTTGACTTCCAATAAAAACGTCGACCCGTAATCCCATACTCACCCATGCAAATATAACCTAATGCTTCAAATTTTGAGTTTAATGCATCAACTATTTCTATATTTTTGACTACAGGAAGAATGTCCACAATAGGTTTGGCATAAATATTGGGAATAGCAGTACTGCCAATGTGGTAAATCTCAATACAATTGCTGCCTAAAATAGTTTTAATTTCAGCCGCAGACTTATCAAAAACTGTCTTCCACGCTGAGTTAGGCGGTGTTAACTCAACACATCGATAACTATTTTTTTCATTGGCGTCAATCATATCATATTGTCTCTCATATGTTTTCATCATGGCGTATTGAAAAAATATTTCATCTACTTGCTATTTCATAATTTTTATCGTTCTTAATCAAACAGCTGCCAAATTATTTCGTATCAAAACTCAAAACATATCGTTTTGGTTGGGTTTGATCATAATCAACGTCCTTAATAGCTTCAATATAACAACCCTCCATAAATTTTGAAACAATTTAAAAATGATAATGGTTAATGCCAAGTTCCTTGTTATCAATGAGGGGTTGGTGAATAGGTCCCAAAATCCGCTACCCGTACTAAAGGGAGTAGTGGTCAAAATAATACAAAATGCCCTTAAACATGGCTACTCAACAAAAGTCGTTAAGACATTAAAAAAGAAATACGCCAAACGCTAAATAACACTAAGATCTAATGCATTTTTTCCCCATTTGACACTTTGCCATCTACACTAGCAAGACAAATTGCCCCATTATGATCAGAGAATCCTACTAAGAGAAATTGAGACGTAAACCCTGCTATATTTTTCTCCCCCAAATTCACACAACCTATCACTTTTTTGCCTATTAAGTGTTCTGGTTGATAGTGAACAGTAATTTGTGCAGAAGTTTGAAGAATACCTATATCAGCACCAAAATCTACCCACACTTTATATGCAGGCTTTTTGGCTCGCAAAAATGGCTCTGCTTTCACAATCGTACCGGAACGCAAATCAACCTTGTCAAAATCTTCATACGTTATTGTCATAGTGTGCCCTCATCGTTTTGCATAAGCCGCAATGGAAAGTATGACCATACTCATCCCTATTGTTTGTCCTATCGTTAATTGTTCACCGAGAAGTAACGCATCAAATAATTCACTCAGTTTCTACTCCTATTTGATTTGAGACGTCAAGATTAGAAGCATGAATAACGGCCCCTATATAATGACCATCAGGATCAATGACAAAAGCACCATAATATCCAAGATAATAATCTTGTCTTAGGTTTGGTTTTCCATTACACACCGCCCCTTCGCCAATTGCTATCTTGTAAAAAAGATCAACAGCTTCTTTTGTGTTCGCTATAAAGGCAACATGTGAAAAATACTTAGCATCTTTGCCTGGACCAAACCAAAACTCAGGTTTACCATTTTGGCCAAATCCAACCCATCCCTCATGTTCTGTGATAACTGTGATGCCAAGAGGCTTTAAAATCCGGGTATAAAATTGTTTGGATTTTTCATAATTTGAAACCGTTATTCCAACATGATCCAGAATCATCATTGCTCCGAGTAAGAAATAAGATTAAGGTAACATAAAGCCATTCAAGTGGTAATGACCAGCGCTTCACCACTCTTCCCTGCTCTTTTTCTATTAATTTTTAAGCTTATTTCTTTTGGGTGTGGTCATGTTTTAATCCGTAAACTATGACTCACTTTCAGATAAGTATACTCTGAAAAATTGGTGAAGCAGACAAATTCTAACTAGAAGTGCAACAAGCAAGAATGCTGTATATTCATATTAAAACAGAGATTGACGCATGAGCCATTATACCCATTTGCAAATGAAGGAGCGACAACGCTTTTGTGCATCTCTCTAAAGTGAGTACAGGAGGATATTATAGCGTCAGTTTAGTCATTTCCGACTCTATTTCCGGTGAGTCCTTTACCACGATAGAATCGGGATTTTGTGCAAACAATGTGGATAGTAATTTTTTGCTTGGAATATGCATATGAGTGGCAAAGCCTAATGCATTGGTTCCATATTCGCTGAATGGCTTGGCAAGATTATAGCCAAAATAAGCCAAAGTACCGGTACCAATTGCGAGAATCACATGCAAAAAACTCAAACCAAATGCCAGCACCAAAGGAACAGAGACTGCTAGAGTAGTGAGAGATCCCAATCCATTAAAAAGTTCATAAATCAAATAACTGAGGCCAGTCATCATGGCATCTATTCCATTAGCCAATAACTCTAAGCGCAAAAATCTAAAGCCGTGTGTTAACTCTTGGCCAGAATAATAAGTTAAGGCAGCCAAAAGCACACCCAGAGTATTGACAAAATTTCCCAAAATAAAGCCAAGTGCAGCCAATCCCAGACAGCCTCCTTTTCCGATTAACATACAATGGATTAAAAAAGTAGGCATGTGAGCATTTTCTCCATCTTCACCTCGGCTCATAAAATCGGAAAATAACGTTGAAGACATTTGATAGACTTGTACACGGATAGGATATTTTTGTTGATGAAAATGATAAGCCACCGCTGATACAATATGCCCTCCAAATTCTATACCATACAAAGTCACTTCTTCGGGCGGAATGCCTTGTTTTTTGATAGCGTCAACGATTTTAATTCCAGCATCAACGTAATCGTCTATCGTTTTGACATGACCTTGACTTTTTCCTACATTAGGATAGTTCCAAAATAAATAATTAACTTCAGGATCCGTTGCAATATCCAACATAAGATTACGTTTTAATCCATACTCTGCATCAGTAGCAAAACGAATCTCATATTTCAGTGAAGGTTGTTTTGCAGATAGCTGAATAGCTTCTAATCCTTCAATTTCTAAATTCTCTTCAAGGTGTGTGGTAAATTGTATGGGTTGATGCTCTGGGAGAGTGTACGTGATTGTATCGCCTCTGGTAGTCACGATGGAGTGCTCAACTTGGACTATTCTCGTTTCGCCCATTTTTTGATTGAATTCTATATCGTCCTTATTATCAGCGAATTCAGATTGATTCAATCGGGTTTCGAGATGAGTGGGTATTAACCCATAAAATGGGTAAAATTTACTCATATCCGTTTTGATTTGTTTAGGAAAAGTCGTATAGGATGAAAACATAAACACCTTATTTTCTATATCCAAGGATATATTGTATAGTATTTATACAATAAAGTCAATTTTTTTAGACTTATCATTTGACTATTTGTTTTTAGAGTTTCATAAAAATGGATAACTTTAAATCTGGAAATAGTATCTTGCAATCCATATTTAAAGTCAGTTATGGAGAAGGGAGGAACTATGCCAAACGTTGATAACAAGAAAAATAAACCGCCTTGTATCAAGCAGGATATGACCGCGACAAAAGAAAAATTTAACAAACACATCATTAATGAAAATGCTATTGCTACCAACAATATTAGAGCCGAAAAATTTGATCTGGATAAGGCTAAGCAGAAGAGCAGCCCCTTGATGTAAAAGGTGGATTGCAATCAATGCTTGCTGTGCAAATGCTATCTATTCATGAATTACAACAACGAACAATGGCCTATGCTAACGCCATTGATAACTGAAATATTACACCAACACCGCTGTAAAACCAGCTAATTGCTTTATACAACAGGCCAAGCTATTGTAGGTAATATGCAGGGCATGGGCTATAACAAAAAATCATGAAAACAACCTCAAGAACCTAGAAAAAACGATATGCGTTTGAATCTGCCCCTCGATGCGGAGCAAGAAAAAAAGGAAATAATGGCAGCCCTTGTCCGCTGCCCTGCTATCAAAAGCACGGCGCGTTGTTGTGTTCATGGAGGAGCCAGAGGCTCTGGTGCTCCAAAGTATAACATCAATGCCTTAAAGCATGGTGAAACTACAGGCTAGGCTAAAGCATTCAAAGCAGAAATTAGACAAACTATTCAGCAAAATAAAAAACTTATCAAAAGACTTGGCTAGCTTGATTGGGTTTCAATTTCTACTTATGTTTTAGGGGTTGGAGGGGGTAGCAGGTTTTTGAGTTACAGTAGGCCATCCGTGCAGTATAACTTCCTCAAGTTCTCTGCCAGTCACTTTTAACAATTGATCGTTAGTTAAGCACTTATTACTGGTGATTCTAAACAATACTTCCTGAAATTAGTGCAATGACGCTCCCGATCCCAAAAATTAAACCTTATTTAATAAAAAATTATTGTATTTCAATAATTAATCACTTATATTACCGCGCATCATCGATGATAAATTATATTTCTACAACTAAAGAGGTCTAAATGAAATTAAGGAAATTAAGTGTTTTAGCTTGCGGTTTATTAGGTATAACCATGGAAGTTCATGCTAATGAAGTACTATTTACTGCAAATCAGCCAATGAAAATTATATTTCGCATTGCTCATCTAAATCATAACAGTCAGCCTGTTCTTGGTGAGCCTCAATCGATGGAGATCAATAAAAACACTACTATCCCAATTGATATGAATAATTATGATTTAGCTGGAGTAATTATTCTATCAGTAAATGGACATGAGTTACCCTTATCCGCTAATCAATTTAATCAACCAAAGCAATGCTCGATGATGACAGATAAAACAAAAGCTACTGGCGCATTAGAGTTTTCATTATCAGCGCATGAAATTAGTTGTCGTTCTTATGGTGGCGTATTTGGGTAAACAATGGGGCATACAATGTGCCCTGCTTTAGTTAACTGAGGAGATCAAGATGGAAAAAATTAAACGAATAAGTTTATTTTTCAGAGTGTTGTTTCAAGTATTATTTGTTGCTTTACCTATATTTTTAATCACGGCATGGGTCAAATCGTCAGGAACACTCGCGATCATAGGTAGTGCTATTAACCTCAATTATATTCCTGTTTCTTATGCCAATAGTATTTTACATACATTAAGTGGCTCAGAAAAATTCTTGGCTTTATGCCTTAGCAGTATTCCAATGTTTGTTCAATTATATATTTTATATTCACTAATTAATTTGTTTAAATTATACGAAAAGGGCGAAATTTTCTCTATTAACAATGTGCGCTATATACGAAATATCGGATATGCCTTACTAATCACACAAATCATTGACCCCATATATCAGGGAGCGATGGGTTTTGTATTAACAAGATATAACCCACCAGGGCATCGTTTTGCGGCGATAACATTAGATCAAACAAATATTGGAGTGGTATTGATAGCACTGATTGTAATTCTAATTTCCTGGATTATGGTAGAAGGATGTAAATTACGCGAAGAACAACAGCTGACTGTATAAGGAAACATTTATGACTATTATAGTAAATTTAGATGTCATGTTAGCTAAACGAAAAATTCGCTCAAAAGAACTTTCAGAAGCAATTGGCATTACGGAACAAAATTTATCAATATTAAAAACCGGTAAAGCTAAGGCAATTCGTTTATCAACCCTTGATGCAATTTGTAATTATTTATCCTGCCAACCTGGAGATATCTTGGAGTATAGAACCGATATTGTTGACTAAAAACCAACGATAAAATAATGGCGTCTCTTTTCATAGAGCTTGCAGCTTGGCCCATGATGGGTCAAGCCCAGCATTTTTTACGAAAACTAAGTCATGAATTATGAATAACAGCACCTATATAATGACCATCAAGATCAATGATAAAAGCACCATCATATCCAGGATAATCATCATGTCTTAGTTTTGGTCTTCCATTACATGCGGCACCTTCGTCAATCGCTATCTTGTAAAAAAGATCAACAGCTGCTTTTGTTTCCGCTGTAAACGTGACATGTGAAAAATACTTTGTATCTTGCCGGGACCCAACCAAAACTCAGGTTTACCATTTTTGCCAAATCCAATCCATCCATCATGTTCAGTGATAACGGTGATGCCAAGAGGCATTAAAACCGTGAATACTCTCTCCTACTGTCTGGTCTTTAGAAGTAGGGACTAGAGATTTTTGATCTCCAACTAGCATATGATATTTTTAAAAAATCAAATCTTAAATTATAAAATTTATTTTTCTCGCTATTTTGCAGAAGACGAGTATAACCATCGTCAATAAAATAAAAAACCAGAGTAACTATAGCAAGTAATAATGTGGTCGCTGCTACAGCCCAGTCTGCATAGATTGAATTACTAAAAAATTTATAAAGCCATTTTTTCATTATATTTTCTCCATTATGTAAAAAGTATAGCTAGAAAATGTAATAACAATTTTTTGACTTGTACTAATACTTTAACAAGGCCACTCAAATGCCTGTAAAATTATTTACAAATTAGAAAAAGTTGACAAATATGGGCACAGAAAATACTCTGGCGCATAAGAGTTCAAATACCCATATTTTTAATTAATTCAAAATAATAAGGTGCTGTAGTGCCACGATGAAAATCACCTAGATTAGCTTTAATACCTTTCGAGGTGTATTTGAAGCGAACCTCATCTAAATAATCAACAACTATTTGCTTGGACTCTGGCTCCAGTAAATTCTTTCCTGTCCCATGATAACCGATGGCCAAGGGGCCAAAAAAATAGCTATCTAAATCGGAATTATTGGCCTCACGAAGTTCTTTCACAATCGATTTAATGTAAATGGATTGTAATTCTTTAGACTTATGAACTAATTTATATTTAAGTGTAATTGAGGCTGGATGGGTTGCAACTGCTAATTGGGCATCTATCGTATCTAGATTTTGTAGGGCTTCATCTGCCGTATGGGTGTCAATAAACCCCATGGTCGCCCAGTCAGCACAACGTTGATTAAGCTTTTCGCCTATTAGCCTATGAAAAAAATGCCTCAATAACTCCTTATCTTTGGCGTTTGGGTGTTCTCTTAATTCTCCTTGAACATGAAACATCAGACCACTGACTGTTTTATTTTTTACTTCTTCACGATCTGTTTCCTCATATAACCTTAATAACTTTGGAACCAAATCTATGTCGCTGGCCTTTGAGGTAATTTTATCAATCATAGCTCCTCGTTTAATATCGTTAAGGCTATCATCGTAAGCAAAACGCATATAAGTCGACATGGGTGCAACATAGTTGGATGGCGCTCTTAGAGGAGTATTCATTATTATTTGAAACTTATCGAATGACATTTCATTAAGTTCTTCAGTAGTTACATTGTCTAAAGACTGGTCGGCTAGAATTTCTGATGATGCTTCAGGCGCTTCAATCGTTAACCTTTCATCGTTGAAATAAGGAAAAAAATTAAATAGCGTTGTTGGTAGCCAAACGCGGCCAGGCATCGTATCTACTCCCTGACTGTAAAAAGCCCACCAAACATACGTATCGCATCTCCACCGGCCGGTTACAATTATTTCTCCAGTATGCGGGTTGCCTTGCGCAATTCTATAATCGGTATTGCTCGTATATTCTCTAACCCACCAGCGCTGATGATTAGCTTCAACTAATACATTGTATCCTTGTTGAGGGCTTCCAATAACACCATATTTACTGCCCCAATAAGAAGAGCGTTTTTTGAAGTTATCTATAGTATTTATTTGCCCTATCACTGGCTCATTTAGTATTTCTATTACTTGATTAGCAGGCGTTGACATACCACTAGAGTCCATCATGTGTCGTGTAGCAATACCAACATGTCCTAACCACCCCATTCCAGGATAATTTAAGCTCCTGCCTATAGCATCTGAAGGAAAAATTTTCTTAGCATATGATGCAGGGGTTATAGCGACTAATGTAACGCTTAATCCTAATGCGAGTATTTTTTTACTTTTCATTTACAGCTCAATGTTTTGTTGAACTTATCGTTGTATACCACGTGTACTTTTATATTGAAATGCTTCTGATTGTTTTGTAACCAACAGTAAATAAACAATGAAGGATTAATAATGAACAGGTTATTACATAAAACGTTTCAATATGACCCAGCATTGGGATAAACGTGTAAGAAGGAAAGAATTGTCCCATCGAGACCAATACTATGATTATCAGGGCAAAAATTATTGTGTATACCTTATGGTTGGTGATTAAAAGGGCTACCGCTGAAAAAAATAGTGAGAATAACAAGCCGTATAATGTGATGAAATAGATAATCAGCGGCCACAAGCCCCTTGCATCACTATTATTATATGAAAAAATTAACGAAAGAAGACAAGCGAACAAAAAGCTAAAGCTTAATATAAATACATCTCGAGTAAATAACCTGGGGGTTTTTAAATTGTGCTCAGGTTGGCTGATGAGATGGGCTAATTTTTCAGAGTAGTAAACTGCAATAATAATTAAAGGCAATGTTTGAAAAAAATCTGCAAAGGAAATATTCGCTGTATGGTAATGCATTGGATATGTTACGCAAATAAATGCAATAAGAATAGACCAAGAATATCCATTTAAATTTTTAAATTTTTTGTTAGGCGTGGTCATGTTTTAATCCTAAACTGTGACTCACTTTCCGATAAGTGTACCCCAAAGTGTACTAAATAAAAAGAAAACTGTATCTAGAAAGGCCTATGGTAATCACACACTTTTAACGGATGCTAAAAGTAGAGCTTAGACAGCTAGTGCCAATTTTTACCTTGAAGACACTTCTTCAATCGCAGTATTTGGGCGTTCATTATTTTATATCCAAAGCCATTAGGTCTAAAGTATAACGACCGCAAAAAAATCTTGAAGAATTTTATGTCCCGTAGCCCCCAAGAAACGTAGTGGATTGAGGGATCAAGGAATGATACTTTACTCAAGAAAAGCTAAGTCCGAAAAAACCGTCATATAAATATTTAAAATTATTTTTTCAATAGACCCCGCAATCCATTACGTTTCTTGTGAGCTACGCTTTCTGAGTCACCATCTTCTCAACTCCTCTATTTCCCGATTAAACTCATAGCAATAACATTGCTAATTTTTGTAGCTACCTCATCACAAAGAAATAACCATTGTCCGCTTGGATTGGCTTCAAGAAAAATTTCTTCGCCATGTTTATTAACAATAAAATCGTATGCACAATATTCCAAATTTGCGTCTTTATGAAATGCTAATAATTTTTTTTGCGTATTTTCGGATAATTCAAAAGGAGACATAATATCTTTAGTTTGATTTTTTCGCCAATCGACACGTGTTTCCATAAGACGTTGAGAGTCAATTTTTACAGTAAAAACTTGCTCTCCCACAACAATGACCCTCAATTCATATTTTTTATCAATTTCTTCTTGGTAAATCCCTGGCGCTAAGAAAACAGCTTGCTGTTGACTCTTAATTTCATCTAAATCAGTTTTTGTAGTATAGATAACGCTCTGATATGTCATAAATGAGCTTAAGGTCTTATATATTATTTTATCTGAAGCAGATAAATGCGCGCAGACATCACTCGATGAATTACTAATAATTCCTTTAGGTATTAGTAATCCATTTTTTAAAGCCATTCGTAACTGAGTGGCTTTACTCATTATTCTCTTAGTGCTGTTAATAGAGTTTATCCATTTTGAGTTTTCACAGAAATCAGACAAGGCGTGCAAAGCCAAACGCCATTCATACATTCGAAATCGCTCATTTACTGTTCCAGCCTCTCCCAACGTTTCAGGTTGAAGAATTGGTTTTGGTCGCCAGAAAACGCTTTTAATTGCATCAGAGGATAATTGATTATCTTCTTCATCAATCGAAATGGACAGTCGTGCTTCAGTCTGATCAAAAAGGTAAGAAAGATAATGTCCTTCTGCATAGCGCTTAAATATAACAGGAGACTCTCCAAAGTTAGTTAGCTCTTTTTGAACAGCTTGTATATGAGGGTCCCCGCTATCTTGTGTAACTATTAAAATTTTTGACATGAGTTTCATTCTAATCTATAGAATCTCCGCCATCCACATCATCCCCGACTGGATTAGCAGTATGCGTAATTCCTGAATATGTAGTAGTAGACTTAATACCATCTACAATTTCAGCACTAACATTTTCTGCTTTACTGATACCAAACGGAACCGTTTCTTTTGAGTCAAAAAAACCAACTTTATTTGAACTGCCTTTTGTTATAAACATGCTTGCTCCATTATCAAATTTATCGGCAATAGTAGCATTGCTCATTTTGAATTTCTATCATTTAAAAAGTTTATAAAAAATATAGAATGACAATTTTAATTTTCAATTTATCAAAATCATTTTGTTCTAATTTTAAGATTTTAGCCGCCACTTTTTTGAGCAAGCATTAATTACACCTGTAGCAACATTTTTATCACAGTAAATAGATTACTGTTTTATTTATATAGGATAAATCAAGATTTGTTGTCACTTAACTTTAAGTGTACCAGAGAGTTTTTATTACGAAGATATTTCATTGGTCGGGACGGAAGGATTTGAACCTTCGACCACTAGCACCCCATGCTAGTACGCTACCAGGCTGCGCTACGCCCCGAGAGGATGGATAATACCGTTTATTGGTTAAAATAACAATATACCCGGTTATGAAAAAGCACTCACACATGCTGCGATTAATGCACCTGGTACAATACCAAAATACAATAATGACAACGCATTAGCGGACAGCAATGCTGTCGTAGTGCGTGGTAATACGATGCGTGAGCTGTCTTTGGCATCATCAAAATACATGACTTTGATAACATACAAATAATAGTATGCGCCAATCACTGCAAACATCAAACCGACCACAGCAACCCACGTCAAATGGACATCGACCAGCGCTTTTAATACCAACAGTTTTGCAAAAAATCCTACCGTCGGTGGTACGCCTGCCATTGAAAATAAAATGATCATCATCATCAATGCCAACCAAGGACTACGCTTGTTCAACCCGCTCAAATCTTCAATCAATTCTACTTCAACGCCTGAACGCGACAATAGAACCAATAATCCAAATGCGCCTACAGACATCAATGCATAAATCAATCCGTAAAACAAAGCAGCCGCATACCCGGCTGAAGTTGCTGCTAAAATCCCAAATAAAGCATATCCCATGTGAGAAATTGTAGAATAAGCCAACAAACGTTTGATATTTTTTTGAACGATAGCAATGATATTTCCAAGTACCGCTGAACCAAGCGCCATGATCATGATCATATGCTGCCAAGTACCCACCAAATCACTCAACGCGAATGTCAAAATTCGTATGGTAATCCCAATCGCTGCAATCTTAGGCGCGGCACTTAAAAATAGCGTCACCGACGTCGGTGCGCCATCATACACATCCGGTGCCCACATATGAAAAGGTACAGCAGCTAATTTGAAGCCTACGCCAGCTAAGATGAATACCAAAGAAAAAGACAGTAACCCTGCATGCTCTTTGCCGTGTGTCGCAATACTGCGTGCAATATCTGCAAAATCTAGTGAGCCAGTAGCACCATATAATAACGACATGCCATACAACATCATGGCAGACGTAATAGAACCAATGATAAAATATTTCATCGCCGCTTCTGAACTATTGGAATGGGTTCTACGAATAGCGGTCATCGCATACAAGGGCAAAGATAATAACTCTATACCCAAATACATCGTCAATAAAGAATGAGCAGATACTAAAATCATCATGCCTAACGTGGAAAATAATCCAAGGACATAATAATCACCAGCCGGCAATTTGCGTTCATCCAAATAGTCTTTAGAATACATAAAACTCAAGAAAACCGTCAGATAAATGAATAACTTCATGATATGCGCCATATCATCAGAGACAAATGCGCCATGAAAAGCTAATTGCGCATATTGGCCCAAAAATAAATACGAAACGCATCCAGCCAAAGCCAATCCAATTCCCGCACACCACAACGCAATGGAAGGACAAGCACGTTTAAAAAATAAATTGGTCACGAGCGCCAAACAGGCCGTGATCAAGATAGTGATTTCTGGCAATGCAGGTAACAGAGAGTCGTTTATTCCCATCATATTCGTTTAACCTTTTGATTTAACAGCTAATTCAAGAGTATGGCTTACAGTTTGATGCACATAAGTCAACCAGGGTTTGGGGTAGACACCCATACCAATCACCATGATTGCCAAAAGTACATAAGCACTGAGTTCGGTTGGAGAAAGGTCCGTTAAAGCATCAACTTTCTCATTGGCTATTGGTCCAAAAATAACTCGTTTATAGAGCCATAAAGTGTATGCCGCACCAATAATCAAGGTTGTTGCAGCCCAAAAAGCAATCCAGAAACCTGCTTTGATGCTGCCAACAATCACCATGAATTCACCAATAAATCCGGAGCTTCCTGGTAATCCAGCATTTGCCATGGCAAATAGCATCAAAAAGCTAGCAAATATTGGCATACGATGCACAATCCCGCCAAAATCATTGATGTTTCTGGTATGCATGCGATCATAGATATATCCAACCCCTGCAAACATCCCACTAGAAATAAAGGCGTGTGAAATCATCACCACAATAGCGCCTTCCAACACCAATCCTGCTGACGCCAAATCTGCATGATCCGCAACGGCATAAATCGCGAAACACCCTAGCGTGACAAAACCCATGTGAGAAATAGACGAATAGGCAATCAGCTTTTTCATGTCTTGTTGAATCACAGCAATCAGACCAACATACACCACGGCAATCAATGACAATACAATCATAATATTGGCATAATGCCGGCATGCATCCGGTACAATCGGCAATGCAAAACGAATGAATCCATACGCGCCAAGTTTTAGCAAAATTGCAGCTAACACAACAGAACCACCAGCTGGCGCTTCAGTATGCGCATCCGGCAACCAAGTATGGACTGGAAACATAGGAACCTTGATCGCAAAACCTAAAAAGAAGGCAATGAAAATCAAAGTTTGGGCCGTCATATTTAATTTTACGGCATAGAATGTTTCAATATTGAATGTGCCGGCGCCATATCCAAGATATAAAAAAGCAGCCAACATCAACACCGAGCCTAAAAAGGTGTATAAGAAAAACTTAATCGCAGCATACACGCGGTTATCTGAACCCCAGATCCCAATGATCAAGTACATAGGAATCAATGTGGCTTCCCAAAATACATAAAAGAGGATCGAATCAGTGGCAGCAAATACGCCAACCAAAAACCCTTGCATGATCAAAAAAGCTGCAAAATACTGAGCAATGCGCTTTTTGATGCTGCTCCAAGTGGCCAATACCACGATAAGGTTGGTAAAAATGCTAAGCACAATCAGCAACAACGACAAACCATCTACGCCTAAACTATAGCGTAACCCCAAAGAAGGCATCCAAGCCCTGTCTTCAGTGAACTGCATCGCATACGTATTAGGATTAAAATCTCGCAGCATAGGAATACACATTAACCCTGTCACAATAATCGTGGCTAAAGTAATCAAACGAGAACTACGAGGATACCGATCGTCTCCTAGCATAAATACAATGATCCCGCTGATAATAGGTATCCAAATCAAATAACTCAGCACATGCTGCATAACAACTCACCTTAGCAAATTAAAATAGAACCGATGGAAACTCAGTCATCGCCTCAGAACATTAAAAACCAGATTAAAAATCCAAATAATCCTAAGATCATGACAAACACATAATGATACAAATATCCGTCTTGCATGGTACGCGATCGCTGCGCAACCCAACGCACCATCCGACCACTGCCATTGACCACAGCACCATCAATCAGCATTTGGTCTCCAGTACGATAGAATATTCGACCCAACATTTTTGAACCATTAATAAACACATGCTCATTAAACCAATCAAATCCATATTTGTTGAGTAAAAGACGATATAGCCATTGAAAACGCTGAGCCATCAAACCTGGAATTGCAGGGTAAGCAATATAAAAGACCCACGCCAACGCTATTCCAAACATCGTCAGCCAAAAAACAGGCGAAAATACAGCATGTTGTAATGCAAACAACGGTGACTCAATTTCTTTGGCCAGTTCACTTAAAACATCATGCGCAGGCAAGACTGTAATGGCATCAGCCAACAAAACTGGATGATTTAAAAACATGGGACTATATAGGAAATACCCCAGTATTACGGAAGGAATGGCCAACAAGACCAGCGGTAATCCAATCACCCAAGGCGATTCATGCACATGGTCATACGTTTCTTTGTCCATTCTCGGTTGTCCATAAAATACTAGGAATAATGCACGGAACGAATACAAAGCAGTGACCATCGCACCTAATAAAACACACCAATATGCGTAAGTGGCGCCAGGTATAGTAGATAATTTTGCAACTTCAATGATGGTATCTTTGGAAAAGAATCCAGCAAAAGGCGGAACTGCGCAGAGCGCCAAACTGCCTATGACAAACGTGTAAAAAGTAAGCGGCATTTTGCGTCGCAATCCACCCATTTTCTGCATGTCTTGCTCATGATGCATACCTATGATGACCGAGCCAGCACCTAAAAACAATAACGCTTTGAAACAAGCATGCGTGAGCAAATGAAAAATACCAGCGGAATAAGCTGATGCACCCATAGCCACCATCATATATCCAAGTTGCGATAAAGTAGAATAAGCCACTACACGTTTGATGTCATTCATCACCAAAGCCAAAATACCGGTAAAGAATGCGCCAGTGGCTCCAATAATTAAGACAAAACTCAACGCAGTGGTAGACAATTCCATCAAAGGTGAAATACGTGCCACCATGAATACACCCGCTGTTACCATGGTAGCAGCATGAATCAGTGCTGAAATTGGGGTAGGACCTTCCATGGATTCTGGCAACCAAACGTGCAAAGGTACTTGCGCTGACTTACCCATGGCACCTACGAATAGTAAAAGACAAATCACCGTGACCAAAGACCAAGAATGGCCTGAAAACAATACAATTTGCTGCTGTGCAATTTGATCAGCTTGTTGAAATACCGTTTGATAATCAAGACTGCCTGCGCATGCCAAAACCAGCCCAATGCCTAAAATAAAACCAAAGTCTCCGACTCGATTGACCAAGAAGGCTTTCAAACTACCTTGATTCGCAGATTCTTTTTGATACCAAAATCCAATCAGTAGATAAGATACCAAGCCAACCCCTTCCCAACCAAAGAACAACTGGAGGAAATTATTGGAGGTAACCAACATCAGCATCATAAACGTAAATAAAGAAATATAACTGAAAAACCTCTGGTACCCATCGTCATCGGCCATATAACCAATGCTATAAATGTGTACTAGAAAAGATACAAATGTCACCACGATCAACATGACGGCTGTCAACGAATCAATCAAAAATCCAATATGAAACGCATAAGGAAAAAAGTCACCACCGCTCGCCCAAGTATATAGGTTGATGTTTAAAATAGGTTGCTGTTTGCCAAACACAGTAATAGCTACCATGATAGACATCACCAAAGACAGCCCTATTCCAAAAATCGTAACGGAATGTGCGCCTACACGACCAATTTGCTTACGCAGCAATCCTGAAATCAGTGACCCTATCAAAGGGGAAAGAACAATAATCAAACAAGATGTCAATATACTCACATTTTCACCCTTTTAAGTGATTCATTTCAGACACATTAATATCACCGCGATTGCGATACAGTAACATCACAATGGCTAAACCTATTGCAGCTTCTGCTGCAGCAACCGTCAAAATAAAAAAGACGAATACTTCCCCAGTTGCTTCCCCAAATCGCTGCGAAAAAGCAACTAAGTTGGTATTAACCGCCAATAATAACAATTCAATACAAATCATTAACAAAATGACATTGCGACGATGAATAACGATACCAAACAGTCCGAGTCCAAATAAAATAGCGGATAATATCAAATAATTTGACAAAGGTATCATATGATTTATTCCTTATGGGTTTCTGATTGCATCGCAATGACACTAATGCGATCTTCTCGTCGAACCATGATTTGGTTCAAAACATTTTGTCGTTTAGAACGATTGGGCACGTTACGATGAGCCAAAGTAATCGCAGCAATAATAGCGACCAATAAAATCACAGCAGCTATTTCAAAAGCCAAAACATAATCGGTATACAGTATCATTCCAATCGCTTGCGTATCTGAGTATATAGAATGGGTCGCTGGCACAGCATCCCCAAAAATACCAGTGGTGGGCAAAGCAATATATAACAAGCCTACTAATGAAGACACAATGAGCAAGCCTAAAGGCACATAACGCATCAACTGGGACTTCATTGACTCCACATCAATATTGAGCATCATGACCACAAATAAAAATAAAGTCATCACAGCGCCAACATAGACCAAAACCAAAATCAATGCTAAGAATTCAGCATGGACCAAAAGCCATAATACTGAGCTGCTAAAAAACGCAAACACCAAAAATAGCACACAACGCACCGGGTTAGATTGCGTCACAATCAATACTGCAGACAACACAGTCAGCCCCGCGAATATGTAAAAAATAAATTGTTGCAATGTCAACATATGCCTTATATCCCCAACGTGTTAACGATAACGCGCATCTTCTTCTCGATCAGCTGCTAATTTAGGTTCCATCAAATCGCCAATCGCCAATAGTTTTTCTTTGGTCAAAATATTTTGACCTCGTTCGCTCATATGAATGTGCTGAATAGGTGTCAGTACAATCGAGTCTACGGGACATGATTCTTCGCATAATCCGCAACTGATGCATTTGAACGCGTCAATATCATATCGAGTAGTGCGTCGCGACCCGTCTTCACGTGGTTCTGACTCAATGGTAATGGCCAATGCTGGGCAAACTGCTTCACACAATTTACAAGCAATACAACGTTCTTCCCCATTGGGATACCGTCGTAGCGCCAACATACCACGAAACCTATTGGAACTCGGTGTTTTTTCTTCTGGAAATTGAACGGTAATTTTTTTCTTAAAAAAGTACCGACCGGTTAACATTAAGCCGCGCAACAAATCCACCATCAAATAGCTGCGGATATAATGTTTTATATATCGATATGCTTTATTCATTCAAAAGTCTCGCATCAAAACCAAGGTTTTACTTTAGCTATTACCATCAACGCCGTGACAATAACCCATACGATCGTCGTTGGAATCAATACTTTCCAGCCCAGACGCATCAATTGATCATAACGATAACGTGGAAAAGTCGCTCTGATCCACAAATATACAAATAAGAAAAACGAGATTTTCAATAATAACCAAGCAAATCCTGGAACAAAAAAGAAAAGATCGTTGAGCACGGGTATACCATCAAATGGGGATAACCAACCACCACAAAACAATAAAGCCAACATCGTAGAAATCAAAATCATACTGGCGTATTCGGCAAGGAATAACATACCAAATCCAATTGCAGAATATTCCACATGGAATCCAGCTACAATTTCAGATTCACCTTCCGCCAAATCAAATGGAGCACGATTGGTTTCAGCCACACCTGATATCCAAAAAATAATAAATAATGGCAACAAAGGTAGCGCCCACCAATGCCAAATGCCCCCTTGTTGTGACAACACAATATCCGTCAAATTCATACTGCCTGCAGCAAGCAAAATACCAACAAACGAAAATCCCATAGCAATTTCATAAGAAATAGTTTGTGCAGCAGAGCGCATGGCACCCAACATGGCATATTTTGAATTCGACGCCCAACCTGCAATTAAAATCCCATAAACAGCGAGCGAGCTGAGTGCAAATAAAAATAAGATACCCGCATTAATGTTCGCCAATACCAATCCTTGGTCAAACGGAATGACGGCCCAACCCACTAAGGCCGGTACCAAAGCGAACAAAGGTGCCATCCGAAACAAATAACGATTGGACTTGGTAGGCACAATGATTTCTTTGGCCAACATTTTAATCAAATCAGCAAAAGGTTGCAGTAATCCCCGAAACCCCACACGATTTGGACCAATGCGAGATTGAATATAACCAATGACTTTGCGTTCTGCATAGGTCAAATAAGCCACTGCCAACAATAATGGCAGAACAATAATCAAAATCTTAATCACAACCCAAAGCAGTAAGCTGATATCATGTAACATGCGATTACCTATTCTGTTTTTCTTGTAAACGTATTTAAATCCAACGCCATATTTTATTTGATGGTGATGGCACCAAATGCCTGCCCTAAATCAACTGTTTCTAACATCGCATTGGCCACCCATACTGTATCAACCGCAATACGGTCATCTCGAATTAGGGGCAATGTTACCTCAATGTCTCCCTGAGATACAGTAGCCATCTCACCTAAAGTCAAACGATCAGCTGTTATCGAGTGGACTCGCACACAGGTAGTTTCTGCAGCGCCGCTTATTTGCAATGCTTGCGCATGACGCACAATGGCATCATTACGATACAAAGGCCATTCGCCTACACGCACCAAATCGCCATTGTGAGCCGGTAAAGAATCAGGAGAGTAGCTATTTGCCTTTAACTCATGCATGAATGAATGATGTTGTTTCACTTCATCCAACACATCTTGACTAGATACATACTCAAAACCATCGCAATGTAACATATTGGCTAATACACGAAGTATTTTCCAGGCAGGTCGAGCTTCTCCGTAAGGCGCAATTGCACCCGTGGTCGTTTGCCAAGTACCATCAATATTAATGTAAGTACCAGACGTTTCCGCATAAGGCGCAATAGGTAAAATCACATCCGCATATTCTTCAATTGCTTCTGATTGAAATGCTGATAAAACCACCACATGCTCAGCTGCTAGCATCGCTCGGCGTGCCATAAAAGGATCCGAAAAATCAAAATGCGGTTCAGCTGCCATCAATAAATAGCCTTTCAATTTGCTAGTAATGGCGGCTTGAACATCTAATCCAGGTTGTTCCACAGCTTTTCCTGCAACTGAACGATGAGGCAACATACCAGCAAGTGCTGCACCTGCTGCATTCGATCCTGTGGTCAATCGTATGACTTGAGCACCACTGTATTTGGCAATAGAGGTAATCAAGGATCGTAACACGGACGCATGAGGATGATTATCACAGATTGCACCTGTTACAATCACTGATCCAGGCAATGACAATTGTTCTGCAATGAATTGACTTTTTGCGGTCGCTTTTAATCCAATCGTCAGTTTCTGTTCCCTCTCCAAAAGATCCGATGTATCTTTTACCAACGAAATCAACACCAAAGCCAGTTGTTGCGGCAATTCGGTAGGAGCTACAATTATTTTTTCAGTTAGCTTAAACCGATAATCATAATCAACGGCATTTAAAGCAAACATAGATGCACCGTTCAAAAAAGCTTTACGCATTCTGATACCGGCCAAAGGCACTTCTCGGTCCACATTACAGCCGACGATAAATATTTGCTGCTGTTTCTCAAGTTCTGCATAAGCTAATGTATTAATTGGCATGGTTGCTTGCTGAGTTTGATCGCGAAAATCGACTTGTTGCAATCGATGATCTAAATTCTGCACATCCAAACCACGCATGGCTTTTTGCAATAAATATAATTCTTCTAAAGTTGACGAAGACGATGCAAAAGCTGCAAATTGCTCTGGGCCACTTTGCTTCAGAATGTGTTGTATTCCTTTGGCTGCAAAAGACAAAGCGGTTTGCCAATCGACTTCTTCCCAAACGCCATCACGTTTAATACGTGGTTTAGCAGCACGGGCAGCATGATGCAAACCAAGATAAGAAAAGCGATCACGATCCGACAACCAAGTTTCATTAATGGATTCTTGTTCTTTGGGCACTACTCGCATCAAGCGATTGCGTCGCGTGTGTAAATAAAGATGAGATCCCAAGCAATCATGAGGAGCAATACCTGTGGTTTGAGTCATTTCCCACGCACGCGCAGTATAGCGATAAGGTTTAGACGTCAATGCGCCTACTGGACATAAATCAATAATATTACCAGAGACTTCTGAACTCATGCTGTGTTCGACATAGGTGCTAATTTGTACTTGCTCACCACGCCCGATACCGCCTAATTCAGGCAGTCCAGCAACTTCTTCTCCAAAGCGAACACAACGCGTGCATTGAATACAGCGCGTCATTTCAGTAGCGATCAATGAACCTAAATCATCATCTGCGACTGCCCGTTTGCTTTCTTCATAAATAGAATCATCACGACCAAAACCCATAGAGACGTCTTGCAACTCGCATTCGCCACCCTGATCGCAAATAGGGCAATCCAAGGGATGGTTGATGAGTAAAAACTCCATCACTGCTTCTTGAGAACGCAATGCTGCAGGTGATTTAGTAAATACTTTCATGCCATCGCTGATAGGCGTTGCGCAAGCCGGTACTGTTTTGCGATTCGACTCTACTTCGACCAGGCACATGCGACAATTAGCAGCCACGGACAATTTTTTGTGGTAGCAAAACCTAGGAATATGAATACCAGCATCATCGGCAACTTCAATGATCATTTTCCCGGTTTCTACGTCAAATGTTTTTCCATCAATTTCAATTTTAGCCATTATGAACCTTTTTTGATTTCGATTGAATCAATGCATCAAATTCGTGATAAAAATGTTTAACAAAACTTTGTACTGGCCAAGCCGCTGCTTCCCCTAATGCACAAATGGTTCGCCCTTCAATGCTATCTGCGACATGAACCAAACGTTCAATATCACCAGGCTCAGCATGTCCTTCTTTGATTCGATGTAACAAACGCACCAACCAGCCGGTACCTTCGCGACACGGTGTACATTGGCCACAAGACTCATCCATATAAAATTCAGACAAACGATACAAGGCACTGACCATACAAGTGGTCTCATCCATGATAATAACAGCACCTGATCCCAGACCAGATCCAGCTTTTTGCACGCTGTCATAATCCATGTCCAACGTCATCATCACATCGCCTGGCACCACGGGCATTGAAGAACCGCCCGGAATCACCGCTTTGAGACGACGACCATCCCGCATCCCACCAGCCAATTCCAATAATGTTTTAAACGGTGTTCCTAAAGGAATTTCAAAGTTACCAGGATTATTGACATGACCACTGACACTAAAACATTTGGTGCCGCCATTATTGGGTTTGCCTAATTTTAAAAACCAGTCTCCCCCTTTTTCAAGGATCACGGGTACAGAAGCAAAGGTTTCTGTATTGTTAATGGTTGTTGGGCGACCATATAATCCAAAATTTGCAGGAAATGGCGGCTTAAATCTAGGTTGGCCTTTTTTACCTTCCAATGAATTCAATAACGCGGTTTCTTCTCCACAAATATAAGCACCAGCACCCAAATGATTATATAAGTCAAAATCAAAACCGGAGGTCAAAATATTTTTACCTAATAAACCAGCCGCGTAAGCTTCTTCTAAAGCAGCTTCCATGCGTTCAAAAGGCTCCCAAAATTCGCCACGAATATAATTGTAACCAAGCGTTGCACCCATGGTGTATCCAGCAATCGCCATGCCTTCAATCAATTGATGAGGATTGTAACGTAGTATATCACGATCTTTACAAGTGCCTGGTTCTCCTTCGTCGGAGTTGCAAACAATAAATTTTTGCCCAGGTGCATCGCGATTGATAAAACTCCACTTTAATCCCGTGGGAAATCCAGCACCCCCACGTCCTCTCAAAGCAGATAATTTTAACTCTTCAATGATCTTTTTAGGTGGTATTTGCTCTTTTAAAATACGTTGCCACGCCTGATATCCGCCGACACTCTTATAGGCAGCAAGCGTCCAGGGCTCAGCGAGATGCAAGGTGCGATAACAAACTTGATTCAATTCAACCATTGTCTAAACCTCAGCTACTCGTATTCTTTTAAAATGTCAGTTACAGCAGACGGCGTTAAATGCTCATGATAATGTTTATCAATTTGCATCATAGGTGCATTCACACAGGCACCCAAACATTCAACTGTTCTCAAAGTAAAGCGATTATCAGCAGTCGTTTCCCCTACTTTGATCTGCAGCTCTTTCTCTAAATGCGAGACAATACTTGCCGAATCACGGAGTTGACACGAAATATTGGTACACACCCCAATCAAATGACGACCAATAGGAGCACGTTCGTACATGGTATAAAAACCAGCCACTTCAAACACAGCAATCGGTGCCATATTCAAATAATCTGCCAAAGCAGTCATCGCTTCTTTCGTTAGATGACCATGCTCTTCTTGGATCACCCTTAGCGCGCTCATAACAGCAGATTGTTTTTGATCAACAGGGTATTTAGCAATCCAATGATCAATCTGTTTTAAACCTTCCGAGCTCACATAAGAACACAGCGTGTGTGTAGCACTATCGGACATATTTTTTCCAACCTTATACTTACGTACTTAAACTGAGCATGCTGTTTCATTCATGATACAAATGAATGTCTCAGTCAAACTCGCGTTATCTATCAATTTCCCCGAAAACAATATCTTGACTGGCTAAAATAGCCACGCCATCTGCCAACATATGGCCTCTGACCATCTCATCAAAAGCAGACAAATGCGGAAACCCGGGCGCACGAATCTTCACACGATAGGGTTTATTTGCACCATCAGACACCAAATAAATACCAAACTCGCCTTTAGGTGCTTCGACCGCACTATACACTTCCCCTGGCGGCAAGCAAAATCCTTCGGTAAATAATTTAAAATGATGAATCAATGATTCCATTTTTTCTTTCATTTCTACCCGAGTAGGCGGCGTGATTTTATGGTTATCTAGTTTGATTGGACCTGGATGAGCTTTCAACCAATTCACACATTGCTGGATAATACGATTGGATTGACGCATTTCTTCCACACGCACCAAATAACGATCAAAGCAATCTCCTGTTTTACCCACAGGGATATCGAAGTCCACTTTATCATAGGCTGCGTAGGGTTGTTTTTTACGTAAATCCCATGCCACATTCGAAGCACGCAACATTGGACCACTAAAGCCCCATTGCAATGCTTGTTCAGGAGAGACAACGCCAATATCGACAGTCCGTTGTTTCCAAATACGATTATCCGTAAGTAACGTTTCGTATTCATCCACACACTTAGGAAAACGTTCTGTAAAAGACCAAATGAAATCTAATAAACTACCTTGGCGATTGGCATTCATTTTTTCAACTTCACGTTCGGAATGCCATTTAGAAGGTTCATATTGGGGCATACGATCCGGCAAGTCACGAGCAACACCACCAGGACGATAATACGTGGCATGCATTCTTGCACCAGAAGCCGCTTCATAACAATCAAACAAGTCTTCCCGCTCACGAAAGCAATATAAGAAGACTGTCATGGCGCCAATATCCAAAGCTGTTGCGCCTAGCCATAACAGATGATTCAAGATTCGAGTGATTTCGTCAAACATAGTACGAATATATTGCGCACGAATCGGCGCTTCCACGCCCAAACTTTTTTCAATAGCACGCACATAAGCATGTTCATTACACATCATGGACACATAATCCAAGCGATCCATGTAACCAATACTATGTAAATAGGGCTTGGTTTCCACTAATTTTTCTGTGGCGCGATGCAATAATCCAATATGTGGATCAGCACGAACAATGGTTTCGCCCTCTAATTCCAAAACGAGTCTTAAAACCCCGTGTGCGGCTGGATGTTGCGGACCAAAATTGAGTGTATAATTTTGTAATTCAATCATGATAGGTGACTCATTCGGCTAATTTGGGTTGATCAAGATACCGATTATCCTCGCGAATCACTTTAGGCACTGTTACGCGTGGCTCGATGCTCACTGGTTCATAAATGACTTTGCCTAATGCGGCATCATAACGCATTTCCACATGTCCACTGACAGGAAAATCTTTGCGGAATGGATGTCCGATAAAGCCATAATCAGTTAAAATTCTTCTTAAATCCGGATGATCAGAAAATAATACACCATATAAATCATAAGCTTCTCGCTCAAACCAAAGCGCAGATTTCCAGATGTCATGCACAGAAGGGACAATCAAATTATCTTCCCCAATAAATACTTTCAAACGTATCCGTTGGTTATGAACGGTGGACAGCAAATGATACACAACTGCAAATCGCGGTTTACACCATACAAATTCTCTTGATTCACCCGGCTCTACAGCACGTGAAAATCCTTGAGTAGTTGCAGCTTCAGTTTCCCAATCGTAAACACCATATAAAAGATAATCAACGGCGCATAAATCAATAAGTTGATTGAAAGAAAAAGCCTGGGAATTTTTCAGTGCCAATAACACCGAACGAAGGTGGCTTGTGTCACATTCAACGGTCACCTCATCCTGGGCAATCACCACCGAGGTCAGTCTATCGTGAAACTCTGACTGCAATAATTCAGATAATGTCTGTTGTCTTGTCATGCCAAACCCTAGATTTTATAATTCAATGATTTTTTTTCGTCTGATTTTATTTTGCAATTGAATAAGACCATACAATAATGCTTCAGCTGTTGGTGGACATCCTGGAATATACACATCGACCGGAACAATTCTATCGCAACCGCGCACCACCGAATAAGAGTAATGGTAATACCCTCCTCCGTTCGCACATGAGCCCATCGAAATCACCCAACGTGGTTCCGCCATTTGGTCGTAGACCTTGCGTAATGCAGGTGCCATTTTATTGCACAACGTACCAGCTACAATCATCACATCAGATTGTCGAGGACTAGGACGAAAAATAATACCAAATCGATCAAGATCATATCGTGACGCACCGGCATGCATCATCTCTACAGCACAACAAGCCAAACCAAACGTCACGGGCCACATAGAACCACTTTGTGCCCATCCTAATAGTTTTTCTACAGAAGTGGTTACAAACCCTTGTTGCTGGAACTCTGATGGTTGTGTTATTCCCATTCTAAAGCACCTCGTTTCCACTCATATATAAAGCCAATCACTAATAATCCTAAAAAAATCATCATGGCGCCAAATCCATACCAACCCAACTTCCGCAATACTAATGCCCAAGGGAAGAAAAATGCCGTTTCTAAATCAAAAATAATAAATAGTATCGCAACCAAATAAAATCGCACGTCAAAAGGAATATGTGCAGATTCAAATGCTGGAAAACCACATTCGTACGGGGCATTTTTTTCGGCATTTGGTTTGCTGGAAGAAATCAAAGCGCCAGCACCTAACATCGCCGCGCCCAAAGCAATACCAATAATAATAAACACAAGAATGGGCAAATAGAGTGACAACATCAAATCACCTTAATATTAAATAAAACATGGTACCGAAGGCCGGACTCGAACCGGCACAGCTTGCGCCACCGCCCCCTCAAGACGGCGTGTCTACCAATTCCACCACTTCGGCATACTCTCAGGACTTATCTAAAGTCTCGATTTCTTTGCCTCTAGGTAAAGGGGGTAAAATGAGGAAACTGGAATACCTACCCGCCTTCATCTGCCCTTCGAGGCACCTTCTCTCCTAAATAGATTGAAGGAATTTTTTATGATTATTGATCAACGTCTGGCAATGGAATCGAATGAGATGGTGCTGTAGATTCCGTTGTCAGCATGGCATGCGAAGCATGATATTGCTTTGCAACCATTGCGGATAATAATACGCTGGTTGCAAAAAAAGCCAGAACCAGTCCGCCCGTTAATTTAAACAAAAAACTGCCTGTTCCCTGACTACCAAATACTGTATTCGATGCGCCGGATCCAAAAGCTGCGCCAATATCTGCACCTTTTCCGTGCTGCATAAGCACCAAGCCGATAATGGTCATTGCAATCAATATGTGGATGATTAACAATAATTGATACATTTTACGATTTCCCCAAACTGTTGTGCATGTATTGATGCGCCACCAATCAAACCACCATCCACATCCGACATAGCAAATAACGCACTTGCGTTCGTTGCATTCACGCTTCCCCCATATAAAATAGGCAAAACATGAGCATCGTGATGGTCGAACTGTGATAAGAATTGCCTAATAAACGCATGAGCATGTTGCGCTTGCTCGGGCGTTGCCGTTTTTCCAGTGCCTATGGCCCAAACAGGTTCATACGCAATCACACAATTTTTCAAAACACCTGCATTACGTTGATCAAAAACTGTAGCAAGTTGATGTGATAATTTTTGCTCTGTCAAACCGCGGGCGTGTTCTTCTTCCGTCTCGCCTACGCACAAAACCGGTATCATATCATGTTCTTTCACATGGTGGAATTTTTCTGCAATAAATTTTTCATCTTCATGAAAGAGCTGTCTACGCTCAGAATGTCCCACCAAAACGTACTGGCAATGATAGTCAGTCAACATAGGACCACTCACCTCACCAGTAAACGGGCCAGAATCTTTTGGATACACATTTTGCACGCCAAAACCAATATGTTGTCCCGCTAAAAGGGCGCTGACTTCTGGCAAATAAATAGTAGGGGTTAAAACAACTGTTTTTGCCACCACAGGCTTCGGGCATAGTGTTAATATATCATGAATCAACGTGATGATCTGGGGTAAACGCCCATTCATCTTCCAATTTCCAATGACAAGTTTTTGTCTCATAGGTCTCACTCAAAACAATTGTTGTTCAATTTTAGAAATTTCTTCGCCTAAAGCTTCCGCATAGGCTTGAACTTGATGGTCATTTTGCCCTTCTACCATCACTCGCAACAATGGCTCAGTGCCTGAGGGTCGCAATACCACGCGACCTTCGTTTTTCAACGTGGCGTCCAACGCTTCAACCGCTGATTGTACCCGTGCATCTTTGGCCAACAAAGTGGCATGCTTGGTCCTTAAATTCACCAAGGATTGAGGCAACAAATCTATCCCTTGTGTCAATTCTGCCAAGCTTTTGCTTTGTTTGATCATAATAGCCAATACTTGCAATGCAGCAACAATACCATCCCCCGTCGTGGTTTTATCCAAACACACCACATGACCAGAGGGTTCCCCACCAATTTTCCAATCTTTTTCTTTTAAAGTTTCTAACACATAGCGATCACCGACTCGCGCACGAATAAAATCTACGCCTAAGGCTTGAATCGCTTTTTCTAATCCAAAATTACTCATCAGAGTACCGACCACCCCGCCATGCAACATGCCACGTTGTTGGCGATCTTTGGCAATAATATATAAAACTTGATCTCCATTCACAATACGACCTTGTGCATCGACCAAAACCAGGCGATCTCCGTCACCGTCTAAACTGATGCCAATGTCAGCTTGAGTTTGTAAAACCATTTGCCGCATGGCTTCGGGATCGGTTGAACCACAAGCACGGTTGATATTGAAACCATCCGGTCTATCTCCCATTCCAATCACATCCGCACCCAACTCATTAAAGACATTAGGTGCGATATGGTAGGTTGCACCATGTGCGCAATCGACCACTATTTTCAAACCTGACAAGCGAGTCAAAGATGGGATGGTTGATTTACAAAATTCTATATACCGCCCAGCCGCATCGTCAATCCGAGTTGCTTTGCCTAAAAAAGCTGATTTCACTGTTTTAAAAGGCTGCGCCATTTGCTGTTCAATCTCAAGCTCTAAGCTATCCGGTAATTTGGAACCATCTGCAGAAAAAAACTTAATGCCATTATCTTCAAATAAATTATGCGAAGCAGAAATCACAATCCCAGCATTTGCTCTTAATGTTTGGGTTAAATAAGCAATGCCTGGCGTGGGCATGGGCCCCAATAAACACACATCGATGCCAGCAGCAGACAAGCCTGCCTCTAAAGCCGACTCAAACATATAACCCGACACTCGAGTGTCTTTGCCAATCAGTACTTTTTTTCGTGAACCATTGCCTAAGACACAACCAAAGGCCCAACCAAGCTTTAAAATCAATTCGGGATTCATATGCGTTGATCCCACTTCTCCACGGATACCATCCGTACCAAAATATGAGCGTTGCGTCATTTATTTACCTCTACAATGTGTGCGTCAATCCAACTATCATCTCAAGGATGAGTAGCCGTCTTGTGCATTTCTTGAATCATTTTAAATGCTTGTTTTGTTTCCAAAACATCATGCGTTCGCATGATGGATACTCCGACCAACATCGCATAAGTAGCCAAAGCCAATCCACCCGCCAATCGTCCTGAAGGGGGTTGATCTAACAACGTACCAAGCGTTGATTTTCGAGAAACACCTAGCAAGATAGGGAGATCATGATGTTGAAATTGTGCCAAACGATTCACGACGGTTAAATTATGTTGGACTGTTTTACCAAATCCGAACCCAGGATCAAGAATCAAGCGTGATCGAGCAATACCCGCATCTACACATCGTTGAATGTGGTGTTCGAAAAAATCATCCACTTCTTCGATAACATCTTGATAATGAGGGGCATCTTGCATCGTTTGCGGCGTACTTTGCATATGCATCAAGCAAATCGGAACGTCTGATGCAGCCACTACTTCCAAGGCCCCCGCTGCTCGCAATGCCCAAATATCATTGATACATGCTGCACCCATTTTTATAGCTTCAGCCATGATTTGTGGTTTACAAGTATCAACTGACAGAGCAATGGGATCGGCGGCACCCAACCGTTCTAGGATAGGGAGAACGCGATCCATTTCT
The DNA here is from genome assembly GCA_002786165.1 of Legionella sp. Classification (GTDB taxonomy): domain Bacteria; phylum Pseudomonadota; class Gammaproteobacteria; order Legionellales; family Legionellaceae. The sequence continues at coordinate 205,804 of PEQK01000012.1, forward strand.
TCTTGTACAGAAATAGGAGTTGCGCCAGGGCGCGAAGATTCGCCACCGACATCAAGCACATCTGCACCTGCTGCAATCATGGTTTGCGCATGATCATATGCCGCGTCAACATTGAAATGACGACCACCATCATAAAAAGAATCTGGTGTCACATTCAAAACACCCATGACTAGGGGCATGTCTCTGGGTGTTTTTGCTGCAAAGCTATAGGTACTACACCAAGCTATAAAATCAGTTCTATTCACTACGGTGCTTCACTCGCAGGATGATCCTTCACTGTTTTTTTTCTAGATGCCTCTGTTTTTTGTTTTTCCGAAGGCGCCGAGGGATCCTTAGGAATGGTAGGAGTGCTATCCCAGCCTTCCGGTGGTGGCGGTTCTTTTCCTGACATAATCGCTTGAATTTGAATTGCATCAATAGTTTCATACTTCATCAGCGCATCCGCCATGACATGCAAAATATTGATATTGTCTGTAAGCAAAGAAACGGCATGCTGAAAGTTGCGGTCAATAATTTTACGCACTTCTTCATCAATATTTTGTGCGGTTTGATCGGATATTTCTTTATTTTGATTCATAGTCCGACCTAAAAACACTTCCCCTTCTTCTTGACCAAAAGTAAGCGGTCCCATGGTAGACAAGCCCCATTGAGTTACCATCTTACGTGCAATTTCGGTCGCTCGCATAATATCATTGGATGCACCTGTCGTGACACTTTCCGCTCCAAAAATCAACTCTTCTGCGACACGTCCACCAAATAAACTGGCCAATTGACTTTCTAAGCGCCTTTTGGTGTAACTGTATCGATCTTGTTCAGGTAAAAACATAGTCACACCCAAAGCACGTCCTCTTGGAATAATAGAGACTTTATACACAGGATCATGCTCTGGAACCAATAAGCCGACGATGGCATGGCCAGCTTCGTGATAAGCCGTTAATTTCTTTTCATCTTCACTCATGACCATAGAACGGCGTTCGGCGCCCATCATGATTTTATCTTTGGCTTTGTCCAATTCATTCATAGCCACTTTGCGTTTGTTCGCACGTGCAGCAAACAAAGCAGCTTCATTGACCAAATTGGCCAAATCAGCCCCAGAAAACCCAGGAGTACCACGCGCAATGGCCATCACATCAATACCTGGATCCATGGGTACTTTGCTTAGATGAACTTTTAAAATTTGTTCACGACCACGAATATCAGGCAAGGGCACAACGACTTGACGATCAAAGCGTCCGGGTCGTAATAAAGCTGGATCTAAAACATCCGGTCGATTGGTGGCAGCAATGACAATCACGCCCTCGTTCCCTTCAAACCCATCCATTTCAACCAATAATTGATTTAAGGTTTGCTCACGCTCATCATGACCACCCCCTAATCCTGCACCTCGATGGCGACCCACCGCATCAATTTCATCAATAAATATAATACATGGGGCTTGTTTTTTTGCTTGCTCAAACATATCTCGAACACGTGATGCGCCTACCCCCACAAACATTTCAACAAAATCAGAACCGGAAATAGTGAAAAAAGGTACTTTGGCTTCTCCTGCCACAGCACGAGCCAATAAGGTTTTACCGGTTCCTGGTGAGCCTACTAATAGGACACCGCGCGGAATACGGCCGCCTAAATTTTGAAATTTGGTCGGATCACGCAGAAAGTCCACTAATTCTTTGACTTCATCTTTGGCTTCGTCCACACCTGCAACATCAGCAAAGGTGACCTTCACCTGATCTTCTCCCAAGAGCCTAGCTCTAGAGCGCCCAAAAGACATTGCACCACCACGACCGCCACCGCCTTGCATCTGACGCATGAAAAACACCCAGACACCGATCAACAGTAACATCGGGAACCAATTCACAAATAAATGAAGCAAAAAGCTTTCTTGTTGCTTTTCTTGGCCATTGATAGTCACATTTGACTTCAATAATTGTCCCAATAACGCAGGGTCTTGCATCGGCATGTAGGTGACAAAACGCCGATTATTTTTAGTCATACCCGTGATGACTTTATTATCTTCAATAGTGACTGAGTGAATTAATCCTTGCGAGACCTCCGTCAGAAATTGGCTATACGGCAAGCGATCAGCCGGACTATGACTAGGGCCAAAATTGCTGAATACAGACACCAAGACAACAGCGACAATCAGCCACAAAAATAAATTTTTCACCATATCGTTCAAAATAAAACCCCATTCTAGTTGATGTAGGAAGAGTCATCCTTAATCTACGTTACTACAAAATATAACCCTTCGCCAGTAAATAGGTTTCTCGAGAGCGCGAACGAGATGCTTTTGGTTTACGAATAAGGACATGTTTAAAGTTCGGCCTCACTTCTTTCACCAAAGCATCAAAGCCAACGCCATGAAATAATTTCATCACCAAGGTACCACCCGGCTTGAGCATTTGATAAGCAAAATCCAAAGCCAGTTCTGCCAAATACATGGCTCGTGGCAGATCAACTGCTGGAGTGCCGCTCATATTTGGCGCCATATCGGATAGCACAATATCCACAGATCGCTCGGACAACCTACTACGTAATTCTTGAAGCACTGTATCTTCTGTGAAATCACCTAAAATCACATCCACTCCAGGCAATGCATCCATAGATAAGCGATCCAAGGCAATGATACGGCTTTCTTGGCTGCCTACACGACACCCTATTTTTTCAGCCACATACTGTGTCCATCCACCTGGCGCCGCACCCAAATCAACCACGGTCATGCCTGGTTGAAATAAATGTTCTTTATCATCGATTTCTTTCAGTTTATAAACAGCTCGACTGCGATAGCCAGCAGCCTGAGCTTGCTTCACATACACATCATCAAAATGCTCTTGTAACCAGCGTTTACTGCTTTTTGATCGTTGCATAGCCTGCTTTCATCATTAAAAAAACAGTATCATACCGAAATAATCTATCTATTCACAGCAAAACGTGCAATAATTTATCATTATTTTCAGCACGTTTTAGGAAATCTTGATGGACAGTACACTTAAAAAAAGCCTGAAAGCGCAAGCACATCATTTGAATCCCGTTATTCTCATGGGCAACAAAGGTTTAACAGAAGCTCTTATTGCAGAAACAGATCTGGCCCTAACCTCGCATGAATTGATCAAAATCAAATTGGTCAGTGGAGAAAAAGCAGAGCGCTTGGACATGGTTCAGCATTTGTGTGAAACCACACAAGCAGCGTTGGTACAATTGATCGGACATATTGCTGTGGTTTATCGAAAAAATCCGGAAAAATAAGACGGTTGATGTGAGATGACTGACGTTTTTATTTCTTCTGAAGAAAATCGAACTGCTTTTAAAAAAGCCATCATTGATTATTTAAACGGTAAAAATGATATCAATGTGAGTAAAAATAACATTCGCTTGGCTTGTACCTATCGAATGGTGAGTATTGATGCTAAAACGTTTTGTCGCAATATCCCCTTGTCAAAAAATGCCACTGACTCTGATTTAGATCCGCAAATCATAGATATATTAGAACATCTCAATCTGCCGATTGATAAAAGCAAATATACCGAGCTCACATCCTTATATGATTTATTAAGATTACAAAAAGGCATGGAATATTTATGTGATGAGCTGATTGATACCTCCCGCCCAATACTTCCTTGGATCAATTATCTCACACGTCCCATGGTATTGACCCTTGGGGTCCTGGGATATTGTTACATGCATCCCAAATTTTTTTGGTCTACTATAGACTGGATCATCGATACGGTGCCTATCTTATACCAGTGGCTGTACCATTATATTATCCAATTACATAATTTACCTTTGTTTGGTATGGCAGGCCAGGCTGTTCTCATGCTGTATTATTTGAGAAAAACCTTTGAGCATGGACTTGATCCTTCTGTAGAAAAAGTTCGAGCATTGACGTTTAGATCCGCTGCTATTGGTCTCAACTTTCTGGCACATTTGATCTCTTATGCGGTTTCTGGTGCTTTACCTCTGTTGCCTGCTGCGATTTTCATCACCAGTTCTTTTTTGGATGTCGTAGAAAGTTTTTATACTTATTGGATTCAAAGACCCATCCAATTGAAACCAACTTATGAAAGCCCCCATGAAAAAGCATTCGATTATCGCCATAATCATGCTGTTGAACGTAACCGTCAAGTCTTCTTAATTCGTATTCTGTATGCGATCAGTATTACATCGTTAGTGGTCATCTGGTCTTCCTTACCACCGAGTGTGATTCTGACCATGGCTTATATGCTTTCCATGTGGCTGGCATTTTTAATCAAAGATTATTGCACGGCTTCTATCAATCATTCACAGGCCAGTGCATTACAAATGTCTATTTTTGGTATTTATAATGCCCCAGAATTTACAGCAGAACAGCTTGTCGATAAAGCAAAGACCAGATTTACAAAGTATGCTCGTCAAGAATTACAAAAAATTCATGATAACGACAAACAGGCCAAATGTTTTCAACATATGGAACAACTTTTAAGCACTATTCCTTTTAAATACCTAGAGATCAAAAACAAATTTGATCTATTCATTGAATTCTATGATGTGATATCACCTACAAAACAACAGCCACATCATTATGGAACACCTGCACGATTTCAAGCTGTAGATGCCGCAAACGAAGATTCCGACTCAATGACTGCCAGTTATATCGGCAGCATGAACGGGCAACGCTAGACGCCCAAAACATCTTTGACAAAGGGAATGGTTAATTTACGTTGTGCGACTAAAGATGCATGATCCAACCGATCTAAAATCGCATGCAAATCATGCATATTACGTGCACAGCGATTGACAATGTATTGACCGACTGCTGTAGGCAGCTCCAGACCACGTTTTTTAGCATGTCCTTGCAAAGTATGGATCTTATCTTCATCTGCTAGCTCATGGACTTGCATCACCAACATACACGCCAACCTCGATCGCAAATCAGGTAATTGAATGGCAGTAGCCATCGGAGACAGTTGACTGGCTAACATGCATATATTTTGTCGATCATGAATACGGTTATACAAATGAAATAACGCTTCTTCCCAGACTTTTTGGCCTGCAATACATTCCAAATCATCAATAGCGACCACAGTATGCTCCTCCATGCCTTCTAATACACCTGGTCCCCATTGATGAAATAGGTTCAAAGGCACATAAGCCACAGAATAGGAGGACAAGCTCATGGCTTGACAGTACGCTTGTAATAAATGAGATTTCCCAGAGCCTGCTACACCCCAGAGATAAAAAAAACGGTCTGAGTGCTCGGGAAATACAGGCATCAGTTGTTGCTGTAATAATTCGTTTCCAACCCAACAAAAATCTGAAAAACTTACATCATCATTCAGCTGTACAGCCAACGCCAATTGCTGTTTTATCGGAGACAAGTCGTTTGATGACATGCCTTTCTCCCCCAAGTCCAAACGTAGTCTATAAAACTTGCTGTCGTGGTCACTGCGGTTAATATCAAACATAGTTGGAGTAAAAGAGGAATATGGAATTCAAATGCTTGGACGCATAAGGTCATCATCACCAAAGTCAATTGCATGACGGTATTCACTTTGCTGATATAAGTGGGCTTCAAATCAGGCTTATTCGGCATCCATAGATACCAAGCGATCACGCCCAAAGAAATGGTCAAATCCCTTGCAAAAACCAAGATCACCAACCACCAGGGCAGCACACTTAAAATCGCTAGGCTGAGAAAACTTGCAGCAATCAATAATTTGTCGGCCATAGGATCTAGTAATTTTCCAAAATTACTTTGCCAAGCAAACCCACGCGCTAACCAGCCATCTAAAGCATCCGTAACACCAGCAATCACAAAAATATAAAAAGAAAACACAAATTGATGATGAAACAAACATACCAAAAATGGCAAAACAAGTAATAGTCTTATGATAGTCAATGCATTAGGTATCTGTTTTAACATAATTAAGTCAATCTTAGGCCTGTCGACAAGATTTTAAATGGTTCTCTAAAATCAAATACGTCAGTATACTGATGAGTTGGCAACCTTTCAACAAGCAACCTCGGAGAAATAAGGTAAACACATCACATTTTCAAAACCTAGATTTTTTCAGCCTCCGTTTTTTGGGATAACCCCAGTTTTTCTTTTAGGCGCGCAACTGCCGCCGGATCGTATTGCCTAGCTTGCTTATGCGTCACTGACACAGCGCGCGGCGTTTGAGTATCTAACGGCGCAGCAGCATACAATGCCACTCGCTCACTGAAGTCAGAACCTTGTGATTTAGAATGACGATTTCCATAGGTTTCTGGCGCAGAAATAGGTGATTTTCTAGTATTTTTGAGTGATTTTTCAACTCGTTTTTTCATTTTGGCTGCCGCACGTTCCGCCTCTTCTTCGCTCACAGGGATACTAGGATGACCAAACAGATCAACACGTAAATCACGGGCTTTCAAACAAGCCAAATAATCTAAACGCCGGGTAAATAACACCACAGCTTCGCGTAATTTAGATTTAGAAATGCCAGCTTCTGCCGCTTTATCCGCATGCGCCAAAATATCCTCCATGATACCCAAATTAAGAGGTTGAATTTTAGTACGGTTATCAAACGCCGCGGGAAATGTCATTTGTAGCCAATGCAGAGCATCCAATCGAAATTTTTTAGATTGATTTTTTTGCTTTTGATTGATTGCTGCGGTACGAGGATGGAGGACTTGTTTTCTCATACAGAAATCCTTGTGTAATTAAAAAAGATTATCTAATATCTAAGTTACGATAAAAACCAGGAGTATCTTATCAAAACAAAACAAGTATTACTCTCATTGGTTGCAATATTTTTCCCTTGGATCATTATTTTCGCAGATGATAACCCACTTGGAGGTATTGCAGCACTCATCATGCAAGCCACTTTGATTGGTTGGATCCCTGCTGTTTTATGGGCATGGAAAATTTTACATAGAGCACAACCGCCGATTGAAGCAACACGGCCATCGCCCCAACCCAAACCACAACCGAGTAAACCACCAAAATGACCACCACCGTACTTGTAAATGGCGCCTTAGGTAAAATGGGTGCTTTGGCCTGCCAAACCATTCAAAACCATCCAAACTTCGAATTGGTAGGCGCTTTAGGCCGAAAAGATGATTTGGGACAAATGATCGCTCAAACCAAAGCCCAGATTGTCATTGATCTGACTCGTGCGGATTGTGTGTACGCCAATACCCAAACTATCATCCAACATCATGCGCATCCCATCATCGGCACTTCTGGGTTACTCGACGAACAAATTCAAAGCTTACAACAGCAATGCGAAGCTCAACAATTGGGAGGCATTATTGTTCCTAATTTTTCTATAGGCGCGATTTTAATGATGCATTTTGCCAAACTCAGTGCCCGATTTCTCTCTGAAGTAGAAATCATTGAAACCCATCACCCCCAAAAATTAGACTCCCCTTCTGGAACAGCTCTGAAAACAGCCGATGTGATCGCTTCTGCTAGAGTCCATCCCAAACATCACCTGGAGAACAAACCTTCCGTGCCTGGCGCTCGTGGTGCCGTGTATCGAGACATTAATATTCATTCTTTGCGCTTACCTGGGGTCTTAGCAAAACAACATGTGATTTTTGGCAATACGGGAGAAACATTGACTATTGCTCATGAAAGCATCGATCGTGCTTCGTTTATGCCAGGGTTAATTCTTGCTTGTCAACGCGTACAACAGCTCAATACACTATACTATGGATTAGAACAATTGATAGAACTCTAAACGTTTCACACATAGGGAGATGATCATGACGTATGCTGTACCCCATTTCATCGCAGGCCAACACGTCATTGATACAAAAAACCCTCATAAAAACATATTTAATCCTGCTCGTGGTAACGTCATAGCGCATGTGCCGATTGCCGATTTAGTGCTCTGTAATCAAGCAGTCGCAGCTGCAAAAGCGGCATGGCCAGCATGGGCAAATACCACAGCCACCAAACGCGCACAAATTTTATTTCAATTTCGTAACCTTCTAGAAAAAAATCAACTTGAATTGGCAAAATTAGTCAACCAAGAACAGGGTAAAACCTTAGAAGATGCAAAAGGTTCTATTGCGCGCTCTCTAGAATTAATTGAATTTCATTGCGGGCTCATCACGCAAGTACAAGGCACTTTTTCTGCCAATGTGTCTAATCACATTGATTGCCATACGTTTCGCCAACCTATTGGGGTATGCGCAGGCATATCGCCCTTTAATTTCCCTATTATGGTTCCTACATGGATGATGATTCCCGCCATCGCCTGCGGCAATACGTTCATTCTCAAACCCTCCGAACAAGATCCATCGGCTACAATACGTTTATTGGAATTGTTACAAGAAGCAGGCTTACCGCCTGGCGTGGTCAACTGTGTTCACGGTGACAAAACGACCGTAGATCATCTTTTGGCACATCCCGATATTGTCGCTTTTACTGCAGTTGCTTCAACGCCAGTCGCAGAAGCTATTTATCGCAGTGCAACAGCAACCGGTAAGCGCGCCCACACATTTGGCGGCGCCAAAAATCATGCGGTCATCATGCCAGATGCTGATATGACATTAGCAGCCCAAGCACTATGTGGCGCAGCGTTTGGATCTGCTGGAGAGCGCTGTATGGCCATTTCGGTGGTCGTTGCTGTTGGAGACGATACGGCACAGCGGCTTTTAGCTGAATTGATACCCATTATTCAAGCCATCCGTATTGGTGCAGGAGATGAGCCAAACGTTGATTTAGGTCCTTTGATCAGTGATGCTCATCGCCAACGAGTCCAACAGGCCGTGACACAAGGCGTTGCTGAAGGCGCTCAATTAGTAATAGATGGTCGAGACTATGTCCCTCCCCATTATCCCAATGGTTTTTTCATGGGGCCTTGTTTTTTTGATCACGTCACTGAAGACATGTCTGTGTATCAAAATGAACTATTTGGGCCTGTTCTGGTGATGGTGCGGGTGAACCATTTGGAAGAAGCGATTGCTTTGGTCAATCGTAATCAATACGGAAATGGCACAGCTATTTTCACTCAAAACGGGTATGACGCACGTCATTATGCGCATACGATCCAAGTGGGTATGGTAGGTATCAATATCCCTATTCCGGTACCTATTGCGAATCACCCATTTGGCGGATGGAAGCGGTCATCGTTTGGTGATACAGCAATGCATGGTACAGAAAGTATGCATTTTTATACAAAATCAAAAACAATTACCACCAAATGGTTGATGCAACACAATGAACAGTCTAGTTTTGTGATGCCTGAAAATGGGTGAGTGATACATCGTTAAGGATCTAAATATGAACATAGGTTTTGTTGGGTTAGGACACATGGGTTTGCCGATGGCAATCAATCTTGTCAAAGCAGGTCATTGTGTCACTGGATTTGATTTACAAGACACAGCAAAAAATGCGTTCATCCAGGCGGGCGGGATGATTGCTTCCAATCTCAGCACGCTTTCAAACACGCAAGATATTTTCATCACCATGCTACAAAGCGGGTCACAAGTCACTTCAGTATGTTATGGTCAAGACGGTCTGTATGCCCATGCACGGCAACATACTTTACATATCGATTGCTCTACGATTGATGTGCCTACGACTCTTGATTTGCACCATCACGCGCAGACTTCAGGTCTGTGCATGGTCGATGCGCCAGTGTCCGGTGGCGTCGCAGGCGCTGCGGCTGCAACCCTGACCTTTATGCTAGGCGGAACACCAGAAGCATGCGCTACATCAACCCCCATTTTAGAAGCCATGGGTAAACAGATCATTCTCACGGGCAATGCTGGAAGTGGTCAGGCAGCAAAAATTTGTAATAACATGATATTGGGCATTTCTATGATTGCCGTGGCAGAAGGGTTTATGTTGGCTGAGAAACTCGGTTTAGCTCCTAAAAAACTCCATGAAGTGGTCACTCATGCGTCAGGCCAATGTTGGGTGATGGATAAGTATGTACCGGTACCTGCTGTATTAGAAAATATGCCGGCTGATCGAAACTATCAACCCGGATTTTCTTTATCAATGATGTTGAAAGATTTACATCTCAGCCAAGAAGCCGCAGAACATAGCGGTGTGACAACACCTATTGCCCATTTAGCCACCCAGCTTTTTCAAACTGCAAAAGCAGAAGGCTTGGGTGATTTGGATTTTTCTGCGATCATCAAGCAGATCGAACGTTGCTAATGCAGGTGTAACGCTATCTTTTTAAGGATAGCGTGGGCATTTATTTAGAAACCGCTCCTGAAAATTCTAATTGCCGCCAGGCTTCAAATAAAATGATCGCAACAGAATTGGATAAATTCAAACTACGGCTGCCAGCACACATGGGAATACGAATCGAGGGATAACCATCCAGTAATTCTTGAGGTAATCCCCGCGTTTCTGGACCAAATAATAATATATCCTCTTGCTGATAGTCGACTTCGTGGTACTGTTGCGTGGCTTTGGTGGAACAGCAAAAAATTCGACGCTGTTGATGTTGCGCAAAAAAAGCATCTTCGTCTACGTACTGAGACACGGATGCCATATGTTGATAATCCAACCCAGCTCGACGCATACGTTTGTCATCTAAAACAAACCCCAACGGGTGAATCAAATGTAACCCAGCGCCTGTATTAGCGCACAAACGCATGATATTCCCAGTATTGGGAGGAATTTCCGGTTGATACAACGCCACATGCAACATAGTTACCACTCAAACCAATTATTTAGTACACCGATCAATGTTTCTATCCCGTCTTTTTTTAACGTGGAAAACGACTGGACCGTTGGATGGGGATAGTCTTCTGTCGTAAAGGGAAGGCGATTTAAAAATTGTTGTACTTTTTGTAACGTTTGCTGCATTTGACCACGACTTAATTTATCAGACTTGGTCAATATGGCATGAATCGGCAGCCCACGTCCCAATGCCCATGTGATCAACATTTGATCCGAATCTTTCAACGGATGACGACAATCCATCAAGATAATCAGACCACGTAAACTTTCACGAACTTCCAAATAATGCGCCAAATTCTCTTGCCAATCTTTTTTGGTTTGTAATGCGACTTTGGCATATCCGTACCCAGGCAAATCGATCAATCGATGATCTTCATCAATCACCGTAAATAAGTTAATCAATTGCGTACGTCCAGGCGTTTTTGACGTACGCGCCAAACGTCGATTGCTGGTTAGACAATTCAGCGCGCTAGATTTACCCGCATTCGATCTTCCAGCAAAAGCGACTTCATACCCACGGTCAGGCGGTAATTGCTCGACACGAGCTGAGCTTTTTAAAAATTGTGCTTGTGTATAGGGATTTAACATGACCTATTGATAGATTCGTTGGTGATGGCGCATAGTATCTCGACAGGCACAAGTGTGCAAGTTTTGCATCATACCCTTTTGATGATATCATCCCAACCATGTTGGAGGCCTGATGTACTTTGTTAAGATGACACGAACTCTATTTTTATGTTTCAGTCTTTTGTTGAGTCTCTCTTGGACAGCGTTTGCCAATGGAAATGCTGCTTCAGGTCAATCAAAATCGATGGTGTGCAGTGCATGCCATGGTGAACAGGGTATCAGCACCAACCCTCTTTGGCCCAATTTGGCAGGACAACATGCCGCTTATCTTTTGCAACAATTAAAACATTATAAAGACGGTAAAACACGCCCAGCGCCTATGATGATACCCATGGTGGCCACATTAAGCGCACAAGACATGGAAGATTTGGCTGAATTTTATGCGAAAAAACCGTTTGGAAAAGCGATTTCGCCTTCGTCAAGCGTTACATTGGGGGAACGGCTATATCGCCAAGGTGATATGAGCAAACATATTCCTGCGTGTATTGCTTGCCATGGACCTGATGGTCGCGGCGCGGCACAAGCAGGTTTTCCAGTAATATCTCATCAACAACCCGAGTATCTTATCCAACAATTACAAGCCTTCAAAAGCGGAACACGCACATCAGACCCTCTGGCCATTATGCGCACGACCTCAGAGAAACTCAGCGTGGAAGACATGCGAGCATTAGCAGAGTATCTTGCGGGGTTAGATTAAGACGCATCTGCCGCATTGCCTGGATTTTCTAAACTCAAAAAACCGGTCTTAAAATCATACGCAAAAATTTCTGCATACCGCCCCCAGTCAATCATCGTACGCAAGACTCGTTCCGCCTCATCTTCACTCAAATAATCTTCTAATTTGGTTAAAAATCGCTCTTCAGAAATACGATGACTGGGTTTTTCATCTAGAACACGGCGAATATAACGGGCTAACGGTACTTTTTCTAACAAACGTTGGGCAAATAATAATTTTCGGGTCTGAAGATCTGCTTCTGAAAACTCTTTGCCTAATTTACTGAGCTGGATATCTCCTTCAGCAATATTGGCAAATCCTAAAATTTCTAACGTTTCCAAAATAGGAAATAAATCATCAACGTTCATCATCAATTCATCGGCTAATTCGGGTAGATCAATGCTTTCATTGAATGAGGTCATGGTTTCGATCAAACCAGATAATTCAGAGGGATCTACATCAGGCAAACGATATCCCAAACCAATTTGACGTTCGCGATGCGCAGCAAATCGCGTCTTATCCCCTGAAGCAGAAATCATAACGGTGTAAATTCTATCCACCAATTGTCGAAATTCGGGTGATTCTGAATCACGCGGCTGCGCCAAGGTCACGGGTAAATCTGCACGAATATACCCAGGATCTGAGCCCAAAATAACAATACGATCCGCTAACATCGCCGCTTCTTCAATATTGTGTGTGACCAATAAAATGCCATTGGTATTGGTTTTCTTTTCTTTCCACAACGCCAATAAATCTGATTTTAAATTTTCTGCGGTTAAAACATCTAAAGCAGAAAACGGTTCATCCATCAGCAGCACATCAGGATGAATCACCAAAGCACGTGCAAACCCTACGCGTTGTCGCATACCACCAGATAATTCTTTAGGAAACGCGGATTCAAACCCATCCAATCCAATGATATCAATCGCTTCAATCGCACGTGCTCGGCGTTTTTTGCGTGATATGCCTTGCGCTTCTAATCCCAGTTCTACATTTTCCAACACGGTTAACCAAGGTAATAATGCAAACGATTGAAAAACCATAGCGATGCCAGGTACAGGTTGAGATACAGGTTGATTGCGGTACACCACACGACCGCTCGTCGGCGCAATCAATCCAGCAATAATACGTAATAATGTCGATTTCCCTGAGCCGGATTTACCTAATAACGCAACAATTTCACCTTTTTTTAATTTAAAATTCACATCATCAAGCACCAATAGATCTTGCGAAGCGGTTTTTTTATAGGTTTTGCGTAACTGTTCAACCGACAAAATAGTTTCTGACATACACCCTCAATTATAATTGTAACGGTCTTGGGCCAAACGATATAATGGCCGCCAAATAAGATAATTAAATAGCAATACATACGTGCACATCATCGCCGTACCCAATGCAATTTTGGGGAAATTACCTAAAATCGCGTTGGCTTGAATATATTCACCTAATCCTGTGGCCTGTAATCGAGTCGACCCCCAGCTCACGGCCTCGGCAACGATACTTGCATTCCAAGCCCCGCCTGCCGCAGTGATGGCCCCCGTGATATAAAAAGGAAAAATGCCAGGTAACGCCAAACGCCGCCACCATTGCCATCCTGTAACCCCAAAATTATCAACCGCCAAACATAAATCACGTGGAATCAATGAAGCACCCGCAATCACATTAAACAAAATGTACCATTGCGTCCCCAAAATCATCAAGGGTGTTATCCAAATTTCTACATTCAAATCAAAACGTACAATGGCTATCACGACCAAAGGATAAAATAAATTTGCTGGGAATGCGGCAACAAACTGAATGATAGGTTGCATTTTTTGGGTCCAATACGGACGTTGTCCAATCCATACGCCAACGGGAATCCAAATCAATGAACTTACTATGATCAAAATAATAACTCTTGCACCTGTAGCCGCACCCAAAAGAAACACGTGAAGTACTTCATAGCCACTCAGTGTTTTCAAGATATACGTAAACAAACTATATCCCGCAACACCAATCCCTATGACCACCAAGGCCGACCAAAGCCAATCAAAATGTTTAGGGCGACGTTGACGTTGCTCTTTGACAAGGCTCAAAGATCCTCTACGCAAAAAGGACGTATTGATAAAACGATCTTTCACTTCTTGTGCACCATACTCGATGCGCTTCATCATCGGACTCAAACGCAGTAAATCCACCAACCAAGATTGGTATTCTTCTTCATGCGCTGATTGCTCTATCTTGAAACGATCAGACCATGTGATCAATGGTCTAAATAAAATTTGATCGTATAAAAAAATCACCACCAACATCGTGATCATCGCATAGATCAAAGCATGAAAATTATGTTGTTCAATCGCTAAGGCAATATAAGATCCAATTCCTGGCAAACGAATGTCCTGATGACCCACAACAATCGCTTCTGAAAGCACCACAAAAAACCAACTTGCCGACATCGATACCATCATATTCCATAGCAAAGAAGACATCGAGCAAGGCACTTCAACTTTCCAAAAAAATTGCCAGGCAGACAATTGGTACATCGCACCCACTTCCCGCAAATCCGCAGGCACGGTCTTCAATGATTGATAAAAGCTAAAGGTGATATTCCAAACTTGTGAAACAAATACCGCAAAAATAGAAGCGCATTCTGGCCCAAGCAAACTCCCCGGAAACAATCGAATAAACCCTATCACTGTGATGGCCAAAAAGCTCAGCACGGGCACTGCTTGCAAAATATCAATCGCCGGAATAATGATTTGTTCAGCACGTCGATTTTTCGCCGCCAACGTCCCCACTACAAACGAAAATAAGATGGAGAGTAGTAATGCAATAAACAAACGCAATACGGTACGCAACGCATATCCCGGTAAATTGATAGGCGCCAAAGAAATAGGCAAGGGTGTGCCTAATTCGTAGGGGCGACCCATTTGTTCACTGGTCCATCCCAAAAAGAAAAAAACAGCCAAAATTAAAATGAATAAAAGCAGGTCCCATCGATTAAACAATCGACCCATATGGCCTAATTTGTCATAAACACGATTTTGATTCATTTAAAAATTCTAGTTTGAACGGCATTGATGCTCATGTTACCATAAAAACCAAGCGAGAGCGTGTCTAAGAGGAATCGTTATGGACTATGATTCAAAGAAAAAACAAACCACATTACTCAACCGTTATGTTTTACCAAAATGGGTATGCTTATGGCTTGCAATGGTGATCACTATACCTGCCCATGCAACACCCAGCGATGCTGAATTATCAGTTTGGACCAATGAAGCCATTGTAGCTGCTTATACGTTTTCTGCGACTGATTTTTTAGACAAGCAAAAAGCAATTGCGAAATATTTTACCGCAGACGGCTGGATCAACTATAACAAGGCTTTGGATGCGTCAAAATTAAAAGAAGCTGTGCAAAAAAATAATTACACGGTATCGGCAGTTGCTTTGTTACCACCTACCCTCAAACCCCTCGACAACACCCATTGGCAAGCCACCATGCCTTTATTGGTGCTATACGCCAATAAAGACTATCAACAAAAACAAACGTTAGCTGTCATCATCACATTCACCACAACCAAATCCAACGAAGGTGTTCGTGGTTTGGCACTCAACAGTTTTACCACAACGGTTGCCACACCGGCTTGTCGTTGTGAAGGAGCACATGGTACCAACACTATTGTATAAAGGGATGCAGATGATAGTAAAAACCGCACTGTACCAAGAGCACCTGGTTTTAGGTGCAAAGATGGTTGAATTCCACAATTGGATGATGCCATTGCATTACGGATCGCAATTAGAAGAACATAAAAATGTGCGCACGCACGCTGGGGTATTTGATGTATCTCATATGACAGTTGTCGATATTTTAGGAGCAGGTGGTCGCCAATTTTTGCGTCGCTTGCTGACCCACGACATTGATCAACTCCCGCATGTTGGACGGGCTTTATATAGTTGTATGTGTAATCCCCATGGCGGCATCATCGATGATCTGATCGTCTATCAACGTGGTCCGGATAATTATCGTTTGGTTTTGAATGCCGCAACCAAAACACAAGATTTGGCATGGATTCGACAAAACATTCAAGGCTATGCTGCAGATTTACAAGAGCGCCCTGATTTGTCCATGATCGCAGTTCAAGGACCGCACGCCATTGCCACTACGTTACAAGTGTTGACACCCATGCGAGCAGATGTGGTCTCCACACTGGCACCCTTCGAGTGTATTGAACCCGATAATTTATTTTTTGCGCGAACAGGGTATACAGGAGAAGATGGATTAGAGATCATCGGGCCACCCGCAGACATTTGCCAATTATGGCAACAGTTGATAGCAGCTGGCGTGGTACCATGTGGATTGGCCGCCAGAGATACGTTGCGCATTGAAGCAGGTTTATTGCTATATGGCCAAGATATGGATGAATCTGTCACACCTTTAGAATCGGGATTAGCGTGGACTGTGACCTGGGATCCACAAGATCGAGAGTTTATTGGCAAAAGCGCATTGATCGAACAAAAACAACAGGGTCTACAACACAAATTGGTCGGTTTACTCCTAAAAGACAAAGGCATCATGCGCGCAGATCAAAAGGTTTTTGTTGAGGATGTGGGAGAAGGCATTGTGACAAGTGGCACATTTTCACCCACACTCAATCAATCCATCGGATTTGCGCGTGTCCCTTTTGCAACCAAAGACGACGTTTGGGTAGACATTCGCAACAAACGTTGCCTAGCGCAAGTCGGAAAACTACGATTCATCAACAAAGGAAAAACATCATGACGTATTTACGTTTTACCCCTACTCACGAATGGATAAATACCGAAGAAACTCCGATGAGCATTGGCATCACCACACACGCTCAAAGTTTGCTAGGTGATATGGTTTATATCGAATTACCTGCCGTGGGGACCGAAGTGCATGCAGGCGATGAAATCTGCGTTTTAGAATCGGTCAAAGCAGCGTCGGAAATGTATGCGCCTATCAGTGGGGTCATCGTCGCCACCAATAGCAAAGCCTTAGAAGATCCGGCCGTGGTGAATAAAGACCCTTTCGGAGAAGGTTGGTTGGTAAAAATTCAACCTCACGATCCAGAAAATGCCATAGAAGAAATCAATGAATTACTGAAAGAAGAAGATTATTTAGAAAATATCGCTGGGGAACAGTGATCATGCCCTTCATTCCTCACACGGAAAAAGACACAAAAGAAATGTTGGATTGTATTGGTGCTCCTGATATAGACGCTTTATTTGATGAAATCCCCAAAGATCTCATTCATTCGGGGTTTCAAAGTGTGCCTAAAGGCATGAATGAAATGGCTATATTACAATTAGCCCAACAATTGGCTGATCGCAATCAAAATGATGTGTGCTTTATCGGTGCAGGTGCCTATGATCATCATTGCCCAGCTGCGGTTTGGGATATTGCGTCACGCGGGGAATTTTTAACCGCTTATACACCCTATCAAGCCGAAGCCAGTCAGGGTACCTTGCAATTGCTTTATGAGTTTCAAACAATGATTGCAGAACTCACTGGATTGGCAGTGGCCAATGCGTCTATGTATGATGGCGCATCAGCACTTGCTGAAGCCGCCTTGATGGCAGTGCGCATCAATCGCCGTAGCCAGCAACCCAAAATTCTCGTTGCGGGCACCTTACATCCCTTGTTTCGAGAAACCTTAAAAGCCATTTTAAACAATCAACACATTGAGCTCATTACCTTACCTTTCGACCCTAAATTAGGCATAACGCCTTTGTCTGCTGTTCAATCGTACCAAGGGCAAGACATCACTGGGTTGATCATCCCTCAACCTAATTTTTTTGGTTGTTTAGAACAAGTTGACGAATTAACCAATTGGGCGCACGCCAATCACACCATTAGCATTGCATGTGTCAATCCCATCTCTCTTGCTCTTCTAAAACCCCCAGGTCATTGGGGCGATCATGGCGTGGATATCGCTTGCGGAGAAGGCCAACCGTTAGGTGCGCCTTTGGCGTCCGGCGGTCCTTATTTTGGGTTTTTCAGTACGCGATTGGAACATGTGAGGCAATTACCAGGCAGACTCATTGGGCAAACGCTTGATCAAGCAGGCAAGGTCGGTTATACCCTGACGTTACAAGCCCGTGAACAACATATTCGTCGAGGCAAGGCCACTTCTAATATCTGTACCAACCAAGGGTTATTAGTCACTGTTGCGACTCTTTTCATGAGTTTGCTTGGTCCTGAAGGATTACAGCAAGTGGCACAACATTGCCATCACAATACCCATGCATTGATTGATGCTCTGCAAACAATAAAGGGCGTAGAGGTGGTATTTGACTCTCCTTTTTTTCATGAAGCTTTAATTCGATTCAACGTACCAGTTGAAGAGGTATTAGAAGCCATGCATCAACAAGGCATTTCAGCAGGATATCCGGTTGACGAACATTATCCAAACTTGCACAATACTCTTTTGATCTGTGCGACCGAAAAACGCAGCGAGGCAGACATTCAACACTATGTGAATGCATTGCAAGAATGCTTAAATAGCCAAGGAACACTATGATTATTGTGCATCTTACTTATATTGCACCACTCAGCGAAGTCGATAAATATTTACAGGCGCATCGCGAATTTTTAGAATATTATTATAAACAAGGGTTATTTTTAGCATCTGGACCATTGAAACCTAGAACAGGTGGTATTGTCATTGCAATGACGCAAGACAAAGTCCAATTAGAAACGATTTTTAAATCAGATCCTTATCATTTGGCTGAGATTGCGACCTATCACTTCACTGAATTCACCCCCGTGAAACATTGTGATGCGATCAAAGATTTGATTTGTAACACAGAGGGGCCTTTATGCTGATTTTCGAACAATCACAACCGTTTCGACAAGCACGAGCTCAAGGGCCTGGACTTATCAAGAGTCCGTATACCATCCCTTCTTCTTTACAGCGCACCACACCACCCAAACTACCTGCTTGCTCAGAATTACAAGTGGTACGACATTATACCCAGCTGTCCCAGAAAAATTTTTCTATTGACACCCAATTTTATCCCTTGGGGTCTTGCACCATGAAATATAATCCCCGTGGTGTCCATAAAGCAGCTTCTTTAGCTGGTTTTCTACAACGTCATCCTTTGACACCATGGCATTACAGCCAAGGTACTCTGCAAGCGTTGTTTGATCTACAAGAGTATCTCAAAGACATCACAGGCATGACTGGAGTGTCTTTGACACCAATGGCTGGTTCTCAGGGAGAATTTGCTGGCGTCGCTATGATCAAAGCCTATCATCAATCCAGAGGGGATACCCAGCGAGATGAAATATTGATCCCAGATGCGGCACACGGCACAAATCCTGCTTCAGCCATCATTTGTGGCTATAAAGTGGTTGAATTGACGTCCAATGCAGAAGGCGATATCGATTTAGACGAGCTTCGCAAAAAAACGGGGCCTAAAACAGCAGGTATTATGCTCACCAATCCCTCTACCTTGGGATTATTTATGCGCCAAATTAAAGAAATCGCCGCCATTATTCATACAGCCGGTGGTTTATTATATTATGATGGCGCAAATCTCAATGCCATCATTGGAAAAGTACGGCCCGGAGATATGGGCTTTGATGTCATGCATTTGAATTTACATAAAACCTTTGCGACCCCTCATGGCGGCGGTGGACCAGGTGCTGGTCCCGTGGCAGTAGGCCCTCGTTTAGAACCATTTTTACCGATGCCAATTGTGGTCAGCACCCCAAAAGGCTATCAATTTGCAACCAAAGAAGCTTACCCTAATACGATTGGTAGATTGTCTTGTTTCATGGGAAATGTAGGCATTTTGCTGCGGGCCTATTTTTATATTCGTTTGTTGGGCCAATCAGGATTAGAGCGAATTGCTGATTATGCGACGCTCAATGCTAATTATTTATTAGCCCAACTCAATGCGGTAGGGTTCCATTCTGCTTACCCAAATCGTCGTGCCAGTCATGAATTTTTACTGACGTTAAAGCAAGAGAAAAAAAATTATGGTATTTCGGCCATGGATCTCGCCAAACGGTTGCTAGATTTTGGCGTACATGCACCCACCACTTATTTTCCTATTATGGTCCCAGAATGTTTACTCATAGAGCCAACTGAGACAGAATGTAAGGAAACATTAGATCAATTTATTATTATCATGCAAACTGTTCTAGAAGAAGCACAGAATGATCCGCAAAAACTCAAAAATGCACCACATACCTTACCCGTGAAACGTTTGGATGATGTGCGCGCTGCTAGAGAATTGCGATTAAACTATTATCAAGTCCAGCAAGAAACGGAGCAATAGAGACAAACCTTTTTATTTTATGGACTATATGCGCATCATTTAGCTATCATGAATTTTAAATGAGTTGATTTTCGAGCATGGAGCACAGAAGAACAACCATTTAGCGTCATACAGCAAAAATTAGCGTATACTTTCATCAATCAGGGAGATTGACTATGCAACATACTAAAGTGTTTTCACAACGCTTTAATCGCGAATTGACTGGGATGGATTTACCAGACGATTTAAATGACAAAATCAAAGCCATTGCCAAAGTGTTTACAGTCACACGGCATATGGCCAACGCCATGATCTTTGGCCATATGTTGCCACCAGAAGATCAACTCGATAGAATTGCAGAAGTACTGGATGTCTGTCCAAATTGGCTTAGTGGCAAAATTGATAAACGAAAAGCATATGCGGGTCGAGAAACGATCGAAGGCCAAGAAGCATAACCACAGCGACTTAGTGCGTAGAAAAAAACAGGATTTACGAACAATTTCGATTCAGAATTCTCCGTAAATCCTGTGTGACAATCACGTTTGAGTCCAAAACTATATCGAGATAATGATGGAATGTTTAACTTACTGTATTGCCAGTAAAATTGATTTGAGTCGTTTAGACAGCTATTACAAAACAGAAAACTTAGATCACACGGCGATACGATTCCGTGATGTCCTCAAACTGACTCCGAATGGTAACGAAGATATTGTGGTTTTTGTGTTTCGCAATGGCACTGTGGTGTCTTGGGGGATCAAACGCCATCAAATTCACCCTTATCTTGAAATCATCAAACTGTTTGCAGAAAAACCCATTCCCTTTCAAGTTCGAGATGAATTCATCTACTTTCGAGGTGATAAAACCGCTATTGAGCCACATGGTTATTTTGAAGTTGATTGCTTGACCATCGACACTGCATTAGACAATGATGATTTAAAATTAAGCATGTCTTATGGGTTTTCTCAATCTGTCAAATTACAGTACTTTGAAACCATTTTAGAAGCGTTGATCGACAAATACACCCCCCTAATCCATAGTTTATCCACTCGTGGTCAAATGACGGTTAGCCGTAATCAAATTCGCAAAATCATTGGCGAACTTCTTGGCGCTAAAAGTGAAATGAACCTAATTTCCAACTTTTTGTATCATCCTAAATATTTTTGGCAACATCCTTCACTCGAAGAATATTACATCATGCTCGAACGGTATTTGCATATCCAACGTCGGGTCAATGCCATTAATCACCGACTAGATACGTTGAATGAAATTTTCGATATGTTTAACAGTTATCTCGAAAATAGACATTCTCATCATCTAGAGGTCATTATTATTGTCTTAATTACCATTGAAACGGTGTTTGCAGCCATGAGCTTTCATTTTTAATCAAAAAACACTGAAAATAATCTTTTTGTACAAAAATATTGCAAATACATATGTCTCATGATATACTCAAGTTTTCGCAAATCATGAGGTATATGTATGTTGAATTTATTCACTTATTTTACTGAAAAGACAGAAGAGTCTGCAAGAGCGCAGGCTAAGCTACTTCGTGTCCAACTCATGAGAACTGCCATTGATTATTATGGCAAAATTGAAAGTGCTTATGAACAAATCACAGATGAGCACAAGAAGGAAGACTTACAGGCTTTACTGAACGGTTTTAACCAGAATATCTTCACGATCAACACCCTCAGTACGTCTACCGCTGAGATGAGCCAATTTCTGGCAAACGCGTCTTATCAAGCGATGTTCAATCAGATTGGCAATGTAGAAATACAGGATAATAACGAAACAATAACCATCCAAGACGTATTGATGCGCTTATCAAATAAAGTAGCTGAAGAAGAACTAAATACAAAAAGCCATCCAAGAACCATTGCTAAAAACCAACACTTAAAAATCAAATATGGATCTATTTATTGTGCCAGTCTTTCTTCTTTAGGCATTGTGGGCGGTATCATTGTTGCTGCGATTTTAACGTCTGCAACATTGTACGCATTAGGGGTACCCATAGGGTTATTTTTTCTCACTCAAGCCACCTATTGGATGACCAATTATCAAAGTTATAAAATGCTTGGGCAACAAATCAAACAAGATGCATTTGAACCCTTATTGGCAGAGGGGCGCGCGCTTCATCATACCGAATTACCGGATACATTAGTTATAAAGGAAGGTATAAAAATAAGAGCATTGAGAGAAGAACAAGCGGATCCAGAGCTCATCAGTCGAGATATGGATCAATTTTTGGATGACATTGTAGATGAAGGCTCTTATTTATTAAAAGAAACCTCAAATAAGATGACCGAAACAGCCACTCAAGTGACCGAACAAGTCACCGAAGCGGTCAATAACCTCTCTGCATATGCGCATAGCTGGTCGTTGAATATGTGGTCTATCGCCACCGAGACGGTGTCACAATATCCTGCCGCCAAAGAGCATCTACATATGTTATAAGTGCTTTGAACTTGCATCTGTTTTCTTGTACCGAGCCTGCAATTGCAGGCTTTTGTCTTCCAATCAAAATTCTGACCATAAAATACTCAGAGTCTACAGATTTTAAGATGGGTATGGTACACTGCGCCTGTATGTCATTTTTATATGAGGCCGTTTGGCATGTTAAAAACCATCGTAGAATCTTATCACGCAGGCTTATTTCAAAGAAAAAATTGGGTACCAAATATTATTTCCGGCATTATTGTAGGGGTGGTTGCATTACCTCTCGCAATGGCCTTTGCGATTGCCTCAGGTGCCAAACCTGAACAAGGATTATATACAGCCATCATCGCAGGATTTCTGGTGTCACTCTTTGGAGGCAGCCGTCTACAAATTGCAGGACCGACGGGTGCTTTTATTGTGGTCTTATCTGGGATCACCAGTCAATATGGCATTGAAGGCCTTCAGATAGCAACCCTTATGGCGGGTTTCCTATTATTTCTTATGGGCATCTGTCGCCTAGGTGGCATTATTCGTTTTATTCCTTATCCTGTGATTGTTGGCTTTACGGCGGGTATTGCTGTGGTCATTTGGGTCGGTCAATGGCAATACTTTTTTGGCCTGCCCTCACCGCATGCCGCACATTTTCATGAAAAACTATGGCAATTGCTTCCTAGTTTCAGTCACCTACATCTCGCTACTACCGCTTTAGGCGTCATGTCTTTGATTGTTGTGCTTTATGGTAATAAGCTACCTGGTCTGCGTCGGGTTCCAGGACCTTTATTGGCTTTGGTCGTTGCTACGAGTTTAGAGTCTATCTTTCATTTTTCTGGCGTCGCCACGATTGGTAGCATGTTTGGCGGTATTCCATTGGGATTACCTTCTTTTCATATGCCTAATATATCGGTTGAACGTATCATGGAATTAGCCAGCCCAGCATTTGCCATTGCAATGTTAGGGGCGATTGAATCGTTACTGTCTGCCGTCGTTGCAGATGGCATGGGCGGTACTCGACATGATTCAAACCGAGAATTGATGGGGCAAGGACTTGCCAATGTGGTGGCTCCTTTATTTGGCGGTTTTGCTGCCACAGGTGCCATTGCGCGAACTGCGACCAATATTCGCAATGGGGGTAACAGTCCTTTGTCCGGGGTTGTGCATGCATTGACGCTACTATTGGTGATCCTATGTCTGGCCCCCCTTGCGAGTAATGTGCCTTTGAGTGCGTTAGCAGCTATTTTATTTGTCGTGGCTTGGAATATGAGTGACATCAAACACGCCCTTACTTTGATAAAGCGTGCGCCGCGTGCAGACATCTTGATTTTAGCCGTGACATTTTGTTTGACTATTTTTGTGGATTTGGTAGTAGCCGTGAACATTGGAGTTGTTCTGGCAGTCATTCACTTTTTGATGCGTATGTCTTCTGGCGTGGAGGTTAATGCCCATATTCCCACAACTGATGTGACCATGGTTGATTCTGGGTCTTCTCCGCAGGTTTTAACCTATACCATAGAAGGTCCTATCTTTTTTGGTGCAGTCAAACAATTTGAATATGCATTTCATGCTGCTGATTTCAATCCAAAAGTATTGATCATTCGTTTGGGCTGGGTACCATTGGTCGATTTCACAGGATTACAAGCATTAGAAGACAGTATCAAAAATTTACAAAAACAAGGGATTCGTGTGATTTTATGCGGAGCAAAGGCACCCATAGAAACCAAATTACGCAAAGCAGGTCTTATCGATTTGATAGGACATCACAATATCTTTGGTGAATTGCATCAAGCGATGAGTGCGGCAATTTGAGCAGTATCGTGTCCCTTTTCTCTGTCCTTTGGGCACCTTTCTCCCCTAAGGGGGAGAAGGATACTTTTTATTAATCGCGAAAATTATTAAATTGCAAAGGCAATTCAATATCAGATTTTTTCAAAAACGCCATAGACTCTTGTAGATCATCCCTGTTTTTGCCCGAAATACGCACTTTATCCCCTTGGATAGATGCTTGAACTTTGATTTTACTGTCCTTCAATTGCTTTACAATCTCTTTAGCTACGGGTTGATCAATGCCCTGTTTAAACACCATCGTCAATGTAAAGGTTTTACCACTATGTACCGGTTCATCTTCTATATCACAACCTGCCGCATTCACATTCCGTTTGCTACAATGATTGCGAAACAATTCTTCCAATTGTCGTACTTGAAAATCAGATTCCGATTTTAAAGTCACGGTCAGCTCTTTCAATTCGACTGAAGCTTCAACGCCTCGAAAATCAAATCGCGTTCCTATCTCACGACTGGCATTCTCAACGGCGTGGCGCAGTTCAACTTCATTCACTTCAGAAACAATATCAAATGTTGGCATATCACATCCCCTTCTCTTTATTTACAAATGGTAAGAAGCATATCATAATCGCTGCCAAAGGAATATTAGCAACCAACCAAGGAAGCATTTGCATGCCCCATTCACTTTGTGACGGCATGGTGTTATCAACCCAAGCCATCCGTGATTTATTACCCTATCGGGGTGTAGATTCCCAGTTTATCTTTATCAACCAAGATTCGCATGGATTTGGAATACGATTTCTTTTGCCACAATCTAGTGACATCCGTACCGTTCATCACCTGCTTTTAGAGCTTGAACACGAGATATCACCTCACGCATTTCACAGCACGCTGGTGATCTATCACCATCATTATCAATTTCCTTTTGCAAACAATCCTCATTATTATCTCTTTGTTTCCACAAACCATCCTTTTAAACACCATCAAACTTTAAAGCGATACCGTGACATGATCATGGCATGCTTCAATCACCATAAGATCTCACATTGGTTCATAACTTATCCGGATTTTTTGATTGTTCTACGCACCTTGATTTCGCCAGATTTGACGTGTACCACATGGCCTAGCATGATTGATATTCAACAAACCTCGTTTCATCAGAGTATTCCTAATCCTGGAACGACCTTTCATCTGTTTGAACATGATATTGGGATCATAAGTCCTACTGCACATGGTTTATTGGCTAATACCCGGCTCATTGGTTATGATATTAAAATCATTCCAGATCCTTTGCTCATCAATCACCTGCTCACTCTACAATGTAAGTGGTTGATGGTCATATCAACCAAAACCATGCAACACCAACTACTTTTGCTGACCACGCCTCAAGAAACCCTACAAAAAAGAGATGACGCAATGAGGATCTATGCAAATTTAGACTTATCACCGCAAGCATGGAACACCCCTCTGCATTCTTTTTTCAGGTGTTTGCCATTTGGAGCGTGTTAGGTGATTATTTATTTGTGCTAAAAAGTGCTTAATAAAGCGCTTTATTAAAGAAAACACTAAATTGAGATATTTCTTGGGTTACTGTCATCGTTTTAGGCAGTGACACCAAATTATGAAACCTTTATAGTATCTATCAAGAGGATGGTAGTTTCGACAGGATGTCATTGCACAAGGATGCGCAACATACCGCCATGTTGTACCGCTGCAGGGATGCAGCGTCTTATCTTACGAAAAAGAAACAATCGCCTGAATCAATTTACCTAATACTTGATGCCTTGCATCAAAAATCTGTCGTTCAAATTGCGGATTATGCGCGTGTAAATAAGATAAATCATCTTTTAATAATAACTGTCTAAACACAGGCTCGGAACACGCAGGATCGGCTGCTAAAACAAAATCGCCATCTTTAGGTGTCGCTAGAGCATCAAACACAATCACACTCCCCACAGGAAATCGCGGCGACATGGCTTGCGTTTGTAATACAATCCCATAAAAATCACTTGTATAAGGCAAAATACAAGTCATCGTATGTGAAGGTTTTTTATCTACTTGCAAAAGATGAGAGAGCGAATACACTGGCACAGTTTGCGATACCCCCAATGACTGAGGCTCCATGAAACCCAGATCTTGTGCACACATCGCCCCTTCCCCTGTGCGCAGCCAATGCTCATTGACTTGTAATTGTTTGGCCAACATTGGAAACTTTCCAAGGGGAGGACAACACTGACCATTCACCCATTTTCCAGCACCACGATGTGTTAATCCCACCATATCAGCCAATAGTTGAATACGGCCACAATGCTTAGGTGGAAATCCCAGTTTATCTAAGCAAAGATTGAGGCGTTCAGAAAATGTGTGTGATTTCGTCATATTTATTCGATTTAGTAGCAAATATCTGTTTGGAATACTTCCCTGCTTTCATAAAACATGGTTAACTTTAGGGATGAATGACATTCTAGCATATTGGAGGAAAATATGAGATCGATCATTTTACTACCTATGATCGCGTTGTTGTCCTCTTGCATTTATACAGAAGGACAAATCATCAACGAACCTGAAGATGTTGTGGTATCTTCTAAGGTCTATAAATACACGCCTTGGTATCCTTGTGGATCACCTGATATCACCCAACCCGAACGTTCCGTAAACTGTCCTAAGAGAAAATAAGCTGATCCAGGACATGTCAACTTAGTCTGCTTTGGTATATCCGCAGCCGGGGTGCGGACAGACGATCT
Source organism: Legionella sp. (assembly GCA_002786165.1). Lineage (GTDB taxonomy): Bacteria > Pseudomonadota > Gammaproteobacteria > Legionellales > Legionellaceae. The sequence continues at coordinate 233,039 of PEQK01000012.1, forward strand.
GGCGACCAGAGCGCTTCGTTTCTTTGACCGTCAATAGGGGCCAGGCGCAAGAAGGACAAGGTTGATCAATCGGTTCATTCCATAAGGCATAATCACATTTAGGATAGGCGCCGCAAGAATAAAAAATCTTACCTTTTCGCGATTTTCGTTTGACGATATTAGCTGCTTGGCATTTTGGACAAAGCACAGCCGTATCCATGGGTTTTTCTAAAGGTTCAATGAATTTACACTCAGGATAATGGCTGCATCCAATAAAACGGCCATAGCGACCCGCTTTGATATGCAAAGGATGCGCGCAGTCAGGACACACTCGTCCTTCTACCAGCTCTGGTTCAGAAGATTCTGACGACGCATTGCCCAAGTCTTTCGTATAATCACATTCCGGATAAGCAGTACAGCCAATAAAACGTCCGCGTTTCCCCAAACGTATGGCCAATGGCTGTGTGCATTTGGGACAAGCTTCTTCTAAGATTTCAGTGGTCACATCTTTACGTTGGACTTGTTCATCGATCAAATCAACTTGTTGAATAAACGGTTGCCAAAATTCATTTAAAACAGGCACCCATTCTTTTTCGCCTCGAGCCACAGCATCCAAAGTATCTTCAAGTCCTGCAGTAAATTGATAATCGACATACCGGGTAAAATATTCGGTTAAAAATCGACTCACAATCCGGCCAACATCGGTTGGGAAAAACCGTTTTTTATCAACAATGACATATTCACGCTGCTGCAAAGTATTAATAATAGACACATACGTCGCAGGTCGTCCAATCTCAAATTCTTCCAAAGCCTTGACCAAAGAGGCTTCCGAATAACGCGGCGGTGGCTCCGTAAAATGCTGATTGGCTTCAATATCTAATAATTGAACACGATCTCCTTTGACCAGGACAGGCAAAAGACTGCCCGTTTCATCTTGCGTGTCATCTCGTCCCTCTTCATACACTGCAAGAAATCCAGGAAAAGCAATGGTAGAGCCATTGGCACGGAATAAACCATCTCCCGCTTTTAAATCAATGGCAACTGTATCTAACAAAGCTTCTGCCATTTGACATGCCAATGTCCTCTTCCATACCAAGGTGTATAATTTTAATTGATCTGGCGTCAATGCCTTGGCCAACATGTCAGGGTTACGCTTGATCGAGGTAGGTCGAATTGCTTCATGTGCTTCTTGCGCATTTTTGGACTTTGATTTAAATACCCTGGGTGTTTTAGGACAATACGCTTCCTCATAATGCACAGGAATATAGGCACGAATCTCTTCAATGGCTTCATTAGAAAGATTGACAGAGTCAGTACGCATATACGTAATCAAACCCATGGTTCCAGAACCAATATCAATCCCTTCATACAGCTGTTGCGCTACCATCATGGTTTTTTTAGCCGTAAATCCTAATTTTCGTGCCGCCTCTTGCTGTAAAGTCGATGTAATAAAAGGTGCGGAGGGGTGACGTTTGCGTTGTTTTTTCTCAACCAACACAACTTCCAACGTACCATTCGCTTGTGACAATAGATGGGTTTTGGCTTCTTCAGCTTGAGCACCCTGTGTGATCGTAAATTGCTGCAATTTTTCTTGGCGAAGTTGGGTCAAACGGGCTTCAAATTTTGAGCTCTCGTGGTCGCATTGGGCGATGAGCTGCCAGTACTCTTGAGCGACAAAGCGCTCAATGTCTTCTTCTCGTTCCACAATCAAACGTAACGCAGGGCTTTGCACTCGGCCCGCCGAAAGACCACGGCGAATTTTTTTCCACAACAAAGGCGATAGATTGAATCCAACCAAATAATCCAGAGCACGACGCGCTTGTTGTGCATTTACCAAATCCATCGAGATAGTCCGAGGATGCGCAATCGCTTCTTGAAGTGCAGATTTGGTGATTTCATTAAAAAATATTCGTTGTACGGTTTTATTTTTTAATAGATTTCTTCCTGCCATCAACTCTTGGACATGCCATGAAATTGCTTCCCCTTCCCGATCCGGATCCGTTGCCAACAATAAAACATCAGCCTTCTTCAAAGCTTTGGCAATGGCATCGACATGGCGGGAATTTCGTTCGATGGGTTGATACGTCATCGCAAATTGATGTTCCGGAGAAACCGAGCCCTTTTTGGGAGGTAAATCACGCACATGGCCGTATGATGCTAAGACCTCATAATCATTCCCAAGGTATTTTTGAATGGTTTTGCATTTTGCGGGAGATTCAACGACGACCACATACTTAGACATAATCCAACCTTTTGTAAACACAAGCATTCATCACAAACACATCATTTATGATCAAAGGTGTGGGATGACACTAAAAATAGGTAACTCAACTGTAGAATAATTTGTACTTAGAATAAGTCAAGATTATCGAAAAAAAGCGTCACCTCAGTGCAACGATAACCCGTCTTCTTTAAAATACAAAACAAGCTCAAGAAAAGCCAATTGAATAGGATCAAGCGTCTGAGCCAAAGTATTACGAATGGTCCATTTTGTTTCTTGTAAAGAGACAAATCTTGAATCAGAAAAAAACAATCGGTTCATGACCAATTCTAATGTGTGAGCAGGTACCACACCAAGTGCACCAAGACGCACGATGAACTGATAACTTGCTTTGGTCAATTTCATTTGTTCGTCAAGAGAAAATATACGCATCGCCTTTTGGCTTGCTTCCTTGACCACTTTGATTTCTAACCCTACTTTCGTTTCAGTTGAAAGGATTTCGCTCGATTTGGATTCGCGAAGGGCAACATCGGTTAACTCTTGCTTTTCTTTCAGCTGAGTCAAAGTTTTTTCAAACAAACTTAATAAAATTTCAAATAAGCTAGCTTTCATTATCGACACCTCATATAGCCACCTGGAACCGCTTGAATAGAACCTTGTAATTCTAATTCTACAATTCCACACAAAACATCGTCTAAAACAAGACCACTTCGATCCAAAATAAGATCGATTGTTGTCAATTCAAACCCAATATAAGACAACAAACTATGATTGTCGCATACCTTTGAGAGAATTGGTACGTCTTTTGGGGAAAGCCTTTGCTCTACACCCATCCCTTCTCTCACATCTTGTACGGACATGATCAAACCAGCACCCTGTTGCAATAAACGATGACATCCCCGTGCTTGCACATGATGAATAGAGCCAGGAATAGCAAATACATCCCGATTTTGCTCCATTGCATATTTCGCAGTGATCAAAGAACCCGATCTAACTGCTGCCTCAACAACCAAAGTGGCCGAAGATAGACCTGATATTATACGATTTCTTCTGGGGAAATGTCCAGCATTTGGGGGACTATTTAGGGGGAATTCACTCACTAAGGCCCCTTGTGCGGCAATTTGATCAGCCAAGGCCCGGTGACGATAGGGATAGATGTGATCCATGCCTGTGCCCATAACTGCCACTGTTTTTCCGTTAGCAGCCAAACACCCAGCATGAGCGTGCGCATCGATGCCCAAAGCCAACCCACTGACAATCACAAGAGGAGTTTGCGCCAACTCATACGCAAACTGCCAAGCTGTTTCAGCACCCATCACACTCGGATGCCTGGTGCCTACCATGGCAATACTGGGTTGGGTTAAACAGTCCATATCTCCACGGACATACAAAATAAAGGGCGGATCATAAATTTCGGCCAGGAGTGCAGGATAATTTGCGGTACCACGCACGATGATGTGGTGTTCAGACCCTTGCATCCAAGCCAAATCAGCATCGATATGGCGCATATCAAACGTCACAATGCTTTGCGCAATTGGCTCGGATAATCCCAATTGTTTGAGTTCCTGGAGTGACGATCTAAATAAATCGGCCAAATCGGGCCAATACTGTAAGCACCGTGCGATTCGACGGGGGCCAAGGCCTGGGATGCGATTGCATGCCAGTAAATAAGGAAAATTATCCATAGTATTTCCATATCAGTGTTGTACATGTCCTTCAGACTGCTCTTTACAGAGGCCTGCTTCCGTTAGGAGATGTTACAATGTAAGGTTGGTTCTTTAGAGAGAATAACGCAGAATCCAATTTACCAATAGCCTTATCTATCGAAATTCTGTGCTTTATATTTGTTATTTCATTAAAATTTTGCTGTGTGATCAAGGCTGCGCAAGTGTCTATAAATAGTTTGTTCCGTGTGGATACATCAGAGGTATTATCCAACAAGAAAGCACGTTCTGCAGCAAATAATAAATCTATCCACTTGATGACACAAGGATAGGTACGGCCAAACAAATTATAAATACACATCAAATGTTGGTGAAAATTCAATGCGGCCTCAATATTTTGCATTTCTTCTATCAGTTTTTTATTAGTCACTATAGACCTTGTCCATATGCCATGAGAATTGGAGCAGTTTAAAACATTTAATAAAAGCGTGAGAATTTTCTCACAATCACGTGTCCTGATTGCCCAATCTAAGGCATCATGGGGCGCTTGCGAAGAACATATAAGTGGATCAGCATGATATTGTAATAAAAGCGCTACTATATCTGTTTTACTTTGCATCACTGCCAAAGTAAGTGAAGTACTTGGGTGACACGTATTCAAAACATCCTCACGTAGGGACTCATCAAACAAATCATCCAAAAAAAACTGTAATCCTCCGGGATCGTTATCATGAATAAAATGTAAGATCATATTAAAATATAGTAGCTCCCGGGAGGAAGGATTTTTTGTAAAAGCATTATTTAGTTTTTCGCTATATTTACCCATTATATTCAAATCCACAGCTTCTAAAGGAAATTGATAATTATCAAAAAAAGAAATGAATGGTAAAATCTGAGGCGTTATCAATGCATATAATGACTCATCTTGTATTTGATCGTGTGCATAGTAAAGCGCACATAAGGCCTTATAAATATCATCATCACTATTCCAATAATAGCTTAAAAAGTATTGATATTTAGTGAGGAGCTGTCCTTCGTAACAAGGCTCATTAATGATATCGGTCCAAATCTGTTCACTTCCTTTAGAAAGACGACGCTTATGAGTTGTCGTGTGGGTCGCCATATCCGTATCAATCAAATAAGTTTTTTGATGATCTTTCTTAAAATTGTCTCGAATCACCGAATCAGCCACAATGCGATGATGTTCTTTAAAGAGTCGAATCATTTCATCAATGATGTCTTCTGAGCTAGGATTTTGAGCAAAAAAAGGCATAACCAATGTCCAATCATCCGCATGGTACACAGGTAAATTTGGATAAAAAGCGTTTAAAAGTCTGGCTGCACGATCTTTTTTATTATAACTAACGGGTAAAATATTGCATTGAAAGTGTAATAGTTTGCAAACTGTCTGTAAGCGTATTAAAGTTTTTGTGGTTAATTTATAAGCACCCGCTATTGTTTTTGAATTGCACAAATCAGTGTCTATGATCATGTTTAATGTCGAATCCTTGACACTGATTCGCCGAGGGTTCTGAGAAAATGATAAATCCACAACATACAATCCATCACCACACAGCACCAATAAATAAGAAACATCTTTTGATTCCGATAAAATCTCATTTGAATTTTTGCTTTGATCCGCACAAAGAGATACCGTCAAGTTCTGCGAAGAAATACAGCATTCAAAGCGCTGCTGCGCATAATAAAATCTCCATCGCTGCTCAAGCTCAGTAGCACGGTATAAAAAAATATTATCCTCAGGAAAACTGTCTTTTTTTACAAAGAATTGAGCACGTTTTCCAAAAAATGAATGCTCTTGTTTAGAACGAAACACACGATTATAAGTCCCTTCTCCCAAATACACCCATGCGTCAGGATCTTCTATGAGAGCTTGTATTAAGGAATCTTGGCGATGAGGATCATCGGACACAGATAAATCAAAAGGACGAGACCATTTTTCAGTAGAATCAACAGACATATTTACACCAAAATTATTCACTGTGTGCATATTACGAGAGCTATTGAAAATAATCAAACAAGATCTGTTTATTTGTTCCGCATCTTCGCTCTTTTGCAAAAATTGGGTATACTTTAGCCCTAACCGATCGCAAATATGGAGAATCCCATGGCAAGAGGCGTCAATAAAGTCATTTTAATTGGTCACATTGGTGGTGATCCAGAAGTTCGATATATGCCAAACGGCAATGCCGTGGCAACCATTTCTGTAGCAACCACAGAAGCTTGGAAAGACAAGCAAACAGGCGAAAAACAAGAGCGCACCGAATGGCATCGAGTGGTTTGTTTTAATCGCCTTGGAGAAATTGTAGGTGAGTATGTACGTAAAGGCTCAAAACTGTATGTAGAAGGCAGTTTACGCACCCGCAAATGGCAAGACCCACAAGGCCAAGATCGTTATACAACAGAAATCGTAGCATCAGATATTCAAATGCTAGATGGCAAAGGTATGGGCGCTGGCTCACAAGATATGCCAACTCAACAAGCCTATCAACCAGCTCAAACCAGCCGCCCTCAAGCGTCTTCTCCGCCACCCAACAACAGCGCACCTCGAGAAATTTTTGAAGAATTGGACGATGATATTCCGTTCTAAACGTTGCAACTAGAATATCCCTCTTGATGACGCGTTGATGCAGCAACGCGTCATCAAGGATTTACAGAAAATCATACCATTATTATTTTTATGCCTTTTCGATCATATCCATCATCATGAGCTATAGTTATAAAACCGATATTGCTTGTTAAGGATCGATCATGTGGGGCAACCTACTGCTGATCTTCACTGTTGCCTTGTATACTTTTGAGTACATACCCTCTCCATCTATCTCGGCTGTTCCGCTAACCATTCAAAATGTCATTGAAAACTCAGCAAATATACCCTCACCTCCCCCCCTTCAAAATAAACGTATAGGGACTTGGCTCTATCAAAACGGGTTTGATCTCAACCCTCAAGTGATTGCAACATTAGAAACTATTCTAGAGTATGCGGATACCAATCAAATCGAACATAACCAAATGATTACGTTAATTGATTATTCCATCCCAGCAAATCAAAAAAGACTCTGGGTACTGGATTTGAATACGCAACAAGTTTTATTTCATACCTATGTGTCACATGGCATCAAATCAGGTACATTAAAAACCAATTTCTTTTCAAACCGCTTTGACAGCAAAGCAAGTTCCATTGGCGTGTATCGAACCGATAAACCGTATTATGGGCGTCACGGATTATCTTTAAAATTGAATGGATTAGACCAAGGATTTAACGATAATGCCGAGTCACGCGCTATTGTGATGCATGGTGGTTGGTATGTGGAAGAGTCTTTTATTCAAAAATATGGCCGCGCAGGACGTAGCTGGGGTTGTCCAGCTGTACCGGATGAGCTAATCACCCCTATTATCAATAGCATCAAAGACAAAACGTTGGTCGTAGTCTATTATCCCAATGAAGACTGGTTTAAAAAGTCTAAATTCCTCAAGCATGATGGGCATGACGTATTGATCCAAACAGATAATCATCCAGTCTCTGTGTTACAAGAATCCGAAGCACCCGAAGATGTACTATTAGCGCAACTCCAGAAGAAAAACAAATACCATGAAACTGAAGCGATTTTGGTCATGCCTGCTGATCGTTACAGCATATTATTTCATACAAATGCGCCTCTAAAGCGTATGCTGCGTCGACAAATTGAGCAACAAGAATATATTGCTTTATCTAAAAATGAATTCGATCAACTTTTGGCGCAAAACCAACAAAACCCCGATATATTACAAGATATCTCTTTTGTGGTCCCTCAAATCATTATGACCCGCGGCTATTATGCAACGGAAATGAACAAAATACAGTTAGGAAAAATTCTCACTGTACAACCACAGAGTCATTTAGCCTCTGCAGTAGATGTTTATACGATCCATTTTGATAATCAATCTTCCGTTCAAATCAAAACCAGCCATCGTTTTATTCGTTGGTTGGGTTTGTGATGAGACGAACCAGCGCATCAGACCAAATATCATTGGCATTTAAGCAAGGAATCAACGTCAATTGCGTCCCACCGAGCTCCTGCCAGAACTCACGCGCACGAATGCCAATTTCTTCTATGGTTTCAAGACAATCTGCAACAAAAGACGGACAGGCAATAGCAATATTTTTGATGTCGCGCGCAGCAAGCTCTCTCAACATAGGTTCCATATAAGGTTGAATCCAAGGCGTACGTCCAAGTCTAGATTGAAAAACCGTGGTATAACGAGCAGCTGGTAATTGCAAAGATTGTGCCAATAAAGAGGATGTTTTATAACATTGTGCGCGATAACAATCCGGCATCGACTGAGAAGAAACATCGCAAGATTTGTCACAAATCTTCTGACATCCCATCTGCCGCAAATGCTGTTCCGGCAAACCATGATAAGAAAAAATCAGCATCTCGTGATCAGCCACATAAGGCTGTATCAAAGTTGCTTGGGCTTTTATAAAAGCAGGATGATCGTAAAACTGACGGATCACAGTTAATGACGGAATCACTGTTTTTTTAGCCAGCTGCTGTAAAACCGTTTCTAAACTAGAGCCTGTTGCAGCAGAGGAGTATTGAGGATACAACGGCAAAATGGTCAAGTGGTCACAAGTCCGAAGTAGGCCTAACGCATTGTCGATACTTGGATGGCCATAACGCATACCTAGCGCTACTTGATAAGTGTCACCTAATTTATCTTGTAATGTTTGACAAAGTGCCTCTCCGTGAAACCGCAACGGCGATCCTTGTTTTGTCCAAATGGATTGATAAGCATGCTGGGTTTTAAAGATTCGAAAAGGTAAAATGAATCCATATAACAATACATACCGTAAAATCGCCGGCAAAGAAATAACACGTTTATCGGCTAAAAATATACGTAAGTATTGCCATACACCCCATAAAGTAGGAGCGTTTGGAGTCCCCAAATTAATCAGTAATACGCCTTTTTTCATGATGGTTAAAATACCTTAAATCCATAAGAAAAAGCATGTTATTCTAATTTTGATAAAATCACAAAAAAGAATGAATTTCGGGCTATTGAAATTGCGTAAAATATCTTTGGTAAATAGTGTCATAGGTGCCATCGGCCATAATTTGTTGAATACACTCATTGATGCCTACCATAAGTCTTTGGTATTTTGGTGTCGCCATAATGCCATAGCCATTCCCAATTTCAACGACATTCCCAATAAATTTATACATATCTTTATTGGTATTAAACCAATAATTCACCCCCAATTGGTTGGCAAAAATCACATCAATTTCATTGTTTGCCAATGCTGCTAATAACTCAGACATGTTGAAATAACCTTTAATGGTCAGGGGTTGTTTGAACAAATGTTTGATATACATATCGGATTCAAGATTGACTTGGAACGCACCCAACCGAACACCTATTCTTTTATTAGGGATATCAGCAAGCGTATTGATAGGGGAGCTTTTCAACGTCATGAATTTTGCATTACTGGGTAAATAAGGCAGGCTTAAAATCAGCCCATATAAACGAAAATTAGGGATGATGATGGTATCGATGGCCAAATCAATTTTCCCAGATTCTAAGGTGGTGATGATCTGATTTGCCACCACAGATTGATAGGTACAAGTCAATTTCAATCTTGTACAAATTTCATTCATAATATCCAGCTCAAATCCGATGAAATGAGGCGTGTTGTCTGTTTTGGTCGACAGAGGAGGATTAATTTGATCCACACCAATGACAACCGATTCTGCATAAGCAAAATGGCTGGCATACAGTGCGATCAATCCCAAAAAAACTCGTATCCATTGCATACAATCTTCCCTGAATGTATCGACTTTTTTAATGGATCATCACACTAAATATAAAGAGCCACTGAACCCATTAATAAAAAGCCAATGATCACAAAACTAAAATAGCGTAAGTTACAACATCTTTCTACCATGACACATTGTTCTAAACCATGCAAGGTACCTAAATAGAGAAATGTACCCGCAGAAATAGCAATGAGAATAGGATCTAAGATCGTTTGCGTATGTACACCATGACCTAAATACCAACCCAAATAAATCCCTAAGGGTGTCATCAATGCGAATATCAAAAACAAAACAACCCCTTTGACCATGCTCAAAGAGCATTGGGACAATTGCATTGCAATCGCAAAACTCTCTGCCCACTTATGGGTAATGATGGCCAAATATAACATAATGGCTAAAGAGTAATCTTGACTAAAACCCAGGGCCGTGCCCAAGACCAAAGAATGCACGGACAACATCACCCATGCCAGCAAGGCAAACGCAGGATGATTGCGGTTTTGATGGTGATACAATTCTCGACCCACATGCTCAAACCACAAAAACAATAGAAAAATCAACCCTGTGATCAAATAAGCCAAAGGATATTGATACCCTTGCTTTGTAAACTCTAAAGCAGACTCCGGCAGCAAATGCAATAAACCTGCACCCAAAAATACACCCGTTGCCAAGGTTTCTCCGATAGGAAAATCCATGGCTTCTGATTTTTTATGTCGTTTTTTGAAAGGATACCATCCCGCTAACAAGATCACTGCAACCACACTGATCCCAAAAAATACTTTAAGAGCCCCTGACGTCATAGTTTTCCTTTTTTCTTTAACAAACAAATAGTAACAATCTTTGGATGTGTCGATAAATCTTGGCGAATCATATCACTTAACTCTGTGCCTTGATCAAACTGTTCATCTAATAGGATGTCAATCGTGATTTTACCGTCTAAATAATGCAATGTATAAGTCTGGATGTGAGGAAACCGCTCAGACCATCGATTTAAAAGCGTGTTTTCCAGAGTAGCTCGGCTGGGCAAATCTCGAGACGGCGCAAATACCTCATCATCTTCTGGATCAACATGTACTGTCACATCTTTGACTTGATGCATCACACGCGTCAAACTCGCATGCACGGATTGCGCAATATGGTGCCCTTCTGAGACAGAAATACAAGGTGAAACTAAAATATGGACATCAATTAGAATATCACTGCCCATTTTTCTGGTACGCAGTTGATGGATTTTACAGACCCCATCCACTTGATTGATGATTTGTTTGATTTCAGCTATTTGTTCAGGCACTACACCCGTATCAACCAACTCCTTGACACTATCCCAACCATAATCAATACCCATTTTGATGATCAAACCACCCACTAAAATGGCTGCCAAAGGATCTAAAAAAGGCAATCCGAATAAACTGCCAAGAATTCCTAATAAGACAATCCCGGAAGACGCAGAATCTGAGCGATGATGCCATGCATTGGCAAGAATCAATGGAGATTGGATGCGTTGTCCAACACGTTTGGTGATATAAAACAATGCTTCGTTGGCGACGATGGAAAAAAAAGCAATTGGTAACGCAAATTTACTGGGCGTTTCCACAGATTGGTGCAAGATATGACCAAACGAATCCCATGCAATGCCGATTCCCGTTAAAATTAATAACAAAGCCAACAGTAATGTTGCCGCCGTTTCGATACGTTGATGGCCATAAGGATGTTCATCATCCGCATCTTGACTGCCATATTTGGATGCAAACAGGACCATGGTATCGGTAAATAAATCAGAAAAAGAATGCAACCCATCTGCAATCAATCCGTGCGAATAAAATATGAACCCGCCCAAGACTTTTACAATCCCGAGCAGCACATTGACCCCTGCACCAATCAATGTGATATGTTTGGCTTGATGATAGCGATGATGCGCCACAACTCGTCCTTAACCAATCAGATTTAAAAATTCTAAACGACTGCTAGGATTATCTCGCATTTCGCCTAACATGACTGACGTCGTCAATACAGAGCTTTGCTTCTCAACACCACGCATCATCATACAAAGGTGTTTGGCTTCCATAACGACCGCAACGCCTCGAGCACCTGTGATAGTTGCAATGCAATGCGCAATTTCAGAGGTTAAACGTTCTTGAATTTGCAAACGCCGCGCAAAATAATCAACAATTCTAGCAACTTTCGATAATCCTAATACTTTGCCATTTGGCAAATAACCAACGTGACAAGTACCCAAAAAAGGCAACAAATGGTGCTCACACAAAGAATACATTTCGATATGTTTTACAATAACCATTTCATTCATATCTGACTCAAATAGAGCATCATTGATGATATCTTCTAAATTTTCTTGATACCCTTTGGTCAAATATTGTAATGCTTTTGCAGCACGCTCGGGTGTGTCACGTAACCCTTCACGGGTCAAATCTTCGCCTAGTTCTTGAATGATATGTCTAAATGATTGTTGCATAAAAGTAAGTATCCTATTAAAAGCATTATCCTGGGGGCCAAGCCATTTGACGGCCACCTAAAAGATGTAAATGAATATGATACACAGCCTGACCGCCGTGTTGATTGACATTAAACACCAAACGATATCCCGCCTCATTGCATTCGAGTTCGCCTGCCAATTGTTGTGCTTTGATGACCAATCGCCCTAATAGTTCGGCATGCTGCGCACTAGCGTCATTGATCGTGGCAATGTGAACTTTAGGGATCAACAAAATATGGATGGGCGCCTGAGGCGCAATATCACGAAACGCCATCATCTCCGTATCTTCATACACCACTTGAGCAGGGATTTGGCCTTGAGCAATTTTACAAAATAAACAATCCACAATTGTCCTTAAGTAAAAAAAGGCCATTATATGCTAATTTTCACCCCTCATACAATTAGAACAATCGCTTGATCTTGAATGTGAACAAAAATGTAAAATAATGGTCGACAAACCAGGAGAACTTTCGATATAATATCCCCCTATTTGCGGGCCGTTAGCTCAGTCGGTAGAGCAGAAGGCTTTTAACCTTTGTGTCGTAAGTTCGATTCTTACACGGCCCACCAAATAACCTAAGCAAGATCTGATATTTTTATGATCCTGTTGATATTTCAAATTTTTCCGGTATTATTCGCTTTTACCGGGCCGTTAGCTCAGTCGGTAGAGCAGAAGGCTTTTAACCTTTGTGTCGTAAGTTCGATTCTTACACGGCCCACCAATTTCCTAAACAGTCCAATTCTTTGCGCTCGTAGCTCAGCTGGATAGAGTACTTGGCTTCGAACCAAGGTGTCGGGGGTTCGAGTCCCTCCGAGCGCACCATTTAAATCGTTTAAAATCAATATGTTATATAATTTTTTGGCTGTTTCCCATTTGCGGGGGCACTTTTTCAAGCACAATAACTCGGAGCTTCCCCATTTTCGGGCGGTCTAAAAAAATCGTTGTGCTCATCAATTACTTTAAGTGCTTCTGAGAAAGCAAACTTCGGTCCGGTTTTTTTCCACCAATGTTCTTCTAATTTATTATAAAAAACCGTGTAGTCCTCTTGGTTTAAAATAAAGACTTGGTGTTTCGTATCGTCGCATATCTTTAATGAATTCAGTTTTTTTGGTAATGAGTCAAAATCGGTTGATTGGGGAACGATTGCTTGGCGAGACCACTTATCTTCAGAATAAAATAAAACACTCTTTTGCTCATCCAACCCCCTCTCAATATAAAGCTCAACAGAATAGCCATCATCAAACATTCCAATGACCGTCATGTCGTCTCCGATTTTTTCTTTTGGGGAAAGCAGAAAAAATTGCCCAAAGGCAGGAGTTGGTTTGTTGAACATACTAAACATAATGTTGAGTCTATTTTAAGTTAAAGTGATTTATTGTAACACACCATCAGTAATACTGAAAAATTCATATCGCTGTGAGTCGGACGAACCTTGATGACGCGATTCATCACAATCGGCCCATAAAATGGATATTGCCGTTCTCATAGAGCCATATTATATGTATGATTTTATGGATACTATAATTTAACTCATGACATCAAATTTTGAATGGTACATAAACAAAGATAATGAAAACCAAGTTGAACATGGTGTTTATACTGCAATATGCTTTTTTAGACCTGAATCGCTTGATTGCTGAGGACTTGGAACATAGTGGAGAGGACTTAACGTAACCCCAATAGTCTTAATACAACGAGGGTCATCAAAGAAAATTACCGCATCATATAACACCATTATTTGTATTTTATGTAAAAATATTTTACTATAATAGTCTATGGTAAAGGAAAATAAATTTGATTCAAATCGATATCTCAAACGAAGATGTGGAAAAGGTTTTAGGATTATGCAATAGCTTGCAGTTCGCTACCTTAGGTTTGTCTTTGGACCTCTATATCACACACATTAATCCTATTGCTGAATTGCTTTTTCTACAGCCATCCCATCAACTTATGCATAAATCTTTGCATGACATTTGCCAAAAACTTGGTATAGAGTCACCCATTGCCGTGTCTACTCTTCCAGAAACATTAAATAACTATTCTGCGACCACCACCCATTGGTTGGCCAATCAAAAAATCGTGACCGTGCATTGGAGTGTGTCACGTTGTTTCAATGACAAAGGCTATACAGGGTACATTTTAGTGGGCAAAACCATGTTGGTCTGTGATGAAAAAAAACCTTTGGTAAACATTGAAACCATTATGCGCGCTCTACCCTGTGCCATATTCAGTAAAGATATGAATGGTTACTGTTTATCAGCCAATGCCTATCAGGCTGACATAGCAGGATTGCGTCACGAAAAAGAACTGATTGGAAAACATGCCGTTGATCTGCCTGGATTTATCCCAGATCCGCAAGTTATTCATAAAGCGGACATGCTGGCGCTCACCGAAAATACCACGATCGTAGTAGAAGAGCACGCGACCTTGAAAAATGGTAAAAAAACCAGCTTTCTTGTTACCAAATCCCCGTTTAGAGACGAACATGGGAAATTATTAGGTGTGATTGGTACGGCAGTCAATACGTCCTATCAACAACCCAATTTTGCGCCTCAAAGTCCCCATCTACCTTTTCCTTTAAATCAAAAGATAACACAAACGTATTTGAGTAAAAAAGAAATTGAATGTATTCAATGGATGATTAAAGGAAAAAGCTCCGCCGAAACGGCAACCATCATGCATATTTCCAAACGAACCGTAGAAACTCATATGAATAATATCAAAAGAAAATTAAATTGTTATAAACAATTTCAAATAGGATACTTAATCGGAAAATATGGATATTTGTTGTTATAAAGAACCTAAAAGCAGCGTTTTCTTTCTCTGATCAGACCATACACCGCAATATCCGTATTTATACGGAGCGTAATACCCATTGATATGTTGTAAAATATTTACACAAAATTATATCAAAGGACATATATGCTCTATATACGAGGACCCTACGCTATCTTTTATGCCGCAGATCATCAAACCGCACCGCAAGGCTATTGGCTGTATTATCAACAAACACAGAATATAAACGGAACACACATTAGCTCATACGTTATGTTACCCTATCAAGAGAATGGGCAAGTTCCAGAATATGATGCTTCGCAAGAACAAAGCATTGAGCACCTAAATGGGCGCATTTTTTATCCTTATATCGGATTATCTCAGCATTTATGCTTAACCGCTATGGGTCGTTTTCAATCCGAAGATAGCCAAACTCATGTTATTATAAAAACAAGCACGTCTCTAGCCGAGATTGACACACCATCTTTGAATAAAAAATATCCTACGCTCATCATTCTTGATGACAACAGCTGCTATGTATGGGGACAAAAGCAATATAACTCATGGACTATGACCCCAATCAAAGCGACCAATTATTTATTATCATTCAAGGAAATAGACGAGGACACACTAATTACTTGCACTTTAAAGCAATTACAAGGCGCTCATCATAGTACTACCTATGACTTTACAACGCCCAAAGGATATAGTGTAAACTTCAGGGAATTTGGCCAGTACCGCGATAACCAAGAATTAGGCACCTATGCGATTCAAAGCAACTCGGACATAGAGAACATCAAACAAGGTTTTGATCAACAATATTTGAATTGGAAAATACAGACCATCACACATCTGCATTCAACTCATCCAGCAGAAGCCAATCTGGCGAATATACTGTTGAATCCGGCTTCCATAGATAATTTCGACGTACCCCAACTCAAAGCCATATATACTTTACTTGATTCTTTTTCGTCTAGGCACCACCGCCACTCTATAGAGCCTCACTGGGAAAAAAAATGCCTCCCTATCATTGCGCATCTCTTTAGTTCCGATATTACTCGTAAATTTGAGGATAACGTAGAAAAAATGCAGTTGCGATTGCTGTTATCTATGAGGATCATCCTTTTACAGAATCAAACTCAAGGCACTCTCAATTCTGAACAAATAACTCAAATATGCAAGCTATATCAAACCAACATTATTACCGAGGACAATTTGCGCATGTTTATGTCTTTGTTGACATCAGAACAATTAGAAGCCCTAACGCAGGATGATTTGTTTCGCAATACGATCGTACAATACACCCCGATTGACCGCATTTTTGTAAGATTAAATATACTCTTTTCAAACCTAGAAACACAGGAACACTTGTTCAAAGAAGCGCTGGAACATATATCAAATAAAGATATGATCCGTATAATTCACTGTTACGATTTAAAATATTTACAATCTAATTTCTGTAGACTATTAAACAGTCTCTCGATAGAGCGGTTTCAATTGATTTGGTTTTTTGTCCTATTTAATAGAAACCACATAGTATTAGCTTTAAATCCTGAAAAAGAAGCGCGGATGCTTCAAATAAAAAAAGATGTCGCCATTTGGGAGACAATGATTAAGGATTTGCAGAAATGTTATCTCAAACCTCAGTGGTCCGCTGAACAAGAAACAGCCCTGATAAAAGCACAAAAAAACGATGAATTTTTGGAATACTTGAGTACAAAGCTATTTCCAAACAGCTGGGACGATTATGGGCGAAATAAAGTGATTACATACATTAAGGAATTTCGTCCTCAGCTTAAATCCGCCATACAACCCCTCTTCGCACAACCCCCTCTACAGAACCTGAATAGAGTGTCTTCCGAAACCCATTCAGATGCGCCTCAAACAAATGCAGCAACATCTTCTTCTAGGGTACCCTCACTTCCGCGTAGACTACTGAAAGACCATCATCATCGCATCTATTGCGCATGCGATTAGCACAAGGGTTATGTATAGCTGGAACTATCCTCATGCTGATAAGCCTACCTTCCATAACCAGTTTATTGGGTTTAAATTTGGCGCTTTCTATTTTAACGCCGTTGTGTTGGACAGGAGTGACTTTCGCTACAACAGGGGGATTATTAGGGATCTACTCATTGTATGCACGTCCGCAAGAAAGAATCATGCCTCCTGAGGAGGCGCAACAGCCGTCTGCAAGTCCCTTCATCTAATCTTACAGAATTTTCTGCATGCCCCCCGCTTAAGAGCGGGGGATCGGAGATAATGCTGAGCTTCTTGGCAAAGTCAGCATGGTTTATTTTTGTTTTGGTTGCAAACGAATGCCATTCGATTCGATCGAAATCATACCTTGTTTATAAAGTCGACCAATGGCTTGTTTAAAACTCTTTTTACTTTCTCCAAAAGCACGGTTGATCTCTATGGCATCACTTTTATCATGTAGCGGTAAAAAACCCTCTGTTTTATGTAGTTCTGTGAGAATGCGCTTTTCTAAGTCATGAATACTGTCTTGACCCGTCTTTCTTAAGACAACATCTATTTTGCCATCCTCACGGATTGTTTTGATATAAGCCCGCATCCTTTTGCCATACGGTAAAGGCTGAAAAATATCGCCAGCATGAATCAAACCCCAATGACTATCATTGATAATCACTTTTGTCCCAAGCTGCGTGGTGTCAGCGATCAGCACATTGACCTCTTCGCCTGGCTGATAATGCGCAGGCAATTTATCTAAAAAATAATCCAGTTTAGAGCTCGCGATGATACGTCCTTTATGATCTTGCTTCACACAAACCAGATAAGATTTGTCTTTTTCCATAGGACGATGTTGTTCGGGACCAGGCACCAACAAATCTTTGTCCAACCCCCAATCTAAAAATGCACCTACACGATTGACATCAATCACTTTTAAAAAAGCACATCCGCCTACTTTGGCACGCGGACGCAAAGTTGTGGCGATCATTCTGTCTTCTGAATCAAAGTAAATAAATACCTCTAACAGATCATTCACTTTGGTATCAGGCGGTACCACTTTACTCGGCAATAGAATATCACCCCAGTCTTCGCCTTCTAAATAAACACCAAACGCGACTTCTTTGATCACCCTTAACTGGTTCAATTGCCCAACACGAATCATAGATACACTCATTTTTTTATCATGCCCGAGTTTATCATAGAAACAGGTTTGTGTTGATGTCCAATCTGAATCGACAACCCAGTTAAATTCCGCGCATAAATCGCGGAACGTAGGGGTGATCGCCCAAAAGAACTAATGTTATTCCCTGTAAAACATGGCATGATCATTGGATTGTTTTATCACCTGATATAAACCCTATCTATGCAACCATTTTATTTGTTAACCTCTCGTCGATTGGTTCCTTTATTCATGACCCAATTTTTGGGGGCGTGTAATGACAATCTTCTTAAAAATGCACTTGTCATTTTTATCGTGTTTCATTTGTCAGACTCTTTGGGATTAAATGCCCAATTATTTGTGGCCATAGCCTCAGGCTTATTTATCTTACCTTTTTTTTTATGCTCCACCACCGCGGGATTGCTTGCCGACAAATATAAAAAATCTGACTTAATTCTCCGTATAAAGGCGGTTGAATTATTACTCATGCCCTTAGCGGCATTGGGATTCTATTTACAAAATATCACGATATTAATGACAGCTCTGTTTTTGATAGGTATTCAAGCTACTTTTTTTGGCCCCCTCAAATATGCCATTTTGCCTGAGTTATTACAGGAAGATGAACTTATAGCAGGCAATGGTTTGATTGAAGCCGGCACATTTATTGCTATTCTTTTAGGCACCATCCTAGGCGGTACTTTGATGTTACACCCACATGGCAAAGTCATTATTTCTAGTATACTGATGGCCCTTGCCTTTCTAGGCTGGCTCAGTGCGTGGTTTATTCCAGCATCTACTCACGCACAAGACCACCTTGTGATCAATTTTAATCTGTTCCAGGAGCTCCAATCTTTGTTTCAATATACACAGTTACAGAAAGATATTTTCTTAAGTATGTTAGGCATTTCTTGGTTTTGGTTGTTTGGAGCGACTCTGCTTTCCACACTACCGCACTACACTAAGCACGTTTTACATGCTGATCAAACCGTGGTCACATTTTTCTTTGCTTTGTTTTCGATTGGTTTGGCACTGGGCTCTTTGCTTTATACAGGCATGTCCAAGAAAAAACCTCATGCCAACGCTATCTATCTCAGTTTATTGGGCATGACGGTATTTACATTGGATATATGCCGTTCTTCGCAAGCATATATTTCGATCCATGTAGACACGCTCATGAATGTACATCAATTTCTATCAACACCACAGAGTTATGGTGTGATATTTGATTTTTGTTGCATTGCTATCTTAGGTGGACTGTACACAGTGCCGTTATATACTTTGCTACAATCTAGAACCGTAGCAGCTCATCGCGCTCGGGTGATGGCATGTAACAATATCATGAACGCAGGATGTATGTTGGTGTCAGCATTGCTCATCATGAGCACAGCCTCTTTGCACCACTCAAGCCTATATATGTTATGGATGCTAGCGGCAGGAACAGGTGTGGTCACCTGGTTGCTCTATCAACGCCGTGATCAACTCGCCGTTAATAACCTTTGAGAGGCTATTTCAGGCGTGTAAGGCGAGCTATCCTCATATCGGTCTTTAAACAACGTCAGACCTGTCTTCAATGTATAGAATGAGTCTCGATCCGGATGAAGTAGTTTAGACATGCTTTGAACACCCATTGCATAATAAAACACCAAAGCAGAGGCCACCATCGCCACTACAAAAGCCCAGCCCAATGGCGAACTCATGAAAGACACATGCAAGGCCAACAACGCTGTTTTGGCCATAAAATAACTATCCGCCACGCTAGACAATGCACCAAATGTCATCACACTATACTCTATCGCTGTCGACAATCTAGATTGTACATAGTCTTGCATCGTAGATTGTTTATGAATCAAATGGGTATTGAATGCCGTCATACATTGGCAATATTGGCTATAAATCTCGGCATCCCAATCAAACGTTTCTCTTCGATGTAACATAATATTAATATTGACCAGTGCGTCTAATTGTTCCATATAAATTTTATTTAACGCGCAAGCACTGTCATCCACAAGCTCAATATGTAACGCTTCTTTCAGAAAAGAAATTTCAAACGCATAAAACAAAAACGCATCCAATAACGTATAAATACTGGTAAGCACCAACAACGACAGCCTAGAAAGACCAGGTATCGCTGCAAATAAATTGGAACCAAATAAAAAACTACTGGCTGCTTTATCAAAAAAACCAAAAACCATGCAAAATCCATAAGCCAGCTTCAACAATACTTGTTGATAAGCATTCGTAGGTAAAGCAGTATCTGGGGCTGCTCGAGCCAGAGAAGGCAGGCGCTCACTCAATTGCGCTTCGATGCGTTTAATGATACGTAATTTTTGGACTTCTTTGTCTAAATCATCTAAAGTACCTGTCAAATTTTTAAAGGCATTGAGTGACGCTAAAATAGAAGCAGGGCTGTTTGAAAAGGGGATAATAGTAGCTATCATACACGCACTCTGATGACACAAAAAAGACATTGTATCCTAAAATTGAACAAAAATAAAGTTTTTAGGTGGAATAGATTTATTTTTGCATAGGTCTTCTCGCTCGAAACATAAAAGAAAAAATATTGGTCAAAATTGACAATACATTAGCAATATACTATAGACAATATAGGGGATTAGATAAAGGAAACAACAAAATGAGCAATAAAGTATTTTCAGAACGCCTCAATGAAGGGTTAGACGAGATCGGCATGCCTCAACGCAACGATGAGCGCGTTGAAACATTCGCCAAATTCATTGAATTACCCAAGTTCAAAGCTCAAGCGGTCTTAAACGGCACAGCCATCCCCAATGAGCAAATCTTAAATTTTCTGGCGAATCAATTAGAAGTGAGTGTGTCTTGGTTGCTGGGAAAAGAAGATCGAAAACATTAAGAAGCATTTATTTTTTATGGTCAGACGAAAACCGTAATACGCGTTGATGACAATAAGGCGTTGAGGCGTGCTTTGTATAATACTCTTGATGATAGGCTTCTGCTGGCCAAAATGTTGTTACAGGATAGAGAGTGGTTGCGACATCATATCCATTGTTTTCTAAACGCCGTATCAAATCCCGAACACATTCCGATTGATGGGTATCATACGTAAAAACCGCACTCTGATAGCGTAGCGCTCGATCGGCGCCCTGCCCATCCACCTGAGTTGGATCATGAATCTCAAAAAAACGCTCTACAACGGTTTGATAATTGGTTTTTGTCTTATCAAATAACACTCGAGCCGCTTCATAATGCC
Organism: Legionella sp.; assembly: GCA_002786165.1. GTDB lineage: Bacteria > Pseudomonadota > Gammaproteobacteria > Legionellales > Legionellaceae. The sequence goes on from PEQK01000012.1 coordinate 254,339, forward strand.
CGGTTTGTCCTGTACAAACTTCGGCATACGTTGGATTAGAAGTTGCACCGCCTATATATCCAACTTCAACATTCAATACGCCGGGGATCTGCCTTAAATAATAATCCACACCCCAAAAACACCCCCCTGCGACAATGGCTTCTGAAGTATCCAACACAGTGTCTTCTATCACAAAATCTAAAGACACAGAATTCACACAATACCGGCGAGATGTAGCTGTCCATTGTTCATTGAGAAAAACATGTCCCAAATGTGCATCACAGCGACCACATCGAATTTCCGTGCGTTGGCCATCAGGATCACCATATTCTTTCACGCGTTGTGACACATCTTCATCAAAACTAGGCCAACCACACCCCGCGCTAAATTGGCTAGAAGCACGAAATAAGGCCCAACCACATCGCCGACACAAATACGTGCCATCGGTGGCAATCGCATTATAAGCACCGCTGTGAGGTCGTTCTGTGGCATGCTCACAAATAATGCGCCGTGCTTCTGGTGTAAGACTGTCAGTTTTGTCTAAATACATCATGAGAATTAGCCTTGAAAGCGCTGATTAACTCCAATAGGCTTGGCATTTTTTTCAATATATTGAATGATCTTTTCCGCTATATCAATTTGCGTGGCACGTTCAATGCCTTCTAATCCAGGGGATGAGTTGATCTCTAAAACCAATGGGCCTTGGTGAGAACGCACCAAATCCACGCCCGCGACTTTTAAACCCATGGTTTTAGCAGCTGCTATCGCAATTCGCCGTTCTTGAGTGGTCAGTTTCACTTTCATGGCTTGACCGCCTTGATGTACATTGGCTCGGAACTCGCCTTCTTTTGCTTGACGTTTGATGGCAGCAACCACGCTATCTCCAATCACCAAACAACGAATATCTGTACCGCGGGACTCTTGAATAAACTCTTGTACCAAAATATTAGCCCGCATTTCTTTAAATGCATTGATGATGCTCACGGCCGACTGATGACTGTCTGCTAAAATCACCCCTTTGCCTTGTGTTCCTTCCAATAATTTAATCACCAACGGCGCACCACCCACCAATCGGATCAAGTCTTCAGTATTATCAGGGGATTGCGCAAAACCCGTCAAAGGCATCGGAATACCTTTTCTAGCCAATAGCTGTAAAGAACGAAACTTGTCTCTAGAACGAGCAATCGCCAAAGATTCATTTAAGGCATACATGCCCATGGTTTCCATGTGCCTTAATACGGCTGTCCCATAAAATGTATTTGAAGCACCAATTCTAGGTATCACCGCATCAAAATGACTCAAAGATTCACCACCACGATAATGAACTGTAGGATTAGAAGCAGCCACATTCATATAGCAATACAAAGGATTAATGATACTCACTTCATGGCCCGACGCCTCTCCCGCCTTCAACAAACGTTGATGAGAATATAAATTTGGATTGGTTGCTAAAATGGCGATTTTCATACGCTGTACATCCTTATCTGGTATTCAAAAGCTGATAATCGCTGACAATCAACTCCGCGCGATGGGGAGGAGTAAAGAAAGCGACCAATTCTTCATTCGGATTTATCAACATGATTGCTCCAGAATGCTCAATACTATACTCATTATTTGTTTTAGCACTGGCCTGAATTCGAGTATAGGCTATTCCCATCTCACGCGCCAATGCTTGCGTTGCTTGAATCGAACCCTGCGCTCCCAAAAAATGAGGATCAAACGCTTGGACATATTCTTTCATTCTTGCCAAATCATCCCGCTTGGGATCGAGTGTAATCATCACGATTTGCGGGCGTGGCAGGCTAGGGTTTTGTTCGATCAAGCGATACATTTTCCCTAATTCAGCCATCGTAACAGGACATACTGACCCACAATGAGTAAATCCGAAAAATATAAAAGTCCAGTGTCCATGCAAATGTTGGTGGTCAAAATGACGACCATCTGTTGTCATCAAATCGAAATTCGAAACAGGCCTAGGATGATCCAATACTGTTCCATAAAATGGAGACGTTGCTACAGGTATAGGGGTCAACCATTTGTACGTTCCTATACCAAAACCCATCATCACAACCGCTAATGCCAGCCAGATGATACGACGAGAACAAGTACGGCTCACAATAAACCCCTTAGCGCATCAAGATAATGATCGCATAACAACAATACGAACAATACCATGAGATATACAATTGAAAATCGAAACGTTTTCATCGCTATCTGCGGTGTTTCACAACGTAATAGTACGATGGCCCAATACATAAAGCGTCCACCTAATAGCATGGCACCTATCAAATACAACCACCCACTCATTCCAATGACAAACGGTAATGCACTGACCAATAGCAGTAAAATAGTATACAACAACACGTTTAATTTGGTATATCGAATCCCATGAGTCACAGGCAACATCGGAATTTCAGCATGCTGGTAATCTTTAAAACGGTATATGGCCAATGCCCAAAAATGGGGCGGCGTCCAAGTGAAAATAATCAACACCAATAAAAAAGCTTGTGGATCTAGATGATTGGTCACTGCAGTCCATCCCAATAAAGGCGGTGCAGCACCAGCCAAGCCTCCAATCACAATATTTTGCGACGTAGCTCGTTTGAGATAACCCGTATAAATCCCAGCATACCCAATCAAAGTTAAAAAGGTCAAACATGCAGTAAGAGGATTGATCCATATGGCCAACAATCCTAGTCCCAATAGACCAATACTAGCGGCAAACCATGTCGCATGTAAGACACTAATACGGCCTTGAGCCACAGGTCTTTGCTGGGTTCGAGCCATAATCGCATCAATACGTCGGTCTACAATATGATTGACTGCGGCTGCAGCACTAGCTACGAATCCAATCCCTATCAAACTGATCACAAGAGTCCCAAAGGACACTGGACCTGGCGCCAAATACATACCTACTACCACGGTCAAAAGCATTAACGCCACCACACGAGGTTTGCATAAAGCCATATAGTCTCGCCAAATAAAGGCGTCTTGCTTAAGCACGGCGAACATGTCTTTCTCCTCTCAGCACCACATACCGCAACGTCAACACAGCTGCGAATAATAACCCTGCTATGCCATTATGCGCAACCGCCATCCACAGAGGTAGTAAATAAAGCACGTTTCCAATACCTAGTGCCACTTGAATTGCGAGACACAATAAGACGACGCTCACAATTTGTCGGACAGTTCTGCGTTTGAAGCGCCACACCAATACTCCAGACAAACTCACAAGATACATCAACGTCACATAAGCGCCAAAACGGTGGGCCATTTGGATGGTGACTCGACTGGCATTGTCCAAAAGACCACCTTGATGATTTGCACCAATCGATGACCACAATTGAAACCCTTTATGCCAAGCCATGCTGGGAAACAGCTGACCATTACATTGAGGAAACCCAATACAGGCTAAACCTGCATAATTGGAACTCACCCATCCGCCCAGCGCAATTTGACAAAAAACAATCACAACAGCCAAATCAACCCAAAGCCGCCATTGGGCTTGATATACCCCAGATTGTGGCCGTAAAAGAAGATTCAAATAGACCAAATGACCAAAAATCAGCAACCCACCGAGCAAATGCCCCATCACCACAATCGGCAATAATTTTAAAGTCACCGTCCACATGCCTAATGCGGCCTGAAATCCAACCAAGCCCAATAAGATCATAGGGATACATTTGGGAGCACCTTGCTGGCGATAACGCCAAGCATATACACCGATACAGGCAATCAAAAGGGCCAATAGACCGGCCGCGTAGCGATGACCCATTTCCGTCCAGGCTTTACGCGATTCCAACGGCACATCAGGGTATTGTTGTTGAACACTCAACAGATCATGCGGCTTTGCGGGCAAGACCATTCGACCATAACATCCCGGCCAATCGGGGCAGCCTAAGCCAGCATCCGTCAAACGAGTATAAGCACCTAAGAGAATCACCGCAAAGGCCAACACCATGGCTATAAAAGCTACTACTCGTAATTGTTTCATGTGTCACTAACCATTTTTTTAAGATCTTGAAAAATATCATCATTGGGCTGGGTTGCTGAATAGGCCAAAATCACAAAATGCGCAGGATTTACAATATAAATCGCAGGAGTTGCCCCTAAAACTTTGGCATCAACTTCGTCTAACAAGAGAATATGACCATCTACCTGTTGTAATTGGTGTTGTACCACCTCTGAAACATCCGAGGTTTTGGCATTCACCGCTAAAACCATATCCACATGATACAAACGTCTGCCTAATGCCAAACGAACTCTTGCCAAATCGTCCAATCGTTTTCTACAAGCGACATCACAGTGATCCCCTCCCCAATAGATCAATTGCCATTTTTTGGTTATCGACTCATGATGCAATACAGGCGGTGGTTGTAGTAATTGCCCATGATTAGTGGTCGTTGTCCACCAATTAGGATGGGTATAAGCAAAATACGCTGCAATGCCGGGAGCAGCAAATACTAGAATCAATAAACAGATAATGGTTGTTCGTTTCATGTTATTTTCTTTATATTCAGCGCGAGATAAAGGATACCCACCACCAAAGCAAACATAAACCATTGTAACGCGTAGGCATCATGTCGTCCTGGCGGCGTCGATACAATAGCCCAATCACGCACATAGCCATTGGTATCTTCAGCAGATTGGCGAATGATAAACGGATATAAGGATTTATGCAAAAATTGGCTCACCACCGCCACATCTAAAGTTTCGATAACAGCCAAATGTTCCGTTTTGACATCCAAGCTTTGTCCCAACAACCATTGTTTGGCAGAAGGAAAGTAAACATCGCCTCTGATATCTTGAGCAGAAGAAGGCGTGTCTATTTTAGGGAGAGAAAGCCGCCCTACATCACCAGCAATCCATCCCCGATCAATCAACACCACTTTGCCATTAGCCAAAACCAATGGTGACACCACATCATAACCAAATTGATGCGCATGATGTTGATTATCCAACAAAAATGTTATTGGTAAATAGTAGCCATGAAGCTTGACACGTTGGTACTGTTGGACAGACTCCCCTGAAAACACCAGAGCTGTGTGCTGCATTTGCGTGTGATGAGCGGCTAATAATGCGCGTTTCTCATGAGCACGATGGACTTGCCAAAACCCTAGACGAATAAATAAACTCATGGCAATGAGCGCTAAAGTAAGCATTTTCCACGAAGACGTGAAAGAAAATCCAAAAGCAGTTACACTAAACATTGTAAACATCTCAATTCATCAGGACCACCGCAATGTCCTGTTCATCACAAAGGGGTGAGTATACCAAATGTTAACCAAAATAATTGTTATTTCTGTAATGTTGATCATCTTAGGTGCACTGACCAGTGGCCTCATTTTTCTGGTCAAAGACAAAGGTCGGTCCGAACGTACGGTCAAAGCATTGACATGGCGTATTGGTCTATCATTGTTCTTATTTTTGTTTTTGTTTTTAGCCTTCAGACTACATTGGCTCACACCACATGCGGTCTGATCAAGAGGATATGATATGTTTTTAAACCTTGTTTTTCGTAGCTATTGGATAGGCCTGGGCCTTCTCCTAGCCACGCTTTCTTGTGCGACGTCTGCAGACACCATGGATCATTATATGAGTATCGTCAATAACATCCCAAAAATGGAAATCAAAGCCGATGGGCAAGCACAAATATGGGCTAAATCAGCACGAAATGTATTGATATTAACGTGTGAATCTGTAGCGGAAAGTTTGGCTATTGCAAATACAGCCGCGTCACAACAAGGCCAGCCTTTATTTTGTTTACCAGGTACCGTTCAATTAGACGGTGCCATGCTGCATGACTTGGTACAACAAACATACCGGGAAGTGTCTAGCCAAGAAAGTGACAAAGCCAAAATGACGGTATCACAAGTTGCTTTGCTAGGATTGACCAAAACATACCCCTGTGCCGCCACAAAAGCTCAACGTCGACCTGCTATCTATATCAAAAATATGCAACGGGTTAACGCTTAAAACGCTGAGTGTTGTCTGAATTTTCTTGATCCGCAGCACTCGGTGCGTGTTGATTTTTAAACGCTTGATATTGAAGTTTACTTTCGGTAAAACCCTGTTTATTTTTCTCTGTAAGCAGCGTTGGCGCATCTAAAACATAAGGAAAATATCGATTGGCTTCGTCCAATAAAGCTTGAATATTTGGACCTAGCTTATCCTCCTTATACTCATTCATAGCAATCTTAAGCTTTTTTAACAAAGAAGGCGTCGGATATTCTAAAAAGCGTTGTAAGGCGGTTGTGACAGGATGCTTGGGCTTTGTGTCACATTTCACAACCAATGCTTGTAGCATTGCAGGCGTAAATACAATGTTCTTGTTCATATAGATTTTTTTTTCAGTTTCCATCTCAGCAATGTAACCGCGAAGCTCAGCTTTGTCTGTCATTAATTCTGTGATGCCTCTCTGAAGATTCATTATAGCCTGATAGTCTGGCATGCTATTGGCCTTTATTTTTCTTAACTGAGCAGCAGTAATATACCCCTCTCCAGGAACACCTGTCAGTTTTTCTTTATCGATCATAAGCTGAGTAAGGCGATGAGATTGATTTTTTTCTTCTTCTATATACGATTTTAAGCGCTCATCAATGTCTTTAATTTTTGCACTATTAGATGCCTGGATGTCACTGATAGAAGGCAGCGCCTCTTCTCTGGTCAGACCTTTTATGATGCGTGAATCCACTTTACCAGCATCCCAGAGAAGCTCGACCAACGCTCTAGACTCTTGAAACGAATCATCTTTGGCGATAGCATCTCTCAATGCCTGCAAACTGACATCCGTTTGATGATGCAAAAAAGTGTGTAGTTTTTTTATGACAGGATGATCGATAACTTCGCATCTCATTTTTAAAGCTTCTAACGCATTTTGGTACGCTATGTTTTGTTCCGCAACAAATGATTTTGATAATGAATGGAAAGCATTTGACCAGACATTCATCGCACGTTCTATGCGCTGATATAGCTCCGCAAGTTCCTTCGATAACGTATCACGGATTTCAATTTTGGTAATCATGCTTTCTTGGAACATGGGAAAGTCGTCCGAACCTGGTGCTAGTTGATGAAGTGTTGTATCTATTGATTCAATGGATTTTTTTAATGTGTCTAAATCATTTTCTTTTAAAAGGATGTCGTCAGAAAGCGTTTTGATACTTTGTATGGATGTTTCTACCTCAGACATTTGCTGATTTAGTTTCTCAGAGGTTTCTTGATGATTTTTTTTCAAATCATCGCTTTTCTGACGTAAGCTTTCTTTCGTCGCAAGAGGCGTTTTACCTCGAAAAAGGCGCCAAATTTCAATCATCACTTCTACAACAATCCGTAAATAATATCGCCTTTTGGCCATACTAATGTCTGTTTTCTTTGAATTAAATTCGTCAGTGGCATCAGAAAGTTTTGTAGCAATTTTAATTTGCAGATCTTGTAACTCTTGTAAGCTATAAGTTTTTAGGCGTTTTAAAGCTTGCTCCAATTCTTCATCCCTATAAGCTTCATATTGGGCATCAGTGTGTTGTGTATCGTCTTTATTTTGACTCATGATCTCATCCATAAAGAGCATATAATGTAATAATAGATTAATATATAATCAATTTCAAACATAAACAGATATCACAAACTGGTTTTTAACGTCGAATCAATGCCGTTGTGTAACACTTTATTCAGTTCTGTATCAATGAAAGGATCATTTCCAATATGTTTTTTCCAATTAAAAATCATAAGGGTTAGAATATTGCGGTGTTCTCCATAAATAAAATCAGTATTATTAGACTTGCTTTTAATAAGCGCATGCTTAGAATCAAATTCTTTATTCAAGTGCCGTTTGATTTTTTCTAGCGCAACACTATGGTCGTGCGCCACCAACAGCAAGCATACACCCACCTCGGCAATCACATCATTTTCTGTACGGGCAATGATCTGATCTATATTATTTTCAAAATAATCAATTATCCAACGATAATCTTGGTAAGAAACTAAGTTTTTATAATAACGACTCGCTGCGGTGATGAAATGCGTCAGTCCATAAATCTTTGATTCATAATCTATTGTTGATAACGCATCATCCTGTGTATCAGGAAAAATAGCCCTAAATTGCTCCGTATACGGCTTTATCAAATCAATAATGCCAAGATCATGCAAATAAACCACATAATTGATTAATTGAGCACTATAAACTTTAATGCTCGTTTCGTTCAAAATAAAAGCTTTAAAAGCCTTTTTTTGACGTTTCAGTGCTCGAACGGCGCGGGCAGTATCAGGAAACAAAGGTGTATTTTCAAGGTGGTAAGAAAACGCTTTATTTGTGATGATAAGTAAATTCAGATAAAAACTCATACCGCTAAATCGAGCAATATATTGATTATATCGTTTTCGTTTTTTCGTGCTTTTTTTATTCAACGATAAGAGTGTGTTTTCCTCAGCCGCAATCAACCGAGGATGATCTAACATCGCCAATACTCTTTGATAACGTTGACTTAAAAAGTAACTGTAAGACACGATAGGCGTTATATAATGGGTATCCCCCGTCAAAAGATACATCCGAACAGAAAAATGTTCTTGTTTTAAAAGAGGTAATTTATAAAAATTTTCTTGATAATTTTTTACTATCGCGTTGGTGTTTTCACAACAACCTTCTTTTGCAAATAAAATACCTATTAAGCATAAAACTCTCAAAAACATCGATTACATACCAAAATACAGCAAAAAAAAGGTATAATAATACAAACTATCCAACAGAGATAAATATTCGTGAAAAAAACCAGTCTTTTCCTCGTTCTTTTCATTTTTAGCACCGCAAGCTTTGCTGGAGCACTCATTGATGCTGATGTGTTGGCAAGCATGACAACCCACGCGCTAAGACGGCCAATGACACGTTATTTGGCGGCAATGACACCACCCGCCAAAACGGCCACAACCATCATCATTTTTGCAAAAGCACAACAGGATGTCTCTGCTTTATTACATCGCGTCAAACAGCTACCCGGCGTGACAGCTCATGCAGTGCATTTTATGCCAGCTGTTATTGCCAGTATCCCTAAAGACAAAACCATCTTAAATAAGATCGCTAAAGATAATGCAGTAGCCCAAATTTCTTTGAATAAAGCAGGATCTGAAGAATTAGAGATTAGCGCACAAGCGTTGATGTTACACCCTTCGACCACCTATCCCACTGTGAATAATTGGTGGCAAGCAGGATACACAGGGCATACTGGCGTGGTAGGCATCATTGACTCAGGGATTGCAGTTGAGCACCCTGGATTATCAGGAAAAACCATCATTTTAAATGATGCTGATCCCGAATATGCTCACTATAAAAACGGCGTACGTACACCCCATGGTACAGGGGTTGCGTGCATTTATGCAGGAGCAGGAAGTGGCGCATTTCCTTCAGATATAGGCATCGCGCACGGCGCTTCTACCATCGTGGCTGGTTTTGCAATGGAACACGACGATACGGTGGACAATCCAAAAGAGGACGAATTATCGCTGATGTCTACGCTTGATTGGATGTTAACTCGCGCTGCGGTTAAACCTACAGTCATCAATTACAGTTTTGGCAATGGAAACGTGAGCTGTCCTGTATGTACCGACTGGAGTGGTCTAGCAAAAATAGTAGACTATGTGGTCACTCATGAGAAAATTCTTTGGGTAAAATCTGGAGGAAACAAAGGCTTTCCCGGCGCATCGAACCTATCTACATTGACCTCACCGGCTGATAATTACAATGCATTAACCGTGGCAAATATGAACCCTACTGTGCGAAAAGATGGCCTTTCCTATCAAACCGCGGATCGAGCACAACACGCCATTCGTTATACAAGCAGCCGTGGTCCTACCTTAAATGGACGCCGCAAACCTGATATTACCGCGCCAGGAAATGATACAAGGACCTGCGCACCTGATGATACCGTTTATCCATTTACTTATACCTCAAGCATGAATTTTCATGATGGCTATCGTCTCATGGGAGGCACAAGTTCAGCCGCGCCTCATGTGGGTGGTGCCATTTTATTATTGCAAGATGCCGGCATTAGAAATCCTATAGCCGCCAAAGCGTTATTGCTGAATAGCGCGGATGCTTGGACAGACAATGGTGTGGCAGGCCCTGAAGATCCCCAGCACCCTTATCAAGGCGGGCATGCAGCAGTGATGGGTTCTGAATGGAATCCTACGTACGGCTGGGGCTACATGAACATGCAAAAAGCATTTGATCAACGCTCTCATCTGGTTGAAGAACGATTAACCACAAATACGCCTGTACGAGAATACAAAATATCGCTACCCATTGGTGGAAAAGTCACCTTGGTTCACGAACGCCGCGTTGGGTATAATGCTGACAATACCGAATGGCGTTTGAGTCATTTGTCGTTAGAGCTTTATGATGCGGACACCTTACAACTACTTGCCGCAGATGATAGTGCCATTGATACCGTACATCAAATTGCCAATTGTGTGAAACACAAAGGTGACCTACGCTGTTCGGATGAGACCAAAACCATACAGGCCATTGTTCGCGTCAAATTATTGTCTGCGATTGAAGGCAGCGATGATGAGCCATTTGCATTGGTTTATGAGTAAAGAGCAGATGAAGGAAATAAAGAACATAAAACATAGTTGTGTTGATATTTAAATACCCTCACCTACAACCCTCTCCCCTATGGGGAGAGGGTTGTAGGGCGGATGAGGGGCTCACCTTGCATTAATAACGGTAAGCTTCAGGCTTATACGGACCATTCATAGGAACACGAATATAAGCTGCTTGTTTTTCAGTAAGCAGGGTCAATTTTGCGCCGATACGATCCAAATGCAATCGAGCTACTTTCTCGTCTAAATGCTTGGGCAACACATAGACTTGATTCGCATAGTCTTTCGACTTCGCAAACAACTCCATTTGAGCCAACACTTGATTGGTAAAAGAGGCAGACATCACAAAACTTGGATGACCTGTCGCACAGCCCAAATTCACCAAACGCCCTTCTGCCAACACAATAATGCGTTTTCCATCTGGGAAAATAACATGATCGACTTGCGGCTTGATATTATCCCACTCATACGCACGCAATGATTGGATATCAATTTCAGAGTCAAAATGACCAATGTTGCATAAAATGGCCTGGTTTTTCATGGCTTTCATATGCTCATGAGTGACCACATGGACATTGCCCGTTGCCGTCACCAAAATATCAACATCTTGGATAACATCGTCCAACGTCACTACACGGTACCCTTCCATGGCAGCTTGTAAGGCGCAAATAGGATCAATTTCAGCAATGTAAACAGTTGCACCTTGTCCACGTAGCGCCTGAGCACATCCTTTACCCACATCGCCAAAACCTAAGATAATGGCTACTTTTCCTGCAATCATAACATCGGTAGCACGTTTGATACCATCTAATAAAGATTCGCGACAGCCATATAAATTATCAAATTTAGATTTGGTCACTGAATCGTTCACATTAATCGCAGGAATTTTCAATGCACCATCTTTTGCCATTTCATAAAGTCGGGCAACACCAGTGGTTGTTTCTTCCGAAACACCCAAAAGATTGTCGAGAATATCAGGATATTTTTCATGAATGATTTGCGTCAAATCACCGCCATCATCTAATAAAAGATTAGGCGTCCAACCATTAGGTCCACGAATGGTTTGTTCTACACACCACCAATATTCTTCTTCCGTTTCACCTTTCCAGGCAAACACAGGAATATGTTGAGCGGCAATCGCAGCAGCAGCATGATCTTGTGTAGAAAAAATATTACAAGAAGACCATCTGACTTCTGCGCCTAAGGCAATCAAGGTTTCAATCAAAACCGCTGTTTGAATGGTCATATGCAAACAGCCAGCAATACGTGCGCCACGCAAAGGTTGATCTTTGCCAAATTCTTCGCGTAAAGCCATCAATCCAGGCATTTCGGTTTCGGCAATTGCCATTTCTTTGCGGCCCCAGGCTGCCAAAGAAAAATCCGCTACTTTGTAATCATTTGTTTGTACTCGTTCACCCATCATAACTGACATATATCATCCTTTAAATTTGAGAAGTTCACTGCTTTACGTAATTCCGCGACTTTATCAGTACGCTCCCAAGGCAAATTATCCCGACCGTAATGCCCATAAGAAGCTGTTTGGCGATAAATCGGTCTTAACAATTGATGATGGTCAATGATGCCTTGCGGTGTGAGATCAAAATTCGCATGAATCAAATCAATGATTGTTTTATTATCTAATTGCGATGTGCCAAACGTTTCAACGTGGATAGATGTAGGTTCAGCAATGCCAATGGCATAGGACACTTGAATTTCACATTTATCTGCAATACCCGCAGCCACAATATTTTTTGCCACATGTCGCGCAGCATAAGCAGCTGAGCGATCTACTTTGGAAGGATCTTTACCTGAGAAACATCCTCCACCATGACGAGCCATACCGCCATACGTATCTACAATAATTTTTCGGCCCGTCAGTCCGCAATCGCCCAAAGGTCCACCAATCACAAAACGGCCTGTTGGGTTGATAAAATAACGAGTAGACGCTGTTAGCCAAGAGGCAGGTAATATCGGGTTAATGATTTGTTCACGAACCGCTTTCACCAATTCCGCATGAGAGATATCTTCTGCATGCTGTGTCGAAAATACCACGGTATCGACTGCAACAGGGATACCGTTTTCATAGCGTAATGTCAGCTGGCATTTCCCATCTGGACGCAACCACGGCAAATCGCCGGATTTGCGTAATAACGCATGTCGCTCCATCAAACGATGGGCGTAAGCAATAGGAGCAGGCATCAATACTTCTGTTTCCCGAGAAGCATAACCAAACATCATGCCTTGATCTCCAGCACCCAATTGTTTGGTTTGCTCATTATCCACGCCTTGCGCAATATCAGAAGATTGTTTGCCAATCGCAGATAACACTGCACATGACTCCCAATCAAATCCCATCGCAGAGCTATTATAACCAATGTCTTTGATCACCGAGCGCGCAATAGATTCCACATCGACCCATGCTTTGGTTGTGATCTCACCACCCACCAACACCATCCCGGTCTTTACGAACGTTTCACATGCCACACGCGCATGCGGATCTTGAGCTAAAATCGCATCTAAAATTGCATCAGAAATTTGATCAGCAATTTTATCTGGATGCCCTTCGGCAACCGATTCAGAAGTAAACACGTTTGATTGATTCACAGATTTATACTCCTTGTCCTGTGGGTATTCAGTTTTGAGTACTATGCTGCATACTCATAAAACGAATAAATTGTTCGAAAATAATTTGAATATCATGAGGACCGGGGCTAGCCTCAGGGTGGCCTTGGAAACCAAATGCCAATTTATCCCGATGCATAATACCTTGTAAACTGTGATCAAACAAGGACCTATGAGTGGCAATCAAATCTTTGGGCAAACTGCTTTCTTCAATCGCAAATCCATGGTTTTGACTGGTAATAAAGACACGTTGTTCGCCCGTAATTTCTGCAACAGGATGATTTGCGCCATGATGACCACAGCTCATTTTTACCGCGCGCGCACCGCATGCAAGTGCTAAAATTTGAAATCCCAAACAAATCCCAAACAAAGGCTTAGAAGCGGCCAAATAAGCTTGTGTGGCAGTAATTGCATACTCACACGCACTAGGATCTCCAGGACCATTTGATAAAAATATACCATCCGGATTCATAGCGAGCACATCAGCATGCGGAAAATCAGCAGGCACTATCGTCAAAGCACATCCCAAATCGTGGAGAATCCGCAAAATAGAATGCTTCACACCAAAGTCATGCACCACCACTCGATATTGCAATGGACGAACCCCGGCGCTCCATGTCCCTTGCCCTTGTGTCCAAGGATGTACGGCTTGACACGACACTACTTTGGCCAAATCCATGCCATTCAAGCCCGGATAACCAGCTGCACGTTGTTTGGCACGTTCTAATTGTGTGCCATCTGTCGTCACACACGCGCCCAAGGCCCCTTCATTACGTAAACGATGTGTGAGCGCGCGCGTATCAATACCTGCAATTGCAATCACACCATGCTGTTTTAACCATGAGGATAGAGACTGTTGAGAACGAAAATTACTCGGGATCAATGAAAAATCACGAATGATAAAACCGGCAGCCCAAACGCGATCTGACTCCATATCCTCGTCATTGCAACCTGTATTACCAATATGGGCGGCAGTTAAGGTGATCAATTGTCCGGCATAAGAAGGATCTGTTAAGATTTCTTGATACCCTGTCATTGCCGTATTAAATACCAATTCACCTACCTGCTCACCCTCAGCTCCGATAGACATGCCTTCCATTATGGTGCCGTCAGCCAGCACCAACCAAGCAGATGAATGTGTCATTAGAATTTCATATCTTCAAAAAATTTTTTAACACCGTCAAACCAAGAAGTGGTCCGCGGAGAATGGCTTTGTTTGCTATCATCCAATGATTGTTGAAATTGTTCCAGCAACTCTTTTTGTTTTTTATCTAATTGCACGGGCGTTTCCACCACCACTTTACATAACAAATCACCTTTGCTATTACTGCGCGCAGATTGAATCCCTTTACCGCGCAACCGGAAAGACTTACCTGTTTGCGTTTCAGCAGGAATTTTTAAAGTGACGCGGCCTTCCAATGTAGGTACTTCTATTTGACCACCTAAAGTTGCCGTCGCATAATTAATGGGAACTTCACATAATAAATCACGATCATGACGCTCAAAAATAGCATGAGGTTTGATGGAGACTTGAACATATAAATCGCCAGAAGGCCCACCGTGAGCGCCCGCTTCTCCTTCACCACTCAAACGTACGCGATCGCTCGTATCAACACCTGCGGGGATCTTGACGGTTAATTTTTTGTTTTCGCGCACTCGACCACTACCATGGCAGGATGTACAGGGTTCTGTAACCACCTGACCCACACCTTGGCAACTAGGACACGTTTGTTGAATTGAAAAAAAGCCTTGCTGCATGCGAACCTGGCCCACACCATTACAGGTTTCACACGATTTGGGTTTGCTGCCTTTTTTTGCACCCGTAGCGTCGCAACCACCGCACCCAACATGTCTAGGCACAGTAATTTCAATTTGTTTGCCCTTTGCAGCCTCTTCCAAAGTTAATTGTACGTTCATCTGTAAATCTGAGCCACGCTGGGAGCGAGACTGTCGACCTTGGCCTTGTTGGGAAAATATATTTTCAAAGATGTCACCAAAAACATCACCAAACCCGCCAGAAAAACCACCGCCAAAGCCTCCGTGGCCACTATTTCCGTCAACACCAGCATGACCAAATTGGTCATAAGCCGCGCGCTTTTGAGAATCCGATAAAATTGCATACGCTTTTTGAACATCTTTAAAACGCTCTTCAGCTTCTTTGTCATCTGGATTTCTATCGGGATGATATTTCATGGCCATTTTACGATAGGCCTTTTTTATCTCTGTTTCAGACGCACCACGATCGATGCCTAAGAGTTCATAATAGTCATGCTGCATGCACAATACTCACCATTTTAGGACTTACGCAAAACCCCGAGCCGTCATGACAACACTGCCCTAGAGTTTTTCGTAAGTCCTATCATTATAAAAAGATGTAACGCATCGTAGCGAATCCCGGTCTCGCCGGGATTCTTGATGCGCACATCGTTTGGTCTTACATGCTGTTATTGTCTTGTATTTTTACGTGACAATCCAGCATAAAACTACGATTTAGGATCTTCTTTTACTTCTTCAAACTCAGCATCTACAACACCGTCACCACCTGTATCTGAGGGTGAGGCATCTTCAGGTTGCCCAGATTGAGGCGCTTCAGAAGCCGCAGATTTTTTTGCATAGACCTTTTCTGCCATTTTCGCAGACACATTTGTCAATGCTGTCACCTTCTCATCAATTTGCGCCTTTTCATTGGTTTTGATAGCGTCTTTGAGTTCCGAAATAGCTGTTTCAATATCTTTTTTCTCATCGTCACTCATTTCATCAGCCAAGTCTTTTAAAGATTTTTCAGAGCTGTGAATCAAACTATCTGCATGATTACGAACTTCGATCAATTCTTTAAACTTTTTATCTTCATCAGCATGCGCCGCGGCATCTTTCACCATCGCCGCAACTTCTTCGTCACTCAAACCACTGGATGCTTTGATAACGATAGATTGCGCTTTACCTGTTGCTTTGTCTTTGGCAGATACATTCAAAATACCGTTAGCATCGATATCAAATGTCACTTCAATTTGCGGTACACCACGTGGGGCAGGTGGGATATCACTCAAATCGAAACGCCCTAAGGATTTATTGGCAGAGGCTTGTTCACGTTCACCTTGCAATACATGCACCGTCACAGCAGTTTGGCTATCATCTGCTGTAGAAAATACTTGATTGGCTTTGGTAGGAATAGTCGTGTTTTTCTCGATCAGCTTAGTCATAACCCCACCAAGCGTTTCAATACCTAAAGACAATGGCGTGACATCCAGTAATAAAATATCTTTTACTTCACCCGATAATACCGCAGCTTGAATGGCCGCACCTACTGCAACCGCTTCATCAGGATTCACATCTTTACGTGGTTCTTTGCCAAAAAATTCTTCTACTGTTTTTTGGACCATCGGCATACGAGTTTGACCACCAACTAAGATAACTTCGTTGATTTGTGATACTGTCAAGCCAGCATCTTTGAGTGCTGTTTTCAAAGGAGCAATCGTTCGTTCAACCAATTTTTCTACCAATGATTCTAATTTAGCACGAGTCAATTTGAGGTTTAAATGTTTTGGACCCGATGCATCTGCAGTGATATACGGTAAGTTAACATCAGTTTGCTGTGCAGATGACAATTCAATTTTTGCTTTTTCAGCAGACTCTTTCAGACGTTGTAAAGCCAATGGGTCATTATGCAAATCAATGCCACTATCTTTTTTGAATTCAGCGACCAAATATTCAATCAACGCCAAATCAAAATCCTCACCCCCTAAAAAGGTATCGCCATTGGTAGCAAGTACTTCAAATTGATGTTCGCCATCAACTTCTGCAATTTCAATGATAGAAATATCAAACGTACCACCACCCAAATCATATACCGCAATGATAGAGTCGCCACGCTTTTTATCCATCCCATATGCTAAGGCTGCAGCGGTTGGCTCATTGATAATACGTTTCACTTCAAGCCCAGCAATACGCCCAGCATCTTTGGTCGCTTGGCGTTGTGAGTCATTAAAATAAGCAGGAACCGTGATCACAGCTTCAGACACAGGACGACCTAAATAGTCTTCTGCTGTTTTTTTCATTTTACGCAACACTTCAGCCGAGATTTGTGGTGGCGCTTTGTTGTCGTCTTTCACTCGGACCCATGCATCACCATTGTCTGCTTTGACAATTTTGTAAGGCACCATCTTAATATCTTTTTGTACAATCGAATCATCAAATTGACGACCAATCAACCGTTTGATGGCATATAACGTATTTGCAGGATTGGTCACTGCTTGACGTTTTGCAGCTTGGCCTACCAACACTTCATCATCATTTGTAAATGCAACAATAGATGGTGTAGTACGTTGCCCTTCGTTATTTTCTATTACGCGGGGTTTGCCACCTTCCATAATCGCAACACACGAATTAGTTGTTCCTAAATCTATACCAATGATATCTGCCATTTTTTCTACTCCAATCTAGTCATCTTGTTGTCTTAGTTTTCAAATATGGGGTGCAATCTGATTTTTTCAAGTCAGATTTATAAATTTTCTTTATTTTGCCACAATGACCCGCGCAGGACGAATCACGCGATCATGTAACTTATACCCTTTTTGAAAGACCATAATAATAGAAGACGATGGTGCATCAGAGTCTTGCATAGACATCGCTTCATGTTCTTGGGGATTAAAGATTGCGCCCATCGGATCTATTTGCTCTACTTGAAACTTGGCCAACACACTTAATAATAGTTTCATGGTCAAAGACAAGCCTTCGTGCATAGCTTGATCGCTCTGCTCATCAACCAATTGTAATCCTTGCTCTAAGCTGTCCACCACCGGCAACAATCCATCGACAAAGCGCTCTAAACTATAACGATGCGCTTGCGCCACATCTCGCTCTGCGCGACGACGAATGTTTTCAAGCTCTGCCATCGCACGCGTGGCTTGATCTTTATATTGATAGGCTTTCTGTTCTGCTTCAGTCAGTTTGGCTTCCAGTGCTTCGTAGGATAGATGTTCCAATTCTTCAGGCTCTTCTCCACTCGTACCACCTTCTTCGTCTTCTAATGCATCCGCGTCAAAAACGGCATCATCGTCCAAATGATCATGCTCTTCTTTAAAACTCTTCCAATCTTTTGCGGGTTTATCGCTCATTATTATACTCCCAAAATAATACTACTTTCGTATATGGGGACAAAGATTTTGATCTCAAGGGTCCGTTCTAAAAAATTAAAGCAAAAGAATCGATTTATTTTTTGCCAATTTTGATTTTGGATTTAATACCAAGCATGAAATGATTTATTTAAATCATTCTGAAACTTTCTCTTAATTTTAGTACAGGACTTGCTAAATGATAGAAGATATACATCCTGATACTAATAGCATAAACTGCACGAAAGACAACGTTGCATCCGTGTCGATGGTGGATATATTGATGCAATGTAGAGTATTTTCACATGCTAAACGAGTATTTATGTCACCCTCTTCTATCCCAATAGTTTTACTTCCTGGTACAGGTTGTAATGAACGCTTATGGCGCCATTTACTCCCTTCGTTACCTAAAGGGATACAACCAATCATGCCTAACCTGTTGCACTATGCGGATCAAAAAAGCATGCTCGATCATCTCTATCATCTACCATACGAACAATTCATCTTAATGGGATTTTCAATGGGGGGGTATCTTGCGCAAAATTTTTATGCAACTTATCCTCATCGAGTCTCAAACTTGATTTTGTTGTGCACGTCTGGAGAAGAGAAATGTATGACCACGGATCTCATAGAACGCAGTATTCAAAATCTGATGACAGACGCTTATCTTGCTCAGATGATTAAGAAAGATACTCCAAAATCTCGTCGAGACCCGCTCATTGGTCAAATAAAAACCATGCTTACTGAAGTCGGGCCAGATACTGTCAAACGTCAAATGTTGGCTACTAGAGAACGACCATCTTTTTTACAGAGTTTTCCCGAACAACCGGTGCCTGCACTCGTCATTGCGGCTGAGGGCGACCAGTTGGTGCCTAAATCGGCTATATCACGGTTAGTAACTTCCTTAAAAGCCGATGTTGAATGGGTAGAAAGTGGTCATATGTTACCCTTGGAACAACCTGAAGCATTACAATCTATAGTCCATCGTTGGCTAACCCAGCATGTGCTGCCTCTTGAAAACGATTCTGCGCACATTAAGATGAAATGATCATGACTGACACAAATCCTCGATCTCTTTGTTAATAATTGGGTGTTATTATAGAGAGACGAATTGACCCTATGCAACAAAAGAATGATTAAACGATTTTTCTCAAAAATTCCGCAATTCGTTCTTCTAACCAATAGGTAGGTCGTCCAGGTATCGCTCCTGAAATAAAGCCTACATGACCGCCTTGTTCACTCCATTCTAATCTCACCGTTGGGGATAATTCTTCTGGAGTGGGCATCGCATCTGGGGTCATAAAAGGATCATCCAGGGCATGCAAAATAAGAGTCGGAGTAGTAATTTTAATCAAATAAGGTCTAGAACCTACTTGTTGATGGTAATCATGGACATCTTTAAAACCATTCAATGGTGCAGTAATGAGATCATCAAAGGTCCAAAACGAATGCGCAGACTGTAAAGAGTGTGACAAAACTGCATTGGGTTCTCGCGCTAATTTAGCGAAGAAATGTTCCCGTAATTTTTTTAATAAATACGCTTGGTAAATACGTGAAAATCCGGAATTTAATCGATCGGCAGTGATAGGCGGATGAAACGGCACTGAAACTGCGACTGCAGCCGCAACATACGCTTGCAGGGGATGTTCTCCTAGCCATTTTAATAGGACAGAACCTCCTAGAGAAAATCCTACGATATATTTTTGTGTATGAGGCTCTCTGTCAGCCAACACTTGTAAAAAATAATCTAAATCTGCCGTGTCTCCCATATGATAAGAACGTAGCGCACGATTCAGTTCTTTACTGGAACCACGAAATTGCAGCAATACAACTCGTCGCCCCAAAGCGTGATGCTGGATGAATTGCGCTCTGATATAAGGTGAACTCAAGCCCCCCCCTAAGCCATGTAATAAGATCACCAGAGGGTTCTCTAAGCTCAGTCCTTCATCTCGCCAAACCAAATCAATAAAATCGCCATCTGGCAACTCTAAACGCTCATCACGTACTTTCGGCAGGGGGAGATAACGACATAAAGAAGCATACATCGTTTGGGCATGGGGGTTACGTAACCACCATGCCGGCCGAAATTGGCTTTTTACTTTCATGCATACAGCTCAGTACTAAACTCATGCACGGCTTCTACCAGAACGTTTACATGCTCAGGGGGTACATCGGGTGTGATGCCGTGTCCCAGGTTAAAAATCAACCCAGCATGCGGTCCAAATTCGGTCAAAATACGTTTGGTTTCTGCACGAATACAAGCGGGAGAAGTTAATAAAACAGTCGGATCTAAATTACCTTGTAACGCCACTTTATGCCCAATGGTTTGTCGAGCCATGCTTAAATCACAGGTCCAATCCAAGCCCACCGCCTGGCACCCACTATCTGCAATGTGAGACAGCCATTGCCCACCACCTTTGGTGAATAAAATAACAGGGATATTGGGATGCTTTTTCTGCAAATGCTGAACAATGTCTCGCATGTAATGTAGCGAAAAATGTTGATAGTGCTGCGTGCTCAAAATGCCGCCCCAAGTATCAAATAGCATCAAAACGGATGCACCTGCATCCACTTGTGCAGATAGGTACTCTATCACCGCAGTGGTTAATGTTTGCAACAAACGATGCATGCCTTCTGGTTCGAGATACATCAGGCCTAAGGCCTGTTTAAATTCCCGACTGCTTTCGCCTTCCACCATATAACAGGCCAATGTCCAAGGACTACCTGCAAATCCTATCAAAGGCATCGACGCCGGCAACTCTTGACGAATCAATCGCACGGCATCCATCACGTAAGCCAATTCATCTGTGGCTTTAGGGACAACCAACGCATCAATCGCTTTAAGATCACGAATAGGATACTTGAAACGAGGTCCTTCTCCTTCTGCAAATGACAACCCCAAACCCATGGCATCTGGAATCGTCAAAATATCGGAGAATAAAATGGCTGCATCTAAATTGAAGCGTTGCAAAGGTTGCAATGTCACTTCACATGCCAGCTCTTTCGATTGACATAAACTCAAAAAATCCCCTGCTCGCGCACGAGTTGCGCGGTATTCTGGCAAATATCGCCCAGCTTGGCGCATCAGCCAAATCGGCGCACGTGGCACCGGCTTGCGTTGCAGTGCGCGAATCAATAAACTGTCGGAGTCATTCATCATGATTCTCTGGAAAAAAAGAGTCTAAGTGTATCATAATAGCCAATCTGAGGAACCCCCTAACCTGCCCTTCGGGCACCTTCTTCCCCAAGAGGTAGAAGGGTTTTAACAGGAGAGACATCATCGACACGCTACATATTGCTGATCTAAAAATTGCCACTCAAATTGGCGTTTACGCCTGGGAGCAACGCATCAAACAAACCCTTGTTTTTGACCTCAGTATCCCGCTGGATCTCAGTCATTGCCAAGATAATTTGGCAAACACCATTGATTACGCACAATTATGCCAACACATCACCGAATTTGTGGCATCTCGCTCTTTTCAATTGTTAGAAACTGCCGCAGAACAAGTGCTGACTCTGATCCAAACGCACTATGGTATTGAACATTTGACGTTGAAGGTCAGCAAACCGTTTGCCGTCAAGAATGCTGGAAAGATTCAGATAATCTTGGAGCGTTAGTCTCTGGCAACGGAGTAGATACGTCTCGGCCAAATAAACCTGCGCGACCCGGTGCTTTCGCTGCAGGCAACGGACGATGCATCAAACTATATGCATTGAAAATGATGAACGCCGTTTGACACATCATTACCGCGGCACAAACTCCCGGATGCATCATCGTACCATACGCCAATAACATGATATTGGTGAGCAGTACAGCCATGACATTATATATCAAACTGAACAACAAATTTAATCTGATAGTCCACAAACTGTGATGAGCCAAATCTAAAGCCTGTACGACAGCTTCCATTTTATAATTAGAAATTCTTGCTTTGGCCTGATAATTAATTCCTTCATCACTCCCCGGATGCTGCATCGCAATCGAAGCATGGGCTGCTTTAAATGCATGAGCATCATTGACACCATCTCCTACCATGAGGACACGATGTCCTTTTGATTGCCACTCTTTAATCCAAGTATCCTTTCCCTTTCTAGTCTGGGTATTGATCGGAAAACAATTGGCATAAACATGATCAACACCCATGGCTCGAGCATTGGCATTAGCTGTTAAATGACTCGCACCAGACAGCACTACAACTTGATACCCGCGTTGTTTTAATTGTGACACAGCCAGTTTTGTATCACTGCGTAACTCGTCACGCATTTCAATGGTCGCAAGCACCTGATGCCCATGATCTGTTTTCACTATCAAATACGTCATGTCCGGATGAGGATCAGACAATGTAATTCCTAAATTTTGCATCAATTGATCATGGCCTAAAACATACATCTGTCCCTCAATATGAGCAACCATTCCCCCTTGGCGTAACGAAATATCATGAGCCTCAAGTAAAGAGAGGCCCTGCAACAAACGGTTACCTCCCACCTTGTTGTAAATCGCCTTCCCTAAATAATGATCAGAATGATGTTCCATCAACGCCAATTTGGTTTCAATCGATGTTTTTTGTAATTCGTCAAAAATATGAATATGAAGTTTGGGATCGCCCTTAGTTGCCGTACCATGGATATCTAAAGCCACCACATCCACTTCGGACAGTCGTTGAAGGACATCTTCCTGACTCAGTAAAATACCGAACTTATTCGCTCTCTCTTTAGAAAAATGCATCACCAAAGGCGTGATAAAGGCAAATGTGCAAGGACACGCCGATACAAGAATAGCAATCGTGCAACGAATAGCGATTAAGAGAGAGAAAAAATACCCGATTAGAATGGCAGATATAACAGCAGTACCCAGCACAGCTGGTACAAAAAATCGAGCTATCCGTGTAGTTTCTGCTGCTAACGGCACTGATCCTGGGAGAGAACAATCTACATCTTGATCCAAACGTTGTAAAAAAGAAGCGGTTTTTTGCAATCCGTGTTGCGACGCATGTTGCACAATAGCACGCGACAATTGCGCCCGTGCAGGCTCAGAAAGATGCAGGTTTTTATGCTCGTTCAGTGGATGATTGGTAGAAACACGTAAGCTGTCTAAGATGTCCTGCGTATGATCATGACCATCCTGATCAATCAATTCTTTGCGAGACACGACAAATTGCACTTGCTGATCGTCGCGATCAGATGCGCTCATGATATGGATGCCGTATTGATGAGGATAAATCCAAATATCGCCTCGCGGACAAGGCATCAGTGGTTTTTTTGAGAAATATTTCAATTGATGACCCAATCCCACCTGCATCACACCAGCGCTTTTGCACACCATGCCTGCCAATACAGGGGCATTGTTCCTGAATTGTTGGGGAATTAACGTACCTTCTTGCCGTGATACATCCATCCAATATTCTTGCTCATCCGGTATGAGCCATCCATCTAAGGGCACGGGCATGTCTTCTATGAGTCGTATTTTATCCCCGGGTTGCAATTGATCGACAGAAACCAATTCTTCGTGGTGGTGATTTTTTATTCGGGTCACTCGTAATTGTCCAATCAAACGCTCATATTGGACAGGCGTACTTTCTTTTTCATAGATAGATTGTTTCATCGCAATACCCAAATGACGAAATCCAAAAATCAATAAACCGGTCTCAAACATCATGGGCAAACCAGGGATAAAAAAAGCCACGCACGACATCACAACAGCCGTGACCGTACTGATCATGAATAAACTGTCCATCGCGGGTGTTTTACGCCGCATTTCAACCGCAGCCTCACGCCAAGAATCCTTGCCCAATACGCTGGTCAAAGGAATACCCAACAGCGCTATGATAATTTTCAAAGAAAACGTGATAGGAATGAGAAAGGGCAGCAATAAAATCAGCCCGCCTATCCCTAGTCCTAAAAACCCCCGAAACCAATATTTACGAGATGTTTCATTGACTAAAACATAGTTAGAACCTAGAAGAGTTTGCTGAATATAACGCTCAACATCTTCTTTTGATGTGACATCATCTGTGATTTGAATGATGAGTTGCTGGTAATTAGAAGCAACATCGATGGCTGCAAAGGTGAAAAAAGAAGGCGTTGTCTCGTTATTTAATAAAAACTCTAAATTTCCTTTACAACATGCGCCAAATACACCAGATATAGGAAAATAAAATTGTTGAGTCATTATTATCCTATAATTAGGCTTTATACATCCAGTTTACGAATCATCCCGTTGATGTGCTCTTGTCGAGAAAAAGAAGATTGCGCCTGCTGTGCTTGTGATAAAGAAGCAAAAGGTCCGATCATCACCCGATACCAATAAGTGGATTGTTGATTCACCGTCACGATATCCACACCAAATCCCTTCATCACCAATTTGGCTCTCATACGTTGTGCTTCCGTCAACGCACGAAATGATCCAACTTGAATAGAATACGCACCAGAAGATTTTGGCATCACGGCTGCCACAGCTTTTTTCGGTTCTGGCATTACAGCAGGTAAAACGCGCTCAGGCACAGGTTGTGTCATGGCCAATTCCATCGGTTCCGCCGAGGAAGATACTTTCGCTGTTTGGATATATTTTTCTTGATATTGAGCTTCCAGGGAAGTAGGTTTTGAAGCAATGTTTTGGCGTTGTGGTTCAACGGTCGTGACTGCTGGTGCTGGTGTTGCAGCTGTATTTGGTCGAGATAACGATTCATTTGCCAATAACGTATAAAACTCTAATTTAGGATGCGTTACTTTTGGTGCACTTGCTTGAACATCAGGCGCGTTTTGCATCACAGGTTTGCTTTGCACATGGGCACTCACCCAATGACTCAGCTGATTCACATCACACCATGACGCCGCTAAATAGCCAAATACAAACGTCACAAAACCGAGCCATATGGCATTTAAGCCTTGGCCCTGTTGTGATTTTGTGGGTTTTCTTTCAAATTGTTTTGCCATGGCCAGAGCATAATCTTAAAAATTATTTTAGCTATTGTAATAAGTTAGTAGGTCTTTGGCGAGCATTTTTCTCGGTTTAAGAGATCGAGCAGCCAGTAGCACACACAAAGTCAACTTCTTCGTCAGTAGTAATGCTTGGTTCAGTAGCACACACTTTATCTGTAGAATTACTTAATTTTGGATACAACCCAAATGGACTCGTCGCAATAGAACTTTTATCTTGAGAATGAGATTGATAATGTGCGATGTACAGTTGAATAAGTTCATCTAAGTGATCAACCACAGTCGCGTGTAAACGAGTATTTGAACAGACCAGACTATGACTTATATGGATAGCTGTGCTAAAAAAGCAGCCTTTAGCACCAGCGCAAGTGAAATGCAGTTTTTCAGATACATTATCCAATAAGAAAAGGTAACGATCCGTTAGTAACGGTTTTAATTCATCAATCGTTAATATAAATAAATCATCAATTGAGCATTTATTACTCAATGAAAAGATAAATTTATTATACTTTTGACTAGGATGATTGTCGTCGTCTCGAAGAGCATTACACTGCGTCTTATCATTGAGATCTTTGATGCTTTGGAGCCATTCTTTTAAGTGACAGAGCATCGTTAGCTTAAATTCATTGTCTAACTCTGTTTTAGTATGCATATTAGATGATCTCACTGTAAGATTTAGTGATACAGTATACCACAAAACACCTTGATATGCTCTATTTTTTTCAATATAGCGCATTATTTGAATAGAAAATCACGTACCCCGAAAGGCAAAAACAATGACTTGTTCGCAATGAACGCTTCTTATAAGATAGAGGCCCTTTTGCTGCGTGTCGATTTGCCATGGTACTCACTCAACCTTGCACCACCTTACCCGGCGTTGGACCCAGTTTGGCTGGTAAATTGGCCCAATGCGGCATTCATACCATTCAAGATTTGCTGTTTCATCTCCCCTATCGATATCAAGATCGCACCCACATCACGCCGATTCGTGACATCCGACATCAAGATTGGGCGGTCATTGTAGGTCGTATCTGTAAAACAGACATCACCCGGGGACATCGTCGCACGCTACAATGTACCGTCGAAGATAAAACCGGTCTATTACGGTTGCGTTTTTTTCATTTCAATCAACATCAAGCAAAGGCTATGGTCTTAGGGGCTCAAATTCGGGTCTTTGGCGAGGCTCGTTTGTTTGACGGGCATATAGGTATGATCCACCCCGAGTATCAACTCATAGAAGACGATCGCCCATGCCCTGTAGAAGAAACCCTCACACCAATCTATTCCACCACCCAGGGACTCAGTCAAAATCGTTTGCGCCAATTGGTCAAGCTCGCTGTCACCCACTATCAAGAACATCTACACCAGCTAGAATGGCTCAGTGCTGAACAATTGCATGAGTATCAATTTGACGCCTTATCCTCAGCGATTCCGAGTTTACATCACCCCCCACCTGACAGTCCGATTCATCTTTTAGAAACAGGCCAACACCCAGCATTGAAACGGTTGGCGTTTGACGAACTCATTGCCCAGCGTCTGAGCATGCTATTTGCTCGCCGTCAGCGAGCAACATTGCGCGCAACCCCCATGCCATTCGACACGACGTTAGTGCCTAATTTTTTAAATCAGTTACCATTTCAACTCACAGCGGCTCAAACCCGGGTCCATGCCGAGATTTGTCAGGATTTGGTACAAGAGAAACCGATGTTGCGTCTGGTCCAAGGCGATGTAGGCTCAGGAAAAACAGTCATTGCGGCACTAGCAGCCTTACAAGTTATTGCGAATGGGCATCAGGTCGCCATCATGGCGCCTACCGATATTCTCAGCGAACAACACGCTCAAACCCTCAAGCGTTGGTGTGAACCTTTAGGTATCGTGGTTTGCCGGTTGTCCTCAAAGATGAAAATCCAACAACGGCGAGAGACACTAAAAGCCTTGGCACAACATGAATGCCATTTGGTTGTAGGTACACATGCTTTGTTTCAAGAAGAGGTTGCTTTTGCGCAACTCGGACTCATCATTATTGATGAACAACATCGCTTCGGGGTCGAGCAACGCCTGCAATTACAACAAAAAGGTCAACAAGACCAATCGTGTCCTCACCAGTTATTAATGACTGCCACCCCCATTCCAAGAACCTTGGCCATGACGCAATTGGCGCATTTGGACATATCCATTATTGATGAACTTCCCCCAGGCCGAACCCCTATCACAACGGTCGTGCTCAATCAAAGCAAAAGAGAATCGTTGATTGAGCGATTGAGAACCACGCTCACCGGTGGTCAACAAGCTTATTGGGTCTGCACGTTGATTGAAGAATCAGAAACCTTACAGTGCCAAGCAGCCAATGACACCGCGCAGCAATTACAAATTCTCTTACCAGAACTGCACATTGGTCTGATTCATGGACGGCTAAAAGGTGCTGAAAAAGAACGTATCATGACGGCGTTTAAAGAAGGAACCATCCATTTACTCGTCGCCACCACCGTGATTGAAGTGGGTGTTGATGTCCCTAATGCCAGTTTGATGGTCATTGAAAATGCCGAACGACTGGGATTGTCTCAACTACATCAATTACGAGGTCGTGTAGGCCGAGGCACAGCACACTCTCATTGTTTGTTGCTATACCAGCCTCCTTTATCTCCCATGAGTCGCGAACGCTTACATCTGATGCGCGAAACAACCGATGGGTTTTTACTGGCAGAAAAAGATTTGGTGTTGCGCGGTGCCGGAGAAATTTTGGGCACGCGTCAGACGGGATATCGCATGTTTAAAATTGCGGATGTACAACGTGATCACGCGTTATTACCCTGGTTAACCCCCGCAGCGCATCAACTCTTGGCCCAAGATCCTGCCACAGCCCATGCGATTGCTACTCGTTGGCTAGGCCATTTTGAGCCGCTGATAATAACCTAATAGGGCTTGATGAAACCGTTGCGCTCGCGCTGGTAATCCTGCACATTCGTACGATGCCACCTGCTGCATCACGGCTGTTTTAAATTGCTCATAGGCCTCGATGGGGCCATTGAGATTATCAAAGCTCAATTGAAAGCGATAGCCAGCCGCTTTGGACAATATCCATTCTAACGCCTGCGGTTTCACTTCCACTTGCTGAAATAGCGCTTGTTGTTCCGCGTTACGACCATCCGGAATATACCAATAACCATAATCCACCAACGCTCGTCGCGCTTGGCCAGCCAACAGCCAGTGCGCACATTCATGCAACGCGGAACTAAAAAATCCGTGCGCAAAAAAAATTGTATGATAGGGCTGATCCGGCGATTGAGGTTGGTACAAAGGTTCCTCTTGGCCATACGCTAAAATAGTTTGGTGGCTTTGTAAAAAACAATGATTAAATAAAGCAATCAAATCATCGGGATGATGCATAACAGGTACCTTGTTCCTTTTTGTGGGATGATGCTCAAAATAATGCTATCATTGCGCATCTCTTCTCATTCACATACCGCAATCCACATGACCGATCGCAAAAATAAAAAAATTGTTATCGAGGGTGTCACCACCCAAGGTAAAGAATTTCGTCCCAGCGATTGGGCAGAGCGCATGAGTGGCGCGCTTGCAAGTTTTAAAAATAGTCGCATTCATTATTCGCCTTTATTACAACCTGGTATCAATAACGAAGGCTATAAATGTGTATTACTCGATCCTAAACTGAAAGAATCGAGCCCACAAGTTTATCAATCTATTTTGGATTTTGCCAAAGCCAATCATTTGAAAATATGTGGCGAGAAAGACGAAGAGTAAGCGCTCATCAAGACATACTGGTCACAGTCAGATTAATCAAATAAGTCATCACACTATTCATCATATTCACGGTAGATTGAAAATTAATCCCAAATAATCCTGCAATAATGAACAATAATCCTTTATGACCAAATCCTTTTGACCCCTCTTGACCTTGCTCTGGATGACTGGCATGGGCCAATAAAACACACCCACGAATAAACCATACCAAACCAACCGTTTCGACCAAGAGAGTGATTGAATTATAGATATCATAAGGCTGATAGTCCGAATATTGAAGCACACTCGTCCCACTTCCAAATAAAGTATTGGAAAACGTATGCATTGTTGTTGGTAAAAAAAATAAAATCGCACCAACAAACAAATAGGAAAAAGGGACTATCATTTTTGTATCTTTACCACCGCCTTGAGCGCCTTTATCTACATTCTGTCTAAACCGCGCCAATGCAGCCATCACAAATATAATACCCAATAGATAAGACAACCCTCCTAACATCGTTTGTACCGACGGAAGAGTTTTGCTTAAATTTCCGATCATCGTTATCAGATCAATCATGAATTAACTCTTGCAAAGTATTATTTTTTCCTTATATTAGGGCCTTCTTACTTTACTAATCATATATCATGCCAACTGAGATGTTTCAATTTCAATTAGAGAGCACTCGCATGCTTTCGCCCAAAGCCAAGCATTTTGTTTTCACGCATACTAGTGAGACTATCTTTGATTACTTACCGGGTCAATTTATTACGATTCATTTTGAGCATCAAGGTAAAATGATTCGGCGTAGTTACAGTATTGCGAATGCGCCGCAAAAAAACAATCGTATTGAATTTGCTGCCACATATGTTGAATCTGGCCCTGGTACAGAATACTTATTCAATCTTAATGAGGGCGATAAGGTACAAATCACAGGTCCTTTTGGTCGACTGATCCTGAAAGAAAATAACCCTCGTCGTTATATTTTGGTCGCAACCAGCACAGGTGTCACGCCTTATCGCTCGATGATTCCTACGTTACAGGATCGTTTAGACGCTGATCCAGATCTTTCTGTGGTCATTTTCGAAGGCGTCCAAACCCAGCAAGATCTGTTATATGACCAAGATTTTTTAGCCTGGGCTGCACAATCCCCACGCGTGACCTTTCGAGCTTTTTTAAGTAGGCAATCAGGTGATCCGACACAGCCTCATATCCGTCATGGGTATGTCCAACAAGGATTTTCTGAGCTTAAACTGAATGTAGACGAAGATTATGTTTATTTATGTGGAAACCCTGCTATGATCGACGACGCATTTGAGATGCTCAAAGACCAAGGATTTTCAACCCAACAAATCGTTCGGGAAAAATATATTTCATCGACTAAATAGAGGATAAAGCCATGTATTATGACGAATTATCAAACACCATCGATCAATTGGTGCAATCTGGCAAAGGTATTTTAGCCGCGGATGAAAGCAATAGCACGATTGGCAAACGCTTTGCCGCAATTCAACTTGAAAATACAGCAGAAAATCGTCGTGACTATCGATTATTACTTGCAAATACTGAAGGCTTAGAGCAATACATCAGTGGTGTGATTTTGTTTGAAGAAACCTTCTCCAATCAAAATGAACAAGGACAATCTGTTCCTGACCTTCTTTTGGCCAAAGGTATTATGCCTGGCATCAAGGTTGATAAAGGATTGGCAATTTTGGCCAACACTCAACAAGAGCAAATCACATTAGGCTTAGATGATTTGGCAGAGCGGTTGGTTAAATTTAAATCACAAGGCGCCAAGTTTGCAAAATGGCGAAATGTGTACACTATTTCTGACAGCACACCCAGCATGACGGCCATCAAAGCAGGCGCTGAAACTTTGGCGCGCTACGCAGCCATTTGCCAATCCAATGGGATTGTACCGATTGTAGAGCCTGAAGTGTTGATTGACGGGGATCATTCCATTGATCACTGCGCAGAAGTCTGTGAATTGGTCCTTCATGAAGTGTTTAATGCCTTGTTCCTACATCAAGTCGCATTAGAATACATCATTCTAAAACCCAGTATGGTGACTTGTGGAAAAGACGTAAAACCTTTTTCCTCTCCTGATGAAATCGCTGATTATACGTTGAATGTGTTTGAAAACACTGTATTGCCTGCTGTGCCCAGCATCAACTTTTTATCTGGCGGCCAAACCCCTGATCAAGCCACAGAAAATTTGAATGCCATCAACAGTTGTGGATATCAGCCTTGGAATTTAAGTTTCTCTTACGGTCGTGCATTGCAAGAAGAGTGCATCCAAGCATGGCAAGGCAAGCCTGAAAATGTCAACAAAGCACAAACCGTGCTATTAGAACGAGCGCGTTTGAACAGTCAGGCCTGTATGGGTGAATATGAGTCTTCAGAAGCAGTTGCTGAAACCGCCTAACCGTAAGTGATTGATTTTTAAAATCACTTGTTATTTTGAGCGAAGCTCAGGAGCTATTCAAAAAATCCTGCTTCGCTCAAAACCAGGTCTACGGTTCTACTGTGTCAAGCTGGGCGCATCAAGTAACAAAGGGGTGCTTGGCACTTCAGGAGAAAAAAGGCTGTTTGAGCGTAATGGTGTGACCCTTGAATCAGACCAGAGTTGAAACAATAAATGCCCATCGACGTTATTTAAGTTGATCGCGAGTCGTCCCGATTGAATAAGTTGAGTAAAATTTTCATCTTGTTGACACGTATAGAGCATATCAAACTCATCAAATAGACGTGTGGCCACCCGATTTTTGATGGCGTCCCATATGGCGTCGCTTTCTTCACCCAGTTCTCTAGTTTCTCCTCTTTGCCAAAACGCTAAGAAAAACTGGCCATCATGGTCAGCACCTCGCTTAGCCCTTGTTTGTAAATACTCATCGGCTTCTTCTTGAACCACCAGACGCAATTTGTCTTGACTGGCTTGAATAAAAGCTGAGGATGAAATCTCTTCATAGGACTCATTTAGCTCTAAAATACCCAGATCAAGCAACATCATTTCTGCCAAGGCAGTGATATTTGGTCCCTTCTTTAAATGATTATCCTCATCATATAAAATGTTTTTGTAGCAAGAGGGAAAGTGCTCTGCACACCAACGTATCAAAATACCATGTAATTTACCAATAGGATTGATGACTTGATCGACCAAATAATTTGCGTGATAAGTCTGGGAAAAGAGCATTTTTTCCTGTTTAAAATCAAACCTTGATAAAGTAAAGTATATCGCTCTGTCACGATAAATATCGTTGGTATTTCTTTGCCGTAAAGTCAGAGTGGGATTGCGTAAATAAAAATTAGCGCCAAACAACCTCACAAAATTTTCATAAGTATGATAATCATCCAAATCAGCAAACACGGTGTTAAATACCTGAGGATGCTTTTCTTTTAACAAACGTGCTGTCTTATAGTAATACGTTCGAAAGGCTCTTTCTCGGGCTGCTTGTGCTTGCAGCATCGCCTCTTCGCGTAAAGTGTGCACATTATTACTTAAATAACCCAGCTCTTCAGCCAAACTACTTAATGTTTCTAAATAGATACGATTACAATGTGAGCCAGTGGTGATAGCAATCGCTAACAAAACATCGCGTTGTAGTGCGACAGGGCTACGATTCATCTTGTCTAAAATGAGCCGGGCATACCGATGAAGTATAGCGATTTGTTGAGCATTCAAATCTTTATACGATGGGTGAGAAAGACGCTCGACATAATACGTCATTTCTCGTTTAAGAAAAGCGATTTGGACATCTACGAGTGCTGTTTCGGGCGATAAACCCAATTCTGTTTGACGTTCAGATAAAGACAACTCATGATATTTATCATGCAAGCACATTTGATTAGCAATACTATCTCTAAAGGTTGGTGACGTAAAATCCAATTGGTCAAACAATATCAAATACTCATCGTAATCAACCACAGGTGCATCAGCCAATATTTTTTCAACCAATGCGGCACTTTCATAGAAATGATTAAACGTCACGTGAACACCATTGGGCAGTACGTCATGAAATAAAGCTTTTTTAAGAACAGCGATCACTCCATTCGAAATGTGTTTACCAGTTATACGGACATATAACGCTAAGAGTGTATCTACGATCAATCCAAATTGGACCTTACTCTCTTTAGAAGCATGAACACTTTGATATTTTCTGTGATGATTGATCAGAGAAACCACCTGCTCAGATGCATCGGGAGCATGCTCTGAAACAAAGCCCACGGTCAATTTTTTTTCAGGATCAGCCATAGGAAATTGCGCGGTTGGACTATCCACATTCCAAAAATGACAACGAAGATAATCAAAAGCAACAAACCCTACACTGGCCAAAAAAAACGAAATATTGAACCAACTTGTGAGACCAAAGGTACTACTGGATAACAAAAAAACATTTAAGTATAAAAAAGGTGTTTGGAGAAATGTCGGGAAATACCCAGATTGATTGATGAGATGAATCAGATACATGCCCAAAGATACACTTCCATACAGGGGGGCACCAAAAAATATACAAGAGACCAAAGATAAAACATAGAACGGACTAAGGAATTTATCGAGTGTGCGACTCAAAAACAAACATCTATGAGCAATTTATTGCGATGTAAATCATAAGGCAAAGATTGGATACGAGCCTCTTCTTCATGATTGCTATAAATTTGGTTTTGGTGCCCGACCGAAGCAATATAATACACACATGCCAAAAAAGCAGTAAAAACCAGGCTGTAGAGCGTGATATGCATGGCAGGCCACAAAATAGTCAACGGCGCCAATACTGAGCGCACAAGTGCAGCACCACTCACAAATGACCAGATTCTATTCTTAGTACCCCCATCTACGATTTCTTGATGAAATGCCTGAGTCGATGCGACCAGAAAGGCACTCGCCGTGGCGGATACAAGCAATTCGATAGAGATGTTATCCATAGTCAACGCCCATAAGTCAGGGTAACAATGGATAGCATCTTATCAATAATGAGAATCATTCGCAATTATTGATTTGATACCTCACGGTGTCAACAATCATCATACTCAATCATCACCTCATCCAAAGCATATTGCACATCGGTCTCGCCAAACCCCAGATCGCGACTCGCAGCAAGAATGCCGCAAGCACCCTCTGCAAAATTGGAAGTAGGCGTCCAATAATCCATATTGGCTTTGATCATCACACGAAATGCTTTGCCTGGATTCCATCCGGGACGTTGCGATAACAGATAAAACAGATGGTTGTACACCCCACTGCTATGATGCACATCCATGTCTCTGCGATATCGATCCGCACGCTCAATGGACACACCATCTAAACTAGGCCGGTGTAAAAACCGCAAAGCACCCCTGCCTTTCATAATGTCACCTCCAATTTGCCAGCTGGCTTTTCCATATACAAAATATTCTGCCGCTTGCGCCGCCATATCTGAAAATGATTCATTGATACCCCCGGCTTGCCCGTGATAAAGCAATCCCGAATGTTGCTGGGTAAACCCATGACTGATTTCATGTGCCGCAATCCCTAATGATACCAAGGGATGAATGGCGCCATCCCCATCTCCAAATGTCATTTGTCGACCATCCCAAAATGCATTGGCATAGTGCCTACTATAATGAACACGCAAAATAAGTTGCATGGGTTTATACCCCACACGCAATACGTCCACTCCATATTGGGTTCGATACATATTTTTTACCAATTCACCTGCATACATGGCATCATTAGACACCGAATAACCTCCATTGACTTCATCATACCCATCCCCTTCAGAACCGGTCCAATATTCTTTAGTAGCGTGCTCTTCTTCACAATCAAAACTCATGGGGATGGTTTGACGTTGGGTATGATGTCCCATATCCACCACCAAAACATGATCATTTTCTAGAAAACACCGGCCTGAATTTTCATCCCTAATCAGGTCAAGAAAAGGTAATTCTTTTCCAAATTGGTGTTTCCCAATGCGGGTGTTTCCTCCAAATCCTAAACCACGGACTCTTTGTCTTACCGTTGCCAAATCATCCCATTGTGCCAATATTTGATTGGTTTTGGCCTCGATGATGAACGTGGGTCGACCAGGATCCCCTTGCTCTGGCTGTAAAAAAACTGAAACTTGATAAGCCCAATGCGCCTGTTGATGGTCATCGACATAGATCAACGGCGTGATTTGCTTTTCAGTCATGTGATGTTGAGGATATTTCTGAGCATAATGATGCAATACATGATCTGCTCGTGATACAAACCAAACCGGACGCGCCCCCAAATCATGCTGCAATTTTTGATACAGAACCCCATTCATTGAGATAGCTGCAAACGATGAGGAGTTATGAGGATGATGAAAGATCGCGTAACCACCCAATACTGAAAACCCGTCATAACGTTGCTGCATACGAATATGATTCGTTTGATGCTCATCCATATGCTGATTGAGAAATAACAAATCGTGGGTGGCGGAAATCACTTGTTGCGGTGTTTGCTCAGATAAAGAAACAGGTATAAGCCGCTGTAAATCCGAGAAAGACAAATGCGCCAAAGACAAACGTTCTGCCGCATATAACGAGCCGGGGGATAAAAAAGAAGCGATAAGTGTGTTTAAACACAACGCCAAGGTTGGTTTCAATACATCCATTGTGGTAATACTCCCTATCTCAACCCATCACAAGGTGATGAAGTGAGGCTGACGGTTAGACAAAAAGCAAGTTCCATTCTTGCTATCAACAAAGTCTAATCAACCTATAGGGTTCAATCAATAGGACATCACGTATTTCATGATAAATAAGTAGCATGAGCGCTCTAAAACGATCGCGTCATCCTCTGGTTGGACTCTTGTGCCACTTTGATCAATATTTAAAACAGATACCTAAGCATATTTCAGTCCATTCACCGGCGTATTTTTATGATAAATATAATGTTGCACAATTTGATCAGCCTGTTCCGCGGTTAAAGGTTTGCTAATGACACCATCCATAAAATAATAATCGCAATCATATTTCACCAAATCAGCTTGAAACGACGTCAAAGCAATAATGGGCACATGAAATTCAGTATCTTTTTCAAATTGACGAAATTGTTTAGACAAAATGTAACCCGAAGTATCTTCTAGTCCTATGTCCATAATCACCAAATTATATTTACCAGGTTGGAACAATGCCAACGCTTGTTGCCCAGAATCAGCACAATCTACCGAGCAATTCAAAGCAAGCAATAAAGATTCTTCCACTTGTTTGGCGATCAAATTATCTTCAACAATGAGCACACGTGGCGCGCTCGACAACGCATCTTGCGGAATATCCGCTACTTCAGGAGACGGCTCGTTGACAGAAATGGCATCTTCTTGTACTTCCATCAAAATCACAACTGCACCGATCACACGCCCGGATTGATCTAACAAAGGCTCACGCTTGCAGGTAAAATGCTGGATCGTACCATTTTTATGCAAAATAGGCGGCAATCGTTTATCCTGCATGGCTTCGCCAGAAAATATCACTTTCATATCATCCAAACGAAATGCCTCAATGATTTTTTCAGACCATTGCGACGCTTTGGCTAATTTATCATAAGGATATCCGCCAAAATCATGGATGCTCTTCAAATCAAGTAATTGGCTAAATGACGTATTACATCCTTGCAGCATACAATGCTCATCAATCCAATACACCAAATATGGCATACAATTTAAAATAGAAGAATAATAATGCCGAATCTCTTGGAGCTCGGCTTGCTTTCCTTGCTTGCTCTTATCAACCATAGGTTGACTCCCAATAATTAATTACACATGAGACTTGACGATTGAGACATATGACACTAAAATTACCAACCTATTATGGTCAGCTGTGATCATTTTTTAATTTATACTATGCACCATATCATAGTATGTAACAAATGAGGAATAAACAATGCCTACCGTTCGCGTGAAAGAAGGCGAAAATCCTGAATATGCACTGCGTCGATTCAAACGCTCTTGTGAAAAAGCCGGTCTTTTAACGGAATTGCGTCGTCGAGAATTTTATGAAAAGCCTACTGCTGAGCGCAAACGTAAGCAAGCAGCTGCTGTGAAACGTCATCTTAAGAAAACATCTCGCGATATCATCACCGGTCGTACAGATCGCCGTAGAAGACGTAGTGAATGACTATTAAAGAACAGTTGACCGCTGATCTAAAAGACACGATGCGGGCCCAAGATAAAAAAAAGCTGGGCGTTTTACGTTTAATCACTGCTGCCATCAAACAAATCGAAGTAGATGAACGTATTGATGTAGACGATGCTCGTGTCCTGGTTATTTTAGATAAAATGGTCAAACAGCGTAAAGAATCTCTTCAACAATTTCAAGCCGCTGGTAGAGATGATTTGGTAGCCCAAGAGCAATACGAGTTAGAGTTGATTCAAGGTTATCTACCCACACCACTCACCGACGCTGAAATTTCTGTCCTGATTGAAGACGCATTTCGTATCACCCAAGCAGAGAAGTTATCCGATATGGGCAAAGTCATGGCTCATCTCAAACCGTTGATGCAAGGTCGCGCCGATATGAGCAAAATTAGCGCGCTGATCAAAGAGCGATTATAATATCTGTTTACATAGGTCTTTGCGGTGACCAAATCCCTGCTTACGCAGGGATGACACAGACTATTTGGAGCGACCTACACCATGCATGGTCTTATCCCTCGACATTTTATTGATGAGCTTCTGGTTCGAATTGATTTGGTCGATCTGATTGATTCTTATGTGCCCTTAAAAAAACGTGGCTTGAATCATCTTGCTTGTTGCCCGTTTCATCAAGAAAAAACCCCTTCTTTCAATGTCATTCCCACCAAACAGTTCTATCATTGCTTTGGCTGTGGTGCAAGCGGCAATGCCATTAGCTTTATTATGAATTATCTCAACCAACCTTTCCCACAAGCCATTGAAACATTGGCCACCAAAGCTGGCATGCAAATCCCACGCGAACAAATGCCCGATCATTTGAAACAAGCGTTACCTCTTTATACTGTGCTGCAAAAAGTCTCTGAGTACTACCAACAAACTTTGAAAAACGCCGGTACAACCGCGATCGCTTATTTAAAACAACGTGGCGTCAGTGGCGACATTGCCAAACGATATCAGATTGGTTACGCACCACAAGGCTGGCATACATTAGAGCAGTTTTTACCTAACCATCAAACGGAATTGTTGGCAACAGGCATGCTGATTCAAAAAGAAAATCAGCAAACATACGATCGCTACCGCCACCGCATTATGTTTCCAATTCATGATCGCCACGGGCGAATTACGGGATTTGGAGGACGTGCCATTGAAAGCGACCAACAACCCAAATATTTAAACTCACCAGAAACGATTTTGTTCCAAAAGGGCCGAGAATTATATGGCTTATATCAAGTGATTCAGCAACAAAACACACCTGCATCCATTGTCATTGTAGAGGGTTATTTGGATGTGATTGCTTTGGCCCAACATGGTGTAGACTATGCCGTTGCTACATTAGGGACAGCTACCAGCGCGTATCATGTTCAATTGCTCAGTAAATACACTCAAGATTTGCGATTTTGTTTTGATGGCGACCAAGCAGGTCGACAGGCTGCGTGGCGCGCACTAGAAAATAGTTTGCCTTATTTAGAATCAGGATTACAAGCTCATTTTGTTTTTTTGCCCGAAGGACATGATCCAGACAGTTTCATACGTGCCGAAGGCAAAGACGTCTTTGAAGCTCATCTAAAAACAGCACTTCCTCTGAATCGTCTATTGTTTGATACGCTTTTAAAAGACCTTGATATCAGCGATATAGCAGGGAAAAGTCGCTTGATTCATGCTGCAAAACCGTATTTAATGAAAATAGTGGATGAACCTTATAAGGCCCTTTTGATCGGAGAGTTAGCTCGGCTGACCCGCATCGACAGCCAAAAAATAGATCAATTGCTGCACGAAAACATCACACTTGAGCCACCCCCAACTCCGATCACGTCTGCCGCCATGCAACGAACACCATTACATATTGCACTGGCTTTAGTAATTCAAAATCCGACCCTTTATCAACCTGAAATCACGGCTATCGAGTTACCTGCTAACGCGGAAACTGAGTATGCGTTACTGGACACGCTCATGCGTCATCTGGTCGAGCACCCTAATTTGAACACCGCTACCCTCATAGAGCACTTTCGAGACTCATCTTGGTTTGATGCGATACAGCAATTGGCATCATGGGAACATCTAGTACCTGAGCATGCACAATCGAGGGAATTTGCCGATATCATCACCTTCCTCAATAAAAAAAATCAGGAACTCATTGTTCGGCAGTTGATTGAAAAATCAAAGCACCAACAATTGAGCGAAGAAGAACGCCATCTATTACAGCAAATGCTCCGAGATCGCCATAAAACCATCACGTAATGAACTATATATCTTTATAAAACAGTGTCATCAAAGCAACTATTTTGATACTGTTTCAGGAAACTCAGAAATCGAAATTTTTTCTCCTTCTAAGCTCAGTGAACAAAGAATTTTTGAGTGTTTATGTACGGTGATCACACTGTCATTAGAATATAAGCTACTCTCCCAAAACGAATCGAGTACGCGATAATGCAACATATACACGCCCAAACTGTCCTCATCAAAACTAATGACATTAGAATCATAAGATTTGTCTCGCCACATTGTAAAGGGGTACAAAGACCCTTTGTGAGACATTCCTCGCGTATCTATCAAATCATACTTAATATATGCATTTTTTTCAGTATTCGTAATGAAAAACAACACTTTTCCCGGTTGACTGTCAGCTGCGTGCACTGAATAAACAAAAAATAATAACAAGCTAATTATTTGCGTAAAACCTCTTAATTTCTTCATTAATAAACGCCTAAATTGACAAAAATTATTACAATAATACCTTCTAAAAAAAGATTATCAAGCAAAATTTAGACAATCACTCTTGCCTGAGTCAATTCCTTTCGCATTATTAAAGAGAAAAGAGGGGAGTTATTGCCATAAAAATGGTAGCCTCAAGATAAATCTTAACCAAAATTAATATCATCTGACCGGTTTGAAATAAATATAACAAATATGCTGGCATGTTTTTTGTAGCCAGTCTATAATTAAGGCTTTCTAGCTTGTTATCGATTATCCTCCATCGATAGTTCCTGGGTCTATTTCTTTAGTAAAGGCATATGTATTCATTATGAGCAGCATAAACGAACAAGATCAACAACAATCACAAATCACGAACGTTATTCGATTAGGTAAAGAGCAAAATTATCTAACTCATGCACAGATTAATGATTTGCTTCCCAATTTGGTCGCTTCCGAAAATTTTGATGTCATCATTTCTATTTTAGAGAATATGAATATCAAGGTCTTCGAACAGCCGCCAGGTGAAGACGAATTGATTGCCTTGTTTGGTAGCACTGAAGAAGCACCAGAAGACATGGATGAAGCAGCCACCATTATTGCCTCTGTGGACAAAGAAACAGGCCGAGTCACCGATCCCGTACGCGCTTATATGCGTGAAATGGGTACAGTTGAATTACTCACACGCGAAGGCGAAATTCGTATTGCCAAACGAATTGAAGAAGGTATCTATCAAGTTCTTCATTCATTGGCACACTATCCTGAAACCATCAAATTAATCTTAGATGACTACGATTTGGTCTTAAATGCAGAAATGCGTTTGAATGAAATTATCAGTGGATTCTCTGATGATGAAAGCGCCCCGCCTTCTAGTATTGGCTCTATGCTGGATGAATCTCAGACTGACACGGAACTTGAATTACTTGATGTTGATGAAGTTGACGGCGAAGGTGGAGAAGGCGTGATCGATGTCGATGATGGCCCAAACCCTGAACAAGCCAAAATATATTTTGATGAATTACGTGAAAACTTTACCAAAGCACTGAATTCGTTGCAAAAACATGGCAGAACATCGCCTGAGACTGAAGTGTTATTGACCGAAATGTCCGGTTCTTTTTTGAAACTCAAATTGACCTCCAGACAAGTTGATCGACTCACTCGGCACTTTCGTCAATTAAGAAATCATGTGCGTGAATTTGAAAGAAATATCATGCGCATTTGCATTGAAAAAGCAAAAATACCACGCAAATTATTCATTGATACCTTCCCTGGCAATGAAACTGATTTGGACTGGTTGGACAATATCATCAAACAGCATGCCAAAAAATTAGATGAAGCACGTCTACAAGAGTTGGCCCCTGAAATCAAACAATTGCAAAAGAAATTGGCACATTTTGAACATGAATATGGTTTAACCATCAGCGAAATCAAAGACATCAATCGTGAAATGTCGATTGGTGAAGCAAAAGCACGTCGTGCAAAAAAAGAAATGGTAGAAGCCAATTTACGATTGGTGATTTCCATTGCAAAAAAATATACCAATCGCGGTTTACAATTCCTTGATTTGATTCAAGAAGGTAATATTGGTTTGATGAAAGCGGTTGATAAATTTGAATATCGTCGCGGGTACAAATTCTCTACTTATGCCACTTGGTGGATACGTCAAGCGATCACGCGTTCGATTGCAGATCAAGCACGTACCATTCGTATTCCCGTGCATATGATTGAAACTATCAACAAATTAAATCGTATTTCTCGACAAATTTTACAAGAAACTGGGCATGAAGCGACGCCAGAAGAATTGGCTGAAAAAATGGAACTCAGTGAAGACAAGATTCGCAAAGTTTTAAAAATTGCTAAAGAACCGATTTCTATGGACACCCCTGTTGGCGATGATGATGAATCTCGTTTAGGCGACTTTATTCAAGACGATAATATCGAATCGCCTATTGAGTCGGCCACAGCAGAAGGTTTACGCGAAGCGACTCTAGAAATTCTAGCCACATTGACCCCCAGAGAAGCCAAAGTATTGCGCATGCGCTTTGGGATTGAAATGAACACCGACCATACTCTGGAAGAGGTTGGTAAACAATTTGATGTAACTCGTGAGCGTATTCGTCAAATCGAAGCCAAAGCACTACGTAAGCTTCGTCACCCTTCACGTTCAGATAAATTAAGAAGTTTTCTCGAAGGAGACGAAAAATAGTAGTATTCGGCGCAATTAGTTATTACAATATCAAACTTCGGGCCTATAGCTCAGTTGGTTAGAGCAGCGGACTCATAATCCGTTGGTCCTAGGTTCAAGTCCTAGTGGGCCCACCAATAAAATCAAGTAGTTGTAGTAGTTTTTAGAAAATTCAAAAAAGTCATGTAGACGCAATGTAGACAGTTTATTAAGGAAAAAGAATATTTGTAGGAGAGCAAATTGGAAGCAGCGACTACGCATTTATACTCTAATTGGTCTTTTTGGGCAGTATTAGTTTCTGCTATTGCAATAATTCTTTCTCAACTTCCACCTTTACGCCTTTGGTTTAAAAAAGCCAGATTAGATATTGAAATGTACTCAAAGATATCAATCACACATCAAGTTGGAAATCCTAATCTGCAGATCCATTTGATAGTAAATAACATTGGGGGCCGAAAAGTCAGAGTCAAGGGTATTTCTGTATCAGTAAAAAAGGACGGTGAATTGATAATTACTTTACCTGCACAAAATTATTTAGAGAGCCAAAACAGTCAGAATACTTTACTT
The DNA here is from genome assembly GCA_002786165.1 of Legionella sp. GTDB lineage: Bacteria > Pseudomonadota > Gammaproteobacteria > Legionellales > Legionellaceae. Next base: position 296,891 of record PEQK01000012.1, read on the forward strand.
TTCACCCCCTTTTCCTTAGACCCTTCACAAGAATGGGCTCATATTATAAATTTACTCAATTTTTTTAATCGTGAAGATGAGCAAGAGTATAGAGCACTCGAAGCAAAAATGATTGCTAATTATCTATCGAAAAAAAGTAATTCAAAACAAGAATCACAGAACCTTATCGAAATTGATTCTGATCTTGTCCAACCATTTCATGGCTTCTTTGATAAGCATTTCATCTGGAACACAGGAGAGTATCAACTAACCGTTAATATTAATACTGATTATAAAATAGCCAATATTTCCAAGGAATACAGATTTACCATTTTTGAATCACATACTGCTCAACTCAAAGAAATTACTGATAGATATAAGTTTGGTGATGGAATAGGCTGGAACTCTGGTTTATCAAATGTAATGATTGATATAAAAGAAGCCTAACTTGTCATTTTAATTCAACATGTTTTTTTATGATAGAGAGCTCCTATAATGCTGAAAGGATGAACCATCAAGTCAGTAAAGGGATGAGGACAAAAATGCTTGGGAAAAAAGTGTTAAGGATATACAGATTTTCTAAATATGCATTTATTGAGTGGGCAACTGAACCTCTTTTTAATAGAGCTCTTATTTTGGCGCTTGCTTCACCTGCCATCACTCTCTCATTTTACCGCTATTTTTTTGGTGAAGATAAAATGATTGAGGAATTAAATTCCTTAATAGTCGGTGCAATAGCTTTTGTTGGATCCTATTTAATATATCTTTTAATTGGCCTTATTTGCGCACCATTTATTGCTTATAAGAAAGAAAAAGAGAAAGGTAGTTTTTTTGATAAACGATTTGTTTATCATAACCCTCATCACATTTACACAACAATAATTAAACCAGAAGATCATAATCAAACCATAAATTTTAAGGTTAAAGATGCTGAACCTAACTCTTTAGTTTGTCTTGAGTTCGAATATAGAAATGGACTTGGTTATGTCTCAGTATTCGGATCGCCAGAAGAAGTAAAAAATGCAACAGAAGCTGCGAATTTAAGAAGACAGAAGTTGAGCCTTAGAATAGATAAGCAAAATAAAGCAACTTTGAAATGTTTCACAGCCTCAAACTCGGATGACACTCAACTTAGAATATATATGCTTAGTTGGGAATATTAACAACCGCGGGCCAAGTGAAGATGTAGCCGGCATAGCTTTGAAAGAGCTTGGTTGACGCATTTATCGACATCCGGATTAAGTTTAAATCACTGGCGGAGAATTGAGAGAGTTGTGGAGTACCGGAGTCAATTCTATTCATCAAAAACCCCGGGTCGGACCCTCCCCTTCCCCCCACCCGAGGGTAAATATTAGGTGGTGGTAGTAGTAGTTTATTTGCTTTTTAGTATTCTAGTATCTCCCAATTTTCATCGCGTCTTCTATTTCCTCGACTTTTTTGATTAGATCGGTTAGCTCGATTAAATTGCGCTGTTTATCAAGCATTCCAAATAATTTTTGTCCCTCATCGGGAGTGAGCTCTCCTTTACCAACAGCGTTTACAATTTTTCTACCAATAACTGATAAATTATCATTTTTTCCCATATCTATCTCAAATTGTATTGGCTGGCTAGTAGCTTTTGGCATCAATCGCTCCATGCACAATCTAAGCGCATTTACGTCGCCATCAAGCGCCATTTCTATGGCTTTCTTCACTAAATCTTCTGCATGAGAATTCAATACGTTCGAAAGCTGTGTTCGCTTATTAAGTGTGCCAGGTTTTTTACCTGCTGGATTTCCTGATTGTCCTTTTTCAAATTTAGGCATACGTTTCTCCTTAATTCTCCTGCAAATTTCCTGCATTTTGCAGGAGTATAATTAGCTCTTTCCTTATTTAATCCGCAAATCATCCGCAATAAATCCGCAACGAAAGAGCCTCTCTACTAGAAAATTTCCGCAAGATCCGCTACTTCCGCAACATCAACTAAATTTTCCTATTCACTTTATCATCTGCGGATTCTGCGGAAACAGCGGATCTAGTGCATGCATTTAATTTCTGTTTTGCGGACTGGTTGCAGATTGCTGCGGATTATTAATCTCCCACATGCTCACTTTTCCAGTACGGCGATTACGTTCTTTGATAATCAAATAACCTTTCTCTACAAGAAGGCCTAATATCCTACGTGCTTTCTTGGAAGATCTGATTGAGATAGGACTGATTAACTTAAAATCATTACATTTTAAAGTACCGCCACTCTCTTTTATCCAATCAAATAAATCTCTAGCCAGTATTTCCTCTTTCTCATATTCAGATTCTTTGGTGCGATTGACCATTGATTTTAGATAATAATGAACAATATTTCCGGCACGTTTTATCTGCTTAACATTTGGGCATTTATCTCCTTCAAAAAAAGCTAATACAGCGGCAATTCTTGCAACATTCTCAGCTCCTTTTGATGCAAAAGGTTTTATACCTTCAAAAGCGCAGCCTGGTGCTATTTGCTCTTCTATAGAGTCATGTATAACGGACCATTCTTTTAATGCGTCCCCATGAATTTCCATTGGCTCCAAAACAAGTTCGCCTGTTTTTTCATTGACATTTATTTTACGCTCCAGCAAATTTTTAACTGTTTCCCAATATTGAATAACCATAGGATCATTGCTAACCCCATTAGTTAAATTTCGATCCCTTAATAATCTGCTCCCAGCTATACTGGGTGTATCAAAAATTAAAAAACGCGCCATAATGCCCTGACCTTGCATAATCGGATCGGTATAAATTTTTTCTGCAACAATTGGTTGAACCATTAAATGAGTAGTTAATCTACATCCACTTAACACACAGGACTCACCCAAAGCACTACGAGTTCGAGAAATCTGCTTTCCATCCCAGAGGTGAGATAACATACCTATCATTCGCCCTTTAGCATCATCTTTCATTCCATGGCCATTAAAAAAAAAATACCCTCATCGCTAAATAATCCAGCACTAGGTAAACCTTGCTGATAATGCTTAAATATTCCCTCAGGTGTAGGCTCACTAAAAAGAATATTAGATCTTGCTGGAGGTTTAGGCTTAGAGCATTCCACATTAAATAACTCATCTTCAATGTCTTCCTGCGCTTGCTCTGTCATCTCATGATTATTTTGAGAGCGCTTTACTACTGATTCTCGACGTAGTTTCCAAGCATCCATTGCAGCATCGTATCGTTTAATCTCTGATTGAAAATTTTGAAGGCACTGAGCCTCATATCTATTAATCATCGATAACGCTAAAGTATCCACACTACTTTTTCGATCACCAGATTCAGCTACAGTTAAAAAATAAAGAGATACCGGCTTTAAGCCAATAATATTTGGGATACATACGTTAACGTATGCTTGAGCAACTAATGACGCAACTGCCAAAACTGATTGTGCAGCCATCCCTTCTGGAACTTGAACATGGTAAGCTAGCCTTTTAGCCGCGCTTCCTAAAGTCTCACCCAAAGCATCCACAGGGTAGTTTAATAGCACTTGACGTTCAGGCAGATACTCAACAATATCTGTTGATTTTTTTATATTAGGAATCAATCCAAGAGAGATATTATTCATATTGCAACCTCCCCTAGATGATCGAATCGAATATCAAAAAACAGTGATAGCTCAACTGACAGCATTACAGCGCAGAGTTGTTTTATTTTTATTAAGAAAAGTGTACTCATGGAGATCTCCCTCATGAGCTTATAGAAAGCATCCAGTTTTATAGAAAGTAAGCTGTCCATAAGCTAATTATCTATTCAAACCGAATCGCTAGTAGAGCAATAAATTTTTTGCTTTCCCAAAAAATCTAAAATATCGCTTTTGCGATAATGTACCTTCCGGCCAATTTTGAGAAAAGGAACTCCCGTGCCAGCCCATCTATTGCGCTCTAACAAATGCGTTGAACAATTGAGTAATGCGGCTAAAGTTTGTTGATTAAATAAAGCAGAATTTGGAGCAGATTCGAATTCATTTAAAAGTTCAATACGTGATATTTTATCAGTGGACATGGAGAAACCTCATCAATCGATGCTCAATTAAAGTTTTGCTTTTGGCAAAACAACGAATTGACTATCTATCAACAGGCATCCAATCTGAGAATCAATGGGACGTAGGTATCCTTGCTAAGGGCTGAGCGTTCCCACCTATTTTCATATCAGGCTGCGAAAAAAAGCCTTGAGACTCCAGCAAGGCATCCCGATGAAAGCGCTCTATAGGTATCCGTTAGCGTCCAGGCTATAAAGTATTTCCACCAGGGCTTATTAAAAGTCCGTACAAAATATTGATCCAATCTAAAGCTCATGTCAACAGCTTATTAAGGATAACTCCCTAAATTTAATCTTTGCTATTCACAAATTTTATTCCACTTGAATAGGTCTCCAAGGAATACCTATTGTCCTTCAAAATTAAAAGTGCATGTCCATCCACCACATCAGGAAGATTAATATTCCACAATTTTTTATACCAAGAATCATCCTTACAAATAGGCTGTTTAATAAGTTCAAAGGCCAATACTGCTTCTTCGGTTAGATTACCTTTCTGGTATTGTTCCTCAATAAAATCAACATTTACCTCTAACCACTCCAATGATTCATGCATTTCACGTATGGTAAATTGATTCCAGGTACATGCAAATGGTGCTCCCATATGGCCACTAATCCAAAAGTTTGGCATAAAGTGAGTCATTAATCGCACAAGGAGAGGTTCTTTTCCTGGGCTCACATGGGATACAAATATAGAAGGCTTATCTGTATGTTTAACCTGCTTATATAAGGCACCAAATTGATGCAAGGTAGACCAGACTTTTCCTCCGTTCCCTGCAATTGGCTTATCAAATAACTTGCGGCTGGCAAGAAAATTACCACCTAAACCATAAAGAGAAAACTCAAGCTCATCTTGCTTATGAAATTGATAGAAGTAATGCTCATCCAGCAGATGTAAATTATTTATGTGCAGATCAGCTTTTAATTGTTTCAATACCTGGAGATCTTCATGATTTCCCCAAACGGCATAAGTGGGTACTAAGAGTTGCTTCTCACCTGAAATGTAATCTGGAAAATCCCCTAAGAGCCTATGTTTTTTTACAATCTCAATAAGTGTTTCACGTTCGGTTTGTTTATCAACATGATACTGCCGCCAAATTGGCGAGTGGGCTACCAATAAACGCAACTCCCTAGGACTTAGGCGATGAATACTTTGGTCGTCGTAAAATCCAAAGTCACCTGCGTGAATAACCATATCAGCATTAGTATCAGCTACCTTTTGGTTAATAATATCTAAGTTTCCGTGAGTATCACTGAGTAATAGAATTCTGCGCATTTGAAACCTATAATCTTAATTTTAGTCATGTTAAGAAAATCCGATTTCTTTAACATGAGACTTAAGTCATGTTAACAATCTTGAATTTTCTTAACATGAACCTCTTGTCTTAAATTATCCTTAATTTTTGGAGGTTATGAAACCGCCATTACTTTCTGATTTATTTTAAATTCTAGGCTTTCTAGTGAAGCAGTGATTTCCGTGAATAAAGGCGGCACCTGGTAGAACATATCTGCATCAATCATGTGGGCATAATCTTTTGCAAGAGCCTCTTGATTTTCTGAAGATGGAATCAAGCGCAATTTGCCTTTTTGGCAGTCATCATAGTTTGCATAACTTGCGTTAAAAAATGCTCTTTTATACTCCAAGACACTGTTTAAAATATCTAAACGCTCTAATGCCTCAACTCCGATGTGTGAATGATTCAACATGTATAAATCATACCAATGCCTCGATAAGCGTTCGGGCGTTTGATGCAATCGTTCTCGATGGCATTCAACATGGATCAATGTCACTTTTTCCCAAAACGTTCGTATGGGCGAAAGTGTATTAATTAAAGGGGTGGGAACCTGTATATCCGAACCAATAGAACTTGTTAGATAAGGTGAAATCTGATGCTTCTCATAAGGCTCGGTACTATTCCTCATACCAAATTCGACCAGCACATGATCACGAAGATAAATGATTGAATTAGTCATAATACTTGTATAATAAAATTCCAATGCTTCACCATCTTGGCTTAATATCATCTCAAACTTTTGAGCAGGGAATTGATTTTCAAGCTTCTCTGCCAATAATGGAAGCACTGTACTATGTACGTAGTGTTTCAATTGACATTTAAGTTGTTCACTTATTTTTCTTAGCTGAGATCGACTGGGTTTTTCCAAATCAATTTCTTTCTCAGCAAAATCTCGGTAATCAATGGTGATATCGCAATCTTCAGAAAAACGCTTAATGATATTAAACACCTTGGAGAGCGATGTTCCTCCTTTGAAAACCATCCGAACTGGTAAGGTGAACAGTTGTTCTAATAACCAGCAGACCCATAAATCTTTTTCAATAACTACCTCTGAAACATCCATATGATCGGCAGCTTTGGAAATTATTAGTTGTCTTTCTTCTAACGTTAAATTGAAAAAGGAATTATGCATTACGACTCTCTTTTTGATATCTGAAAAAAATGTCTGCTAACCATGCCGGCATTCGGCTTATTAAATTTATGGTTTTTTTAAAATCGGCTTCTGGAATACGTTTTTTAATTACATGGATCGTAGACGGTGTAACATTCTCTTGCCCTAAATAGATTAGTGCAGTAATTACTAAACCAGCTACCGTGCCAGGTTCAATCATTCTACTGGGATTAATATGCTTCAACCTGACAGTTCGATTGGCTATGGTCAACGTTCTTGAATTTCCATCCGTATAAAATACCTGACGTGTAGGAACTTGGGTGGTTAACTGCAATTGCCTTGCCGCTTCTGCGCCATGCACCATGATCGTTTCACCGGTAGCCTTGGCGATAGCTTCAGCAATTTCTGATGCCAACGGCAACTTTACCCCTAGACTTAAAATTTTTGGTTTAACATAAATGCCGCGAGCGACTTTCTTAATTTCGTTTAACTTAACCAAACGATTTAAAATTTGTCGAATATTATCTGTTGAGGCAAACTGCCGTAACTCGCTAGAAGCAAACGGCTGGCCTTCAGGCAAGTTAGCGATATATTCTCGAATACTAGCAATCGCTGTCATAATTTTATTCCCTATTTGTCACGAATTATAGTATAAAACGTGACAAAATTAAAGTTAGACAAGTACCAATAGGCTATGTAATTAGCTCAAGCATATGCTTTTTCAGAAAGTCTGTAATCTGCTGCATTGGCTTACGCAATCGCTCTACATCTCGCATAATATAACCTGCTGTTACATCGTTATTCATTTTATGATTGAGCAAACGCTTAAGTGCATAAGCTGGTAAATCAAGACTATCGGCAGTAGTAGCAAAAGTTCTTCTTAGATCATGTAAGGTAAATGGCACACCAGACAACTCCACTACCCTATTCACCGCCTTTCTAGGTTCATAGATATAACCGGTTTTGCTTTCTGCTGGGAATACAAATTCACTGGTTTTATTACAGCTCCTGCGCTCCATTAACTCATAAACAAAATCAGACATAGGCAATGTGTGAATTTCGTGGTTTTTGGTGTCTTGCAGTGTGATGGTTTTAGATTTGAGATCAACATTCTCCCAGCATAAAGACGCAGCTTCCGTTTTTCTCATACCAGTAAATAAGAGCAATAAAAAATAATCATGCCACAATAAAGCATTGCGGTAGTTATCAGTCTCCACCAATACAATAATTGCTTTGTACCAGTCATATAATTGATGGGGTTTAATGACAGTTTGTTTTCTATCCACTCGATACCATGCCCGGGTATGCGATAAATATTTGACTGGATTAATGGTAATGATTGGATGGCCATTACCGTCTTGATATTCATACACAACATAATTAAAAATGGCTCTTAACACCCTCATAGCATTATTGGCGCGTGCTTTACTATTTGCCTGACCATGCGTGCTATGGCGTTTGGCGATCATTTCTTGAGTAATATTCACCAGCGGTTTATCAAGCCAGTCGGACACAACCTCATGCAATACACATTGATAATCATTCAATGTACGGGGCTTTAAATCTTTTCTTGCTTTGAAATAATCATTTAGCACTTGTTGTAAGGTCATAGAATGAATTTTCTTTGTTTTCTTTTCTGCGATGGGATCGTCACCTCTGGCAACACTACCCAATAAAACTTTAGCCTGTTTGCGTGCCTCTTCAGCAGTAACGTTGCCATATTTACCGAGAGTAACCCGTTTCACACGCCCATTAATCCGTGTTTCCACAACAAAGCTCTTCACGCCACTAGCAGTAATTCTCAATGCAAAACCTTTCAAGGTTTCATCGCGATAGAAAGATTGGTCTTTCCCAGCGGTAGGTTCGAGTTTATCAATGACTGATTTAGTCAGCCGTACAGTATTTTGATTCACAGCCATAATTCCTTCAATAATCTCATGTAGACACCATGTAGACAGATTATTTAAAACTCAATAGTATTCAATGTGGCTGATTATGGATTATAAAGCCTTTATTTAAAAGGGTTTTAAAAGGTATTGAGAATAATTAGAAGTTACTAAAAGAAGTAAAATACAGACTCATAATCCGTTGGTCCTAGGTTCAAGTCCTAGTGGGCCCACCAATAAAATCAAGTAGTTACGTGTAGTTCAAAAGGGCGCATTCTAGCGCCAAGTGTGACAAGCATTTTTATGTTGCTGTATAAACACTTCCTTAGGCATTTTATACCCCAAACACTTTCTTGGACATAGGTTCATTCTATCTGCTAATGAATCAAGGTCTTTTTGTGTTATTTGGTCAACACTCGTTGTGCTTGGTAAATATCGTCTTAGCCTACCATTCATATTTTCATTCGTACCTTTCTGCCAAGGTGAATGAGTTTCGCAGTAGTAGACACGGCACTTCATTTTACTTTCCAGATGCTTATAAAAGGTAAACAATAATACAGTTCTTTATTTTTTGACTTGTAGACGTATTGATAGATTGTTTCTGGGCAAACATAAATAGTGAGTTTTTGATATTTCATTCGGCCAGAAATTTGCTCAGGACTCCAACCTTTCTTTAGCGATCTCACAACATAATCACGTAAATATCCATCTTTCTGCAATTTACTTCTTCGTTCATGATGAGCTCTTACAGAAGCTTTTTCACAAGCAACGCTTGGTAAGTATTGGCCATACTCTCTATTACGATTGAGTTCTCTGTATAGGGTAGAACGATGTCTGTCTAATCTAATGGATATCTCTTTTATCGATAATCCCATTTGAAGATAGGTACAAAAGCGTTGTCGATCCTTCATCGACAATTGAGTATAATGACTCATGCGGCAAACTCCTTTGCTATGTTATTCAGTTTCTGACGAATATGAATATACAGCTTTTTTGCTTGTCGCACTTCTAGATAGAATTTGCCGAAAAGGAAAAGACGTTATGCGGCACTAGTGGGGCAGGTTTCAAATGGTTAATTGACTTTAAAAACCCTGTTAAACCAGATTATGAGGATTTAATAGAAGCGCTTACGCGGGTCTTACTACAGACACGAAGCTTGCACGACCCCATACCCTGGGTGAATGAATGGAACGACCGTGGACTTCAAAACAATATTTTTCAAGACGGAGACCCCACCTACTTACGTGAGGCGTATAAACTTCCAATTTCAAGGGACTCAAACCCGCTAAATCTTGGAAAAGTGTTTGGAAAGATGGAGTTTACAGACTCTAAAAAATCCGTAGGAATACAAATTATAGACTTAATTTCGCCTGGGGTTAGAAGGTGCTTGAGAAAAGAATTCCATGACAATCATACCGCTGCTATTTTGCTGGGGAATTTGATGATTCAAGGAAAACATAACCAGTCACCCATGCACTTTATTTCTTTTTCGGATGAGAGTGAGAGCGTGTTAGATAACCCAACAAGCGAATATGTAAAACTAATGAGCAAACACTGCAAACCTATGATACACGCTTAAAATAGCGCTATGTAATTGCCTTAGGTGAGGTCAATATATTACCGAATCACCTATAATCGCTAAACCACATCGAAGAAGCATATACGACAATATACGCATCAATGAATTTAGTTACACTCAAATTTTTCATTTACTCAAAATTAATATTGACACATTCTTTTCAAGTGGTAGCATCGTGCTCGGGTTAGACATAAACCTTGCGCCTGCGCACTAAAGCTTGCACTCGAGCACTGTCATTGAACACATACGTTCTCTTTATATTAAACCAAACATCACTCAAAGATGTTTTGGAGCAGGCGACAAAGCGTTGATGAGTAACTTGTGAGGTTTACTATGAAGAAGAAATCTATTGTTTTACTATCATTTATTAAGCAAAGAGCTAGACAGCTAAAAAAAGAAAGGTCATTCAGTCAGAGCCAAGCCTATGACGAAGCAGCAAAAGAAGCTGGATTTTCTAATTACAAAAATTATCTAAATCTTTCCGAAGCCAACCGCAAGCAATCTAAGCCAGGCAAAGAAGCTCTTTTAAAAAAAATATTGTCAGAGAACGAGACACCTAAAAAAATAAAACTTGCAATCGCATTCATCCAAAACTATGGAGCACCATTTCGAGAAACATTAGGCATTCTCAAACAGTTTCAGTATTCAGAGACAGCTATTCAAGCTATGTGTGAAGAATTGAATTTAATGAAATATGAGATTCAGTCATTTTTGTTTAATGATTTTCTTACCGATGAAGGGCGGTATGAAATAAATTTTAGAGCGTCTAATTTTATAGCCAAAGAAGTTTCTATAAGTGACCTTACTTATGAAATAGATGAGGGCGTGCTCTGCGTCGAGGGCAGGTATGTTCTCAAAGCTGAATTTGAGTTTGAATTAGACGAAGACGACCCCATCAACAAAGCTGAGCGTTTCAAGAACCGTGAATTTGATGGTTCGTTTGGAATTGAAATCGACCAGAATAAGAAAATCACCTTTGTGCACTCAGATATTGGCGAAGAATTTGAAGGCTTGTATCAGGTGGCGAGCTTTAGGTAGAAGTGTAAATACGCCTCCATTAGGGTCTGACGACAGACCCTAATGAGTGAACATTATTTTGACCAATACGAAAATCAAATGAAGTGTATAGATTTATAACAACTTAAAGGCTAAGCTCACTATGTGAGCCAAGCCGAACAAGCTGTAAGGTAGCATCATATGGCTTTCTATAAATTAAAACCAGATCAGGTTTAATATGACAATCACGATGATCATGCCAATTATTTGAAAGCGCATAGTCGCGATGTTTTTCAGGAAGCGGCTTATCATTAGCAAGTAGTTTTAAAATATCGGTAAAGTTGAAATACACCTTAGTTTTTAAATCAAAAGACTTACAACGCATCTATATCAAATCTATAGTTGATGAACTTCGTAAAGCCAACAACTCTGACTTAGACAGCTATTTTTTTGGCCCATTATCTATGGGATATCAAGGTACAGGAAAAAACTTATTAGAACCAGAGTCTACACAAGTAGTCATAGATTATTTAAAAGAAGTTCGCTATAAATATTCGCCTCAAGGGGTTAGAGCCAATCCTAAAGACATTCATCGCAATACGACTGCACCCTACTATTTTGAGTTAATCAAAAGTATGGGCGTATAAAGATGTTATGTGTTGTACATCTTGCCACTTATGTACTCTTTAGGCAGACTCAAATGATGATGCATCACTATCTTAATCTGCCTAAAGTAAGCCGCATGTCATATCAAATCTGAGCAACTACAATTCATTACATTGAATGAATAGCATCCATGCTTATTGTGTTAGCAATCTGTCTAATGCTGCCTGATAATTTGGAGGATTCGACACATCGGCCACTAATTCATGATAAATGACTCGATGATTTGAATCTAAAACAATGATCGCACGCGCCAGCAACCCAGCAAGGGGACCATCTACAATGGTGACACCAAATAAATCACCAAATTCACGATTTCTAAAATCAGACAGAAAAGTGATTGATTTTAAATTTTCACCCTGAAGAACACGTTTTAGTGCAAAGGGTAAATCCATTGAAATACACAGAACCGCCACGTCATGGTTGATCACGGCAGCTTCTTGAAACTTTTTTACCGAGTCAAAACAAACCTTAGTGTCAATACTAGGATAAACATTAATGAGCACAGCTCGATTTTTAAAATCCGCTAATGAGCATGTTGAAAGATCGACCTTTGTTGCAACAAAATCAGGTGCCTCACTACCTATTTCTGGCAGTTCCCCATAAGTACGTAATCGTTGTTCCTTTAAATAAATGGTTCCCATCGCGTATCTCCTGACTTTAGAACGTCATTCTCGGTGCATAAATTGCATCGTTTTGACCTAAAATATCCATTGCATCATTGGCTTCCTCATTAGATACATCTCTTTGTACAGGAAGCTCAAATGAAGGACTAGCACTTGATCTATATATCTTTTTATCCTTGAAATGCACTCTTAAAGACATTTCTGCAGGCGGTGATATTGGCATACAAGATATACGTTCAACATCGATTTTAGGAGCCCTGGAATTTGTAAATAGGGCATCAATGCTCTTATTGATATTACCATAATCAGCACCTGCCATAGTACCTAAGGATGGATAGATCAGACGATGCCCAGTGGAGTGTTGATTAAAAAACTCTTGTGCGTGGTTGTAATCGCCTGGAAGATAAAATTCAATATCCTTATCAAGATGTTGTTTTAATGTATTTATTTTAGCAACAATATCATCCATCAGATTATCTACGCCACCTGGGTGGTGCACTGAACCTACTATCAATTGCGTACCCAATGTTATATGTTCAAATCCAGCAATAATGCATGGTTTTTTACCATCATCCAATTCACATAAAAGAGGCTGTCCAATAACTTTAAATTTAGTTGAATCATAAAATAAAGCACAATGATCGCTTGTTGTCCCATTAACTCGATGAACCAAACATTGTTTTTTGGGTAGCAACAATTGGATATCAGCAGGATTAGTACATTCCTGCAGACAAAGAAAATCTGTATCACATAATGCCCTCATTAATTCTTTATTTGCCTGCAGTTTCTTTAACCGATTACTCCATTGCAATACGCCTTGATCGTGTTTTATATGATAAATTAAGTCTACACTATGTTGAATTGCCAACTGAAACTCATAAGCATGCTTGTGTTTGTTATTCAAAAAAATACCAGCTATCTCTTTCCGAGATTGCTGAGCTTGGGCTACCTTCGATTTTGATGTGACAGGATCTCTAGAGCGTGTTAATAACGACCCATACTGCTGTAACGAGTTGAATTTCTCTAATAGAGTATGATCAAGTGTAACGATCTGATCATTCTTTCGATTATCATAGAGAAACTGCCCAAGCTCGGAAAAATAGTGATACAACTTATTTTTGTCATTGCCTCCATAAATGTTGTCTTCGCTCATAGCAGCTAATAACTGTTGCGTCCCTGTAATATTCATAAAGTTATTATAAAGATGCGCATCTGCAAGCAAATTCCAACTGATCATCGTTACATCAGTGTTCTCCTTTGTTACATCATCGTTATCTTTTTGCACAAGAATTTTAATCGGCACATGGTCTGAAATGCCTTCTTGGATCAATCCAAGACGATGCGCACTTGTTCCTCGTCGAAAAGCACTTCCTGCCAAGCTCTCTTCTAATAGAGCGCTAATTTTTTTATAGCCAACCATATTATCTCCAGCTATACAGCAATGTAGATAATTAATATATAGACCTTTTGGAGAAAAAATAAAAAACACATTGATTTATTTTAAGTCTTTTATCCGCTTAAATGATTTAAAGTTAACCTGGTCAAAAGAGTTAACAAAAAAGTTGTTCATGATGAGGAGGAACATGAAATACCTTGATTCCACTTCGTTGCATCAAGGCTACTATGAATAAATCTGGCTATTTTTTCTTATGGGTATATCAATCAGGACCGTCATGTATCAAATCAGTTTTCCATAGAAATGTCTTTAAATTGATGCGACCATGTTTTGAAACAATAATACCTTCCGCTTCAAGATAAGATTTTTGCATAGCGAAATTTGGTGATCCGTCTGTAAAAGATAAACGGCCTTCTGATTTTATAACGCGTTGCCAAGGCAGATCATATTTTTGAGTACTCGAATGCAGCAACCAACCCACAGATCGAGAGCCACGTGGGTTACCGGCGAGCTTTGCAATAAGACCATAGGTGGCAACTGTTCCTGGTGGTATAGCACGAATCAGTGTAATAACGCGCTTTGAAAACTCAAGACGCATATCTGCCTCACCTCTACCCTGCTCAATGACAAATCTCTGATCACGAGAAGGTCTTATCTGCTTTATCATTTCTCTTTAATTTCCCTTAACGAAACATAAAATATACAGCACCCAACATACAAAGAGCGGCCCAAAAATAATTCCATGATAGCCCTTGGTGCATATAAAAAACGGCAAAAGGCACAAATACTGAAAGGGTTATAACTTCCTGTATGATTTTAAGTTGCGCCAAGCTCAGTGCCCCGCTATTAAAGCCTATACGATTTGCAGGAACTTGGAATAGATATTCAAAAAAAGCAATGCCCCAGCTGATTGATATAGCAATCCATAACGCTTTATGGTTCAAATTTTTTAAATGAGCGTACCAAGCAAACGTCATAAAAGTGTTTGAGCAAATAAGTAGCAATCCTGTATAAGCATACGCCGAAATCATGATGACTCCTAGTGACCAGATGTGTATAGCGTATGGTAAACCAAATGTGTCTTCATTCAAAAAAACTCTGATATGAGTTTAGAAAATTGCCAATAATCCATGTAAAATAACGGTTAATAACACTCGAATTCCTTAGGACTTACATCATGTGGATGGATTTAAAACCGCTAAAACGTCATCGTGATTTTCGATACGCCTATTTCGGGCAATTCATTTCTTTTTTCGGAACCATGATGAGCTGGGTTGCGTTGCCTTATCAAATTTATCACATGACTCATTCTACGTTAGCCGTAGGCTTACTCGGTCTCGTAGAGCTTGTTCCTTTGTTGTTGACTGCCTTTATTGGTGGCGCATTGGCTGATGTATTGGATAGACGAAAATTACTGATCCGATCGGAAATAGGCATGGCTATTGGATGTTTATGTTTGGTTTTTAATGCCCTGGCTCCTCATCCACACTTATGGCTGATCTATCTCATTGCAGCACTTCTATCTGCTTTAAGTGGATTGCATCGCCCTTCACTCGATGCATTAATGCCCCGTCTTGTTTCGCATGAAGACATCCAAGCCACGAGTGTTTTAGCCATGTTTAGAAGCACCGTTGGCATGATAGGCGGACCTGCTGTTGCTGGAATTTGTATCGCAAGTTTTGGACTAGCGTGGACCTATGTGATTGATTGTTTAACATTTGTCTTTTCCATAGCAGCACTCACGCAGATCAAAAGCATCATACCGCCTGAAAACCAAGAGCAACCCAGTTTAAAAAGTGTTGTTGTAGCAATTCACTATGCAGTGAGCCGGCAAGAATTAATGGGTACTTATCTGATTGATTTTGTCGCAATGGTTTTTGCAATGCCAAATGCATTGTTCCCCGCTATGGCAGTGATGCTAGGAGGTACAAAAACATTAGGCTGGTTATATGCAGCGCCTGCAATTGGCGCTTTTATCATCACTGTATTCAGTGGCTGGACTCAGAAAATCAGACGTCACGGAGCTTTTGTTGCCATCGCGGCCATCCTCTGGGGCGGCGCTATTGCTTGTGTAGGACTATCTCATCACTTATATCTGATCGTGTTTTTCTTGATCTTAGCAGGAGGCGCAGACTGTATCAGCGGTATATTTAGAACCACGATTTGGAATGAAACCATTCCTGATAAATTACGCGGCAGAATGGCTAGTTTGGAAATGGTAAGCTACATGAGCGGCCCCTTACTAGGCAATGCGCAAGTAGGCTTTTTAGCATCTATGACAAGCATACAGTTTGCCATTTCGGTAGGCGGAATGTTATGCGTCGCGGCAGTATGCTGCAGTATCTTTTTATTACCCGATTTTTGGAAATATCAGGCTAATAAAATGTCATTATCCGAATAATACTACCAAACGATTCATCATTCATGGGGGCAACCTTTGTCTAGAACACAACGTCTTTTCGATCTCCTCCAAATACTTCGACAACATCGCTATCCTGTCAGCGGAAAACAGTTAGCAGAAACGCTTGGGGTAAGCATACGGACTCTTTATCGAGACATAGCCACGTTGCAGGCACAAGGCGCCTCAATCACAGGCGAACCAGGTGTGGGGTATGTTTTACGTCCCGGATTTATGTTGCCTCCATTGATGTTTTCTGAAGAAGAAATCCAAGCATTGGTTCTTGGTTCACGATGGGTTGCACGAAGGACGGATAAGAAGCTAGGACTTGCTGCCACAAATGTTTTAGCCAAAATAGCCGCTGTTCTTCCGGAAGACCTGAGACATCAACTTGAGTTTTCAGGTTTGTTCATTGGCCCTGCAAAAGCGTTGGTAGATCGTGATGATGAAAGAGAGGCCTCCATACGCCATGCTATTCGTAAAGAGTGTAAGCTTCAAATGACGTATACCGATGTCAAAGGAGATGAGTCAGAGCGTATTATCTGGCCTCTAGCACTTGGATTTTTTGACGAGATGCATGTTGTCGCTGCTTGGTGTGAGCTAAGGCAAGATTTTCGTCATTTTCGAACAGATAGAATTGTGACCTTGGTACCGTTAGAAACTCGTTATCCTAAACGTCGTCAAACCTTACTTAAAAAATGGCGTGAAGCTCACAATATACCTGATCAATAAGCAAGCACTTAATGCTGACAAAAACTGTCACTCCCTCTCGGTAAAATAGGCTCGTTACTATCACATCAATTCCAGGGGAAAATATGATGCTCGAACCAAATGTTATTGTACTTTATGTTGATGACATGGCTATAACCAGTCAATTTTATCAGGACTTACTTGGAATAAAGCCAATCGATGCGTCAATAGATTTTCATAGTTTCATATTATCCAATGGAATGAATTTAGCTTTGAAAGCAAAACATTCGGTTGTACCTCAAACCGAAGTAAAGGGTGGTAATGGTGAATTAGCCTTTGCACTCGATGATCATAAAAAAGTAGATGAGTTATTTGCAACATGCCAAGCCAAAGGCATAAGCATTATTTTTCCGACAAGCCAGGTGCCTTTTGGCTATACTTTTGTTGCCCTTGATCCAGATGGTCACCGGTTACGAGTGGTTTCTCTTGGACAATCATCATGACATGCTGGATGGTTGTTGCATCAGCAGCACATGTTCGACATGGTCGTGCACAAGGATTTATGCAAGTTTGTCATGGAAAAGGCGGACCTTTACGACGTTTAAGGCCTAATGATAGGGTTGTGTATTATTCACCAACAGTGACATTTCGCGGACAAGACAAATTACAATCGTTTACCGCAATAGGACAAGTGACAGAAAGAGAACCATACCAAGTTGACATGGGTAATGGCTTTTGTCCATTTCGGCGGGATATGCGTTGGTTTGAGTCAGAAGAAGCTGCCATCCTTCCGCTTCTCAATCAATTAGATTTCACAAAAAATAAAAAGAATTGGGGCTATCAATTTCGTTTTGGACTGCTAGAACTCAGCGAGCATGATATGCAACAAATTTCTATGGCAATGCGCATGAACTATATTAAGGAGTGACTAAGTGTCTATACAACCACCCATCAAAACACAAGTAGAAGGTTTTACAGTGACGGGCTTTCACGTCAGAACTCAAAATAGAGACGAATTTAATGAGACAACAGCGAAATTACCGAGTCTTTGGCAACAGTTTTATACCAGTGAGTTAGGCACCAATACTCATATCTTTGGTGTTTATTCCAACTATGATTCAGATGCTAATGGCCCTTATACAGTTACTGTGGGTTTTAAATCTAACGATGTAAAAACTCCATTGAGTTCTGTGGCCATACAAGCGGGCCATTACCTTGTTTTTCAAGGCACAGGTCCAATGCCTGCTACAGTGGTTGAAGCTTGGAAACAGGTATGGGCGTTTTTTGAAACAAACACAGAGCACCAGCGTAATTTTATTAGTGACTTTGAGTCTTATAGCAGCCCTGATCAAGTGGCGATTTATATTGGATTAAAATAATCTTATAAGGTTTATTAAATATTATGATAAATAATGGCACGAATAATGAGAAAATATTTATAAATGCTCTTTGAGAGAGCTAAGTTTGAAATGGGGGCCATTAACCATGTCACGATGGCCATTTTCACTACCACCACTAATTTTTAGTTAGTTTATAGAATAGTCTGATCAAAAAAACAAGATATTGGCACTTAAAGTGAACGCATCAAATGCCGCGTTGCTGCTTCAAACGGAATACTTGCTAGATTTTTATATTTGGCTTCCACCATGATATCAAACTGATCTCTAAATGTTCCTGCCCAATCATTGCAGGCACGATTCCACATCAAGTCACTATGCTGTCTTAGCTGGCTTTTGTTATATCCCTGAGCAAGTAATTGATTCAAATCAGGACGAACATCCACTGCATGATGGTCTAATACATGTTCTGGTGACACAGAATAGTGAATGACAGGTCTAACACCTCGCCAGCTATCCATAACACGTCGCACCTTATCGTCCGTAACCTGAATGTATTCTCCAGTTTTTATCCAATGATGATGAATATCTAAAACCAATGCCAGGTCTTTTTCCAGCTCTAAACTTGCATCAATGCCCCATGACATTTCATCGTTCTCAATCGTAATGGTGTTTCTTGCCTCTGGTGATAACCGCCCTAAAATTAATTTAATGCCCTCAGGCCCTTGTTTACCGGAAATATGTACATTACATTTGAAATCCTGAAATGTTTTGCCATACCCCATCCACCTGATTAAATTGGCATGGTATTCAAATTCAGCAATACTGCGTTCCACAATATCCGGTGAAGCACTGGCAAGAACTACAAATTGCCCTGGGTGCATACTCAGGCGAACATCTAATGTGCGTGCCAAGTCACCCGCAATACGAAATTGCTGTTCAAGAAAAGTTAACACATCTGTTTGTTGCCAAAAATACTGTAGATTAGGATGTGTAAAGCCAGGGAGTTGATCGCTACCAATTCGGACCATGCGTTGCTCGGGAATCAAATGCCCTACATATTCAATAAGATTGTAAACTGAGCGTGTATTGTGGGTGATGATTTCCCATAATTTTTTTTCCGCTTCATGCTTGCTTTGCGACTCTAGCCACTTCATCGTTGTTGTTTTTTCAGAATAATGTTGTTGTATTTCCTTTAGAATTTTTTTGCTTTGATTTTGATTCAAATCCATATATTTACATGCAAAACCTACTCGCTTGAAAACCATTATGTAAGACCTTTGTGGCGTATGAGCAACCATACGGTTGCTATTCTATAGTAAAATTTTAGTGTTGTAGATGATAGTTTTTGCACGATAGAGATAATCAAATATAACCATCCAGCAAGATGAGACCGTGCAATTCGCTTCACTACACGGGCTTTATCTATACAATGCCATATTTAACAGATTTGGCTTTGACTTATCTTACGAATCTCTCGCATAATAAATTCATTCCGATTATAAGAGTGTTTGATCCAATGTGGCTTGTACGAATCGCGCTTTCACGACCTTACACTTTTATTGTTTTAGCGCTTATGCTGCTTATCATTGGCATCATGTCTATTATCAGAACACCCACTGACATTTTTCCCTCTATTAACATCCCTATTATCAGCGTGGTTTGGACGTATAATGGCATGCCCGCCGATGATTTTGCCAATCGCATCACCAGCGTCTTTGAGCGTGGCGTCACCACCATCGTCAATAATATAGAACACATTGAATCACAAACTTTAAATGGCGTGTGCGTCATCAAATTATTTTTTCATCCAGGCACAGACATACCCTCTTCTCTAGCAGCAGTCAGTGCTATTTCCCAAACCTCTTTGAGATTACTTCCACCGGGAACCCTTCCACCCCTTATTCTAAACTATGATGCGTCCACAGTACCTGTGATGCAATTGATGTTATCCAGCAACCTATTATCAGAACAAACCATGAATGATTTAGGTAATAATTTTATTCGCA
The DNA here is from genome assembly GCA_002786165.1 of Legionella sp. Lineage (GTDB taxonomy): Bacteria > Pseudomonadota > Gammaproteobacteria > Legionellales > Legionellaceae. The sequence goes on from PEQK01000012.1 coordinate 316,897, forward strand.
CCCAATTAGCGACGGTGCAAGGTGCGGCACTACCCTATCCCTATGGCGGCAAAGTTCGACAAATTTCGGTCGATATCAATACCAAAGCCATGCAAACTTATGGCTTATCTGCTCAAAACATCAATGATGCCATCAATAATCAAAGCCTCATTATTCCTGCGGGCACTGAAAAAATTGGTGCATTTGAATACGTGATCAAACTCAATAACAGCCCTTTAACCATTGATGAATTCAACAGTCTGCCGGTAAAAGCCTCGTCTAATCACGTGTTGTATATGCGTGATGTTGCCCACATCCGAGATGGATTTTCTCCGCAAACCAATATCGTTCGTGTCAATGGCGAACGAGCAGTCATGATGTCCGTTGAAAAGACTGGAAACTCGTCTACCTTATCTATTATTCAACGAGTCAAAAGCCTCTTACCTATTATCAAAGCAAATTTACCAGATTCGTTAAATCTCTCTATTGCAGGCGATCAATCCTTGTTTGTGACGGCGGCCATCAAAAGCGTGGTCATTGAAGCCATTACCGCCGGGCTACTCACGGGCCTCATGATCTTAATTTTTTTAGGAAGTTTGCGAAGCACCTTCATTATCACCTTATCCATCCCTCTTTCCATGCTTGCGTCTCTTTCGATCCTAAGTCTCTTAGGTCAAACCATTAATATCATGACTTTGGGCGGTTTAGCACTGGCTGTTGGTATTTTGGTAGACGATGCGACAGTGGCCATTGAAAATATCAATTGGAATTTGGAACAAGGAAAAAAAATAAAAGACGCCATACTCGAAGGCGCGCAGCAAATCGCTATTCCAGCATTTGTTTCAACATTATGCATCTGTATTGTATTTATTTCGATGATATTTTTAACCGGCGTTGCAAAGTATTTGTTTATTCCATTTGCAGAAGCTGTGATTTTTGCAATGATTACGTCTTATTTACTCTCTCGTACTTTAATTCCAACCCTCGCTTTTTATTTGTTACACGACAAAGAGCATGATAGTCCTCAAAAAACCTCCTTTTTACGCCGTATGCATGCCAATTTTGAAAAAAGATTTCATGCGTTTAAAACCAGTTATCAAACACGTTTATCCTGGACACTCCAAAATAACACCTTTTTTATGTACTGGTTTTTTGCTTTTTCTATCGGATCCGTTCTATTCATATGGCCATGGCTGGGTTCTGATTTTTTCCCAACGATTGATGCAGGTGAAATCAAACTCCACGTTTCAGCACCAACAGGCACCCGCGTGGAAGAAACCGCACGACTCGCAGATAAAATTGACGCGTTAATCCGACAGGTGATTCCTGCAAATGAGCTCGATACCATTGTAGACAATATTGGATTACCCGTCAGCGGTATTAATCTCACCTACAGTAATTCTGGCACCATTGGACCACAGGATGCCGATGTGCTCATTACTTTAAAAAAGCATCACCATCCTTCTGCCAAGTACATTCATCAACTACGAGAACAGCTGAAACATGCCTTCCCTGAAGTACAGTTTTCTTTTTTGCCAGCCGATATCATCAATCAGATTCTTAACTTTGGTTTGCCGGCTGTCATCGATATTCAAATCACTGGACAAAAAGCCACTCTGAATCATGACTACGCCCAACGCCTCTTAAACCGAATAAAGCATGTGCCAGGTATTGTGGATGCAGGCATCAAACAAGCCAATAATTACCCTGCATTTTTGGTCAGCACCTTATTAAGTCGTGCGAAAGAATTAGGATTTACACAGCGAGATATCGCCACTAATTTACTGATTTCTTTATCAGGAAGTTTTCAAACCACCCCCAATTTTTGGGTTGATCCAGCCACTGGTGTTTCTTACAACATTACAACGCAAACACCCCAATATGACATGACATCGCTTCAAACACTTGCCAATATTCCCATCACTAATTTAGCCTTAAGCAGCCCCCCTCAAATTTTAGGCGCGCTTGCTGATATCAAACGTATTAGTATTCCCGCGGTTGTTTCTCACTATAATGTACAGCCAGTGGTTGATATTTATGCTTCCGTTGAAGATCGAGATCTCAGTTCGACAATTCATGATGTAACTCAAATGATGAATGAGTCCAAAAAGGAGTTACCTCAAGGGTCTCAACTATTTATGCGAGGACAAGCAGAAACACAACAAACATCCTTTCAAGCGCTATACCTTGGATTATTATTTGCAATCCTGTTAATCTATTTGGTGATTGTGATTAATTTTCAATCGTGGATAGACCCCTTTATTATTATCGCAGCATTGCCTGGCGCACTGGCGGGCATTGCCTGGATGTTGTTTGTAACACATACGCCCCTAAGTGTACCTGCCTTAACAGGTGCTATTATGTGTATGGGTGTTGCCACAGCGAATAGTATTTTAATCATTAGTTTTGCCCGTCAACATTTGGCAGAAGGACATGACCCCATGACCTCTGCTCTAGAAGCAGGCGTTACGCGCTTAAGACCTGTTCTCATGACTGCGTTAGCGATGATCATTGGGATGTTACCTATGGCCCTTGGCTTGGGCGAAGGCAGTGAGCAAAATGCCCCTTTAGGTCGAGCAGTGATTGGCGGCTTATCGTTTGCCACCATAGCGACTTTATTTTTTGTTCCGGCACTTTTTTATAAAGTCTACCAACGGCGAAACAAAGGAATGCAAGATGCTTAAAAAAATGCAGTCAATCCTGCATGATAAGTCGCGACGACCCATTGTGATCACCATAGGATGCGTCTTAGCCCTGATGTTACTTCTGATTATCTCGCGTATTTGGGCTTCGATCACCCTGAATGACCGGACAGATCAGAATGCAATTCGATTGGTACATACCTTTTATGTAAAAAAAACAGTCCCTACAGAACGTCTGGTTCTTCCAGGCAGTTTGGCCGCGTGGCATGCCTCACCTATTTATGCACGAACAAACGGCTACATCAAAGAATGGAACGTTGACATCGGGTATAAAGTACAAAAAGGAGATCTGCTGGCCGTCATTGAAACCCCAGAACTAGATGCACAATTACGTCAGGCAGAAGCAGATTTAAATGCGGCTATAGCGAACAATGAACTGGCGCAACTTACTGCAACTCGCTGGATGACTTTATTAAAATCTGACACTGTATCCAAACAAGCGACCGATGAAAAAATCCAGGCAGCCAAGGCATTAAGTGCTACAGTAGCGGCACAGCGCGCCAATCGCGACAAATTAAGTGACTTGGTGAGTTTTGCGCAAATCAAAGCTCCTTTTTCAGGAATCATTGCAATGAGAGGGATTGATGTAGGAGACCTCATCAATGCTGGAAGCAATGCAAATGCCAAACCACTTTTTAAATTAGTCCAAACCGACAAACTCAGACTCTATGTTAAAATTCCTGAATTGTATTCCTCAAGAATTATCTCAAGCATGACGGTTGATATGCAATTTGCAGAGCATCCCGGACGGATTTTTCAGGCGCAATTACTCAAAACTTCAGGCGCCCTCGATCCAAAAACCAGAACCCTTCTGGCGGAGTTTATGGTACATAATGAAACAGATTTGCTATTACCAGGCAGCTATACAGAAGTCACTTTTTCCCTGGCTGCTTCACCACTTAGTGTGGTGTTGCCGGTAAATGCTTTATTATTTCGTCAAGAAGGATTACAAGTAGCAAAAATTGATAAAAACAATCGCGTCGTCTTAAAAAACATCCAGATCTCTCGTGATTTTGGAAGTGAAGTAGAAGTGTCATCTCACATCGATGTTGGCGAACAACTCGTTATCAATCCGCCCGATTCAATTTATAATGGAGAAGTGGTTAACGTGATTACCAACCTCTCTTTAGGAGATAAAAAATCACCCTCTTAAAGATCCTTCCTTTGCGTAACACGATGTACATAAAACGTGATGTTCATCGTTCAAATGAGGCACATGCCATCATTTGGGAGTACTCGCCAAATTCGAAGATGGGCTGATAGTTAAAGAAGAGCTCTGCGGGTGATACAAACTCGCGTGACAAGTCGTAGGGCTTTGTTGAGAGCCATGTAAGGACCTTTGCGATTCGTCATAGGGGACAATGGCTTGTGCACTGAAAGCAGGACAAAATCGCCGCCATAACTGTTCCAAGTTCTCATGATAAGCGGAAGAGTCATTATTCTGCATCTCTAAAACCTCTTCTATTGTAGAAACATAGGTGTCAAACACATTCAAATGCAGCGATGGTTTCTCTACATGTTCATAAAATTGTATATATCGCTGCAGATCATCAATTAAAAATAATTGGATCTTTATTTGGTTTTCAAGAAATTCTTGCATAGAAAGTAAAGACTCTACATGATTACGGGCACCTTCGCCCGCCAGCGGGCGAAGGCAATCTAAGGGCTTACGCCGTAAATTTATTGGCGTCCGCTAACGCCCAATACTTTTTATAAGAATCAGGAATAGTATCGCCTAATAATGCCCCAGGGGTTAAATACTCATAAATTTCAGCCAATGTTTTGGCTTTATTATTGGAGGTGCGTTGCATCACATACTCCGGCGTCAACTCACTGGGATTGGTCAACCCCATCGCTCCCACGATCTCCAAAAATCCATGAATAGTATTACGATGATAATTAGCGGCATGGACTTTTTTCTCATCGACCACCAGACCTCGTTGTAAGCGAATATTCTGGGTGGTCACCCCTGTAGGACAGGTATTGGCATTACATTGTTTGGCTTGGACGCAGCCCACAGACATCATCATGGCACGGGCATTTTGACAGACGTCCGCACCCATTGCGATTCTTAGGACCATGTCAAAACCTGTGGCAATTTTGCCACTACATATCACACAAATTTTATCTCTGAGTCCAACACCCGTCAAAGCATTGTGAACAAAAATCAACCCAGCGGTCAAAGGCTCCCCGACATGATTCACAAACTCGAGTGGCGCCGCCCCCGTCCCACCTTCTGCCCCATCCACGGTGATAAAATCCGGCAAAATATTGGTTTCTATCATTGCTTTACAAATACCTAAAAAATCTTCTTTGCGGCCAATACATAATTTAAAACCAACTGGTTTTCCGCCTGATAACTCCCGCAATCGTTTGATAAACAACAACAGGCCTTTAGGAGAATCGAAGGCAGAGTGCGCCGGAGGAGATAACACATCTTGTCCCATTTTGATTTTACGAATGGCTGCAATTTCTTCGGTCACTTTGGCAGCAGGTAAAATACCACCATGCGATGGTTTAGCCCCTTGTGATAATTTGATCTCGATCATTTTGACTTCTTCTCGAGCCGCTTCGATGACAAACAATTCATCATTAAAATTGCCCTCATCATCGCGACAACCAAAATAAGCAGTTCCCAATTGGAAAACCAAATCTCCGCCTTGTAAATGATAAGGACTGAGTCCACCTTCCCCGGTATTTTGTGAAAACCCAGCGATTTTAGCGCCCAAATTGATGGCCATAATGGCATTGCCTGACAAAGAACCAAAACTCATCGCAGACACATTTAAACGAGATGCAGAATACGGTTTTTTGCAGTCAGCACCGCCAATCAGAATGCGAGGTTCCACTTCAGTCACGCTCTTAGGGGCTAACGAATGCAACACCCAGGTATAGCCTTCTTTTAAAATATCTTGGGACGTACCAAACGGGATAGTATCGCGAACATTTTTTGCTCTCTGATAAATAATCGAGCGAGACTCACGATTATACGGCCGCTCCGATTCATCGCTGGCTACAAAATACTGCTGAACCTCAGGTCGCATGAACTCTAAAATATATCGGACATGGCCTAAAACAGGAAAGTTACGCAAAATAGAATGTTTTTTCTGAAAAAAATCATAAATCCCTATGATCACCAGAGGCACAATCAACACAGGAAGCCAATCAGCATGCCCCCAAACAAATGCGCGGAGCATGACCAAAAGAAAAATAACACCAAAGCCTATATACCATTGTCGTCGCATGTTTCATCCTTGTCACAGTACAAACTAATTGATAACTCGCCCTACTCTTATGATTCATTATGCATTTTTTTCATCGCGATACCAATCCCCTTTTACAGGTTCTATTATTTTATAGACTCGCGAACAAGAAAGAGTGTTTGAATTTTTGAAAAATATATGAAAAGATGAACTTTGCTCAGTATCGTGACATTGATTCACAGGGAAATATGAGTTTTATACTAGAGAATAGGAGCAGACGGCGCTCTCGATTACTAACCACTATCCACTGGTCTATCCATAGGTTATGCCAATGACCTATTCTTCTCAGCTTAAAACACTTTTCGTTATATCTTGTGTTTGTCTCAGCGCGTGTATGGTGGGACCAAATTATAAAGAACCTCACACTAGCGTAGCGCCGCATTGGGCCAAAAAAGATAAGAGTGTTAAAGAAATGCCTTTCCGGCAAGTCGCCTGGTGGGAAGTATTTCAGGATGACAATTTAACGGCATTGATATATCAAGGGTATTGCAATAATTTAACGTTACAAACGGCTGGAGTTCACGTATTACAAGCTCGGGCACAACTCGCTCAAGCCGTAGGGCAGTTGTATCCTCAACAACAAGGGATGGTGGGCAGTTTAAATTATTACCGCATGGGGGGTAATTATCTAGAAAATGTGTTGCCTTCCAATTTCTATGCCTCTATGTTGGGATTTTCTGCCAATTGGGAAATTGATTTTTGGGGAAAATACCGTCGCGCAATTCAAGCCAAAGATGCCACTTTTTTAGCCTCTCTGGCCGCATATGACGATGCTTTAGTAACACTTACCGCAGATATTGCCAGCTATTACATTCGAATTCGTACCAGTGAAGCCTTGATCAAAGTCACTGAAGATAATATCAAAGTTCAACAACTGAGCCTCCAGTTAACCCAGTCACGCTACCGGTCTGGTGAAATCAGCATGTTAGACGTTGAACAAGCAAAAACTGAATTGTCCGAAACAGAAGCACAACTACCAAGTCTGGTCAGCATGCTACAAATACAAAAAGATGCCTTAGCGGTTTTGCTTGGTTTATTGCCAAATGATGTGGATAAATTATTACTCAAAAAATATGGCATTCCACAAGCACCCAAGCAGGTAGAAATCGGAATTCCCAAAGAAAGCCTCGCAAGACGACCAGACATTCATCAAGCACGTCTTGTTGCCATCACCGAATTGGCCACTATTGGCCAAATCAAAGCAAATCTTTACCCCTCTTTCGCTTTAGCAGGTAGTTTTAATTTTGCAGCAAATACCATCAATGGCTCCTCATTAGGAGATCTATTTAATTGGTCTAATGTGAATGTGCTTGCAGGACCTGCTTTAAACTGGCCCCTATTAAACTATGGCCAAATCACCAATGCCGTGCGCGCTCAAGATGCCGTATTTCAACAAGCTTTGTTAAAATATAAAAATTTGGTGTTGGTGGCACAACAAGAGGTACAAGATAACATCACGCGTTATATTGAGGCCAAAAAATCAAAACAGTCACTGGCTCAAGCCTCGCATTCTGCGGTCAAAGCCACTCAATTGACCCTTATCCAATATAGGGAAGGAGAAAATGATTTTACGCCGGTATTGAATGCGGAACAGCAACAATTGCGTGTACAAACGTCTCTGGTTAAAGCGCAAGCTGAAATACCGTTGGCTTTAGTCTCTTTGTATCGAGCATTGGGCGGTGGATGGCAGATTCGAAAAGGACGTGATATGGTGCCTTATAGAGTCAAACAAGACATGGCCTCACGTACCAACTGGGGAGATTTGTTGAAAGAAGAGAATCACACGCGACCTACGACCCAGAAACAACAATTAGAACAACTTTATTTACCCAATTGGTGATGGCTATGGAACAAGGTAAAAAATCAAAATGGATCAAAGCAATCCAAATAGGCTTAGTCGCGCTAGTCTGTTTGGATATATACACTCGTTTTTATGCCATTCGACACCATCCGCAAATTCCAACGCCCACCGTCATTGTGGCGAAACCCAAACCCTTACCTATCACCCAATATGTCACACAAACCGGCAGCATTGTGGCTTATAATACCGTCGATTTAGTCGCTCGTGTAGAAGGGTATCTGGATAAGATTAATTTTGTCGACGGTACGTTTGTCAACAAAGGCCAAAATTTGTTTGTCATTGAACCAGAACCTTATATGGCAAAATTACGCGAAGCAAAAGCCACGGTAGCCGCACAACAAGCGATTCATAATTACGATAAAGCCGAATACGCGCGCCAACAACGCATGTACAAAGAAAACGCCACCTCTCTCAATAATGTGGAAAAATGGTTTGCAAAAAGCCAAGAATCAGAGGCAGAAATGGCTAAAGCAACAGCGAATGAAGATATTGCGTTTATCAATTACAGTTATACCCATGTTGCCGCCCCGTTTGATGGCCGAATTGGACGCCATTTGATAGATGTGGGTAACTTGGTGGGTAATGGGGTTGCCACCGTTCTTGCTACCCTCAATCAATTGGATCCCATTTATATTTATTTTAATTTAAATGAATTAGATTTTATAAAGTTACGCGCTGCAGCACGTGAAAATGGCGCAAATGAAAAAATCATTAAGCAAGTACCCGTACAAGTCAATCTACAAAATGAAACTGCTTATAAATATGAAGGGAAATTGGATTTTGTGAACACAGGGCTAGACGCCTCGACAGGTACCATGGAGTTTCGCGCCTTATTACCCAATAAAAAATATGCATTGATTCCTGGTTTGTTTGCGCAAATTAGAGTAGCTCTTGGTCCCTCTACTCAGCAATTAACCATTCCTGATACAGCCGTTTTGTATGATCAAATTGGATCGTATGTGTTGTTGGTAGACAAACAACATAGGGTGGTTTTGCAGCGTGTGACTTTAGGTGAGGTCGAGAAAGGTCAGCGTGCTGTACTCAAAGGATTAAAACCGGACGATAATGTGATTATTAGTGGCTTACAAAATGCGACACCGGGCCATCAAGTCGTGCCTCAATATGAGCAGAAACAACCATGATCGCTAAATTTTTTATTGAACGACCCGTATTGGCAAATGTCCTGGCTATTTTTTTGGTGTTTCTTGGCTTAATCGCGATCGGGGTATTACCAGTCACACAATATCCAGCCATCGTCCCTCCAACCATTCAAGTCACCACAACGTATCCGGGCGCAGATGCCAAAACCCTGATGAAAACCGTAGCATTACCTATAGAACAACAGGTGAATGGTGTTGAAAAAATGCTATATATGCAATCCACAAACGCCAATAATGGCATGTATACCTTGATCATCACTTTTGAAATTGGAACAGACCTAAATTTCGCTCAAGTTCTGGTACAAAACCGAGTGCAATCAGCTATGGCACAGTTACCAGAGGCCGTACAACAACAAGGGGTCATGGTCCAACAAAAATCTACAGCAGTGTTACAATTCATCACATTAACATCAGAGCATGGCGAATACGATGGGTTGTTTTTAAATAATTACGCGACCATTCGCATGCAAGATGAGTTAGCACGGTTACCAGGCGTAGGCAATGTCAATATTTTTGGCTCAGGTTCTTACGCCATGCGAATTTGGCTAGACCCTCAAAAAATGCAAACCTACGGGTTAAATCCCAGCGATGTATTAAATGCCATTAAAAATCAAAACAAACAAGTGACCGCAGGTCAAATTGGTGCCCCGCCCGTTTTCACCCAACAAGCTTATCAATTCACACTCAATGTTCCAGGACAATTGGCCAATTCAGATGAGTTTGCTGACATTATCATTAAAAAGGTCGCGAACACCCCTAATCAATCAGCTCATGCAGGGAGTAATGCCAAAATTATTCGCATTCGAGATGTAGGGCGCGTTGAACTGGGATCATCCAATTATAGTCAATTGGCCAAATTAAATGGCAAGCCAACCGCAGCCATTGGTATTTTTCAATTGCCAGGGGCTAATGCCTTGACGGTTGCACAAGAAGTACGCGATACCGTTGAAAAAATGGCCAAAGAATTTCCTCCGGGCATGCAATATTCTATTCCTTTTGATACCACCATGTTTGTGAAAGCCTCTGTGCATGAAGTATACAGCACGTTATTCGAAGCAGGCATTTTGGTCTTATTGGTCATTTTGGTGTTTCTACAAAATGCACGTGCTACTTTAGTACCGGCAACCACGGTACCTGTGACCATTATTGGGGCTTTTTTTGCACTATTGATCATGGGTTACTCCATTAATTTATTGACGTTGTTCGCACTGGTACTAGCGATAGGGATTGTGGTCGATGATGCCATTGTGATTGTAGAAGGCGTCACCCAGCATATTGAGCGACAATTATCCCCTAAAGAAGCCGCAATCAAAGCCATGAAAGAGCTGATGGGGCCTATCCTTGGCATTACGTTGGTCTTGATGGCAGTTTTTGTGCCCGCAGGGTTTATTTCCGGGTTAACTGGCGCGATGTATGCGCAATTTGCGCTGGTTATTGCGGCGACGTCCTTAATCAGTGCAATCAATGCAATGACCTTGAAACCAACTCAGTGCGCCATATGGCTACGACCCCATGATCCTAATAAGACCAAATCCTGGTTTTACCGTGGATTTGACAAAATATATCAACCGATAGAAGCATGGTATTTGAGTGTGATGGATAGGCTCATACATCGCAGCACATTTGTATGTGGCATAGGGGCCTTACTCGTATTTTTGGCTATTTTAGGATTGACTCGAATTCCTACAGGATTAATCCCTCTCGAAGATCAAGGGTATTTGATGTTCAATGTGCAATTGCCCGACGGTGCCAGCTTAGGTCGGACCGATGTGGTTTTAGACAAATTACGTCAGAAAATTGAGTCTGTAGAAGGCGTGGCCAATGTTATCGCCATCGATGGCATTTCAATTTTGGATAACAATGCCAGTTTGTCAAATGCCGGCGTACTATATGTCATATTTAAAGATTGGAGCGTTCGAGGTCAAAAAAATAATTTGCGAGCACTCTATAAAAAATTCAACGATATTGCGCAACAAACTTTAGATGCCAAGGTGTTGGTGGTAGTACCTCCGGCTATTCAAGGATTAGGTATGGCTGGCGGGTTTCAAATGCAATTGGAATTACAAGACGGTAGTTTTGATTATCGTAAACTACAAGCAGCAACCGATCAGATGATTTATTATGCCAATCTGCGCCCAGAAGTACAAAAATTAATGACCTCATTTCGCGCAGAAGCGCCTCAACTGTCAGCCCCTATTGATAACACCAAAGCAGAATCTTTAGGCGTCGCCGTTGGTGATGCGTCCAATGCATTACAAACCTATCTGGGCTCCTCATACGTCAATCTTTTTACAAAATTTGGCCAAGTATTTCAAGTGTATGTACAAGCAGATGCGTCTGCACGAATGAGCATTGACGATGTCCGTCATTATTATGTCAAAAATCAATCCGGAGGCATGGTGCCATTGGGCACGTTAACCGATATGTACCCCTCTGTCGGACCATCTATTGTATCTCTCTATAATTTATACCCTTCTAGTAATATTTTTGGTATTGCCGCCAATGGGTACAGCTCAGGGCAAGCCATTAGCGCATTAGAACAATTGGCCAAACAAATTTTACCTGCAGGTATTTCTTATGAATGGACCAGCACCGCTTACCAAGAAAAGAAAGCAGGAAATATGAGTTACTATATTTTCTTAATGTCTTTGGTATTGGTGTATTTGATCTTGGCAGGCCAATATGAAAACTGGATCACACCGTTAGCCGTTTTATTCAGCGTACCTTTAGCATTGGTAGGCACCGTGTTGGTCCTCTTACTACTGGGTATAGAAAATAATACCTATACCCAAATAGGTATTTTACTGTTGATTGCATTGGCCGCCAAAAATGCTATTTTGATCGTAGAAGTAGCTAGGGAAGAACGTGAACTCCACCATAAATCAATTATAGAAGCCGCACTTATTGGCGCTAAGACACGTTTTCGCCCCATCATTATGACCTCTTTTGCATTTATCCTGGGCGTCTTGCCATTGGTATTTGCCACTGGTGCAGGCGCGAATGCGAGACGCTCTATTGGCGTTGCAGTGTGTAGTGGCATGCTCGCATCTACGTGTTTGGCCGTGCTCTTTGTACCGGTTTTTTATGTGTTATTACAAACCTGGCAAGAACGGCGACAGACAGCAAAACGACATGGCCGCACACTCACGTCCTGAACACAACATAGTCGGTTAATGAAGAGGGTTCTGAAAATGGCAACTACTTTCTGCATCGAGACATGTGGAGGATTCATACTGCAAAGTTGTGTGTGAAATATGGAATTGTGAGGCCAATAATTGCCGCACATGATCACCTACCTGAGCGCCATCATATTTTGAATCGATGACGATATGTGCGGTCAAACTAATTTTATCAGAGCTTATCGCCCACACATGTAATTCATGAACATCTAATATGCCTTCGATGCGGCACATCGATGTGTGAAGCTCATCAAAATTAACCTCTTTGGGTACACCTTCTAAAAGAATATTGATGCTTTCTTTCAACAAGATAAAGGTACGAGGCAATACCCATAAACCAATCAGTATCGCCACGATTGAATCCACCCATAACCATCCCATGGTATAGATGATCAACGCACCCAAAATCACACCCACAGAGCCCAACATATCACTCCAAACTTCAAGATAGGCACTTTTAAGATTAAGACTAGTATGTTTTCTAGAACTTAGTAACCGCATGGATATCATATTGACCATCAATCCCAGGCAGGCAATAACCATCATACTCATGGAATGAATAGCTACCGGTTGATTTAAACGTTGATAGGCTTCATAGACAATATAAAGAGCGACTAAAAATAACAGGAGAGTATTGAACACAGCTGCTAAAATTTCAAACCGATAATAACCATAGGTTCTATATCTATCTGCAGGTCGTCGTCCTATTTTGAGGGCAACAAAAGAAATAGCCAGTGCGGTGACATCCGTAAACATATGAGCCGCATCTGAAATCAAGGCAAGACTATCCGCTAGAAAGCCGCCCACAAGTTCTATCAACAAAAAAATAGACGTCAAGCTCAATGCGATCAAAAGCGCGCGTTCTTGTGTCGATGAGACAGGCGAATGAGTGTGACCGATACTCATGTGAACCCTTTAAGGCAAGCATACATCCTTATAATGTAGCTGATTTTTTCATTCTATTCTGTTTATCTCGATACTTAATCAAAAAAATCACTTTTTTTGGCCTGGTGTGTACGTAGACCCAGTTTTCTACCAACATTAGTTCCGCATTCACGAATACAGTTGTCACAGCCAGGCATTTTTGATTAAAAAATATTATTATGATGGTTTTTGTGCATAAAAAATCACAAAGGTAGACAAGGATTGTAAAAACGATAAATGCCTACTATATTTATTTTGATGGAATGATTAGCGTATAAGAAAACCCAATTTTGGACCCTTAAGGAGATAGGATGAAAACGAAACAAATATTGAGTTGTGTTCCTTTTATGTTTGTCTTAGTAACAGGATGTACTTGGGATACGTCGTCCCCAATCAATCCAATCAGTCCGCTATGGCCAACTACAACCTCGATGAAACATGGTGTGTACGGCGCACAAGCAAATGGTGAAATCATTCAAGAGATGATGACATTAGACAAAGCAGAAATTGCTAGCGCAAACGTCGCACGTCAACGCGCTCAAAATCCAGAAGTAAAACGTTATGCTGCCATGCTACATACGCAACATAGCAAATGCTTACATAAACTACGTCACCTTAGCCACAGAGCCAAGATCACACCTGTGATCAGTACTGGTTCGCAATATCTTGAACAACATAGCAAACAAGAATTGGCGCAATTACAATCTGTTCCAAGCAATGCGTTTGATAGAACGTATATTGAACATATGATCCAAGATCATAGAACTGCCCTAAGCACGATTGATCAAGGCATATTACAATCTTCAAATGCACATTTGACAAAATTATTAAAAGAAGCGCGTCACCATGTTGCTATGCATTTACAAAAAGCAGAAGCAATTCAAAAACATTTGATGCATTCTTAATCTCATTTTCCAATGGAGTCTTTGACTCCATTGGTGTTTTAAGGCTCAAAACGACAGATGTACATCATTTAAAGTAATCACATCCTCAGCCATCTGACGCATCTCTGGTGACAACTTTAAAATAGCATCCGATTCACAGAGACGGTGAATGCTTGCCATCCCTTCTATCATCTTGGAAAAAGCCGCTTCAACAGGAACTTCGGGCATCCCAACTTCATATAATATGCCGTAAAAACAAGTCAATCCGAGCTCTTGGGTCACCCCTAAACGCCATTGTTTGTGATCATATACCGCATTCCAGCAATATTGTAACAATGCTTTAGAGCTAACTCGTGATGATTGTTCTGTATACAAAGAATCATTGAATTTCGATATAGCAGATCGGATGCATTGCAATGTTTCTTCATCGGTACTTTTTTGATCATTTGTAATATGTCGAATCATAGATGCATCTATGGTTCGTTCAATATTATCTTGTAGCTTGGTCAATTTCTTTAACCGAAAGGCTGATTTTGTACTATTGTTTAATGCATGATGTATGGGAGCAGCCTGCAATTCGCTATCAATGTCTCCAATAGCAATGGCAACTAATTCTTTTAGTTCATTCAATTGTACCAGCGGTTGATTCACAGCATACAGACCATCCAGATTTTTAGTAATCCTACTATCGCTCCAAAAGTTTCGATGTTCCAAGAGAAAATCAAATCCTGCTTGGTTGTTTAAAACCTTGCTGTTCCCATCAGCAATAACATGCGTCATACGCTGCATCACAGCTGCCAATGCGGCTAAGTTTTGTGGATGCTCCAACAAACGCCGGATGTTATCTTGGGTACGAATCTCTGCTCTATCCAAACAATATAACGCGGTATGGAAGGCAGAATAAGAGAGCGTTACGGGGATCGCTTGAGCAGAAGAACGATCAAAACAGGCATATAAATATCGTAATACCGTTACCAACACAACAACAGGGAACAGAGCTAAAGTACATGCCAATGCTAGACTAAAGGTGATTGTTTGTATGGGTAGAGCGACCACCCATGCCAATATATTAGAGAAATAGGCCTGTTTACGTCTTTCAAGATAGGTATCTGCGATGAGTTTACGCGATAACAAAGGCAAAATCGTAAAATCCAATATCCCTTTTTGACCTATACCTTTAGCTTGTTTATCAAAATGATCCCCGTAAAATACCGTGAATGTTTCGTAAATACCATTTAATACGGATAGATTGCTGCGCCATAAGAATGAAATCACGAGATCCACCGTACGATCGGGTATCTCTTGCCACAGATCCATTCTTTTATAGGGGTATTTTACAGCCCGAACAGTCACCCCGGATCGACGTGATAATGGATTCAAGGCAGAAAAAAAAGCAGACATAATATTTTTCTTTCAACAAGTTTTACGTATCATACAAAAAAATGCTTTCATGAGCAAAAAAATAACATAATAGTTTTAAATGATAAGGAAGAAATGATTACCGATCCTTTTGAGAAAACAAAGTAATAATATCGGCAGGCATTCTTGCAATATAGTGCGGTTGATGTTGATGCATGATCTCTTCACAATTAAACCCCCAAGTGACAGCCAAAGAGGCAATGCCACTGCGTTTTGCAGCTTCAATATCTCGCGTTTCATCGCCAATATAACACACCTTTTTTTTGTCTAATTGATACTTTTTAATTGATTTCGACAGGATGCGTTCTTTACCAAAATATTGGGGCGCGCTATGAATGAACTCAAAATAGGATAAAATCTCATGCTGCTTCAACCAAGATTTGACATTTTCTTCGGAATTAGAAGTCACAATCCCTAAACAAAACCCTGAGGCATGCAAGGAGTGTAATACCTCCGGAATCCCTGGAAAAGGTTTGAGATGCGCCATTTCTTTGTGCATCAATCTTTTGGCTTGACGTAAAATAAAAGGGATTTTATACATTGGAATATCTAATATTTTTAACAAAGTTTTGGCTTCAATTGTTTTCAAATCCTTTATTTGAACGGCCGCAGGCTGTCGAAAATTAAAATCTAACGCCAAAATGTTTAATACTTTAATGGCCGCATCAAAACTATCCACCAATGTGCCATCAAAATCAAAAATTAAATTCATCATGTGTTCAGCCTCAATCCAGAGTATTTCGATAACGCTTTAACGCTATCACCATCACAACCAACATAAACCCCAAAATAGGCAACACTTCTTGCCAAACATCTAAAAACCCAGCACCTTTCAAAAGGATCCCTCGCACAATAACCAGGAAGTGCGTTAAAGGCAGCATATTACCCAAATACTGTGCCCAAAGTGGCATGCCTCGAAACGGAAACATAAATCCGGATAACAGGATAGAAGGCAAAAAGAAAAACATAGCCGATTGCACCGCTTGCAATTGATTGCTTGCCAAAGTAGAGAAGGTTAGTCCGACTGCCAAATTTGCTGCAACAAAAGGCAGACATAACAGCAACAAGAGCAATACACTGCCTTGCATTGGCACACCAAACGCAAATTTGGCCATAATGAGTATCAATCCAATCTGCACATATCCAACAATCACATAAGGGAAAATTTTACCCAACATCACTTCCAAAGGTTTTAAAGGCGTGGCCAGAAGGTTTTCCATCGTGCCTCGTTCATACTCTCGAGTAATAGCCAACGCAGTAATCATCACTAACGTCATGGTCAATACAACGCCCAATAAGCCCGGAACAATATTGTAGGCCGTGATGGCCAACGGGTTATACACAGCATGTACAAACGGAAGATAAGGCGTGACATCATTACGTAAAAAATCAAGAGGTCCCACCAACTCTTCATGTAAAATAAATCCCGCAATATCACTGAATACGGACACCGCTCGTGATGTGGCCGCCGGATCTGTCGCATCTGCTTGTAACAGCAAACGAGGGTGAGCTCCTTTGATGAGATCATGATCAAACCCCGGGGGAATATTCACCACAAATTGAACCTTACCTGTTTTGAGCAAATGTTCTGCTTGGGCCTCACTGACCGGTGGTGATACGAAATTAAAATAGCTGGAGTTTTGCATACCAACTAATATACGTCGCGCCAGCTGGCCAGTTTCATTGCCAACCACTGCCGTAGGCAGATGACGAGGATTTAAGTTGATTGCGAATCCAAATAAAATCAATTGAATCATCGGCAAGCCAATCATCATACCTAACGTGGTTTTATCACGACGCATTTGGACGAATTCTTTGATCATCATGGCCCAAAGCCGAATTAAGGCTTCTCGTAAACCGTGATGATTTAGCGAATGGCGCTTTATATACGTCTCGACACGCCGGGATCGCACTCCTATATCCATATGCAGCCTATTCCTTTTTTGAAGTGCTCAATACCAAGCTAATGAAAGCATCTTCTAACGTTGAGGGGATCATTTCAAAATGGATCGCATGTTGTTGTTGCACCTTAAGCAAGCCTTGTTCAATAGGTTTTGAATCAAATCCACACGCATGAATTTGCCGCCCAAATAAAGCCGCTTGTGTCACACCGGGTACTTGTTTGATATCTTGCAACAATGCCGTTGTGACACCCTTGCCATAGATATTCCAAGTTTTTAAATGGGTGGCTCCAATCACTTCTTCTACTGTACCTGTAATAAGTAAATCGCCGTAAGCCAGATATGCAAGCCGCGTACATCGTTCTGCTTCATCCATATAATGCGTGGACATCAAGGTCGTGATGCCTTGTTCACTTAAGGCGTGAATTTTATCCCAAAAATCTCTTCTCGCAATTGGATCGATACCAGAAGTGGGTTCATCCAGCAATAACATATCAGGTTCATGCAACAGACACGCCGCTAAAGCAACTCGTTGCTTCCACCCTCCAGATAATTGCGCTGTTAATTGTCGACGATATTTCAATAAATCATGTTCTTCCATGATGCGCTGCACGCGCTCTTTGCGCTGATCCATCCCGTACACTCGGGCAAAAAAATCTAAATTTTCTTCAACTGTCAAATCACCATAAAAACTGTAATGCTGCGTCATGTAACCCACTCGTTGTCTGATGTGACGTGATTCCGTAAGAATATCGAATCCCAAGCACTGGCCAGATCCACTATCTGGTGTTAATAAGCCGCATAGCATACGAATGGTAGTGGTTTTTCCACTGCCGTTTGGTCCTAAAAACCCAAATACTTCACCCTTTTTAACCGTTAAATCAACATCATTGACCACCACTCGTTTATCAAATGATTTACGTAAGTGACGCACATTAATAATGTCATCCTGCATGGGTACGCTCAACATGAATCATGACAGGCTCGCCAGGGATCAAGGGATTTTTACCGTAGACCAAGGCCTTGACTCGAAATACCAATTTATCGAAGTTATCTCGGCTGTAGACCAAAGGAGGCATGTATTCCGCTTTTGGAGAGATATAGCCCACAACAGCAGAAAACGCTTTTTTAGAGGTCGAATATGTATACGTAATTTTTTTACCAACTTCTAAATCGTGAAGATCACGTAAAGGCACAAAAAATTCTATATACGTATTTTGGCGAGTTAAAAGAGAAGCAATTGGGTGAGCAGCAACCACAAACTCACCTCTTTTGTAATAGGTATCAAATATAATACCATCAGAAGGAGCGCATACTTTCTTTTGGTCTACAGACCATTGCGCTTCCTCAAGAGCGGCTCTTAGACCTTTGTTTGCCGCTTTTTGTGCCCCAATTTGATTTGGGCGACCACCCATTAAAGCCAACGCCAAATTCGCTTCTAACTGTGCTTTTAATCCTTCAGCTTCATGCAAGCGTTCAAATGCCGCATCTAAGTCGTCCTTAGCAACTACTTTTTTATTAAACAAGGTTTCATTACGATGAAAACGAATGGCAGCTAATGATATTTGAGCTTTAACTTGCTCGATTTGGGCTTTGATGGCATCAATTTCAGGAGCGCGGCGCGCTTTTTGTATATCTATCAATACTTGTTGATTTTGTTCAATGCTCGCTTTTGCACGTTTCAATTCGTATTCTTGAGGCAAAGGATCAATTTCAAATAACAATTGACCTTTTTTCACAATTTGACCACGGTGAACATGTGCTTTTTGCAAAATACCAGAAAAAGGCTCTGCTAAGTATAATGTTTCACCTTCAACATAGCCTTGGTAATGATGAGTAGGTTGTTGGCATCCTGCGAGTATAAAACCAGTAATAATAAGAAAAAGTCCGAGCTTCATGCTCATTCTACGCTCAACATGTGAGTTGCGATAAATACAGTATATTTTATTTTATATCGTTTGGGAAAAAAAAATTGAATAAATGCTGATCGAGTGGTCATTCCTGACCACTCAAGCATTTACTTTACACTACTAACTCACT
>PEQK01000020.1 GCA_002786165.1 Legionella sp.
AGATAACGTGAAATTGTTAATCCAATTGCATGCTCCTATTGCAATGGACGAAGGTTTGCGTTTCGCGATTCGCGAAGGTGGCCGCACAGTAGGTGCGGGTGTTGTAGCTAAGATTATTGAGTGATGACTATGAGTGCTAATCAGAGTATTAAAATTCGACTCAAATCGTTTGACCATCGCATGATAGATGTGTCAACTCGTGAAATAGTTGAAACTGCAAAGCGTACTGGTGCACAAATTCGTGGGCCAATCCCTTTGCCAATTAGAAAAGAGAAGTTTTCTGTGTTGGTTTCTCCACACGTTAACAAAGATGCTCAAGATCAATATGAGCTTCGAACTCACAAGAGATTGGTTGTGATCGTCAATCCTACTGAGAAAACGGTTGATGCGTTGATGAAGTTAGATTTGGCAGCAGGTGTAGATGTTCAGATCAGTTTGGACGATTAATCTGCTGACGTAATGCAAATTGTCATGTATATAGCAATTAATGCATGACAATTGTCAGATGCAAACTATAATAGCGCTCACAGCAAATAATGAGCGAGTAATAGAGTGACTAAAGAGGTGTTAGAATGAACATCGGTTTACTGGGCCGAAAAATCGGCATGACTCGTATTTTTACCCTGGAAGGGAAATCTATTCCTGTTTCAGTGGTTGAAGTACACCCAAATCGTATTTCTCAAGTTAAATTGATGGAAAAAGATGGGTATACTGCGATTCAATTAACTGGCGGAACTAAAAAAGCAAGTCGAGTGTCTAAGCCATTGGCAGGACATTTTGCTAAAGCTGAAATTGAAGCTGGTGATATGATGGTTGAATTTCGTGTGGAAGATGTCGAAGCATACAGTTGTGGTCAAGAACTTGCTGCGAAAGATGTTTTTGCTGAAGGCCAATTTGTGGATGTATCTGCAGTCTCTAAAGGTAAGGGATTTGCAGGAACAGTAAAGCGACATAATTTTCGTACCCAAGATGCCACTCATGGTAACTCACGTTCGCATCGCGTCCCTGGGTCTATCGGACAAAATCAAACGCCAGGCCGCGTATTTAAAGGTAAAAAAATGGCGGGTCATATGGGCTCAAGACGAGTCACCACACAGAGTCTTGAATTGATCAAGATAGATTCTGAACGCAATTTGATGCTTATCAAAGGTGCAATTCCTGGTGCGCCTGGTGCTAGAGTTGAAATTAAGCCCGCTGTTAAAAAACACACAAGGGGTGAATGATGACAACTAAAAAAGAAAGTGCAGACAAATCAACATTGACACTTAACCCTGCAGTATTTGAATGTGATTTTAACGAAGGTTTGGTTCATCAAGCCGTTGTGACATTCATGAATAATTTACGCAGTGGGAATAGTGCTCAAAAAACACGCTCAGAAGTGCGTGGTGGTGGACGTAAGCCTTGGAACCAAAAAGGTACAGGCCGTGCTCGCGCAGGTACTATCCGTAGTCCATTATGGCGTTCAGGTGGTGTGACATTTGCATCTAAAAAACGTGATTATTCTCAAAAGATTAATAAGAAGATGTATAAAGGCGCAATTCGCAGTATACTTTCTGAGCTTAATCGTACTGAACGTTTGTTGGTTGTTAGTGAATTTGAATGTCCAACGCCTAAAACAAAAGATTTTCTCATTAAAATGCAAGAGTTAAATTTAACAAATGCTTTGATTGTCATGCAAGAGCTTGGAGAGTATGAATATCTTTCTTCGCGCAACGTATTTGACTATGCGGTTTGTAGTGTTGATGAGTTGGATCCAGTGCTTTTATTAGGGTATGAAAAAGTTCTTATGACAGAAGAAGTCATTAAAACTTTAGAGGAGCGTTTACAATGAATACAGAAAGATTATTGACGGTTATCAGAACGCCTCATACCTCTGAAAAATCCACGTATATTGCTGACAAACATAAACAATATACATTTAAAGTTTTGAAAGATGCAACCAAAGACGAAATTAAAAAAGCCGTTGAATTGGTTTTTCAAGTAAAAGTAAAGCAGGTGGCTGTTGTAAATGTCAAAGGCAAATCTAAGCGTTTCAAGCAAATGAGTGGAAAGCGCAATGATTGGAAAAAAGCATTTGTATCATTGCAACCTGGTAATGACATTGATTTTACAGTGACAGAATAAGGCAGATCTAAAATGGTACTTATGATATCCAAACCAACGTCTCCTGGGAAACGTGGGGAAATTAAAGTAGTTCATAAACACATTCATAAAGGTAAGCCTCATGCGCCTTTAGTAGAAACCTTGAATAAAACGGGTGGACGAAATAACAATGGGCGCATTACTGTTCGCCATATTGGTGGTGGTCAACGGTCACAATACCGCATAATCGACTTCAAAAGATTGAAGGATGGTATTGAGGCTAAAGTAGAACGCATTGAATATGATCCAAATAGAACAGCATTAATTGCATTATTAGTTTACAAGGATGGAGAAAAGAGGTATATTATTGCCCCTTCAGGCCTTGAAAAAGGACATACAGTAATAAGTGGTAGTGATTCACCTATTGCCGTAGGTAATGCGTTGCCGTTAAAAAACATCCCATTGGGTACAACCATTCATTGTGTTGAGCTCAAGCCTGGTAAAGGCGCACAAATGTTGCGTTCTGCCGGATGTAGCGGACAAATCGTTGCAAAAGAAGGTGCGTATGCAACCTTGAAATTACGCTCTGGTGAAATGCGTAAAGTATTATTGACCTGCCGGGCTGTTATTGGCGAAGTTGGTAATAGTGAGCACAGCTTGCGCGTGTTAGGTAAAGCTGGTGCGAAACGCTGGCGTGGTATTCGTCCTACTGTTCGTGGTGTGGCGATGAATCCAGTTGACCATCCGCACGGTGGTGGTGAAGGTAAGACTTCAGGTGGACGTCACCCAGTGTCACCATGGGGTATGCCGACTAAAGGTTATAAGACTCGTTCTAATAAACGTACAGACCAGTTTATTGTTCGTGGTCGTAAGAAAAAATAATGTCAGGTATTTAAATTTTAAGAGGATAATATAGTGGCTCGTTCTATCAGAAAAGGTCCCTTTATTGATAGTCATCTATTACATAAAGTGGAAGAATCAGTTGCAACAAAGTCAAAAAAACCAATTAAAACTTGGTCTCGACGGTCAACGATAATTCCGACCATGATAGGTTTGACCATTGCGGTTCATAATGGCCGTGACCATGTTCCGGTATATGTAACCGATAACATGGTAGGTCATAAACTTGGCGAGTTCTCTATGACTCGAACATTCAAAGGTCACTCTGGCGACAGAAAGGTCAAGGGTAAGTAAGAGGCTAATGATGGAAGTCACAGCAAAATTAAGAAACGCGACGATGTCGGCTCAAAAAGCTAGATTGGTCGCTGATATGGTTAGAAATGTTCCGGTTTCTAGAGCATTGAATGTGTTGAAATTCACATCAAAAAAAGGTGCTCAATTGATCCTGAAGGTGCTTGAGTCAGCTATTGCTAATGCTGAGAACAATAACGGCGTTGATATTGATGAGCTTAAAGTCAGTTCTATTTATGTTGATGAAGCCGCTACATTAAAGAGAATACTTCCTCGGGCGAAAGGCAGAGCGAATCGTATTTCCAAGCGTAGTTGTCATATCACCATCATCGTATCGGACGAGGAATAATTATGGGCCAGAAAGTAAATCCAATAGGCATCCGACTAGGAATCAATAAAGAGTGTAACTCTAATTGGTTTGCGGTTCACAATTATGCTGAACTACTAAATCAAGACATTAATTTGCGTAAAGAGCTTAAAAAGAAGCTCATGGGTGCTGCAGTCAGTAGAATTCAAATTGCACGACCAGCTAATAATGCTGTCGTAACGATTCATACTGCGCGTCCTGGTGTTTTGATTGGTAAAAAAGGTGGTGGGATTGAAGGTTTGCGCGCACAAATTTCAGAACGTTTGGGTGTTCCAGTTCACCTTAATGTAGAAGAAGTTCGAAAGCCTGATCTAGATGCTACTTTGGTTGCTGAAGGTATTGCCCAGCAATTAGAACAACGTGTTATGTTTCGACGTGCTATGAAGAGAGCAGTTACTTCTGCCATGAAGTCTGGGGCAAAAGGTATTAAGATCTGTGTTTCTGGACGTTTGGGTGGTGCGGAAATTGCGCGAAGTGAATGGTACCGTGAAGGTCGCGTCCCATTGCATACATTTCGAGCAGATATAGACTATGGCACAGCTGAATCTAAAACAACTTACGGTATTATTGGTGTTAAGGTTTGGATATTCAAAGGCGAAACTGTGTCGCAAAAAACACGTAGCAATACTGACGTAAGTAAGTGATAGAAGGATAACGATTATGTTGCAACCAAAAAGAACAAAATTCCGCAAGCAAATGAAAGGCCGGAACCGTGGTCTAGCATTTCGTGGAAGTTCAGTTAGTTTCGGCGAATTCGGACTGAAAGCATTAGAGCGTGGAAGACTGACTGCGCGACAAATTGAAGCTGCACGTCGAGCAATGACACGACATGTAAAACGCGGTGGAAAGATTTGGATTCGTGTGTTTCCTGATAAACCGATCACACAAAAGCCTTTAGAAGTTCGTCAAGGTAAAGGTAAAGGTAACGTAGAGTACTGGGTTGCTCAAATTCAACCAGGAAAAATTTTGTTTGAAATGGAAGGTGTGACGCGCGAATTGGCAATCGAAGCATTTGACTTGGCCAAAGCAAAACTCCCATTTAAGGTGATGTTTGAAGAGCGGAAGGTGATGTGATGAAAACCATAAGTGAATTACGTGCTCTTGATACAGAGCAGCTAAATACAGAATTACTAACGTTGCGTAAAGAGCAATTAAATCAACGCATGCGAAAAGCGTCTGGTGTTTTAGATAAAACTCACGTGATGCGTACAGTGCGACGTACAATTGCCCGAATCAAAACAATTATTACAGAAAAGGCAGGTAGTCATGTCGACAAATGAAACTCGTGGTAAAACAATGATTGGCACAGTTGTAAGTGATAAAATGCAAAAAACAATTGTCGTCATGATTGAAAGAACTGTAAAGCATCCAAAGTATGGTAAAATTTTACGACGTAGAAGTAAGCTTCATGCGCATGATGAAAATCAAGTTTGCAAAATTGGTAATATAGTGAAAATTAAAGAATCACGTCCTATATCCAAATTAAAAAACTGGGTCCTTGTTGAGGTTATTTCGTAATTATAAATCATATGACTTTCAATAGAATCCTAGGCCTGATATAATTAGCTGCCTTTTTCTGGTCGAAATATGATCTGGAGAACAAAATGATACAAATGCAGACTGTGCTTGAAGTCGCAGATAATAGTGGTGCAAGAAAAGTTATGTGCATCAAAGTTTTGGGTGGATCTCACCGAAGATATGCGCGAGTTGGTGATGTGATTAAAGTAAGCATCAAAGACGCTATACCTCGCAGTAAAGTAAAGAAAGGATCTGTGATGAATGCTGTAGTGGTTCGTACAGCTCAAGGCGTTAGAAGAGACGATGGTTCTTTGATTCGTTTTGATGGTAATGCCGCAGTTCTCTTGAACAACCAAAACGAGCCTATTGGTACGCGTATTTTTGGGCCAGTAACTCGCGAACTTAGAGAGCGGTTCATGAAAATCATTTCATTAGCTGCCGAAGTGTTGTAAGAGGGATAACAAATGAATCGTATAAGAGCTAAAGATAAAGTCATTGTGACAACTGGAAGATCAAAAGGCCACATTGGTGTGGTTCAAAAAGTTAGTGACAATAAGGTTTGGGTTGAAGGTGCTAATCTCATTAAAAAGCATGTCAAGCCTAATCCGCAATTAGAGCAAAAAGGTGGGATTGTTACACAAGAATCTGCTTTGCATATTTCAAATGTCGCATTATATAACGCTGCAACTGAGAAGGCGGATAAAATTGGTTTTAGATTTGCAGATAAAAATGGCAAAAAAGTTAAAGTAAGATATTTCAAATCTAATAATGAATTGGTAGACGCAGTCTAATTAGGTGAAAGCAAATGACCAGATTAAGAGATGTATATAAGAAAACAGTTGTAGATGCGATGATGAAGCGATTCAATTATGACTCCGTCATGCAAGTGCCAAAAATTTTAAAAATCACTTTAAATATGGGTGTTGGCGAAGCAGTGAATGATAAAAAAGTCATGAACTTTGCTTTGGACGATATGGCTCGTATTACAGGTCAAAAACCTGTTGTTACTCTTGCAAAGAAATCTATTGCTGGTTTCAAAATTCGTGATGGTTGGCCAATTGGTTGCAAAGTTACATTGCGCTCACATAAAATGTATGAGTTTTTGGATCGTTTGATTACGATTACTCTGCCTCGTGTAAGAGATTTTAGAGGGTTAAATCCTCGCTCTTTTGATGGTCGTGGTAATTATAGTTTGGGATTGCAAGAACAAATCGTTTTCCCTGAAATTGATTTTGATAAAATTGATGTGATTCGCGGTCTCGATATTTGCATCACTACAAGTGCAAAGACCAACGAAGAAGGTCGTGCTCTTTTAGAGGCCTTTAATTTCCCATTAAAAGATAAAGCTTAGAAAGGATATTATTGTGGCAAGAAAATCCATACTAGAACGAGAACTGAAAAAAGCAAAATTGGTTGATAAATACAAAACACGTCGATTTGAATTAAAAAAAATAATCAAATCTTCGACTGATTTTGAAACAATTATGCAAGCTCAGACATCTTTGGCAAAATTGCCAATTAATTCATGTGCTGTGCGGCATAGTACACGATGCCAACAGTGTGGTCGTGGACATGCGGTTTATCGTAAGTTTGGCTTATGCCGAATCTGTTTGCGTAACCAACTTATGAACGGTAATGTTACCGGTGGCCGTAAATCCAGTTGGTAACAACAGAATTTATTTTGGAGAATGAATGTGACTATGCAAGATCCTATTGCTGATATGCTGACCAGAATCCGTAATGGCCAACATGCAAAACATCAGCAAGTAACTTTACCTTCCTCAATCATGAAGCAAGATATTGCTCGTGTTTTAAAAGAAGAAGGATATATCAACGACTTCCGTGTTGAAGTTGGCGAGAGCAATATGAGCTCTATGACAATTGATCTGAAATATTATCAATGCAAACCAGTTATTGAACGAATTCGTCGTATCAGTCGACCAGGGTTGCGTATATATAAATCGGCTAAAGAGTTGGCTCCAATTCCTGGTTTTGGGATTGCAATATTGTCTACATCCAAAGGGATCATGACTCACGCGGCAGCCAAAAAATCTAATATTGGCGGCGAAGTGATTTGCGAAGTCGCATAGTTAGGAAGAGGATAGAGTATGTCTAGAGTAGCAAAAGCAAATATAACATTACCTGAAAAGGTTGATATTGAGATTGGTCATAACCAAGTCATTATCAAAGGACCCAAAGGGTCGTTGACGCAGCATTGTAACCATTTGGTTGCTGTGAAACGTTCTGAATCTGATAATAACGTCATTAGTTTTGAACCGGCCGTGAATGATCCAAAGGCTTGGGCACAAGCGGGTACTGTACGAGCATTAGTAAATAATATGGTTCGTGGAGTGACCGTTGGGTTTGAGCTAACTCTAGAATTAGTGGGTGTTGGTTATCGTGCACAAGCTAAACCAGGTTCATTAAGTTTATCTCTTGGTTTCTCACATCCTGTTGAGTATGCCCTGCCTGAAGGTGTTGTTGCTGAAACCCCTTCAAATACAAATATTTTGTTGAAAGGTATTGATAAGCAGCTTTTAGGGCAAGTGGCTTCAGAAATCCGAGCATTCCGCCCACCTGAACCTTACAAAGGAAAAGGTGTTCGCTATGCTGGTGAAATCATTGTTATTAAAGAAGCCAAAAAGAAATAAGGTGAAATGATGAATAAAGATATAGCTCGTAAAAGAAGAGCAACCAAAACCAGAGCCATTATTCGCAACGCAAAATCTGATAGATTGCGTTTAGTGGTTACCAGATCAAACTCTAATATTCATGCTCAAATTATTGAGACTCATGAAAATGGTGATTTGGTTAAGGTTTCAGCTTCAACATTAGATAAAGAACTTAAGTTAACTTTAGAAGGTTCTAAATCTGAGCGTGCGTTTCAAGTTGGAAAATTGCTAGCAGAACGTGCCAAAGAACAAAATATCATCGACGTAGCATTTGATAGATCAGGTTTTAGATATCATGGCAGAGTGAAAGCTTTGGCTGATGGTGCTCGTGATGGCGGCTTGAATTTTTAAAGGAACACAGACATGGCGTTTGAAGATACTAAAACTGATGGTTATCAGGAAAAACTGGTTTCTGTCACAAGAACAGCGAAAGTTGTAAAAGGCGGTAGAGTTTTTGGTTTTGCTGTTCTTGTTGTGATTGGTGACGGCAAAGGTAAAGTTGGTTATGGCCGTGGTAAAGCTCGTGAAGTGCCAATTGCGATTCAAAAGGCAATGGAACAAGCTAGAAAAAACATGGTTTATATCCCATTGGCTGGTCATACTGTTCATCATGAAATCACCTGGAACTATGGTGCTTCTAAAGTATTTATGAAGCCTGCTAGTGAAGGTACTGGAATTATTGCTGGTGGTGCAATGAGAGCTGTTTTAGAAGTGCTTGGTGTTCATAATATTTTAGCAAAGAGCATTGGTTCAACTAATCCAAGCAACATTGTACGTGCAACGATTGGTGCACTAACGCACATTGGTACGCCTGATTATGTGGCTGCAAAACGTGGTAAAACCGTTGAACAACTTAGAGCGGAATCAGCATGAATAAGACAATAGATATTAAATTGGTTAAAAGCCTGATTGGCAGATTGCCCAAGCATAAACAAATTGCTAATCAATTAGGACTTAGAAAAATCAACACCATAGTTGTTCAACCTAACACGCCAGCCATTCTTGGTATGGTCAGGAAAATTGATTATTTGGTGGAAATTGAGGAATCAGTAGAATGAATTTAAATACACTTTCTCCAGATGTTGGATCTAGACCAAACAAAAGACGTCTTGGACGTGGCATTGGTTCAGGACTTGGTAAAACAAGTGGTAAAGGTCATAAAGGTCAAAAAGCCAGAGCTGGTGGATTTCATAAGATCAATTTTGAAGGCGGTCAAATGCCAATTCAACGTCGTCTTCCAAAGACTGGATTCAATTCACGCGTTGGAAAAACTGTTGATCAAGTTACCTTAACTGAAATTGCAGGTCTGAATGTTGAAATTATTGATTTAGAAGCTTTGAAAAATGCGCGACTCGTCAATAAGTCCATTCTAGATGTGAAAGTTATATTGTCAGGTGAATTGACAACTGCAGTCAAAATAAAAGGTTTAAGAGTTACTAAAGGTGCCTTAAAACTCATCGAAAGCCTTGGTGGAAGCGTAGAAGCGTGAAATCGAAAAAACAACATTCAAACGACGGTTCTAAAGGTGGTTTGGCAGAATTAAAATCTAGACTATTATTTGTCTTGATTGCTATTCTTGTTTACCGCCTTGGAGCTCATATTCCTGTGCCAGGATTGGACCCAGAAAGATTGCTGAATTTTTTCAACCAGCAGCAAAACACCATTTTTGGGTTGTTTAATATGTTTTCTGGTGGTGCACTGTCTCGTGTGACTGTTTTTGCAATTGGAATTATGCCTTATATTACGGCATCAATTATTATTCAATTGTTTTCAGTAGTGTTGCCTTCTTTAGAGCAGTTAAAAAAGGAAGGTGAATCAGGAAAAAGAAAGTTAAATCAGTATACACGCTATTTGACCTTGCTTTTCTCTTGCTTTCAATCTTTGGGAATGGCGCGTTGGCTTGCTGGTCAACATATTGCTTTAAACCCTGATGTGTTGTTTTATACTACAGCAGTAGTTACCCTTGTAACAGGCACCATGTTTTTAATGTGGCTTGGTGAACAAATAACCGAAAAGGGTGTTGGGAACGGTATTTCCCTAATCATTTTTTCCGGGATTGTTTCGAGTATGCCTAACGCGATTGCAACTGTCTTTCAGCAAGTGAAAGAAGGTCAGATGCAAATGTTATCTTTGTTAGTTATAGTTTTTATCATGGTTAGTGTGACTGGTTTTGTTGTGTTCGTTGAGCGCGGTCAGCGTCGTATTCGGGTCAATTATGCTCAGCGTACCCAAGGTAAAAAAGTCTATGCTGCACAAACAAGTCATCTGCCCTTAAAAATCAATATGGCAGGTGTAATTCCACCTATTTTTGCATCCAGCATTATTCTGTTGCCAGCTACATTGGCTCAGTTTTTTGCACATACAAAAGGCTTAGGATGGCTTTCTGACGTTGGAATGGCATTGACGCCTGGTCAGCCTCTTTATCTAATTGTAGATGCAGCAGCTATATTGTTCTTTGCGTTCTTTTATACTGCGCTTGTCTTTAATCCTAAGGATACTGCTGATAATTTGAAAAAATCAGGTGCCTATATCCCAGGAATTAGACCTGGAGAACAAACACTGCGTTATATCGACTCGGTGATGACCCGATTGACATTGGTTGGTGCGTTGTACTTGGTTTTGGTTTGTTTGGTACCACAAATATTGATGTTTACTTGGCATGTATCGTTTTATTTTGGTGGCACATCTTTATTGATCATTGTTGTTGTTGTGATGGACTTTGTGGCGCAAGTACAGGCTCATCTTATGACGCAGCAATATGATTCATTAATGAAAAAGGCTAATTTTAAGGGCGGTAAACTGCCTGGGTTATTGTAATTATATTTGGAGTTAGTAATGAAAGTTAGAGCATCAGTAAAACGAATTTGTCGTAATTGCAAAGTGATCAAACGTAACAGAACTATTCGAGTGATATGTAAAGATGCTCGACATAAGCAACGCCAAGGGTAATGCCAAGAATTTTGTTATAGAAACTTTATTAGTTTCATAATAACAACCACTTTTGAGTTTTACTTGATTTTAGTGAATTAACCTAGTATTATTGTTTGCCTTTTCAGGTGCGGTAATTATTAAAGATCGGAGAATTAAATGGCACGTATTGCAGGCGTAAATATAGCAGATCATAAACATGTTGTGATTGCCTTAACTTCTATTTACGGTATTGGACTGTCAACATCAAAAAAATTGTGTCAAACCCATGATATTGATCCTGCATCAAAAATATCACAATTGACTGAAGCACAATTAGAATTGCTTCGAAATGAGATTGCTAAAATGACCGTTGAAGGTGATCTTCGTCGAGTTGTAACGATGAATATCAAACGGTTGATGGATTTAGGCTGTTATCGTGGTTTGCGTCACCGACGTGGATTACCTGTGCGTGGTCAAAGAACCAAGACAAACGCCAGAACAAGAAAGGGTCGGCGCAAAAGCGCGAATGTTTGATGATTTTTTTATCTAGGATATTTTAAATGGCTAAACCAAAACAACAGAAAACTCGAAAAAAAATTAAACGTGTCGTTTCAGATGGTATCGTCCATGTGCACGCATCGTTCAACAACACAATTGTAACCTTTACTGATCGTCAAGGTAACGCTTTGTGTTGGGCGACTTCAGGTGGTTCGGGTTTCCGTGGATCGCGCAAAAGTACTCCTTATGCAGCTCAGGTCGCAACAGAAAAAGCGTCTGCTGTTGCAAAAGAATATGGGATGAAATCTGTTGCGGTATTTATTCATGGGCCTGGTCCCGGGCGAGAATCAACTATTCGTGAATTGATCTCCCAGGAATTCAAAATCGTTGAAATTACCGATGTAACTGGTATACCGCACAACGGTTGCAAGGCATCGAAAAAGCGTCGAGTATAGGATTTTAGGAGTAGACAATGGCAAGATATATGGGTCCAAAATGTAAATTATCCCGCCGAGAGGGTACTGATTTACTATTGAAAAGTGGCGTTCGCGATTTTAAATCGAAATGCAAATCTGAAAAATTACCTGGTCAACATGGCGACAAGAAAGGTCGTTTGAGTGGTTATGGTATACAGCTGCGTGAAAAACAAAAAATAAGACGTTTTTATGGCGTTTTAGAAAAGCAATTTAGCTTGTACTATAAAGCTGCTGCTGCACAAAAAGGTGCAACAGGCCAAAACTTGATGTCTCTGTTAGAGCGTCGTTTGGATAACGTGGTTTACCGTTTAGGTTTCGCGAGCACTCGTGCTGAAGCACGTCAATTAGTTGCACATAAAGCAATTATGGTCAATGAAAAAGTTGTGAATATCGCTTCTTACTTAGTAGAAATTGGTGATGTTGTATCCGTTCGGTCTAAAGCGAAAGCTCAAGGACGAATTCAAGCTGCTTTGGCACTGTCTGAGCAACGACCTTCAAATGACTGGATCGTTGTTGAATCTGGAAGCTACAAAGGTTCTTTGACTCGCTATCCAAATTTGGAAGACCTGTCTGCAGAATTTAACGTCAACTTGGTAGTAGAACTTTACTCTAAGTAACCTCGGAGACTTATCCCTATGTATATAGATATTAATGAAATGTTGACGCCAAAAGTTTTAAAAGTTCAATCTGATTCTTTACATCATTCAAGAATCATATTAGAACCTTTGGAGCCAGGATATGGTGATACGCTAGGTAATGCTTTACGTAGAATCTTGATGTCTTCTATGCCAGGATGTGCGATTACTGAAGTAACCATTGATGGTGTTTTGCATGAATACAGCACTATTGAAGGTGTTGAAGAAGATGTGATCAATATTTTATTGAATCTTAAGGATGTGGCTCTTCAGATGAGTGTTGGTGTTGAATCAACGTTGTCTATTGATAAAAAAGGTCCGTGTGTGGTTACAGCAGGCGACATTCAATTATCGCATGGTGTTGAAGTTTTAAATCCTGAACTTGTCATTGCCCATCTTAATGAATATGGTCAATTGAAAATGACTTTACATGTTCAAAAAGGGATTGGATACCATTCTTCTGAAGTGTTACCAATGGAATTAGAAGATGAAGTTCGAGTAAAATCTATTGGCAAACTTAAAATAGACAATAGTTTTTCGCCTGTTAAGAAAGTTGCTTACCATGTAGATAAAACACGGGTTGAAAATAGGACTGATTTAGACAAACTGACTATTGAATTGCAGACAAATGGTACTATTGACCCAGAAGATGCGATACGTATTTCTGCTAGTATCCTTCAGCGTCAATTGCATGCATTTGTTGATATGAGCTTTGAAGAATCTAGTGCTGATAATAAAGTTCGCAATGATTTTGATCCATTGCTGTTAAGACCTGTAGATGATTTAGAGTTGACAGTGCGTTCAGCAAATTGTTTGAAAGCAGAAAACATTTATTATATTGGCGACTTGGTGCAAAAAACTGAAAATGAATTGTTAAAGACACCTAATTTAGGTAAAAAGTCTTTAACAGAAATCAAAGATGTTTTGGCTGTCAGATCGTTATCTCTAGGAATGAAGCTAGAAAATTGGCCACCTAAAAATTTGGGTGAATAATTCTAGGTCTGGTCATTGAATTCATATAGTAATGAAGTGCTAGATTTAGATAAGTTTAGGAGTTGAGAAAAATGCGTCATCGTAATGCAGGTCGTTCTTTAGGCCGTACATCAAGTCATCGTAAGGCTATGTTTGCTAATATGTGTTGTTCTTTGATTGAGCATGAACTTATTACAACAACTGTTGCCAAAGCCAAAGAACTTCGACGGTATGTTGAGCCTTTGATTACTCAAAGTAAATCTGATTCTGTTGCGTCACGTCGCCGTGTATTTGATACATTGCGTTCAAAATCAGCAGTTGGTAAATTGTTTACAACTCTTGGTCCTCGTTATGAAAAACGACCTGGCGGTTACCTTAGAATTATGAAATGTGGTAATCGTGTAGGTGATAATGCGCCTATGGCTGTTGTTGAATTGGTTGATCGTTCTTCTGTGCGTTCTGAAAAAGAAGTTAGTACAGCAGAATAAGATAAATACGTTTAGAAATACAAACCGCACTTGTGTTGAGTGCGGGCACATCCAACATTGACCCTATAAGAGCTACAAGGATAACCGTTTATGGCTGTTGATTCAAAGCGATGGTTATTATGGGTTTCAGAAATTCAAGCTCTTTGCCGCTCTGGTTTGACTTACACAGAAAATGAGTTTGACCGCGAACGTTTTTCACGAATCAATGAGATAGCGGCTGAAATCACAGCTGATGTCACGTTGTCTCCACCTGAAATCATAAAATCCTTATTTGCTATTGAGCAAAATGCTTATGCGACGCCGATTCTTGATATTCGTTCGTTTGTTCTGAAGGAAAATAAAGTATTGCTGGTAAAGGAAAGAGCGGATGGCCTGTGGACACTGCCTGGAGGCTTTGCGGATGTCAATGAGTCACCCTCTGAAGCTGTGGTACGTGAGACATTGGAAGAATCTGGCTTTTTAGTGAAACCGAAAAAATTACTTGCCCTGTGGGATAAATTAAAACATGAACATCCTTTGCAGTGGCCACACATTTATAAATGTATATTTCATTGCGATTTAGTATCAGGTTCACCCACCATCAATCTTGAAATTTCTGATATTGATTTTTTTTCAATGAATGATTTACCGCCACTGTCGACACCGAGAATTACTTTAAAACAAATGCATGTTTTATACGATTTGATTCAAAATCCTGAGCAAACTATATTTGATTGATGTTTAAAATCAATGACAAAGGTGATCCATGATGTCTGAATTATCAGATACTAAAATTGTATTAGGTATCTGTGGCGGGATTGCTGCTTATAAAGCAGCTTATTTGGTACGTGAATTATGTGCAGCAGGTGCTGTGGTTCGTGTTGTGATGACAAAAGCCGCACTTGCCTTTATTCAACCGATGACGTTCCAAGCCTTATCAGGGGAAGACGTTCGATGTGAATTACTCGATGATTCGGCTGAACGTGCTATGGGGCATATTGAGCTTGCTCGCTGGGCCGATTATTTATTAATTGCTCCAGCCTCTGCGGACTTTATGGCAAAAATGACACATGGCTTGGCAGATGATCTTTTGTCCACTTTATATTTGGCAAGCAAGGCGCCTACTATCATATGTCCAGCGATGAATCAAAATATGTGGGCGCATCCGGCCACTATAGCAAATTGTGCTGTTC
Organism: Legionella sp.; assembly: GCA_002786165.1. Lineage (GTDB taxonomy): Bacteria > Pseudomonadota > Gammaproteobacteria > Legionellales > Legionellaceae. The sequence goes on from PEQK01000020.1 coordinate 14,982, forward strand.
TTGAAGAACGTGGAGTGATGGTCATTGGACCTGATGATGGCTCACAAGCGTGTGGTGATGTTGGTTTGGGTCGTATGGCTGAGGGGCAGGATATTATTGCAGCATTGCGTTTATATGCCGTGAAACAGTTGTTAAAAGGGCAGAATGTTGTGATTACGGCTGGTCCAACGCGAGAGGCTATTGATCCGGTTCGTTACATCAGCAACCATAGCTCGGGTAAAATGGGTTATGCTTTAGCTCAAGCCGCATATATTGCTGGTGCCAATGTGACCTTGATCAGTGGTCCAACGCACTTAAAAGCACCTTTAGGTGTAGATTGCGTTAGAGTGGACTCAACGGAAGAGATGTTGTCTGAAGTGCTAGCGACACTGAAACCGGGTGTTTTGTTTATTGGTGCAGCTGCCATTGCTGATTATCAAGTGCTTAATCGTAGTGACAAAAAACTAAAAAAACAGCGTGAAGACACGATGAACTTGACCTTGAAAAAAAATCCCGATATTTTAAGCGCGGTAGTTTCTAGCCAGCTTGCAACAATGGTGATTGGTTTTGCCGCAGAGACCCATGATGTTTTGATCAATGCTGAAGAGAAATTACGTAAAAAGCATTTGGATATGATTATTGCTAACCAGGTTGGTGATGGTTTGGGTTTTGATAAAGACATCAATCAAGTCACAGTGATCACTCATGATGGGTGTATACCGTTAGATTTGGCGCCTAAAATGACTTTGGCAGGCCAAATTATTACAATTATTGCAACATCTTTGCAAAATACTGCTTCGAGGAATGTACATGAACCCTTCCATTCAAATTAAAATTCTTGATCCTCGCATTGGGGCATCAATTGAATTACCTACGTATGCAACGCCTGGTTCGGCTGGCCTTGATTTACGTGTATGTTTAGATGAGCCCATACAAATTGGAGCTCAAGAGACTGTATTGTTACCTACTGGTTTGGCTATTTATATTGCTGATCCACTGTTAGCTGCGGTTATTTTGCCGCGTTCCGGACTTGGGCACAAACACGGTATTGTCCTGGGAAATCTGGTGGGATTAATTGATTCTGATTATCAAGGTGAACTTAAAATTTCTTGTTGGAATCGAAACCAGGAGCATTTTACGATTAATCCAGGTGATCGCATTGCGCAATTGGTTTTTTTACCTGTGGTGCGTGCTGAATTCAAACTGGTAGATTCTTTTGAAGAAACCAGTCGTGGAGAAGGTGGTTTTGGTAGTTCAGGGAGAGAATGATGACCATACCAACTTACCAATTATCAAGTGTTGATCAGTCAATTTTTCGTGCGTATGACATTCGCGGCATTGTAAATCAGCAATTGAACGAAGATACCTTTTATACCATTGCAAAAGCCATTGCCTATCGCTTGCACGCCTTGGGTCGAACGCAAATTTTAGTCGCTCGGGATGGTCGTTTGACGAGTGACGCTTTGGCAAATGCTTTAATCTATGCATTAATTGATAGTGGTGTGGATGTTGTAGATTTAGGAGCTGTACCGACTCCTGTTATGTACTACGCAACACATGTATACGGCATTGATAGTGGACTCATGATCACGGGAAGCCATAATCCTTCAGATTATAATGGGATAAAAATGGTATTGGCCGGAACTACTTTGGCTCAGGATGATATTCAAATTTTATACGAATTGATTCAGAGTAAGTCTGTGATGCAGGGGACAGGGCAGTATCAGTCCTTTGATATTTTACAAGACTATAGCCAACGTATCATTGGTGATATTGTTTTGAAGCGACAATTACGCGTGGTGGTCGATTGTGGTAATGGCATTGGTGGCGTGATTGTGCCAGCCGTTTTGCGGGCATTAGGTTGTGACGTCATTGAATTATATTGTGATGTTGACGGTCGTTTTCCGAATCATCACCCTGATCCAACGGTTGAAGAAAATTTACGTGATTTGAAAGCCAGCATCAAAGCACATGATGCTGATATTGGTTTGGCGTTTGACGGAGATGCTGATCGCTTGGGTATTGTCACCGGAGAAGGTGCATTGATTTGGCCTGATCGATTATTAATGTTTTATGCACAACATGTCTTACAAGCTCAGCCTGGTGCTACAATTGTATATGATGTAAAGTGTTCGCGTCATCTACGTCAAGTGATAGAAGCGGCGGGTGGTAAGGCCAAAATGTGTCCTACAGGACATTCTTTGGTCAAAAGAGTGATGAAAGAAGAAGAAGCAGTACTAGCGGGTGAGATGAGCGGACATATCTTTTTCAAAGATCGATGGTATGGCTTTGATGATGCCCTTTATTCTGCATGTCGTTTATTGGAACTGCTGTCCTTATCTGAACAAACGGTAGATGCTCAATTTGCTTTGGTTCCAGATAGTGTGAACACACCAGAAATCAAAATTCCAATTTTTGAAGATAAAAAATTTGAATTTATGCAATTGTTTTCTGAACAAGCTCAATTTCCCGATGCACAATTGATTCATATCGATGGGTTGCGAGTAGAATTTGAGCATGGTTGGGGGTTGTTGCGTGCTTCTAATACAACGCCTTGTTTAGTGGCGCGTTTTGAAGCTCAAACAGAAATAGGTCTTAATGCAATCCAAACCCTATTTAGAGAACAATTAAAAGCTTTTGATGCGACATTAACTATCCCATTTTGATAGAAATATAGTATATAATGCGCGCTTTAGTATTTTTGGTCTAGAATCAAATAGTGTACTTTAAGACCTATTTGCGAGAATATAAAATAATTGCTAAGCTATAAAAGCTTCTGGGTTCACAAAGGAGAAGAAACAAGGTGAGTATTGAATGACAAAACAAAGAACTCCGAATAAAATAATTCAAGCAACAGGTGTTGGATTACACTCAGGCGATAAAGTTCTTTTGACTTTACATCCAGCCCCTGATAACACCGGTATTGTATTTCGGCGAATCGATCTTGATCCTATTGTAGAAATTCCTGCTTTGTACGAAAATGTATGCGATACCATGCTATGTACCACCTTGCAGCATCAAGGTGTTAAAGTGGCAACGGTAGAGCATTTATTGTCGGCTTTGGCTGGCTTAGGGATTGATAATGCATATATCGATCTTAATGCACCAGAAGTGCCTATCATGGATGGCAGTGCTGCTCCTTTTGTATTTTTGATCCAATCCGCGGGTATTCGAGTACAAACAGCAAAAAAACGATATATCCGTGTTTTAAAGCCTATTCGCATTGAAGAACATGGAAAATATGTTCAATTTTTACCGCATGAAGGATATCGAATTTCATTCACCATCGATTTTGATCATCCTGTGTTTGCTCATAAACCCCAAACAGCGGTGTTTGATTTTTCCGCGACGTCGTATATCAAACAAGTCTGTCGTGCTAGAACCTTTGGGTTTTTATCCGATTATGAAAAATTAAGAGTCAGTGATCTGGCAAAAGGCGGTAGTTTAGATAATGCGATTGTGGTAGATGAGTATCGTGTGCTGAATGAAGACGGATTACGATTCGATGATGAGTTTGTGAAACATAAAGTATTAGATTCTATTGGGGATCTCTATTTATTGGGTTCTAGTTTGATTGGTGCGTTCGAAGGGTATCGTTCTGGACATGAATTGAATAACAAATTATTACGTAAACTTATGGCACATCAAGATGCTTGGGAATATGTGTATTTTGATAAAGATGAATATGAGCCTATGTTAAACCCACAGTTATCTATTGTTGGCGCATAAATAGCAAAATTCTTAGTTGGGTTGAATCCGAATGTCAACCGACACCAATTGATGTAGTTTGGCTTCAGAACGCAGTCTATTTCTTAATTCTGGTGCCAAATATCGTAATTGAGTAGCCCAATTTGGATTTTGTGTGATCAAAACAAGTTTCCCTGAGCGAAAGCTTCCTACGCGACAATGGGCGTGTAATTCTTGAGGAATATACGCCAAAACCAGGCCAGAAAGTGTTTCCAGTTTGATGGCTTCGGTACAAATTTGACTTAATTTAGAATTCAAACATCTGCTAATATGGCGCATCAATCACCCATTTTATAAAGAAATTATCAAACACGCCCTAGTCTTCTAGGGTCAAAGCATATAAGATTGAAGACATTCACACAAGCTAGGATTGGGATTGATGTCAGAAAAAAAAACAGACCATGATGTGGTATATCAAGCACGGCTACACTGGATCTTATTTTTGGGGCCTATAGCAATGGTAGTCGTTGCATGGGCGTTGGATCATTATGCTCATGCTCCTTATCAATTAGGGTGGGCGATTACTGCCATTGCAGTGATTTGGGAATTTGTCATCTGGTTGACCTATCGTTATTCTTATCTCAATATTAAAAAAAATCGTGTTGTGATGTGCAGCGGTATTATTGTTAGACAAACCATCGATATTCCTATGAATAAAATTGAAAGCATCGATATCCGTCAGTCTATTTTGGGTAGTATTTTTCAATATGGATCTTTGGTCATCACAGGAACAGGGGGAAGTCGTCAGTTTTTTAATTTTTTAGAAAAACCCTTGACCTGTAGACGTTATATAGAAAACTTGATGTATGATGGGGATCAATAATTCATTTTTTATGGGATGATACATGGCGCATAAAGATTATTATCAAGTGATGGGGTTAAAAAAAGAGGCCTCTGCCAAAGACATCAAACTAGCCTATCGACGTTTGGCAAGAAAATATCATCCTGATTTGAACAAAGCTGCGGATGCAGAGAAAAATTTTAAAGAATTAGGTGAAGCCTACGATGTTTTGAAAGATCCTAAAAAACGTCAGACGTATGATCAAGTGCAAGAAAGCACCCATCAAGATCATGCTCGGCATAGTGAGGCTCCGGCTTCTTGGGGTGCGCATTCAGAAGCAAAGGATGCTTTTGATCCTGATTTTTTTGAGTCACTATTTGGTGCACGACCATCGCGTGTCGGTTCAGATTTGTATGGAAAAATTCTCATCAGCTTGCAGGACGCTTTTGATGGCGTGATCAAAGAAATTGAACTGCCTGATCCCACAGGAAAACATAGTCAAAAAATAAAAGTCAAAATTCCAGCCGGTGTAAAATCGGAACAACAAATTCGTTTGGCGGGTCTGGGTGGGCTTGGGTATAAAGGTGCGCAAAATGGGGATTTATATCTTACCATTGACATCAAACGCGATTCTTTGTTTGATGTCGTAAAAAATGATGTGTACTTAACGTTGCCAATTACGCCTTGGGAGGCCGCTCTAGGGGCAACCATTAAAGTCCCTACTTTGGCAGGAAAAGTTGATTTAAAAATTCCTCCAAAATCTCAAGGCGGTCAAACGTTACGTTTAAAGAAGCGTGGATTACCTGGTAATGCTCCTGGTGATCAATATGTGATTTTAAAAATTGTCATTCCTCAACCGAAGACTGATGCAGCCATGGAATTATATCGTACCATGGCAAAAGAAATGGCATTTGATCCCCGTGAAAACTTGGAGGTTCGTCATGGTTAAATATGCTATGTTGACAGGCGTGATGGTAGACGAGACGATGCAAATTAGTTTTCTTGAACTGTGTCGCCAACATGATATTTCTGAAGACATATTGCTAGAGATGTTGGAGCATGGTTTGATATCTGAAATTACTAATCCAAATAAACAGTTGGTGTTTGATCAAGTTCATTTAAAACGTATTTTATCTGCACATCGTATCCATATAGACTTAGGGATCAATTCTCCTGGTGTGATTTTGGCACTAGAACTTAAAGATGAGCTGGAGCATTTACGCCGCCAGTTAGATATTTTGCAGCGACATATCCATAGTTGATAATGTGTGTTGTGTCTCCCCGTAGCCTTGATGTAGCGTTAGCGAAATCAAGGTTTTCTTGAGCTTATTACCATCCTTTGACGCCACTGCATGACATCAAGGCTACGTTGTTTGTGGTTTTTGTAGCCTTGATGATGTCTCATCCAATCACATCATGTAATGTCCATACTCTATTGACGACTGGTTTGTGATCCGCGATCCACAGTACTTGTGGCTTGCCTGTTTGGATCGGGGTGGACGATCCCTCTAGGGCTACAGCAAGTGGATACGCTGTACTGAGTTTTTGTATGCTTGACCAAACTGTATTCATGGTGTTACTGCGATCAAGGATAACGAGTTGGTTGCCGCGAAATACGATGGTTACTGGTTGGTCTTTGAGTGATTGTTTGAGCGCATATTCAATGCGACGCCATTTACCTACTTGGCTACGGTGTTTGTCTGTATCAGACGGTGGTTGTTGGTAGGCGAGCCTCGCATGTGGGTTTTGTTCTAAGGCATAGCGTTTGGTATTGTCAGGTTTTTGTTTGAGTAAAAAATCGCATAACGAATCGATCATCGATCGATAGCGTCCAGAAACATTAGGGGATGTTCCCGGGCGGGTATTGATGTAAATAGCGAAAGCTAAGGTATGTGCATTTGCTGTATAAAGGTATCCAGATAAACTTGTGATCCCTGTCATTGAGCCGGTTTTTGCTCGAATCAAACCCTTTTGCGTAGGTTTACGCAAACGACGTTGTAATGTCCCATCTTGGCCGGCAATAGGTAATGCTGCAATGTATTCATAGGCCAATGGAAATCGATCATATAAATAGCGTAACAAGGAAACAGTTTGTTCAGCAGTCAATAAATCATTGCGTGATAACCCAGAACCATCGAGTAACACGGCCGATTCCATATTAATGCCGGTTTGATGTTGTAGATATTGTTTCATCACCGGCTCTGCTTGTTGCCAATTGAGAGGGCTGCCTTTGATTTTATGAGCAGTATGCAGAAACAAACTGTTTGCATAGAGGTTATCGGATGGTTTTAATGTGTCTGCCAATAATTGAGTGATAGGTTTGGAACGATGAATTGCCAATAACATTGAAGGCTTTTTAGAGCCTAATGTGACTTGTCCATTCAAAGTAATGCCTTGGTCTTTTAATGCTAGGGTAATTAATGCTTCGGCGTGGCGTAATGGGTTTTTGATGGCAATACGTTCTTGAATCGCACTTTGTTGTTGGCCAATTTTTCCGTGAACCACCAAATGATTGTCTTCAGTCGTGGTGAAGCTTATACCGCCAGATGGACCGGCCACTGTGGTCACTTGATTGTCAACGATAAAGCTACCAACAGGTTCAGAGTATTCAATAATGGCGGGTTGCCCGGCTTGGCAAGAAGGATTGACTGTGACGGTCACTCGGTTTTCATCAAGAATCAAAGGAGCTAATGATGCACCATAACTATAATTTAAATCTTTAGGCACAATGCCTGGGGGATGAGCGGGAAGCTGGCCGAAATCACTGACCAATATGACGGAGCCAGCGACATGTGTGACACCCAATTTTTTTAAACTTGAAAATAAAGTCACCAGATGTGCGTGCGTTAGCGTAGGATCACCGGGTAAGTATAAGTATAATGAACCGTTCAATGTTCCTGCTTGGATCGAGGTTGCGTCAGTGCTCAATTGAGTTTGAAAATGGTAGTCTGGACCTAAAGCAAGCAAGGCAGTTGCATCAGAAAACAATTTCATATTACTTGCTGGGATTAACGGATGTTTGACCGATCGTTGGTACAACGTCTCACCCGTATTCAAATCTACGACCATCATCCCTATATTAATTTTAGGATCAATTTGATTGATGATGTGATCAATGGGCGCCTGAAGGCTAGCTGCGAATAGAGAAGAAGTCAGCATACACGCAAACATACTTAAACCAGTTCTAATTCTAATCATCTAGCGTATCCTAAATCATTCAAACATATCATCATATCTTAAGCGCGTAGATTCTAGAAGATCTAGGAAGCTCGACAACTCGATTTTTTTGAGCATAGGTGAATAAAATGGTGGATCGCATCAAAAAAGAACGATTTGAGTTTGGACTGAAATCATGGTGACAAGATCTGAACACGGCCACTATCAGCTGTATTTTCAAGAGAGTTTGAAGGATCCCCACAGGATTATCCACAGATTTTGTGGATAATATCTCAAGTGTACAAAGAATGGTAATCGAATTATTGTGTTATTTATCAATGTGTTACGTTTTTTTGTCAGGTTGTTGTTCAATTTGAACAAATAGCTCAAACAAAAGTTATCCACAAACAGAGGTTTTTATAAGATTGCAATACTAAATTCTAAAAATAGTCCTTGTTTATTATGATGTGCCTTGATAGAATATCGTCCTAAATTAGGGTAAGTACCTACATATTCATAGAAATGCTATTTCATGTTGAAATGAATGCATCTTTTAAGTTAGGAGCACATGATGACGCTAACGAGCGTGCAAAAATCCAGTATTATCAAAGAGTACGAACGTGCTGAAGGCGACACAGGATCTCCTGAGGTTCAAGTATCTTTGATGACAAGTCGAATCAAATATTTAACAGAACACTTTAAAACGCACAGAAAAGATTTTCATTCGCGTTTAGGCTTGCAGGCATTGGTCAACAAAAGACGTAAACTGTTGAAATATTTGAAAAAATCAAGTCAAAATCGTTATATTGACTTGATTAAAAAATTAGGACTTAGGGATTCATATTGAGTGCTTAATCTGATTTTTGAAAAGATTTATACGCGACGCCCAGTGGGTTGTTGCATAAATGCTTTTCATAACGAGATGTACAGTTAACATAAAGGGCGCAATAGGCGCCTTTTTTATTTTTCTAAATGAGTTGAGGAAAAAATAATGGCTAAAATTACAAAAGAAATTCAATTTGGTGACCATTTATTAGTATTAGAAACCGGTGAAATTGCAAGACAAGCAGATGGCGCTGTTTTTGTATCCATGAACGGAACCCAGGTTTTGGTGACTGTGGTTGGTAGAAAAGAAGGTGCAGAGAAAAATAATTTCTTTCCTTTGACGGTTGTATACCAAGAAAAATCGTATGCTGCAGGTAAAATTCCTGGTGGTTTCAATAAACGTGAAGGTCGGTTGAGTGAAGAGGAAACATTACGCTCTCGCTTGATTGATCGACCCCTACGTCCCTTATTTCCTAAAGGGTTCATGAATGAAGTGCAAATCATTGCGACAGTCATGTCACTAAATCCTGAAGTATCAGCAGATATTCTTGCCCTAATTGGTGCTTCTGCTGCTTTGGCTATTTCGGGTATCCCATTTGACGGTCCTGTTGGTGCTGCGCGAGTTGGCTATAAAGATGGCATTTATCTTTTAAATCCAAGTTTAAAAGCTTTGGAACACTCAGACCTGGACTTGGTAGTTGCTGGTACAGTTGATGCCATCTTAATGGTTGAATCTGAAGCACGTGAATTGAGTGAAGATGTGATGTTGGGTGCGGTCATGTTTGGTCATGAAATGATGAAACCAGTCATTGGTTTGATTAGTGAGTTGGCTAAAGAAGTCAGTGATGCAGGTGGTCGCTCAGCTTGGCCACGCGCTGAAGTACAAACGGACGATGATTTGATGGCGAAAATTGCTACATTAGCACAGACTGATGTAGCAAAAGCTTATGCTATCAAAGATAAGCAAAATCGCTATCAACAACTAGGGGAGATTCGTCAATCGTTGATCACCACACTGACAACTGAACAACCTGATTTGACCCATGATCGTATTGGAAATTTATTAGATGCTCTAGAAAAAAATCATGTTCGACAACTGATTTTAGATGGCGAACCTCGTATTGATGGTCGTGATCGTCAAACAGTCCGACCGATTGCAATTCGTACTAAGATGCTTGATCGCGCACACGGTTCTGCTTTGTTTACTCGTGGCGAAACACAAGCGATTGTTGCAGCAACCTTAGGCAATGAACGTAATGCTCAAATTTTAGATAAATTAGAAGGCGAGATGAAAGATCGTTTTATGTTGCATTACAATTTCCCTCCTTATTCTGTGGGTGAAACAGGTATGATAGGTAGCCCAAAACGTCGTGAAATTGGTCATGGTCGTTTGGCTCGTCGCAGTTTGATGGCTGTGTTGCCGACTGCAAAAGAGTTCCCTTATGTATTGCGTGTGGTGTCAGAGATCACAGAATCTAACGGTTCTAGCTCTATGGCAACTGTGTGTGGCACAAGTTTGGCGTTGATGGACGCGGGTGTTCCGTTAAAAGCACCTGTGGCCGGTGTGGCAATGGGGTTGATCAAAGAAGGTGATCGTTTTGCAGTGTTGACCGATATTTTAGGCGATGAAGATCATTTAGGTGATATGGACTTTAAAGTTGCAGGTACGTGGGCAGGTGTGACAGCTTTGCAAATGGATATTAAAATCAAAGGCATTACGCAAGACATCATGCAAGAAGCGCTAGAACAAGCACTCCATGGCCGTCGGCATATTTTAGATGTGATGAGCCATGCTTTGTCCGAACATCGTGATGAATTGTCTCAGCATGCACCTCGTATTGTGACCATGAAAGTAGCAGAAGATAAAATTCGGACGGTTATTGGCAAAGGTGGCGCAACCATCAAAGGCTTGATTGAGAGCACAGGTGTGTCCATTGATATCGATGATACTGGACTTGTACAACTCTTTTCACCCAATTTAGATGCTCTGGATGACGCGCAACGACAAATCAAAGCTTTGGTGGCTGACGTTGAAGTAGGTCAGACCTATCATGGTAAAGTGAGTAAAATTGTTGATTTCGGTGCGTTTATTAATTTACTGCCTGGCAAAGATGGCCTCTTGCACATTTCACAAATTTGCTCTGATCGCTCCCAAAAAGTAGAAGATGTGTTGTCTGAAGGACAAGATATCTCTGTGTTTGTTGCTGGTATTGATAAGCAAGGGCGTGTGAAATTAGAGTGGCAAGACAAACCAGGTGCATCAAAAGAAGATGTGGTCGCAGAACATGACATTACATCAACCGTTGATGTAGACAATCTACCTGAAGCGTAACCGCTTTCTTTACCCTGCTTTTCTATCATGAAGAGCAGGGCATTTCTTTGATACAGCAGGATGATGCTATGAAACATAAATCTGCACGATTTGGTATCTATTTATTACCTAATTTGTTTACCACGGCCGCATTGTTTGCGGCTTTTTATTCCTTGGTTGCATCGATGAAGATGCAATATGAAGCAGCTATTATTGCTATCTTTGTGGGTATGATTGCTGATGGATTAGACGGTCGCATTGCACGACTGACCAACACCCAAACTTCGTTTGGTGCTGAATACGATAGTTTATCCGATATGGTAACCTTTGGTGTGGCACCGGCATTGTTGCTCTATAGCTGGGCGTTGCATCAATTAGGAAAATTGGGTTGGCTCGTGGCTTTTATTTACGCCGCAGCCGTGGCTTTGCGTTTGGCACGTTTCAATACGCAATTAGAAACTGCTGATAAACGTTATTTTCAAGGATTAAGCTCACCTCCAGCGGCAGCGACAGTCGCATCATTCATTTGGTTGTGTCAACAAAATGAATGGACCAATGACTATGTCTTGATCTTTGTGTCCTGCTTAGCGGTGATCTTAGCCATTTTAATGGTGTCCAATATTCGTTATTACAGCTTCAAAGAACTCGATTTCAAAGGTAAAGTTCCTTTTCTATATGTACTACTGCTGGTGGTACTGTTTGCTGCAGTTGCGTCTGATCCGTCGTTGATCATTTGGTTGACGTCTATTGGCTATGCTGCTTCTGGGCCTTTTCAAACTTTGATGACGGTACAACGCGTTAGAAAGCATCGACGTCGTTTGCTGAAGCAGCGTCGCAAGGAATAACTCGATTCTTTGTGTCAAAAAATCACATATTGACACAAAGAATTTCATTCAGTTACCATTTAGCATTTTTTTAACCCAATTTACTTCATAAGGAATATACCATGCATAATTCACAAGAACATGATATGTCTTCTACAGACTTGGCTGATGTTATTCATACAACTGTAGCACCGGCAGTTAGTTCAGATCCTGACTCAGCTGTAAGCCAACTTGAGGCGTCTGCAGCAGGGGTATCAAAAAGACGTCGCAGAGGCAAAAGGAACGAAACGACTACGCATATTGTGACAATGTCGATTGAGGCAGAGGGTTCTCCTCAACTCACTGGTGAGGAGGTTCCAAGTGAGGCGGTGCTTGAGAATGGTTCTGTCAATGGTCTAGAGACAGATTTGGCTGAGCTTGTTTTGCCTGCAGAAACAATATCTGAAACGGTCTCAGATCCTATAAACAATAACGACAGCTCAGAGAGATCGGAACCCCTAAATGAGGATTCACATCAGTCAGTCATAGATGACCTCGTTTATTCATCTGAAGCGGGAGAAGAACCCCGAACCCCAGTACGCACCATGGAAGATGAATTTGAAGCTCCGGCTAGCACATTTGTGTATGACAATGTTTTACAGCGTCCAATACCTAATTTTATACTGGGTCGGAGACAGGCAACGCCGATCAGCAGTATGCCAGTACTAAGTGATACTCAGCACAGGATGTTAGAGAGGATTCATCTTTTTTTTGAGTTGTGCGATGACAAAATTACAGATAATGAAATATCTCAAGAGACCTATGAGGCATTAAACAATATTACTAAGTTCTTAGAAACTCTTGTTAGGGCTCCTTATCTTGGTAATGTTAGAGCTGAGCAACTCAAGGACCTCAAAAAAGATTTAAACGTTTTGCAGTTTACTAGTCGATCACTTTTTAATTCGGCTTTAAATGCGGTGATAACTGCGATAGCCTATGCCACAGTGGTGATCTATGCCGGCTTGTGGCTTTCTGGTAAATTAGAGAAGAATAAAAAAGAAAGTGGTAGTCAGTTTATGTTTTTTGCTTTTGGAGAAAAACAACAGGCTCAGAAGCTTATTCATAAAGTTGAGGATACAATGGGTATTCAGCTGAGTTAATTTTATTTCTCCTCATCCGCTCTTGGGCACCTTCTCCCCTTAGGGGAGAAGGGATTGGGCTCTTGATTATTCTTCTTCGTGGAAGCGTTGTTGAATCAAATCAACCAATGCTTTTTCCATTTCATCTTCGTCAGGGCCATCGATGTGCAGAGTAAGTACGCTGCCTTTTTTCGCAGCGAGCATCATGATACCCATGATGCTCTTGCCATTGATGGTTTTGTTGTCTTTAGAGACTTCTAATTTGCACTGAAAACGAGACGCCGTCGATACAAACTTTGCGGAAGCTCGTGCGTGTAGTCCCAATTTATTGATGATGGTGATTTGAAGTTCTCTCATTCAGCCACTCTAAGTTAGGCGCGATGATCTGCGTGTTTTTCTTTGTATTTCTGTAATTGCTTTTCTAGTTTGTCTACCATGTGGTCAATCGAGGTATACATGTCGGTGGATTCACCACGTGCGTGTGCTTCAAAGTGCGTGATGCTCACTGTAGCTTCCGCAATTTGCTGCTCTCTTTCTATAGTTAAAATAACAGACACTTTAATGATAGGTTGAAAATGCTGTGTTAATTTGGTTAATTTATCACGGACATGGGCTTTCAATGCGTCAGTCAAGTCAATATTGTCGCCGCTGATTTGAATATTCATGGTTGTCTCCCTTGTGTGTTTATTTTAAGTGTAAGGGATCAATGCTGAAATAGCGAATATTTGATGATGATAAAATAGGTTTATTTGATCGATTGAAACAAAATGGGTGGGCTATTTAAGCCCACACACTGGGAAACTATTATTTCACTTTCTTTTCTTTAAAAATCACGTGTTTACGTATAACAGGGTCATACATTTTTAATTCCATCTTTTCAGGATGGTTACGTGGGTTTTTAGTTGTTGTTTTATAGTACCCAGTTCCTGCACTGGATTCCATTTTTACTTTTACAGTAACAGCAGCCACTCTAGATTCCCCTTAGATTAAATTTTTTCACCCTGCGCACGCAAACGTTGTAGCACCAGTTCAATACCTAGTTTGTCAATGGTACGCATACCACGAGCACTAAGTTTTAGAGAAATAGAGCGATTTTCACTTTCAACCCAATACGTATGCGTTTGAATATTCGGTAAGAATCGTCGTTTGGTTTTATTGTTTGCATGTGACACTCGGTTTCCCGTAATTGGACGTTTCCCAGTGACTTGGCATACTCTTGACATAATTTCACTCCACATTGAATTTATTTGCACCAGCTTAACTCAAAAATGGTCAATTATGTTGCAAAATAATTTGAAGACGCTCTTTATATCAAATCAAATTATAAGATGCAAGATAATCTTGAATAATTCTCGATAAAACTCATGATAAATCCCCATACAACATTTGCATCATACCCAATGCCACTATGGCTGCGGTCTCGGTTCTAAGGATACGAGGACCCAAACGCACAGGGTGGGCTTGATGCTCCACTGCCAATTGAATTTCGTGCTCGCTAAACCCACCTTCTGGACCAATGAGCAGGGTTAATTCAGAAGAGTCATGAGAAAGTGTCGGCCATGATTGGGTTGCCATTGGTGATAAAACAAAGCGATATTGAGCCGGCGTTGTTGTGAGATAATGTTCTAGTGAACAGGCAGGATATATAACTGGGACGTCCGTGCGGCCCGATTGCTCGCATGCGGACACTGCGATGGCTTGCCATTGTAATTGTTTTTTTTGTAACCGTGTTTCATCAAGGCGTACGACACAACGTTCTGTGGTTAAGGGCGTGATACTGGTGACACCTAGTTCAACGGCTTTTTGAATGATCCATTCCATTTTATCGCCTTTCGCAATCGCTTGCGCGAGATGGATGGCTCTGGGGGATTGTCGATTCACAGTTTGTACTGAGTCAATGTGAACTTGGATGGTTTTTTTGTGAATCAAAGATATTGTGGCTGAAAACTCGCAGTTATCCCCTCGAAACAGTACGAGTTCTGCGCCTACTGGCATGCGCAAGACGAGACCCACATGTTGTGCAGCTGATTCAGATAATGACACGATTTCACCGGGTTGGTAAGTACCTGGTTGATAGATACGAATGGTTCTCATAGATGCGACCAAAAAATTTTTATAAAGGATAAGTCTATGTTAGACTTCAACATTTTCATACAGGCCTTACGCAAAAACCTAATTTTTTGTTGTAATTTGTTTTTTGGAGATGTGCATGACGAAGGTTCGTTCAGAAACGGATAGTATGGGAGCTATTGATGTTCCTGCTGATAAATATTGGGGCGCCCAAACAGAACGCTCACTTCATCATTTTGATATTGGGCACGATCTGATGCCCCTTGAATTGATCCATGCATTTGGCATTTTAAAAAAAGCAGCTGCTTTGACCAATCAAGCTCTGGGGAAATTATCCGACGAGAAAGCGGCACTGATCACTCAAGTAGCCGACGAAGTGAGCTCAGGCCAGTGGGATGCTCATTTTCCTTTGCATGTCTGGCAAACAGGTAGCGGTACTCAAACGAATATGAATGTCAACGAAGTGATTTCTAATCGCGCGATTGAATTGGCAGGCGGTGTGATGGGCTCGAAGCAGCCTATTCATCCAAATGATGACGTGAATATGTCTCAATCCTCGAATGACACATTTCCTACTGCCATGCATATTGCTGCAGCTTTAGGCCTTCAGCAAACATTGATTCCTGCTGTGCAGCAATTAAGAGATGGTTTGGCGGCTAAAATGCTGGCGTTTCAGGATATTATTAAAATTGGTCGTACCCATTTACAAGATGCAGTGCCCATGACATTAGGACAAGAATTTTCGGGATATGTTGCGCAATTGGATGCGTGTTTGCATCGATTGACTGCGGTATTGCCTGAGTTATATGAATTAGCGCTGGGTGGTACAGCAGTAGGGACTGGTTTGAATACCCATCCTGAATTTGCAACGCGCTCTGCAGAACAAATTGCGCATTTGACTGGATTGCCCTTTTGCTCGGCTCCGAATAAATTTATGGCTTTGGCGTCTCATGAAGCTTTGGTGATGGCGCAATCTGTGATGAAGACTTTGGCATGTGCTTTGATGAAAATTGCTAATGATGTTCGGTGGTTGGGCTCAGGTCCGCGGTGTGGTTTGGGCGAATTGATATTACCTGAAAATGAACCCGGTTCTTCCATCATGCCGGGCAAAGTGAATCCTACTCAAGCGGAAGCCATGACGATGGTTTGTGCTCAAATCATGGGTGCTGATGTGACAGTTGGTATTGCTGCGAGTCAGGGCAATTTTGAATTGAATGTGTTTAAACCTGTGATTATTTTCAATGTCATGCATTCAATCAACCTTTTGGCAGATACTTGTAAGTCATTTTTGCAATTCTGTGTTGAAGGATTAGAGCCTAATCGCCAAGTGATTGATCACAATCTCCATAATTCTTTGATGTTGGTGACTGCATTAAATCAACATATTGGATATGATAAAGCCGCTAAAATTGCTAAAACAGCGCATCATGATCATAGCTCTTTGAAAGAAGCTGCGGTGAAATTGGGTTTTCTAACGGCAGAACAATTTGATGCCTATGTGAAACCTGAGGAGATGGTTGGTTTCAATGACAAATGATCACGCATTAAGACGCATCAAAAGTTTTGTATTGCGAGCAGGACGACTGAGTCCCAGACAAAAGCTTGGTTTGGAGACGTGGTTGCCTGACTATCAATTAACACTTGGTGAGACGCCTTGGGATTTGACGGCTTGTTTTGGTCGTTCAGCAGATGTGGTGATTGAGTTGGGATTTGGTATGGGCCAAACTTTGATCACCATGGCGCAAGCTTCTCCTCATATTAATTTTCTTGGTATAGAAGTCCATCAAGCAGGCATTGGCAGTTTGGCTGCAGAATTACACGATCACGCGATTCAAAATGTGCGTATTGCCCCTTATGATGCAGTGGACGTGTTGCAAAGGGCGATTGCCCCTAATGCATTGTCTGGAATCAATATTTTTTTCCCCGATCCTTGGCCCAAAGCACGGCATCATAAGCGGCGGTTGATTCAACCTGACTTTATCAATTTGGTGCTTAAAAAGATCAAACCAGGTGGTTTTATTCATTTGGCAACAGATTGGCAAGAGTATGCGATGCACATGTTGGAGGTTTTGGCCCCCAATCCTGATTTGCTGAATAAACACCCTGGAGGTGGTTTTATCCCTAGGCCCGAATCACGACCTCTGACGAAATTTGAACAACGTGGTATGAACTTGGGGCACGAAGTATGGGATTTATTGTTTACGCGTAAATGATGGTTGCACAAACAGTGTATACCCCCTAGAATTCCTAAATTGAAAAATAATAATCGGAGCACGCATGGGCTGGAATGAGCCAGATAATGACAAGAGCCCTTGGGGTGGCAAATCGCAGCCCCCAGATTTGGATGAAACATTAAAACAAATAAAGGCCAAATTGGACAAGTTTTTGGGTAAACCAAAACGGGGTAATACATCACCATCAACACCTTCATCCTCACCTTTTTCTTCAAAAGGCGAGCGGTGGTTTGCTTCTATGCTTGCTGGCGTGGTCGTGGTGTTATGGGCGTTGTCAGGGATTTTTATTATTGATCCAGCAGAGCAAGCGGCGATTTTGCGTTTTGGACGCTATGTGAAAACGGTTGGGCCTGGACCTCATTGGATACCTCGTTTCATCGAATCTAAAGTGGTGCTCAACGTTGATCGTGTTTCTGATTATTCGTATTCAGCACAAATGCTGACCAAAGATGAAAATCTAGTTTCGGTAGCCGTTGCAGTACAATATCGAATTGGAGATTTGCAAGATTATTTATTTAATATTGCGGATGTAGAAGAAAGCTTACAACAAGCAACTTCCAGTGCTTTACGTCAGGTAGTAGGGACAACCACGTTGGATCAATTGATCACAGAAGGTCGCGATGCGTGGGGATCTAGTGTGCAAGATTCTTTGATCAAAATACTTGCGCGTTACCAAACAGGGATTGTGATTGTGAACGTATCTCCTCAGCCAGCACGTGCACCAGAAAATGTGCAAGATGCTTTTGATGATGCGATTAAGGCACAAGAAGATGAAAAACGCTTTAAAGAACAAGCTCGAGCTTATGCTGCACGCGTGATTCCGATTGCCGTAGGTAATGCAAAAAGAGTGACGGAAGAAGCAAAAGCCTATGCGCAACAGATTGTATTGAAAGCGACTGGAGAAACAGCTGGATTTTTACAATTGTTGCCGGAGTATGAGCGTAATCCTTTTGTGCTTCAAGAAAGAATGTATTTGGATACGATGGAACAAATATTACAAAAAACCACAAAAATTATTGTAGATGGCAAATCTGGTTCGTTGCTCTATTTGCCTTTGGATAAATTGATGTCAAAGGAAAGTTTAGGTGCATCTGAACCTAAGCATAACAGTTTAAACGCCTCTACCCATGAGTCACTACAAGCCAATTCATCTGTTTTGGATGGCCGGTCTACGATAAGGCCTACTGAACAAGAAGGGAGAACGGACTGATGAAAGCAACTAAACTAGTCATGAGCACGATTTTTGTTCTCATTTTTTTGATAATGGCCACGTCAATATTTACAATACGCCAAGGCCAGCATGCTATTGTATTGCGATTAGGTCGTTTGGTGGTTGATCCTCAAACCAATGCGTGTTTGATATTGGCACCTGGATTGCATGTCAAATTGCCGTTTATTGAAAGTGTCCGTATTTTTGATACACGCATTCAAACATTGGACATCAAATCATCACGAATCGTCACCAAAGAAAAAAAAGACGTCATGGTGGATTATTATGTGAAATGGAAAATCGAAGATTTGGCGCGTTATTTTAAAGCCACAAGTGGTAATGCATTCAAAGCAGAGACTTTGTTGGAACAACAGCTGAATACCTCTCTGAGAGCTCAATTTGGAAAACGCACTATTTCAGATGTGGTTTCAGGTGGACGGGATGATGTCATGGATGTATTGCGTGAGCGGGCAGAACGTCAAGCCAGTGAATTGGGGATCCACGTCGTAGATGTGCGAATCAAAGGTATTGAGTTGCCGGCCAATACCAGTAATGCGATTTATCAAAGAATGCGTGCTGATATGCAAAAAATTGCGAATCATCATCGCGCAGATGGTCATGCAAAAGCTGAAGAAATTGCAGCTACAGCAGATGCTGAAGTTACGGTATTGTTAGCGACTGCAAAAAGTGAAGGGCAAGTGACGCGAGCTGAAGGCCAAGCCAAAGCCGCAGAAATATATGCCAATGCTTTTGGAAAAAACAAGGAGTTCTTTGCTTTTTATCGCAGTTTGAAGGCCTATGAAGGCAGTTTTAGAAGTAAGCGTGACATCTTGGTTTTGGATCAAAATAATGACTTTTTTAATTATTTTCGTTCGATGACTGGATCTCATGCTGCAGTTTCAAAACAATGATGGGCTTATCGTAAAGAACGTGCATCAACCGCTATCGCTTAATGTTTAATGAAGAGTAGATTATGATTAAAAATATTGTAGTACTTGGCACACAATGGGGTGACGAAGGTAAGGGTAAGATTGTTGATTTATTGACACAAGACGCACAAGCAGTGGTTCGGTACCAGGGTGGGCATAATGCCGGGCATACTTTAAAGATCAATGGTCAAAAAACAGTATTACACTTGGTTCCTTCAGGTATTTTACGCACTCATGTTCGTTGTTATATTGGCAATGGTGTTGTTATTTCTCCAGAAGCATTGATTCATGAAATCCGTACTTTGGAAGAAGCTGGACTTGATGTGCGAAGTCGTCTTAGAATTTCTGCTGCTTGTCCTTTGATTTTACCGTGTCATGTTGCTTTAGATAAAGCTCGTGAATCACGTCATACGCAAATTGGCACCACAGGGCGAGGCATAGGACCTGCTTATGAAGACAAAGTAGCGCGTCGTGCACTGAAAATAAATGATTTGCTCCATTTGGATCGTTTCGAGAAAAAATTGATCGAGCTTATCGATTATCATAATTTTATGCTGACCAATTATTACAAACAGCCTAGTATTGATGCACAGCCTATTTTAGAGGACGCTCGTGCCTGGGCTGAATTATTGAAACCTATGATCATTGATGTGACAACTGCGATTCATGAACATCGTGAACGTAAAGACGTGATTTTATTTGAAGGTGCGCAAGGCGTGTACTTAGATATTGATCACGGGACTTATCCGTTTGTCACTTCTTCAAATACATGTGTGGGCAGTGTGACCAATGGTTCAGGGCTAGGTCCCAGAGATTTGGATTACATTTTAGGGATCACCAAAGCGTACACCACAAGAGTTGGCTCTGGTCCATTTCCTACTGAATTACACGATGATATTGGTAAGCAATTGGCAACACGTGGGGTTGAGTTTGGGGCAACCACAGGTCGAGCACGTCGTTGCGGCTGGTTTGATGCCGTTCTGGTGAAGCGTGCTATTGAGTTAAATAGCATCACGGGATTGTGCCTCACCAAATTAGACGTTTTAGATGGTTTAACGGACATCCAAGTGGCAGTTGCTTATGTGGACAAACAGGGAAAACGCTATGATCACCCGCCTGCTGCAGCTGAAGATTTTGTAGACCTAGAGCCTGTGTATGAAACTTTGCCTGGTTGGCAAGAATCTACTGTTGATGTGACGAGTTTTGATGCATTGCCAGAGAATGCACGTGCTTATATTGCTTATTTAGAACATCTATTACATATTCCAATTGATATGATTTCTACGGGTCCTGAGCGTGATGCAACTATTATGAAAAACCCCATACTAGCGAAAGCATAACCATGATACTGAGATGGATTCGTTTGCTATGTATTGTATGCTGTGGGGGTGTTTTTGGTGTCCATGCTGCTGGACACCAAAAAAATGAAACTCTGGCTACCGAGATCCTCGTATATATCAATCAGTTTCGTGTAGGGCATGGATTGAATCCCTTACATATGAATTCAGTGCTCACCAAAGAGGCTATGTCTCATAGCATAGATATGGCTAAGCATCGCGTTAACTTTGGTCATGATGGCTTCTCACAACGAATGGAGCATTTACATCAACATATTGCCACAGCGCAATCAGGCGCAGAAAATGTGGCGTTTAATTATAAAACCGCAAAAATAGTGGCTGATGGTTGGATTCATAGTCCAGGGCATAGGCGTAATATTCTTGGTCATTATGACCAAACAGGTATTGGCATTGCATACGATACCTCAGGTCGACCTTATTTTACCCAATTATTTTTGAAAACAAATACTTAGCAACCTTGATCCAGCAACGCGGAACCAAGGGTTTGTATCTGTCACAGGGTATGATTTGGGATGCAAGTCTTCCTTAAATGCCGTATTGCGACTCTAACCAACGTACTAATTCTTGTTGTGTGTCGTCTATGGTGTGTAAAAGTTGCTGATACAATAGGTCTAACGAAGTTGTCTGGTTACTTTGATAATAATCTTCGAGATATTGGCAAGCATATTGTAGCCTGGTTAACCCAGTATACATGCAACCGCCTTTCATCTTATGTGCTAATTTTTCTATTTTTTCCCAATTTTGTTGAGCGTACGCTTGCTCATAAGCCATTTTTTCAGTTGGAAACTCTTGGTTGATGATGGTTTTGATGATATCAATGAACAAAGCCTGGTTGGCATGCATGTTTTTTAAGCCGGATATCATGTCAAATACAGGAAATAGGGTTAGATTAAAAAGATACTGTTCAGTGTCAGAAATCTTCGCCATTAATAAGCGCTTGAGTAGGTCGATGAGTTATTCAACATGCATATTCTTCAATGGCGTGTGAACTAATTTTCATACTATTATAAATACGGTGATATTGGAATCCTGGGGCATAGATATTTTAGTATTGCGCCTAAATCTAACCTACTATTCATGTGATATCAGTGAGACAATATGCTGATATTTTGATATTTTCTCAAAAAAGAGTGCAATTTATTCTAAATCCTGTTACTATACTGACCAATTTTGACATTGCTTTATCAGGAATTATAATGACCAATATGTCTATAAATTTTTCGGAATTACAACTCTCAACCAAATTACTACAAGCTATTGATGGCTTAGGGTTTAAAACGCCTTCACCTATTCAACAGCAAACGATTCCCTGGATGCTACAAAAGCGCGATATGATCGCTTTGGCGCAAACTGGTACAGGGAAAACGGCAGCTTTTGCTTTACCTATTTTAGAAAACTTGGATCTGAATCAAGCGCTGCCGCAGGCTTTGATTCTTGCTCCGACTCGCGAATTAGCGATTCAGGTGGGTACGCATTTTGAGGACTTGGGCAAGCATATGTCTGGACTACAAGTGACTGTGATTTGTGGTGGCCAGGATTATCGTCCTCAATTAAAAAAATTGCGTGATGGTGCTCACATTGTTGTGGGTACGCCTGGACGTATTTTAGACCATTTAGAGCGCGGGACTTTAAAGTTAGATCAATTACGTACTTTGGTTCTCGATGAAGCAGATGAAATGTTGCGCATGGGTTTTATTGAAGACGTAGAAACTGTATTGAAAAAATTACCAGCAGTACGGCAAATTGCTCTGTTCTCAGCAACTATGCCGCCTAGAATTCGGCAAATTGCCAACAGTTATTTGAATGATCCTGTTTCTGTTGAAATTCGTTCTGAAACCGCTACAGTTAAAAGCATTGAACAACGCTTTGTTTTTGCGTCACAAGGTCAAAAAGCAGATACTTTATTACGTGTTTTAGCGGTCGAAGATTATCAAGGCATGATCGTCTTCGTACGTACTAAGACCAGTACAGAAGAAGTTGCAGAATCTTTGGTTGCTCAAGGATATCGTGCTATGGCCATTCATGGCGATATTTCGCAAGCTTTACGTGAGCGTATTATTGCGCAATTCAAACAAGGTGTGATTGATATTTTAGTCGCTACAGACGTCGCGGCTCGAGGTTTAGACGTTGAACGAGTGACGCATGTGATCAATTATGACATGGCACATGATTGCGAAACCTATGTGCATCGTATTGGTCGTACTGGAAGAGCAGGTCGCAGTGGGGTGACCATTTTATTTGTGACGCCTCGTGAAGGCCGCATGATGGCTATGATTGAACGTCATACACGCCAACGCATTGAAAAAATGGCTGTACCAAATGATTATGCGATTCAACAGGCCAGAGAGCAACGTTTTATGTTGAAGATCACTGAGCGGGTAGAGCATGCTAATTTGTCAGCGTACCAACGTATGATTGACGCTTATTTGAAAGACGCTCCAGAGGTGTCAGCTCGTGATGTAGCAGCAATTCTAGCGTTGCAACTGAATCAAGACAAATCATGGGAACAAACGTTACCGACCATTAAAGCGGAACAGCGGGCGCCTAAAGAAATGCGTTCTCCACGTCATGAACGTAGTACCAATACACGTGTACGTGGATCTGACCGTCCTGACCGTCCTGGAAAAGACCGTGATCATCGTTCATCTTCTGCGTCTTCTCCCTCGTTGCCGACGGATTATCAACAAGAGTTATTTCGTATTGATGTGGGTCGTGTGCATGGTGTTAAACCAGGCAATATTGTGGGCGCTATTGCGAATGAAGCGGGCTTACAAAGTCGTTATATCACCGCATTAAAAATTCATGATGATCATTCCACTGTACGTTTACCAAAAGGCATGGCCAAAGATGTGATGCTTAAGTTAAACAAAGCTTGGATTTGCGGACGTCAGTTGAATTTAACCGCTGTAGGTGCATAAAAAAGATCATGAGAGCCTGGCATGCATTTGGTTTATGTTTGTTTTTGGCGACAAAAGTGTTGGCAACACCTATCTCAACATTTGTGATCTTTGGAGATAGTTTATCGGATAGTGGGAACAGCTATGAATATAGTCAACATCATATTCCAGCTGCTCCCTGGTATTATCAAGGGCGTTTTAGCAATGGTCCAATTTGGACGGATTACTTGTTAGACGCTTATTTTCCTCAAACCCGTAACCAACATATTCTGAGTTATGCCTTTGGAGGCGCAGGGGTCTTACAAACAAAGGGAAAATCTTTTACATTGACACAAGAAGTAGATAGTTACTTACTGGGTCATTCCTCATCCAGTGCACATCATAATTTGTTCATTATCTGGATCGGTGCAAACGATTATTTGATGGACCCTCATGCGACACTAAAGAAGATTGAACAGGTCGTGAAGGTCATTCAACAAAACATTGAACGCTTGTTGAAGCATGGTGCGACGCAGTTTATGATCTTGTCTTTGCCTGATTTAGGAGGCTTACCTTTTGCTCAAGAATTGGAGCTTGGTCCTCAGCTGTCACAGATCACCGAACAACATAATCATCTTTTAAAAGAAATGGTCCATACAATGCACGAGCGTTACCCTAGGGTGGATTGGGTGTATGTTGATGCCCATCAACTTTGGCGAGACGTGATGCAACATCCAGAGAAATATAAATTGACTCGTAGCAAAGAGGCTTGTATGTCCATACTCACGGAGTCGGTTCAAACTAAAAAGCCAGATAACAGTTGTGTAGGGCATGTGTTTTTTGATCAATTTCATCCTACGACTTATATTCATGATCTTTTAGCACAAGAAATGATAGTTCGCTTGCAGCATTTAGATGTTCGAAATATATCCTCAAAAAAGTGATTTTAGTAGATATTAAAACATCGCATATGTACAATACAAACCCATCTTGGATATTGGTTTATTTTTATGCAAACATCGAATAAAACAGAGCTTGAAAAATTTACAGCAACAGATATTTTGACGTTACTCCCAAAAATGGGGTACCAAGGCATATATGCTGAAACGGAGTCTGGTGCTCCTCTGTTTTATGAAAAAGAGTCAATCTTAGTCTTTCCACCAGTGACTGATAATCCAGATCCAACTGTTAGTACATTGAAAGGAATTCAGTCTACCGTCAAGCAGGCTTGCGCTAGTTATCCAAATATTTTACAAAATAAAAAGCAGTTGATTTTCCCTCTGCTAGAAGAACAATCTTATGGTTTTAAACCTCGACGTTTTTGGGTTGTTTTGATGTATGATTTTGAAAAAAACATAATCAGTTTGATTGATCCAACTGGTCCTTTGCGAGCAAGCTCTTATACGTCTAGTGTTATGGAGCAAGCCTTAAAAGCATCATTGAGCATGATGAAGTTAAATGTTAGCCCTTCTTTAGAAAAGAAATATCTTTCGGTTCAAGATCGCAGTGACAGCGTATCCAGCGGTCACTGGGTGTCATATATCCTTTACCAATTCAGTCAAAATGCTTCTCTTTCTGCACTTATTACTGGTCTGGCATCTAAAAAACCATCCATCCAAGATGTGAGCACTATTTTAACAAATTTGCTGCATCATTCATCTAGCGAATGTTGTGAAGAAGGCCGCGATTTTTATACTGCTCCTACACCGAATTCTGATGCTTTTCCTGCAAAGCAGGAAAAGCAAGACTATGCCATTAATATGACCGCTGTGCATTGTCCCGCATTTAATATAGAGTTGGGCGATGAAGATGGTGTGATGGAACACGCTGCGCCTCAGTCTGGTGTGGCTGCATATTTTCAAATGAATTTTTATTCGACACTTATGTTATCAGGCATGGCCTTGGTTGTGTTGGGTATTGTTTGTCTCACAGGACAAGGGCTCGGGCTACCGCTCTTGGGTTCTGCGGCTATGTTAGGGGTTGGCACCTTGACGTTTTTTTCTGGGTTACTGGGAAAATGCGGTTTATTTGATGCAACCTTGCCTGCGCTCCCAACAGTACATCCAGGCACTCAGATATCTCATTCTATATAGTGAGTTGCCTACCATCCTTTCCATTGACAGATTGTTTCATAGGCTTTGCGTATTTGTTGGGTTTTTTCGGTGGCAGCTTTGATGGTACTTGCTGAAGCTCCTTTTGCAATCAATTTATCCGGATGATAGTGACTCATTTGGCGTCGATAAGCACGTTTGATATCGGCTTGAGACGCAGTAGGAGACACTTTTAAAAGGGTGTAAGGATCTTCGTGGCTTGTGTGATAAGACGGCGGAGGTTGTTTTTGATCCGAATATTGTTGCTTATTTTGAGAAGAATCTTGATGTTGCCAGCGGCCGTACCAGGGAAAATCCTGTGCAAACTGATAGTGTTGATATAGAGGCGCTAATTGTAAGTGCGATAGAATCTGATTTAAAATCTCTATTTTTTTTTCTGTGAGCTCACTTTGTTTGACAAACTGATATTGGGTATTGACGAACAAACGTATCAAAATAGGTCTTTGGCGAATGTTTTTATAAAGATTGTGTAACGTCAGCGGTAGGTTAAATTGTGCTGATTTACCTTGATAAAACCAATTTTGGGCCAACTTTTTTTGCTTTGCGTTTAGTTTCATTTGCGCCATGATATCAATGGTATATTGAATATCTTGTTGAGACACCTGTCCGTCTGCTTTGGCCAAGTGGCCTAGTAATGCGAAGGTAGATTCAAAAAATGCGCGTTGAATCTCTGGATTTTTCTCATGTTGGTAAGGCCAGAAAGGGTGCGAAAAATGTGAAGACAGACCTCGGTCAAAAAAATTTCCGATGATGATACCAAAGAGGGCGCCGGTCGAACCTGCGATGAGATACCCAAAAAATGCGCCAATCAATTTTCCCCACCAGGTGCCATTGGTGAATAATTGACGAAAATCCATTAAGACTCCAGGATTATAATCCGAGTTTAGAGTATAATCGACAAGATAAAAAAAAACATCAGCATTGGATGTTCTTTATGCTGGATTCTACGATTTAAAAATCCCTTAGCCTCATGATGAAGGCACAAGAATAATTTGTCGAACACAAAGGTAATTATGAGAAAAATTTATACGATAATCATGTATGCATTGGTCCCCTTCATTTTATTGAGATTGGTTTGGAAAAGTCGTGGGTTGCCTGCCTATCGACAACGGATTGCAGAACGGTTTGTATGGAATACCTCGCCATCTTCTCAGGTAGATGTGTGGGTGCATGCGGTGTCGATGGGCGAAGTGGTGGCGGTAACGCCGTTGGTAGAACGGATGTTGGCGCAGAATTTACGGGTGTTGATCACCACCATGACGCCAACGGGTTCGCAACAAGTGTTGACACGATTCAAGTCTCAGGTGGCGCATCAGTATGTGCCTTATGATTTGCCTTGGTGTGTGCGACGCTTTTTTAAGCGATACCAACCACGTGTGGGGCTTATCATGGAAACTGAATTATGGCCCAATTTAATTCATCAAGCAAAACTAGCTCATGTCCCAGTTGCTTTGATCAACGCTCGTTTATCCGATCATGCATTTGGGTACTATCATCGATTCCGTCGTTTTTTTGCCCCCATTCTTTCCGAACTGACTTGGATAGGTGCGCAATCTGAGCAGGATGCACAACGGTATCAAGCATTGGGCGCGACGCCCTCGCAACTCACCATGGTGGGCAATATGAAGTTTGATTTGTCCGTGGCAATGACATCCTCGGATGTTTTAAACCAGTTCAAAATAAAATGGGGTGCACACCGCCCAGTATGGCTTGCCGCGAGTACTCATGACGATGAAGAAACACAATTGTTGTCGCAATTAGCACGCATTAAAACAGCAATCCCAGATATCTTACTTTTAATTGCACCCAGACGTCCTGAGCGGTTTCAAACGGTTTATACTTTGGTTGCTCAGCAAGGGTGGAATACTGGGTTAAAATCGCAGCCCGATACCATTCGCGCTGATAATGATGTGATTGTTTTGGATTCTATGGGCGAATTGATGGGGTTTTATGCCTTGAGTGATTATGCTTTTGTTGGGGCTAGCTTGGTTCCGATTGGAGGGCATAATGTTTTAGAACCCATTGCAATGCAAGTGCCAGTGTTTTGTGGACCGTACATGCAAAATGCCAAATCAATTTGTGACGAGTTGGTGAAGCATCAAGCATTACAACACTGCCTGGGCGCCGAAGATGTTGCTAGCAGATTGATTGCTTTGCATCAAAATCCTGAACAACGAGCACAGCAAATTGCTGCAGCATCACATGTGTTGCAAGCCAATCGTGGCACGGTGGATAAGTATTGGCGTAAAATTGAAGAGATTATGGTATAAATTGTGATTTTTGAACTTTATTTATGCTATAATAATGTTCTTTTTTTAAATAAAAGGGCTAATTGATGCAAAATTCTGATGACCTAAGGAAAGCTTTCAGCGAAGAGGTAAATTACCCTCCTTTGACCGAGGAACAAAAGAAAGAGATATCTTTTGTGTATAAAATCGGACTTTTCGCCTATGTCAGGAAGCACTATAGCGCCGCCCATGATATATTCAAGCGTTTGATTTCTAAGGATTTTTTTTGTGCAGAGACTGCGGCAGCACAGTATTTTTTAGGCTATATGTATTACACTGGACAAGACGTTGAAACAAACTATATAGAAGCTGCTAAATGGTTCGAGCTGTCAGCGGCAAGCCATTATATTGGCGCTCAATCTATTTTGGGAATAATGTATTATGATGGTCAAGGCGTTGCTAAAGATCTTGTGAAAGCCTGCGCATTGTTAAATAAAGTAGCTGAGATTGGTTGTGAAGCTTCACAGCTTTTTTTAGTTCATAAACATTTTAATGATGGGCATGATGTTTCTCTTGATAATAAGAAGGGATTTAAATGGCTTGCCTCTTTGGCTGATAACAAGGATTTACATGCCCAATACCTTTTGGGAAGAATACATTATATGGGGCTTAGAGATGTAGAGATAAATCATGAAAGTGCCTTTCAGTGGTTTATGACGGCAGCAACGAACAATTTTGCTCCGGCGCAATTCTCTGTAGGATACATGTATCACCATGGTGAAGGTGTTGTTCAAAATAATGCAGAAGCTTGCAAGTGGCTTAAAAAATCAGCTGATCAAGGCAATGCGGGTGCGCCGCGTCTTTTGAATAAAATACTTCGGGAAACTAACCACTCAGAAAACATCAAGCCTTCAGCTCCGGCTCTATCTACGGCCGTTGAGGCTATGACAAGTGGTCTTGGAGTTTTTGCTGCCCAACAAGAGCTGAGCCAAGTGCTTAAGAGTCAAGAACCAGGACCTGAGAATGCGGAAGAATCTGTACGTCATAATATGTCGTGAGTACTTTTTTCATTCAGGATCCTGATGCTCTAGGGATAGCAAGAACAATCTAGAAGTCTATAATTTGATTTCTAGATTTTCGGTTGTGGTTTTGAAATAAGTGAAATGGTGATTACTGAAATTGTTGGTGTAATAACAATCCAGGATTTTGACTATCATACCCTGGATTGTTTTACTGCATTTAATTCCCTTGATTTTGACGTTCTTTGATCTCAGACAAGGTTTTACAATCGATGCACAATGTGGCCGTTGGGCGTGCTTCTAGGCGACGCAAACCAATTTCAATACCACATGCTTCGCAATACCCAAAATCATCTTCTAATAAACGTTCTAGCGCATCTTCAATTTTTTTGATGAGCTTACGTTCTCTATCTCTGGTACGAAGTTCAATATTAAACTCTTCTTCTTGGCTGGCACGATCGGAAGGATCAGGGAAGTTTGCTGCTTCATCTTTCATATGAGACACCGTTCTATCCACTTCTTCCATTAAGGACTGACGCCAAGCTAATAAAATCTTCTCGATATGTGCCAATTGATTTTCATTCATATAATCTTCGTTGGGTATTTCTTGGTAGGGTGCGATGCCCATAGAGCCAACGGAGGTGTCAGTTTTCATAAGTTTACTCACTTTTTTTATTAATTTTAACGTCACATTATAACGTATACATGGCGTGCTAACAATTTTAGAATGATGTTGCTCGCCTCCCTCCACTGATACGATCTAATCCTTGCCAGTCTTGCCAACATTGAATGTCATGGTACCCATACTGGCGTAATAATTTTTTTACAGCATCACCTTGGTCATACCCATGTTCCAGCAACAGAAGACCATTTTCATTGAGATGATGGTAACTTTGCTGAATGATAACGTGCAACGCTTCCAATCCTTCTGGCCCTCCTACCAAAGCAGAAGTAGGTTCAAACCTTAAATCGCCTTGTGCCAAATGGCCATCTGTCGCCGATAAATAAGGTGGATTAGAAAGAATAGCATCAAATAATTGTTGATGGAATGCTTGAAACCAATCTGAAACTATAAATGTAACGGAATCTAATCCTAGGCGTTGGGCATTATGTTGCGCCACATTTAAAGCATTCGAAGAGCGATCACTGGCTGTGATGTGCCATTGAGGGCGTTCTGAGGCGAGTGCTAAGGCAATGGCGCCACTACCTGTCCCTAAATCGAGTAAAGAGATATTGTGAGTGGAATCAAGTTGAGATAACGCAATTTCTACCAAATGCTCTGTTTCAGGCCTTGGAATAAGCGTATCAGGCGTCACAATCAGATCCAACGACCAAAACTCCCGATGCCCTAGGATATAGGCGATAGGTACGCCTTGTTGTCGTTGAGTGAGGGTCTGTTGATAGAGTGTCCTTTGTTCGTTTGATAACCGTTGATCAGCGTGCGAGTATAAATAAGTTCGTGATACTTGCATTGCTGCTTGTAATAAAATTTCCGCTTCTCGATGCGCCTCTTCTTGTGATACGAGTCTCTCCACGCCAAAGCGCAAGGCTTCTTTGATGGAGATATCAGGCTTCATGTCGACCTAATTCAGCCAAGAGTTCCGCATGATATTCACGTTTTAACGCATCAATGACTTCGATGAGGTTTCCTTCGACAATTTCCGCAAGGTTATAAAGCGTCAGATTGATTCGATGGTCCGTCAAGCGTCCTTGGGGAAAATTATAGGTTCTAATACGCTCAGAACGATCTCCGCTGCCTACTTGTAATTTTCGAGTGAGATCTTGTTCTTGTTTTTGTTTGCTTTGTTGAGCGGATAACAAACGAGTTTTTAGCAACGACATGGCTTTTGAACGGTTTTTATGTTGCGAGCGTTCATCTTGACATTCTACGACAACCCCAGTGGGTAAGTGGGTAATGCGGATGGCGGAGTCGGTTTTATTGACATGCTGTCCACCTGCACCTGAAGCACGATAGGTATCGATACGCAGGTCATCGGCGTTGATTTGAATATCATGAATGGCATCGATTTCAGGCATGATGGCTACGGTGCAAGCAGAGGTATGTACACGGCCTTGCGATTCAGTGGCAGGTACACGTTGGACACGATGTGTGCCAGATTCAAACTTTAAAGTTGCATATACGTGTTGACCTGAAATATGGGCAATGACTTCTTTAAACCCACCGTGCTCGCCATGATGAGCTGTGACGATCTCAATTTGCCATTTTTTTTGTTCAGCAAAACGAGTGTACATGCGAAATAAATCACCGGCAAAAATAGCTGCTTCATCTCCGCCTGTGCCTGCACGAACCTCTAAATACACATTGCGCTCATCATCGGGATCTTTGGGAATCAAATGATATTGGAGGGCTTCGTCTAGCTGCTGGATCTTTTCCTGGGAAACAGTTAATTCTTCCTCAGCCATGGTAGCCAATTCAGCATCGTCACCATTGAGCAGCTCTTCTAGGGAAATGGCATCTTGTTGTGCTTGACGGTAGTCGGTAAAACACGTCGTGATGGGTTCTAACTGAGCATATTCTTTAGATAGATTTTTGAATTGCTCTTGATCTGAGATCACGCTTGCTTCAGAGAGTAAACGACTGATTTCTTGAAACCGCTCTAACATTTGTTCTAATTTATTTTCAAGTGAGATCTTCATAGGAACTTTGGCTAGAATGAAATAAATAATGGGCCAAATCCAATACTTCATCACGCTGATCTAGTGCAGCTTGACGTAAGCCTTTGGTAGGCATGTGGGTGAATTTTTTAATCAAACGCTCACTGAATTCCGTCATCACGTCAAATTGCTGATGACCTTTGGCCAGTTTTTGCATGGCACGTTGTAATTCTTGTTCAGCCAACGCTTGCATGGTGCTGCGATAATCACAAATTAATTCTTTGGCACGTAACGCACGATGATTGTCCATGAATGCTTTGAGTTCAAAGTCGATCAATTTTTCTGCATGTGTAGCCGCAGCATGACGTTGCTGCATACCAGCTTGGGTCAAACGATCCATGTCGTCAATATTGTATAGAGTAACATTCTCTAACGCACCTACATTGGACTCAATATCTCTCGGTACAGCCAAGTCTAAGAAAAACATAGGTGCTTGTTGGCGTACTTCTAAAACATCAATGATCATGCTTTGAGAAATAAAGGGGTAAGGGCAAGCCGTTGCCGAAACCACCACATCTGCTTTGGTCAATGCTGTGGTCATATCTTGAATAGGCATGATGGCGCCTGCGCATAGATCGGCCAATTTACTGGCATGATCGTCTGAACGGCTGGTGATCATGAATTGCCGTACCCCTTGTTGATAGAGATATTTGGCAACTAAAGTAGCGGTTTCTCCTGATCCAATGAGTAATACGGATACATCAGCGGCATTTGAGAAGCGTTGTTGAATTAGCTTTGATGCGGCAAACGCGATCGATGTAGCATGTTGCCCAACACCGCTTTGATTGCGAATGCGTTTGCTGGCACCAAACACAAATTGAAATATGTGGCGTAAATTGGTGCCAATGGCATTGTTCGCATCAGCAATTTGAAAGGCTTGTTTCATTTGCCCTAAGATTTGTGGCTCACCCAGCATCATCGAATCTAAACCACTGGCAACGCGTACTGCATGTTTTACTGCGTCGTGATCTTCTAACAGATAAAAATAAGGCTGTAGTTGTTCTAATGACATGTGGTGATATTTGGCAAACCAAGACATCAACTGTTGAGGGTTTTGTGTATCGCAATATAATTCAGTACGGTTACAGGTGGATAACAGCAATGCTTCGTTAATATCTGACTCGTCCAACAAGACATCGAGCAGATTTTTTTGCTTTTCAGGGGAGTGCGCAACCTTTTCCCTGACGGTAAGAGGGGCTGTTTTGTGATTGAGTCCGCAAGCAATAAAAACCATAGGGATACAAGTTGGTAATAGAATTCAGAGATTATAACGGATTGGTTCTCTAATTTATACAGCTCACGTACTCCGTGTCGCCTTTTTTGTATCTTTGTGACCTTAGTATGTTCACCTGAGACATGTAACCTACGTTTCTGTAATGATGTTTATCAAATTTTTGGAAATACATCAGCGCATGCAATTGGGTCACTATATCTGTTTTAAAAAAATACTTTTGATAAAAAATAAAACATATATTTGATCGGTAATGACGTCAAATATCTCAAGAAATTTTTACTTTTACCGTTAACTTCCACAAAGAACATAATTATTTAAGGTGACCTATGGAAATTATCTTTCATGGTAGGCATGATAGTATGGAAGAAGCGAGTGACAGGTTGTTAGGTATCATTCAATTATTTCATGACCGTTATCAAATTGATGGCTTTCGCGAGATGCATTTGTCTGTGACTTTGGTCGATAGCTGTGGCGAAGATGTTGAGCTAGTGGACAGTGAAACAGATCAAGCCTTAAGAGTTTTTGAAGTATATCGAGAAAGAAACGAAGTGATAAAACGTCGTGGTCGGCCCCAGTTGAAATTAGTAGTTAACAAGGAGGATGAATGACGGCGGTAAAAAATGCTGTACAAGGGAAAGAGATGTTGAATGAAGCGCACGCATTTTGGCTCAAAACCTTCTCTATTGATGTACAAGCCAGTGATTTTACACGAATGACAAGTATGTTGGCATTTTTATCTTTCCGGTTTGGCGTGCCTACTCTATCAATGATAGAAGCTTTAACCGCTCAAAAGAAGACAGGGCGTACGTTGAGTGCGTTTGTCAGTGCTGCATCAGGAGGAGTGGGTTTAGCCATGTCTTATTTTTTCCAACCTGAACCGCTGCGTTTGGATGTGGATAAAGAGGGGATAGAAGAGCATCTTACTGTATCTAAGCTTCGTTGACTGATGTCATCATTTTAGCCACTTGTTGTGGCTAAGATGATATTGGATATTATGGAAGGAAATAAAAAGGATTAGGTAATTTAAAGGTTTGTTGCGCATAACCGCCTACTAGATCCGAATTTTGATCTCCGATAGAGGCAATAATGGTATACCCTTGTTGCGTGATTTTGGTTCGAGCTGCGGTTTTATAGGCGATAGTAGGAATATGTTCACCACGAAGTTCTAGGCCAGACCATGATTGATACCCTGCAGCATGTAAATTTTGAATGGTTGCTTTTTCCAGTGACTTGTCTCGACCGGTGACAAAAAATACAGCAACATTTTGTTGCAATGCTTTTAGATACAACTCATGCATAGGTTGAATAGCTGGTTCATCTGCTGCTAAAAGTTGACGGGTGATCTCGTCTGGTAAATTAGCAAAATCAATGGATTTCATGTTGGTAAAATTTGAAAGGCACGTTTCATCAATGTCTAAAACAATCGCCAGCTTTTTAGGGACAGGGTTATTTTGATTGGCACGAACTTCAGTTTCAATGTATTGGCTTGCTGTGTTTGCAACGTCGGCAACTTCTTTTAAATAAGCTCCAGAATCATAGTATTCCACCAGATTCTTTTTTAATAAACCAAGATTGGCTGGTTCGGCATAGGTTTTAGCCTGTATGACAAAAGCTGCAACAATGGCGAAGAGTGTATGGAGAACTATATTTTTTGTATTCATAAGTAAGGACTCTTGTAGATTTCATGGGAAAAGTGATTATAAAATGAACTCTTTCGTTTGTCAAAATTTTTATTTAACAAGACGGCAAAGATCGGTATATACTTTATACTAATACCCGCTAAGTAGGACATACGAATGGCCCAACAACAACAGCAGCAATCCGGCGACCATTCTATGGGAGGAGCGTGGATTGCCGCGCTATTTATGTTTGCTGGTTACGTTGTGTGGATTACAGCACGACATTATATTGTTTCGTTTGTTTTTGCATTTAACATCATGCAAGCAAAACTGATGAACTATTTCCTCAACGACCAAGAATTGAGTAATGATATTTTCTTAATGCAAACATTGGATCCTAAACTCATTGATTGGGCACAGTTGATGACGTTTACTGAGCATGTTGGCAATTATAGTCGTTATCCGGTTATCGCTTTGATGTTGGTGTTCGGTTTTATTTTATACCGCTCCGATGTGACCATGAAATACCGCAAAAAACATAGTATGAGTACCTTGCGAGAGCAAGAGCAACAAAATTGGCCTGCTATCATGCCTGTGGTCAAAGAAGATCTGGTTAGTATTGATGTGAATAGTGGTCCGTGGGCCATGGCACTGAGTCCAATGGAGTTTTCTAGAAAACACCATTTGTTAAAAAAATCAGATGTTTTATTAGACAACTCGATTCCAGGCCAAGAAATGACGGCAGGCTTAAAGCGCGGTGATGCCAAAAGAATTTTTACTTTGCAACTGGGGCCAGCTTGGGATGGATTTGACCGTTGTCCTTTGCATGTTCGAGCGTTGGCAGCTGTATTCATGGCACGGATGAATCGCGATAAAACGGCAGCTACGACCATTTTAAAAAATCTAGACAAATCTTATGTTGCGGGAAAATTAGAACCAGGAGATATTGACACGGTGATAGAAAAATATCGCAACACCGAATTGGTCACGGAGATTATTGGTCGGCATGCCTATTTGTTAACGGTTATGGCCTCTTTGTTAGAAGGTGCTCGTCAAGATGGTGTCGTGCCCAGTTCAGAGTTTTTATGGTTGAAACCCGTCGATCGGCGTTTATGGTATATGTGCAATTGTATTGGGCGCCAAACACCCTTTGTAGAAGTGGGTGGGCCATTCGCGCACTGGAAAGCAGAAAAAGCAATGGGTCGAAGTTCTCTGGCTCCGATGATAGATGAAGCTATCAAAGCTTTGGAAATTGCTATTCGAGAAGTCAAATTATCTCCTAAAGAATTACAGGGGCTCCAGCCATGATGAGAGGTATTGATTCAAAAAATGAATTAGATCCAACCAAGTTATTGCGGGATACGCGTACCCTTGGTCAACGGATGATGGGTTTTTTTGAACAACCCATCAATGTCAGTGTGGTTTTGATTTCTGGTACGGCTGCCAGCTATTATCTGCCGCAAGCGAGTATTATTTTTTTGCTCTTAAGTGTCGCAATGTTTTGGTTTGCCGTGACCCGCAAGCATAAATTACCTTTTCGATTGCCACAAATTGCCAAAACCAAAGATTATAATGATTTAAAACCAGGCATCAAACTTCCTTATATGGCGCGAGGCATTGCTTTTTTTGGTAACGAAAAACAAACCAATCGAGAAATTTGGTTTGCTAATGAAGACATGCGAACCCATGCTTTGATTTTCGGCTCTACCGGTAGTGGTAAAACCGAAGCCTTGGTATCTATTGCATATAATGCGTTGGTGCAAGCGAGTGGATTCATCTATGTAGATGGTAAAGGCGATAACTCCTTATATGCCAAAATCTTTTCTATGGTTCGAAGTATGGGACGTGATGATGATTTGTTGCTGATTAATTTTATGACTGGCGCACGGGATATTGTGGGTCCACAAGAAAAACGATTATCTAATACGTTGAATCCTTTTTGCCAAGGGTCATCTAGTATGTTAACCCAGTTGATTGTTAGTTTAATGGGTGAAAGCGCGGGTTCTGGTGATGGCGATATGTGGAAAGGTCGTGCAATAGCTTTCGTTGAAGCCTTGATGCGTCTTTTGGTTTATATGCGTGATGATGGCGCTATTTTATTAGATGCGAATTCCATTCGAAATTATTTTGATCTGGGTCGATTAGAATCGATCGTCATTGATAAAGTATTTCCACGCGATGAACAAGAATCGGTCAACATTGATCAAATACCTAAATTAGTCACGGATCCTTTGCGTAACTACTTAAATACTTTGCCAGGGTATAACAAAGAGAAAAAAGGGAAGCAAGTCTCTCAAGTACTCGAACAACATGGTTTCATCACGATGCAGTTGGTTCGAAGTTTCTCCTCTTTAGCCGATACTTACGGACATATTATTCGAACGAATCTTGCAGAAGTGGATTTTAAAGACGTGGTCTTAAATCGACGTATCTTAGTGGTATTGTTGCCTGCTTTGGAAAAATCTCCTGATGAGTTGTCCAATTTGGGTAAAGTGATTGTGTCTTCATTAAAAGCTATGATGGCAGCAGGATTGGGAGAAGATGTTGAAGGGGACTATCGCGATGTGATCGAAAGAAAGCCTACCAACGCACCCACACCCTACATTTGTATCTTAGATGAGTATGGATATTATGCGGT
Organism: Legionella sp.; assembly: GCA_002786165.1. GTDB lineage: Bacteria > Pseudomonadota > Gammaproteobacteria > Legionellales > Legionellaceae. The sequence goes on from PEQK01000020.1 coordinate 51,925, forward strand.
GAAAGGGTTTGCCGTAGTGCCTGCCCAGGCAAGGTCTCTAGGCTTCTCGGCTATTTTTGCGGGACAAGATTTGCCGGCCTTTCAGAAAGCCTCTAAAGAAGAAGCGGCATCCATTGGTGCCAATACCAATATTAAAATCTGTATGAAATTAGAAGATCCTACGGATACTTGGGATTTTTTCACCAAAACAGCTGGTGAAGCGTATGTCACAAAAGTGGATTCTTTCCAAACCAAAGAAAACTCTATGACCAATAGTTACTTAGATACGCGTAGCTCTTCTTTTGAAAAACGTGCGCGCATCGATTTGTTAGATTTGAAAGACCAAACCGAGGGTGAAGCGCATATCTTTTTTAAATCACAGATTGTGCGCGTGAATATGTTTTACGCGGCCCCAAAGCCGGTTAAAAGATTGAAAATCAATCAATTTCTCAAAGTAGAACCGCCACCAGATGATTATTTGGATAAATTAAAAAAGCAATTATTGGGGTTTCATAAGATATTATCTAGCGACACGCCAGGCATTCATTTGAGTGTCGAGAGTGAAACCATTGAGTTTGTACGTCAATCCTTACAAGAATCTACTATTGTGGAGCCCATTGAACGTAGTGTATCGGTGTTACTCAGTTATCATCGGCATAATGAACCTGAGCAAGTGGATGATGTGGTAGAAGAAGAGGTGAGAGGTGCTTTGACCATTTTTGCCCCATTGCGTCAGCCTCAATTTGCTTTGCCTATTTTGGCCAGTGATAAAGCTATGTTTTCTTCTCCCTTATTACCCATACAAGAAACACGTGATAATTTGATTTCTATCGAGCGATTGACCGGTCAAAAAGCTAATATGGCTGGAAAAGTAGCCAATGAAATCATTAAAGATTTCCAATCGGTGACGACATATCCGCCTGATGAGCGACATGTGGAAGACGCAGCGGCTCTGAGTGAGCAAGTCAACTTGATCGCGATAAAAATCCAGCGGGCGCGTAAAGCTGCAGAAACCAAAGAATAGGGCTTTGATGAAATAATGTGATTTTATTTCTATGAAACGTCCATAGATTATGGTGTACAGATACGAAATGACTTGTATCTATCAGCATTCTATGTTTTTATTTCTATAACCGATACATCACTCGAATTACCTATTATAGGTACTCTATGTACGACGTAATTCAATTTTTTGGGGCTTAGCATTGAGAGTATTATTCAGCATGTTTCTCTTATGTTGGAGTCTGTTAGGATGTAATTCAGGCGTATCCTCTTACATCAATGACATCCCTACATTACCTTCTGGTGTGAATGGGGTAACAGATTCTGCCATGATGACGATGTATCAGAAACTTAGGACTAAAAAAGTTCGGGTCATTACAATGGGAGATGCCTATTTGGTCAGTATCCCTTCGCATTTGATATTTGCAGATCAATCTCCCAAAATCAACTGGGGATCGTATGAGTTGCTCAACGATGTTGTTTGTTATTTGCAACTTTTTCGTAAAATTACGGTACAGGTGACGGGTTATGCGAGTTGTCAACACTCTCAAGCACGTACTCGCGCTTTAAGTTTAGCGCGTGCGCAAGCAGTTGGAAATTATTTATGGTCTCATAATATCGAAGCAAGAATTGTATTTACAGAAGGTTTAGGGGATGATAAACCTATAGTTGCTGTAACTAAATGCACGGATTCTTCACCGAATTCTAGAATTGAGATTGTTTTTAAACAAGTTGTCGCTTAGATCTTGGAACGTTTGGAGCAAATATGGGTGTAAAAACGTGGAATTTGATCAAACGTTCCAAACAGTTTTATGTCAAAACGTATCGAAGTGTAGAAACCGTCATGGTGCTCTCCATTTTGATCAATGTATGTCTGGGTTTGGGAATGTTTTATGCTTATTATATCCTTCCAGAACCAGATTATTATGCCACGTATGGTGAAACACCGCCGGTTCCATTGATTGCTATGGATGGGCCTAATCTTAGTTCCCATCCTTTATTGGCGGACGATAGCAATCAAGACAGCGATGTCAGAGAAATACCACAATGAGAGGACAGGACAGTATGGCAGAAGATGCAGTCGCAGCAGTGGTCATGAGAAATAGTTTCTACCGTGATGGCCAAAGAAAAATGATATTAATCTTATTGTTTTCAATCATAAGTAACGTCATTTTGGCCAGTATGCTTGCCTATGTGATTACCCATCCACCTGAACCCCGATATTTTGCAACCAGTATCAACGGAAGAATCACCCCTTTGGTGGCACTAAATGCCCCTAATCAATCCGACTCGGCTATATTACAATGGGCGAATCAAGCTGCTATTGCCACATTCTCCTACAACTTTGTAAATTATCGTTCTGAATTGGTTGCAGCATCTGGGTTTTTCACCGCAGAAGGGTGGGATCAATTTATTTCGGCTTTGGGTGCTTCCAATAACCTTGAAGCGGTTAAAGCAAAAAAACTGGTGGTTTCCGCAGTTGCAACCAGCGCGCCGGTCATTTTACAGAAAGGTGTTTTAAATGGTAGATATGCGTGGCGTATTCAGATGCCTATGTTGGTGACGTACCAGAGTGCGAGCGAGTTTTCACAACAAACGCTCAATGTAACGATGCTGGTGACACGCGTTGATACGTTAAATTCTCCTCGTGGTATTGGTATTGCTCAATTCGTATCAGCACCTGCAACAGGGACTGTGACATCATGAGTTTTAAGTTTTTGAATCCTATTGTGATCATTGCGTTGAGCGCCTTATCGGCTTCAACAACCACTGCTTGGGCAGATGAGAATGTATCTTCTGCCCAAGCGTTGGATCAACTGCGTATTTTGCAAAAAAAACTTTCTAAAGATTCGCCGAATATGGTTCAAGAACAAGATTCAGACGCTGCGGCACCTTTGACGCCTGCTCCTGTGGCCGCAACCAATGTACGATCAGCGGCGAGAGGACGAGGCGCTCGGTCACGAGCTCCCCAGCCAACTGCTGAAAAATCAACACCAGCTATAGTAGCGCCTTCTGCACCAGTGACGTTGACCTCTGAAGAGGAAAGTGATGCCATTGATGAACTGGCATTTAAAGGGGTTGAAGCACAATTGTTTCCACTCGACCCTAAAAAAATTCAAGATCTTAGAAAAAAATATAATCAAAATGAATTTGCAAAAACCACAGATATTGATACGCCGCCCAAACCTACGGCAACGTCGCAATTTGTAAATTTATCTCCTGGTTCGACACCTCCGGTGATTCGTTTGTCGCAAGGATTTGTGTCTTCTTTGGTTTTTTTAGATTCAACAGGCGCCCCCTGGCCAATCAGCGCATTTGATTTAGGAGATCCGGCCTCTTTTAACATTCAATGGGATAAAACCAGCAATACCTTGATGATTCAAGCTACAAAATTATACACCTATGGCAATTTAGCAGTACGTTTAAGTGGTTTGAACACGCCTGTGATGTTGACCCTGATCCCAGGGCAGAAAGCGGTGGATTATCGAGTTGACCTAAGAGTTCAAGGATATGGACCTAATGCCAAAAGCATGCCCATGGAGGAAGGATTGCCACCTTCTGCCAGTGATGCATTGTTGCATGTTTTAGACGGTGTGCCGCCTGCCGGCAGTACGCGTCTTGTGGTGAGTGGCGGAGATGCTCGTGCTTGGTTATCAGGGAATAAAATGTTTGTTCGCACTAATTTAACTATTTTATCACCAGGTTGGATGGGAAGTATGACAAGTGCAGATGGTATGCATGCGTATGAGATGCAAAAATCGCCGGTTTTATTGGTTTCATGGCACGGCAAAGTCATGCAACTTAAGATAGAAGGGTTATAAGATGGCCACAAAAAAAGAAAATATCAAAGCACTTTTTTCTAATACCCGCTCACGTATTATCATCACGTTTACTATTTTATTGGTTGTTACCATGATGGTCATAGGGTTTTTCAAATTATATAAGCCTGAAAACCCTTTGAAGGCAGAATCAGGTGTCAGTCGTGGACCCTCTGGCATTCGGTCTATTCCTGGTGCGTTGAACCAGACAGCACAATATGCTGCTTTGCAAGAAACCCAAAACGTGGAACAAGCCAAAGAAGCTGCGGCCAAAGGTAAAAGTGCTATCCCTACGATTATTCGCAGTCAAGCATTTGGAGAGGGTGTCGAATCTGTGGGCGCGCAAGGGGGTGAAGGCGGTGTAGGATTTTCTACTTTGTCACGCCAAAATCTTGAAGGTGCTCAATCTACGGTGTGGTTTCAGAATTTGAAAGATCAGCATTGTAATCAAGAAAGTCTTGCAAAAGCGATGGATGCTGGTGCTTCGCTAAAAGATTTAAAAATGGCGTGTACTTGTCAGCAATTAAAATTAAAAGGATTTACTTTATCTGAACTAAAACAGGTGTGTCCTTGTCCAGAGCTTCGTTCCTTAGGGTTTAGTGCCAAACAATTCAAAGACATTGGATTTTGTGCTGCAGATTTGAAAGTATGCGGGTTCACCGCTTGCGAAGAGAGGGGTGCTGGATTTTCTGCCGATGAAATGAAAAATGCAGGTTACTCAGATGGACAGTTGTCTGGTGCAGGGTTTTCTGCTGATGCAATCGCCAAAGCGGGTGGACTACCAGAGGGGATTACTTTGTCAGATGTCCAAAAATCCGGATGTTCTGTCGAAAATTTACGTCGTTTACGTTCATCTGGTGTGAGTGCTGCTGCGATTCGGCGCATTAGTGGTTGTAATGCTGCAGCCCTCAAAGCTGCAGGTTATAGTGCTTTGGACTTAAAAAATGCCGGTTTTTCTGCTGCTGAATTAAAATCTGCAGGATTTACGCCTGAGCAATTACGTCAAGCTGGTTATAGTGCGCGCGAATTATTAGATGCAGGATTTTCTGCTACGGATTTAGCAAATGGTGGATTTGCACCTGCGGATATTGCTGCAGCAGAAACCATATTACCGCAAAGTCTTGCACCAGATGATATTCGTAAAGCGGGTTGTAATGCAGAGGCATTAAAGCGCCAACGATTAGCAGGTGTTAGTGCCTATATGATTAAAAAAATATCTGGTTGTAGTGCCAGCGCTTTGAAAGCCGCTGGGTTTACTTTTAGTGATTTGCAGCGTGCGGGATTCAAACCAGAGCAATTAACAGATCAAGCCTTAATGACAGGTGCTGATACGAGCGGCGTCTCGGACGGTGATGTGAGTAAAGCAGGCTGCGATCCTGCTCAATTGAAACTATTACATGACAAAGGCGTATCTGCGAAACGAATACATGCACTGAGTGGCTGTAGTGCTGCAGCGCTTAAAGCGGCTGGCTACGGCGTCTCTGAGCTTGCAAACGCGGGATTTACTACTGCAGACCTAACCGCAGGAGGCTTTACACCAGCAGAGATTCAAGCGGCAATGTTGGCAAAAGGTACAGATACCAGTGGGGTGTCAAACAGCGATGTGAGTAAAGCAGGCTGCGATCCTGCTCAATTGAAACTATTACATGACAAAGGTGTATCAGCGGCAAGAATTCACGCACTGAGTGGTTGTAGCGCGGCAGCGCTTAAAGCGGCCGGATATGGTGTATCGCAACTTGCAAACGCGGGGTTTACTGCAGCAGAATTAGCGGCAGGAGGCTTTACACCAGCAGAAATTCAAGCGGCGATGTTGGCAAAAGGTGCTGATACCAGTGGCGTGCCTGACAGTGATGTGAGTAAAGCAGGCTGCGATCCTGCTCAATTGAAACTATTACATGACAAAGGCGTATCAGCGGCAAGAATTCACGCACTGAGTGGTTGTAGCGCGGCAGCGCTTAAAGCGGCCGGATATGGTGTATCACAACTTGCAAACGCAGGGTTTACTGCAGCAGAATTAGCAGCAGGAGGATTTACGCCAGTAGAAATTCAAGCTGCAATGTTGGCAAAAGGTGCTGATGCCAGTGGCGTGCCTGACAGTGATGTGAGCAAAGCAGGCTGTGATCCTACTCAATTGAAACTATTACATGACAAGGGTGTGTCCGCTACCAGAATACATGCGCTCAGTGGTTGTAGTGCTGCGGCACTGAAAGCCGCTGGCTATAGCGTTTCTGATCTTGCAAATGCAGGATTTACTTCGGGAGAATTAGCAGCAGGAGGATTTACGCCAGCAGAGATTCAAGCAGCCATGTTGGCAAAAGGTGCAGATGTTAGCGGTGTTCCCGACGGCGATATTCGTAAAGTAGGCTGTGATCCTGCTCAATTGAAAGTATTACATGACAAAGGGGTATCTGCGAAACGAATACATGCACTAAATGGTTGTAGTGCTGCAGCCCTTAAAGCTGCTGGGTATGGGGTATCTGAGCTTGCCGGTGCAGGATTTACTTCGGGAGAATTAGCGGCAGGAGGATTTACGCCAGCAGAAATTCAAGCGGCGATGTTGGCAAAAGGTGCTGATGTCAGTGGCGTGCCTGACAACGATATCAGTAAAGCAGGCTGTGACCCTGCTCAATTGAAAATATTGCACGACAAAGGTGTATCTGCAAAACGAATTCACGATCTTAGTGGTTGCTCTGCGGATGCCTTAAAAAAAGCAGGGTACGGTCTGGCTGACTTGGCAAACGCAGGGTTTACGCCTGCTCAATTACTTGCAGCAGGCTTTACACCTACAGATCTGAAAGCGATTGGTCTGGCACTATCTCCTGCAGGATTGATTGCAGCGGGTAGAGACGCTGGATGTAATGTGGCTGCTCTACAAGCCGCTCACGCAATGGGCATGTCTGCTGCTGCTGTCAAACGTTCTATGGGATGTAGTGCGGCAGCAATGAAAGCGGCAGGTTATACTTCTACTGAACTTAAAGAAGCGGGTTTTGGCGCAGCAGAATTAAAAGCGGCAGGGTTTAGCGCCACAGAATTAAAAGACGCGGGGTTTTCTGCTAAGGATCTGTATGCGGCCGGCGTTTCAGCTGCGGAATTAAAAGCGCTTGGGTATGATGCGGCAGCATTGAAAGATGCGGGATTTTCTGCAGCTGATCTTAAGGCAGCCGGGTTTTCGCCCTATGATTTGAAAACAGCTGGGTTTACGGCTACTGAATTAAAAAATGTAGGATTTACTGCCGCGGATTTGAAAACAGCTGGTTATTCGGCTGCAGATATGAAAACCGCAGGCGCTACTGCAGCTGAATTAAAAGCAGCTGGATTTAGCAGCCAAGACTTACAAGCTGCCGGATTTACGTCACAAGACTCGGCTTTGGCAGGTTTAGATGGCATTGCGCCACCCATCAACAGCAATAGTAGTGACGTACCCAAATTACCTTCTATTGCTGGTGGCGATTCAAATAGCAAGAATGCACAATTACAAGCTGAGAACGCCAAAAAATTAGAAAAAATTCTTGCGCAGCAAAAACTACAACAAGCTGATCAAAAATTTCAGCAAAAAGTTCAACAACGCACTTCGGTGATGTTATCGACTGCCAACCAAGCCATTCAAGGGTGGAAAACGGCACCTAAACAATCCTATTTGGCCAGTAACAAGGAAGAAAAGGATGCCACAAGCGCACAAGAAGGTGGCGCTATGAGGATGAATAGTGCAAATGCGCAGGCACAAGGTTCGGAACAAACAGGTAATATGACGATAAAAATGGGTGATGTCATGTTTGCTGTGATTGATACTTCAGTAAACTCTGATGAGCCAGGGCCTATTTTAGCAACGATTGTATCCGGAAAATTAAAAGGATCTAAACTGATTGGCACCTTTAATTTGCCAGCCAATGCTGAGAAAATGGTGATTTCTTTCAACTCATTGTCCATGCCTGGTGCACCAAAAGCCATTTCTGTTGCAGCATTTGCCATCGACCCAAATACAGCACGCACTGCCTTATCCAGTGAAACAGATCATCACTACTTAAGTCGCTATGGCGCATTGTTTGCTTCAACTTTTTTAGAAGGGTTTGGTAATGCGTTTCAGTCTGCTGATACGACGATTACGATTGGTGGTACTGGCGGTACTCAAGATACCACAGTACAAAATGGTATAGGGCGTTCTGCTTTAGAAAATGCAGTGATTGGTTTGGCTACAGTAGGTAAAGCATGGGGGCAGGTTGCGCAGCAAAATATGTCTCGTCCTACTACAGTTCAAGTTTTTTCTGGAACCGGTATCGGTGTTTTATTTACCCAGGACCTTAAAATAATGTGAGATTGCCATGAGCGATAAAGAAAAGTTTGATGAAGAAGAATACCATTTTGTAGATGATCCAGATATGGGTTCATTCGGTGAGCCTCCTTCTGGGGATCCGGTCTCACCCAATGCTGAAGTATCTGATAAAGCGTCTTCTTCAGAGAAAAGAAATGTGCTCCCCTCTTTTACCAATGGTGCTCAGTCCTTATGGACCGATTTGATAAAAAAAATCTCACCGGTTTGGAGTATGATTAAGCAAAATTTTCTTTTGCGAATGATCATGCTGGGTATTGGTGTCATCGTATTGATATTGATTGTGTACCGATGTTCAGTCGATCCTCTTGCAGAAAAAACAACCGAGAAAATGACCCCTATTCCAGTGATCGCTCCGGCAACTCAAATTGTAACGCCTGTGGTCCAACCGCAAGTTCAAACTGCGCCAAGAATAGAAGAATCTACAAAAGTCGTGGTTTTAAATCAAAATGCTGTTCAAGAAAAACTAAACGATTTTGAGAAAACCCAAGCTGGGTTACAAACTCAAATTTCGGCTTTATCGTCACAATTGGCCAACATGAATAGTAATGTGAACACCATGATGTCTAATTTTAAAAGTCTAAATGAACAATTGGCACAGCTTACGGTCACAGTACAAAATCAATCTAAGCTTGCAGCTGTTATAACCCCTAAAAAACAACCGCAAAGACCGTGGCCTAGGCATCATGACGTCAATCGCCAAACTGTACAATATAGTTTACAAGCAGTGATTCCAGGGCGTGCATGGTTGATTAGCTCTTTGGGTGATACTTTGACTGTTCGTGAAGGCACAAAACTCGCTCATTATGGTGTGGTGCGTTATATTGACGCAAAACGGGGGCGAGTATTGACCAGCTCGGGTCAATTGATTCAATTTGGTCAAAATGACAGTTAATGTTTTAGATTTACCAAAAATAGTGATCTATTAAAGTATATTAACCGAGGGATGCGATGGCTGATAGTTGGTATTCTGGTTATGAGAACGTTCTTACTAATCTTGCTAACTCATTGGTTCCTGTTGAAAAAATGCTTACAGGAGCTGCTTACTTAATGGGTCTTGGTTTTGCTATCAAAGCCATTCTCACCCTAAAAACACATGGCGAACAACGTAGTAGTATGTCAGGCACGGGTAATATGAAAGAAGCAGGGATTTATCTAATCGTTGCTGCAATGTTGGTTTATTACCCAACTGCTTTTGAAGTTATCATGAATTCTACCTTTGGTTACGATAGTGTTTTGGCTTATGCCCCCATGGCTGCAAGCACACCTATCCTAGGTAATATCTTTGGCGCGAATAGTATGGTCGGCGGATCGCTGACGACTATCATTCAAATTGTGGGACTGATAGCGTTTATTAGAGGATGGTTGCTGATTGCGCGTGGCGCATCGCAGGGCCAATCTGGGGGCGGTACGGGAAAGGGTATGATGCATGTGTTTGGTGGGATTTTAGCGATGAATATCATCGGTACGCTAGAAGTTTTTCATAACACCTTGTTTGGAACTTAAATAGGACCTCAGCGCATAAAGCATTGAAGAGCGTTGTTTCCTATTGTACTATCTAGATTAGTAACTTATATAAAGTAATGGCTGATACCAAGATAAACCCTAAATTGAGGAGATAACATGAAAAAAATAACTCATTCTAATATTCTGTTTAGCATGAAAGCATTGGCGGGCGTGAGTCTAATGTGGGTTGCGGGTGATGTGTTTGCAGCCGGCGAAACTTTAGGAACGATGGCATCTACCATGACCAGCACATTCAGCAGTGTGGGTAAGTTGGTCACAGCGGCTGCTTACATCGGTGGTTTAGCGTCTTCCATTACGGCTATTTTACAGTTCAAACAGCATAAAGATAATCCTTCACAAACACCAATTGGTAAACCAATTGGTTTGGTTTTTATCGGTGCAGCTCTATTATTCCTACCAACTGTGTTTAACGTTGTCGGTAATACGTTGTTCTCTGGTGGCGGTACTACAGCAGGTGCTACGGGTACAGAGATTCCTGGTTCTGGAGGTTAATCCATATGCGAGACTATAATCTCCATGCAGAGCATCTGAAATTAATGGCTTCTTCAGGTGCTTGGAGGTTATATTCTGCGAGAAAATCTGATCCTCGGTTTCAACTATATGAAAAGAAAGTATTACAAAGGGATCAATACACTTGTCAGTTTTGTGGATTTCAAGCCCATGTCTATCAAGATGTGGTTAATATTGATGGTAATTATAATAATAATAAACTTGAAAATCTTGTGACTGCTTGCTGTTTTTGTGCCCAATGTTTTTTTCTTGAATCTGTAGGTGTGGGTGGATACGGGGGCGGCACTTTGGTCTATATTCCAGAAATGACACAATCTGAATTAAATGTTTTGTGTCATGTGTTGTTTTGCGCCATCACAAACGATACCGGATATAAAGCCAGTGCCCAAACCATCTATCTGGGATTTAAGGTTCGTTCACAACAAATTGAAGATAAATTTGGCGAAGGAACCAGTGATCCTGCTATTTTTGGTCATTTGATGATTGATTCAGGTGCTGTTGATCCTGAAAAATTAATACAAATGATGACGGGCATTCGTTTATTGCCTTCCAGAGCTAGATTTCGCATGCAAATCGAGTCTTGGGCAGCAAATGCTTTAGAAGAGCTCGTTGAAAAAAGCGATTAATGGTATTCCATTAAATAGAATTGAAAATGGACATCGACGTTTTGCGTCATCCTGTTATGGAGAAAACGAACATGGCATCATGGGCAGAATCATTTTTTGAAGGTGTTGATACATTTTTTGCCTGGCTAAGTACGTCATTGAAGCAAACCACAGCGTCTTATTGTGAATTAGAGACAGCAGATAGCCCTACAGTGCTAGTGAATCATGATGGTTCCTTGATTTCTGTCATTCGTATTGAAGGATTGACCTCTTTAGCTGGTGTGGAAGAATTTGAACGTTTAGTAGAAGGATTATCGAATTCCTTTCAAGGTGCAATGGGTCGGCCTGGACATGCATTGCAAGTATATTTTAGTCATGATAAACAAAATATCCAAAAAAATATTGAAGACATTTATCGACCTGCTCGAGAAACAGCCAGTCGTTTAAAATTTGACTTAGATGATTTATTCAAAGAAAGAGTTGCTCATATTTCCAAATATTGTTCGGAAGAGCGATTATATTTTGTATTAATTACGCGACCTTTTAATTTACCCGGTGAGCAATTAAAAGTTGCCTTCAAGAAAAAAATGAAAACCATACGGGAAGAAAAAGTACCTCCTTTTAGGAACTCTCAAGCCATTTTCGCTGCCATTCCGGAAATCAGAGACACGCATAGTGCGTATGTTCGTTCTATTCTAAATGATCTCGATCAATACCATTTGCTTGCAAGACAATTGAATGTACATGAAGCCATACATGCCATACGTATGACCGCTGACCCGGATTTTACCGCTTATGACTGGAAGGCAACATTACCTGGCGATACCATGTCTGGGGTGTCTGAAATTAACAATTTTGAAGGAGACCCTTCGGATTTGTTGTGGCCGCCTTTGTCCAAACAAGTCCTTCCTAGAGATGCGACCATTCTTGATCGCCGGACCGTTCTAGTAGGGGATAAATTATATTCCTCCGTGTATATTGATTTGTTTCCTAAAGATGTTCGACCCTTTACGCAATTATTTAATCGAATTGTACCTACGCATGTGCCCTGGAGAATTTCTTTTTTAATTGAATCAGAAGCACTTAACACGATTGGTTTAAAGGGGACATTATCCTCCGTCTTGAGTTTTTCTTCTCCTCAAAATCGTTTGATCAGTGATTCTGTGAATTTGTTAAAATATATTAATTTAAACACTGATGAATCCATTGTTCGGTTACGAGTTGTAGCGACTACGTGGGCCAATCAAAATGAAGAAGATTTATTGCGTCGACGAGCTTCGGAGCTGGTGAAAGCATTACAAGGGTGGGGCAGTACGGATGTGTCAGAAATGTGTGGAGATCCTTTCGCTGGATTTGTCGCGTCTATGTTGGCTACGACGACCAATAGTCCGGCAGTGCCAACGATAGCACCTCTCTCTGCTGTTATATCCATGTTACCTATCACGCGTCCCGCCTCACCATGGGAAGTAGGGGCATTATTATTACGATCTCCGGATGGAAAGCTGTGGCCATTTCAACCAGGCTCTAGTCAACAAACCACCTGGATTGATTTGGTTTATGCGCGCCCTGGTTCTGGTAAATCCGTATTATCTAGTGCGCAAAACTTAGCATTATGTTTATCAGGTGGGTTGTCACGATTACCACGTATTGCCATTATTGATATTGGACCATCCAGTTCGGGTTTGATTTCATTGCTCAAAGAAGCGCTGCCCCCTGAAAATCGTCATTTAGTGGCCTATCATCGATTGCGTATGACCCCTGAGTATTCTATCAATCCTTTTGATACACAATTAGGATGTCGTTATCCCACAGCTTCTGAGCGCTCCTTTCTTGTAAATTTTTTAACTTTATTGACAACCCCATTAGGTGCCTCAAAACCTTATGATGCTATGCCAGATTTGGTTGGTATGGTGGTGGATGAATTATATAAAAGCATGGCAGATGATGCAAAACCCGCCCCTTATTCAGCTGGGGTAGAGGAATTTATTGATAGTATTTTAGAAGAAATTGGTTTTGTGCGAGACTCTAAATCCACCTGGTGGGAAGTCACTGATGCGTTGTATTCTGCAGGATTTGTGCATGAAGCGTTATTGGCTCAACGGTACGCGATGCCTTTGTTAGCAGATGCGGCTTCGATTTGTCGTACCCCTTCTATTGAAGATTTATATGAAAAGGTGACTGCACCAACCGGAGAGTCTTTGATCAACTCATTCTCTCGTATGGTATCTGGTGCCATTCGTGAATATCCCATTTTATCCCGTGTCACGGCATTTGATATTGGTGATGCACGCGTTGTTTCGCTTGATTTGGATGAAGTCGCCAAAAGTGGGGGTGAATCTGCTGATCGCCAAACCTCGGTGATGTACATGCTGGCACGCTATATTTTGGCAAGACATTATTATTTGACTGAAGAAAGCATGACGAATGTGCCTGAACAGTATCGTCCTTATCATAAACAACGTGTCACCGAAATTCGCGAAGATCCCAAACGTATTGTGTATGATGAGTTCCATCGTACCTCAAAATCTTCTGCTGTTCGTGAGCAAGTGATCGTGGATATGCGAGAAGGCCGAAAATGGAACGTACAAATTTCTTTATTGTCGCAGTCCTTGGATGATTTTGATTCAGTGATGATTGATTTTGCAACGTCGATTTTTATCATGGATGCGGGTCCGGCTCAAACCATGGAAAAAACCTGTGAAATTTTTGGCCTGAGTGATACTGCTAGAACAGCTTTGCGCACACAAGTGCATGGACCAAGGCATGGTGGCGCGACATTTTTAGCCCAATTTTCCACAAAATCCGGTATTAATATTCAATTGTTGACGTTGACCTTGGGTCCAATAGAATTGTGGGCATTTAGTACCACAGCCGAAGACGCCAGTGTACGAAATCAATTATATCGTCATATAGGACCGGCTGAAGCGCGACGATTTTTGGCTTCTTTGTTTCCTAATGGAACAGTAACCAAAGAAATTTCAGAACGATTGAATCAAATGAAAGCCAGTGGTGGTTTGATTGAAGAAGAAATCAAACTATCCGTGGTGGAAAGTTTGGTGAGAGATATTTTAAAAGCATATTCGCATGATCCTTATAGTAAAAGTTTGCTTTTGGCAGAGAAGTAACATGACCAGGAGCATTCGCGGCCATTCCTTCGCCCCAAAGGGGAGAAGGTGGTGCGAGACGTATGGGGAGATGTAAGCAAAGCTTACATCTATAAATGATCTGCTGTTTTATCCACTGCATATTTGAAACAAACACCGTATACTCAAGAAAAAAGTAGACATTAATGATGTTATTTAGTACTATTTGTTTTTTATTTCCCTTAAGTCATCCTATAATTCCTACCTCGACTCCTACTCTAATTTTATATTGAGAATAATTCATACTTATGACTACTTTTTTTAAAAGACGTACTACTTTGGATGGCGAGATGATAGTGATCGGCGATCAAGAATGGACCCCCGGTCAGTGCGTGCAGATTTTGCAATATATAGCCAAAACTTCAGATGCACTCAATCTTCAACAAGTATTTGATGGCATGCTATTAAAATATGCTATGAATCCCCAAGCTGCTGCTAAAATTCGTCCGTTTGTTGAATCACTCATGGGTAAAACCATTCATTTTTTCAGTCTATTGATTTCAATGCAAGATGGATCATTGAAAGAGCAAGTGAATTTTGAAGACATCGATCATGCATTGTTGGAGATTGATTTAGAATCAAAATTTCTTTTCCAAAACCATCAGAGGATTATTTATTTTTTACAGACCCGTTTGATTCGTTTTTTTAAAGGCTATTTGAGTGTTCCTGAACTACAACAAGAAATTGAGATTATTTTTAAAAGTACAGATCATGATGTACGTGGTTTCTTCCATCAATTGATCACTCTGAATGCTGTACAGGGTTTACAGCCTCTTTCCGATGTGACACAACCTGTGCAGTTTGAGACAAACGCTTTAAATGAGACGATTGTACATATCAATGCATTAGAAACAGGTGATGGATTTCATCGAGATCTTGCGTACCTTAGCGAGGTACAACTGGGGTCTTTTTATGATCATAGCGAGCAAGTACATCAACTTTCCGAACTTGCGCTTCCATTCTTAATTGATATGGTACTGCCCTACAGTTGTCTGAAAGATCAACGGTCAACGTTACAACTGTTAGCGCTGTTATCCGAAATATATCAACGTATCACGCAACGTTTACCTTCTGATACAGATAAACAAATTGTATTGTTTGCTTTAGCGCAAACGCAGCAAGGCTTACGATGGCAATTAGATGCAAAAACATCTACCCCAGCGTTACTGTTGTATGTGGCAATGCTTTGCTTACGTGGTGATACTGTGTATCTTGAGCATCCCCAACAACGTTTGGCGATGGATCAAAGCCTTGAGACCAGTCGTCAGTTTTTGTTAAACTTACAATTGTCTTATAAGGAAATTCATGCCTCTCAACAATCCTTTAAAACAAGTATTATTTCCTCTTCGCAATCGCATTCTATAGGCAATGAAACCCATTATTTAGGTTTCCAGAAGATTCCTGGCTTATTAAGTTCGCATACGCTAGATGACTATTTGACCCAAACTTTGCATGAAATAAAACAACTTATTTTAAGGCCCTTTGATGCTTGGCATGTCATTTTAGTTGGTAAGAATGCCGAGGTTTCACAAGATTTTCGTAAATATTTGTTCGACACCCTTCATACAGAATGGTTAACACATATCGCAGGCGCTATGCCGCTCACAACGTTACAACAAGTAGATGAGCTCATTACTCTATTTCAAACACAAAAGTTGTCTCAAATTTGGCGCAGTACGGAAAAACAAATGATGGAGTTTTGCGATGAGCAAACGCTCACAGAGGCAGAGAAGGTTCGAGTTGATTTTTTAAAAAAGCAATCTGCATGGATTCAAACCTATTTATGTATTAGGCCTCATCCACAATATGCCTCATATTTGCTTGATACTACCATTGAGCCGGAGTCAAACGACCGAGTCAAAGCACTATTCCATTATGATCTCAACTATTTGTCTCAAGATAAAAAATCTCAATTGGTACAAGATTATATTAAGAATCAATTGTTGGTATTACATCGTTTATGTCCGTTGGTTAGGCGAGATGTTTCTTATGCGCAGCAACTACGGTTATTCATCGACTATTTAGATGAGCATGTGCGCTCTGATCGTTCTGCACGATTGATAAAAGCTACTATTTTATGTGTAGAACTGTATCAATCCATTGAGCGCTTGCTCCCTGATTTTGCCGATATGTTTACTAAATTACAGCATTTGTCTAACATTTCTAGGCAATCCGCGATCAAATCGATGAGTCAAACACTATTAACATGTTTGACTTGGAGCACGCGACCAACTGATTTTTACGTCCGCTGGCTAGAGCGCCAAGAAGTGATACGGGCTGCACAGCGTATTCATAGGGCTGCGCAAAAAGTATTTGATACGCCTAATGATTCTACTGCGTGCAAATTACTGATGCAAACGTTGTATGAACAGCAAGCGATTCTTTCTAAATTAGGTTGGTATTTCCCGTTTGGTTGGTTTTTTGGCTACACTGATACACGCGATATAGTGGCAAGTGCGATAAGCGGATTGGATGAGATGGTGTCATTGGGACAGATTCCCAGAGTTTTGATGCAAGAGGCCAAAGAAGCGGCGCTATGTGCGCCTTTGGTCAAGACCTTTCATCAGCACTTGCAACAGTGTCATATTGAACCACAGCAGGCCAAAGAGTGGCAGCATGTCTTAAGTCAAATTCGAAAGATTCAATCCGCTCATTCTGGATTTGGGATGCTCTCTGAATTACGCTATTATTTACGAGAACAACGTCAAAAATTTATGTCCACGCAGCGCACTTATTTTTATGGTCCAAGACAGGTGGATCAGGTGAATGGTTTGCTGGCATGTTTAGATACTGCTTTGAAACAAGCCCAAAGCCTGAGTACTGATCGATTATTTTTATCTAAAAAGGAACAGCAATTACAATTATTAGAACAGGGCGCAGTATCGGTAGCGATTCAATCTCGTCATTTGGGACGAGATTATTTTGATGTATGGATACAAGCGGATCAACCCGTCGTTGATTTTCAACCTACTGGAGACTTTGAGTTACAACAAAAATATCAGTTCTTAAAAGCACAAAAAAATAGCAACGAACCTACGACGCAAAGAAGACAATCTCGTGCTACATCTATCAACTCAAATCCTGTTGTGTCCGACACCCAAGAGAGCGTTGCGCCTCAAACGTTCTTCAAACGTTTTTATTCTAACAGTTCTTTTTTTGCTTTTATTTTAGATAAAAAGAGGCAACATTCAGAAGCTCCTGCTGCAGTTTTGACTAGTCCGCAGAATGGTTTATAGATTGATTAAGATCTATTTCCCTGGGGCGAAGACTAGGGAAGTAGATTGTTTACGCATCATCATAGTATCAAGCCACACTGTCTTTTAAACTGAACCCAGATAAAATACCGGGGATAAAAGGATTAACTTGATTCTGCGTTTTAAGGAGATAGCGGCCCGAATTGCCATTTATTTCAAATAAAATTTGTAAATTTGAACTGTCTTGTTCGTCCACCAAAACATTCACTTTCTGTAATAGTTTGAAAAATGCCCATGTCCCCGATTCACTTAACTCGAATTGTTTGCCCTCAATGGATCGTACAATCAAGCGAGCGTTGCCTTGTGGCCATTGGAATTCTGTATAAGAATCATTCGTCTGATTATCCATCAAATCAGTGGTGCCGATGGTTAATTGCAATTCTGATACCACTGGATCAAGATTGATTTTTTGCAGACTAAATTCAATATGACTGTGTGCTTCTCGATTGGGGAAGAACATATGAGTAATCACATTCGCGCGCATTAATTCATTGATGGTTTCATCGGAAATGGGGACCATTGAATGATTGAGTTCTTTGCGTTGCCATTGAGGTTTTGATGTATCTAAAAACGGTTTGAGATATTCTTCTGCGAATTGATTGAGCATACCATGCGGTGCAAAAAATCGATTAAAATCTGTCAAGGTAAGATCCGTGGTCCGCTGACTATCTAGGGGATAGCGGTTGGCAATGTGTGATTTGTAATCCTTATAGATCAATGTTTGCCAACGATGATTGATATACGTTCGGGTGTCACTGATTAACGTGAACCACATATCATTGGCAATTTGATTGATCCAGGCAGACAACGGCTCTGGAAATTGTTGGCTTTGGGCATATAATTCAGAAATAGGGTTGGTTAAAGTATCTTTTTGAAAACGGGCTTTGGTTAATGAAAAAGCTGTTTTACCTTGATCAGAGACCAAAGAGAGTGTGTTGGTAAATTTTTCCAGCTCCCTGATCGTCGTAGACAACTGTTTCATATTAGATTGACTGAGTAAATTAATATCACTAAATTTACTGGCAATGTCGCGATTAAACAGCAAGGCATTTTGATTGGTTTCTGGATGTGTATGGGTTTGAATCAATTGGATTAACTTTGTGATGCTTTGATGTTCTAACCATGTTTTTGCTAATTGACCCACCTCTGCGTAATTTTGGGCATGCATCGGCTGGGTATGGTGTAAAAAATTCTGCCACCACAAGACATAGTCACTTGTATATGCGTCTTGTAACAGCGTCGGCATATCCTGTAAATCTTGACGTTGTAATACCCAGTTCTCTGCCTGCAATTGTTTGGAAATACTGGGTAGTTTTCCCATTGTTTGTTGAAAGCCAGCCTTGGTCAAATACTCAGGAATAGACGTGCTGCCCAAACGAAATCCTTTGATTTCTATTGGAATCGTTTTAGCATCAAACTGTGTTTTGGCCAACGCATAATAAAGATAGCTGGTAGGCAGTGCGTTTAAATAATTGCGTGCATCGGAAATGATTTGTGGATTGATCACGATAGGGTGTGAGGTGTCGTTTAATATTTGCTTCAGCAAAGCTAGTTTTTTACTGATGTCTTTGGGATTGGTTTGCCAATGCTGGGTAAACCACTGTAATACATCGCTTTCTTGAAAGTGAGATCGATCAGTGAGCATCAAATAAATTCTCAATGCTTGATAGCAGTTGATTTGCGATTGATGAGATTCTTGGATGGTTTGTTCTAGTTCTTGTAGGATAGTGGGGATAAAACTATGTACCAATTGTTGTTGCGTATGCTGAGTTAGGTTGGTTTTTAACGTTTTGATCATGGGTAAATTCAGTGCGCCATTCGTCAACGTATCAAGATTCGTAGTGGCTTGTGCCAGATGATAAATGGTTGTCTCTGCTTGAGCACTGTTTTCTAGATGATGCGCCATTTGTAACTCTTGCTTGACACTATTTAAAACATGTAGCGACGTTATGTGGTGGTACCCTATCCAACAGATGGCAATAAAACTGGCTGTAGAAACCACAAAGGTGGTACGCAACTGTTTCGGATTCCACTGAGGCGCGAGACGTTGGGTTTCTGTTTGAAAGGCAAAAAGGGCCCCTTCAATAAAATAAGAGCGATAGTTGGTTGATTGATAAAATTCATCTTGAACCACCAAAGCAAATTCATGCTGAATTTTTTTGTTCAAGCGATCTTGGATAAGGCCACCTTGTTCCCCACTCGTGAAATATAAAGCTTGAAGGCGAAAAAGTTTACTAGATATAGAGCTTATCAAGGGTAAAATCAGATTACGTAAACTGGCGACTTGTAGAGGAAACTCGCGAATCAAAGTCCGTTTCATTTGTGAACGAATAGGGTGTATTTTGTCGGTCACCTGATGTCCGAGCTGCTCGATTAATTGCTCAAATTTTGTTTTGAATAAGTCGATTGCTTTATGGGGTTTGTTGCTATCGTAAATAGAAAATCCCATTGGTTTGACTAAATCGAGAGGATGCTCGGATTGAAAGAAATCACAAAAACCTGCCAATAAATCTAATTTGGTGAGAACAATCGCAATATCCAATTGATAATTCAAAGACAAGCCAAAACGTTCTACTAATTTGGCATTGGCTTTGATGTATTCTTTTAGCTCGCCAGGAGGTGCTGTTAATAATTCATTGATATCGACACACAAAATAACGCCATTGATTTTCATCGAGCGATGTACGCGATTTAATTGCTTAACGGTATGTTCTAGAAGATGTTCACTTTGATTGATCCATGCTTCACCTAGCTCGACAATGACCCCATGCTGATTAAAATAAATATGTGCGCCTTCTGCATCAATAGGATGTTGATCAAAATGACTTTGGCGCATCAAAGTGGATTTACCTTGATTACTGCGTCCTGTCAGTAGCAAAAAAGACAAAGGATGCGATTTGGGTTTTAATTGAGTGACAATTTGTTTTAAGGCATCGCATAAAGTGTTCAGTGAGTTAGTCATTACACATCCGTATTAGTCTGAGCAGTATAGCCCTGTAATAGAGTTTTTGCTTGATGGTTTAGTAATTGTTGAGATCCCATATAAATGGCAATTAATAGGGACATTGACAGTGTCATGATGATGACCAAAGATTTATGATTTTGAGGGGCTTCGGTTTTTTTACTAGATTCTTTGAAGAGCAATTGAGGTTTATGGACGCGATGCTGTTGAATAATTTTATGAATGTCTTCCATCAAGTTTTCCAGAATTTGTCGACCATCGGTACGGACATGATGTTCACCTTCAAATCCTGCAATCAAACAATAATAAGCAAGCTCAAGTAAATCCAAATATTGATGACCACGCTCTTTTAGATGGGTCACAATGATAAAAAAATGTGTTTCAGGGCCAACACCGTTGGCACTGGTTGGTGTAAATGATTTAAATTCGGAATGTTGGCCATAAATGCGCACATAATTTTTACCTAATAATTCATCAATGGTCGCGCTCAATAAATAATGGCCTAGAGCAATGATGTCTTCAGCGTAATGTTGATGCATAAGGCGACTGTGGAAAGCGAATAATTCATGTTCGATATTGTCTCGAATATGTTCAATCACGGGTAAAGTTTGACTGACACATAAACGTTCAAGCAAGGACAGTAAAGGGCTTGCAGCCGCGACCAAAGGATTACTGGCTGCATTTGAGGAAAACAACTTTGAGCGGAAATAGCCCGTTGGTGTTTGTAGCAGCACAGGAATCGTAAAAGGAAGTACAGTCATACGAAAATCTGCCGACATGCGTAAGGCTCCTTATTTAGGACTTACGCAAAACCACGTTTTCCGTGTGCCGTGAAGTCCTATATTATTGTTGTTGCACTGCCAACCCTTTGAGAATGGTTAATGCTGCATATAATTGATAATCTTCATGCAGTAAACTTGTTTCGTCAAGTGTTGGTTTATCAGGATTTGCTTTCTTCACCAGATTACCATTATTGAGGTGGCGACTCAATTCAGATTCAGAAATATCCATAAACCCAGTTTTTTCAGCATTTTTTGGAATAGAAATTTCTTCCACGATAATATCGGGGGTGATACCTTGGGCTTGAATAGACACGCCGGAAGGGGTGTAATATAAAGCGGTTGTTAATTTGATAGCACGTGTTTCATCGAGCGGTAGGACAGTTTGTACCGAGCCTTTACCAAAACTACGTGTTCCAATAATAATCGCGCGATTGTTGTCTTTTAAAGCACCAGCCACAATTTCTGAAGCCGAGGCTGATCCATTATTAATCAATACAATCATAGGTGCATTATTGAGCACATCTTTTGCATTGGCCATGGCTGTGAATTTTGATCCAGGCAAACGACCTTGTGTATACACGATCATTTCTTTTTTGCCATTTTTTTCTTTATTTAAGAAAGATCCTGAGATCTGAATGGCTGAATCTAAAAGACCACCGGGATTATTACGCAGATCTAAAATCAAACCCTTGAGCTCCCCGCCTGCTTTTTGTTTTAAAACACCAATGGCTGCGAGCATATCTTTGTCCGTCATGGCTTGAAATTGGGTCAAACGAACATATCCATATTTATTATCTAATAGTCGTTCTTTTACGCTTTTTATTTCTATTTTTTCTCGGACCACATTGAAAACAATCGGCTTACTTAGGCCTTTTCGAATTACCGTTAATTTAATCGCGCTCCCAGGTTTTCCTCGCATCATATTGACAGCATCTTTTAGTTCTAAGCCTTGGACGTATTGTTTGTCAATTTTAATGATGTAGTCCCCGGATTTAACGCCAGCTTTGAATGCGGGTGTATCGACCAAAGGTGTGATCACTTTGATGACCCCATCTTCAATCGTGACTTCAATACCCAAACCACCAAATTCTCCATTGGTTGCGGTTTGTAGTTCTTTGAAATCATTTTCGTCCAAATAAGCAGAGTGGGGATCTAAACCAGATAGCATGCCTCTTATCGCATTATCAAATAGCATTTTATCGTCGGTTTCTTTCACGTAATATTTTTTGATCAAACTAATCGCATTAGAAAAGCGTTGTACATCTTCCATAGGAATTTGTTGTTCAGCTGGGTCAGTCTCACTCAACTCTCTGCTTGGAATAGCATGAAGTGATAAGGAAATAGATAAGGCAATTGCGGTAAAAACGAAGGGGATACATTTGTTTTTCTTAATCATCAACATCACTCCTTGAACACCGAATATTTTTAGTATAGCTCAATCCCTTGAACTTACTGCAAGCGTCAGACATTTTTCATTCTCATTTTTCAGAGCTGATTAATTTAAATAAAAAGTGTCATTTTTTTGCCAGGCGCACTTTGCTTAACCAATCCATTGGTGAGATGGCTTTGCCTTGTTTTCTCACCTCAAAATATAATCCTGTTTGATTAGAGACGCCGCCATGACCTACTGTGGCAATGATCTCGCCTTGATTGACTGTATCGCCTTTGTGTTTGATCAGAGTGTGATTGTTGGCATACAGGGTCATCAATCCCCAGCCATGATCAATAATCATCAATAAGCCATATCCATTGAGCCATTCACAAAAAACGACCTTTCCTGGATAGACTGCATGCACAGAGCTGCCTTCCGTGCCATACAACATAATGCCTTGATTTAATTTTTGAATATGTTCAGCTTCAACAATCACCGGTAAAGGTAATTTGCGTTTCATTTTTGTCATGGAATGACGTGTTTGAATGACTGATTGCTGATTAAGCGTATGCAAAATACGCGATAAATTATCGCGATTACGTTGATACGTGGTCAATGTTTTTTCTTCAGTTTGAATATGGTGAGTCAATGCATGGAGTAGCGTTTTATGCTGTTGTTGATGTTGCTGTAATTGTTGTTGTTGAGATTGCCATTGGGCTTGCATCTGGCTCAATGATGCTAATTCTTGTTGCAAATGCTCTTGTTGCGTACTTAGTGTCGTTTGAGTGTGTTTTAAGTGATCCAATGTATGCTCGCTGGCACGGATTACATATTGATAATAAGCCAATAATTTGTCAGCATGAGCGCGTTGTTGATGGTTTAAAACCCACCCAAGGGGTTGATTGGCTGGACGTTTATAACGAGCCGTGATCTGCAGTACTAACGCTTGTTGCAGACGTTTAAACTCTTGATCCAGATCAGCAATTTCTTGTTTCAGACGTGCAATATCTGCTTGTTTCAGCGGAAGTTGTTGTTGAATCAGCGCTAATTTGGTGGTGTTTTCTTTTATCAACCGTTCGGTTTCGAGGAGTTCTTTGTGGAGCTTATCTTGCTGATCATGCGTATGGGATAAATGAGTCTGTAAGACGTGGATTTTATGATCCAATTGATGAATAGATTGTTGGGTTTCAGTGACAGTCTGTCCCAGGCTCATGGTGCTCACCAGTAGGGCGGTCAGTGTCAAACCGAACCGGATGCTAGATTTTGTGGGGGATGAGAAGCTGTTGTTGATTATTTTACCCATAATGTATGACCTGTCATTTCTTTCGGTGGTTGAATATGTAAAAGGGCCAAAAGTGTGGGCGCAATATCCACCAAGCTTGCCGGGCCTTCTCGAAATTGTCGCTGTGGATCCCCTACATAGAGCAATGGTACGGGTTCACAAGTATGTGCAGTATGCGGTTGATGTGTTTGTTCGTCAAATAAACATTCGGCATTGCCATGATCAGCGGTGATGAGTAAATGACCGTTGACTTCTTTAAGAGCTGTTCCAATTGTTTGCAACGCATGATCGATGGCTTCGATGGCTTTGACTGTGGCCTTAAAATCTCCCGAATGTCCTACCATATCTGCATTGGCATAATTACAAATGATCACATCGTATTGTTGGGATTGAATGGCATCTACCAAAGCGGCAGTGAGCTGAGGGGCGCTCATTTCAGGTTGGAGATCGTAAGTTGCTACTTTGGGCGATGGGATAAGGACGCGATCTTCTTGCGCAAATTTTTGATGAGCGCCACCATTGAAAAAGAAGGTCACATGGGCATAT
This sequence comes from Legionella sp., assembly GCA_002786165.1. GTDB lineage: Bacteria > Pseudomonadota > Gammaproteobacteria > Legionellales > Legionellaceae. The sequence goes on from PEQK01000020.1 coordinate 76,035, forward strand.
TTTTCTGTTTCTGCAATCCGTAATTGACGTAACCCGTGATCAGCGATGGTTTCTCCTAGTGTGTGTTGTAAAAGGCGTTGGGGGAAAACGGACTCGGTGGGTAAGGCGGCATCGTATACGGTCATGGATACAAAATGTGCCAAATTGGGAATAGTTTGGCGTTGAAATTCATTAAAGTTTGGGTCGACAAACGCTTGAGTTAATTGTTTAGCACGATCGGCGCGAAAATTAAAATAAAACACAGCATCGCCATCAACAATAGGGATGGCTGGGCCAATGCGGGTCGGCGGAAAAAACTCATCATGGATATTCTGTGCATAATACGCCTCAATCGCTTCTTCTGCTGTTTCGAAATGATGGTCACAGTTGCCCGTCGTCAAAAGGGTATACACGGGCTCTACTCGCAGCCAACGTTTGTCACGATCCATCGCCCAATACCGGCCACTTAAAGAGCAAATTTTGGCGATGGGGTGTTGTTGGAGGATAGCCTGCAATAAGCATAAGTTTTCTTTGACTTGTTTGGGAGGCGTATCTCGGCCATCTAAGAAAAGATGTAAATAAACCTGTTCGTATTGTTGTTGAGCGCAGAGTTCTAAAAACGCGAATAAATGGTTTTGGTGACTATGGACCCCGCCAGGGGAAAATAATCCCATGACATGAATGGATTTTTTGCTGTGTTTGGCATCATGAATCATGTTTAACAACATAGGATTGTGAGCGAAATGCCCGGTGTCTATGGCCTGATTGATGTAAGTGAAATCTTGTAATATTTGGCGACCTGCACCAATATGCATGTGTCCAACTTCTGAATTACCCATTTGTCCGTCTGGTAGACCAACATGGGTACCAGATGCTTCTAGAAGCAAATGTGGACAAGTTTGCCACCAATGATCCCACTGAGGGATATGCGCTGCCGCAATTGCGTTATGAGATGAATTTTCACGGTATCCCCACCCATCAAGAATCACTAAAACAACCGCTTTTAGATCTGACATAATTTCACTTAATTTTTTTTAACAAAGAGGGTAGACTATAGGACATTTTTGCGGATGGAAGAAGTAGTTTGAATCAAAAAATACCACAACACGTTGCTATCATTATGGATGGGAACGGTCGTTGGGCTGAACAACAAGGCTTATCACGGAGTGAAGGACATCGTGCGGGCGTCGATGTCGTGAAACGTATTGTTAGAGTTTGCGTTGATAAGCAAATCCCCCTGTTAAGTGTTTGGGCGTTTGGGCGGGACAATTGGGCAAGGCCTGCCTCTGAAGTTGATTTTTTGATGCAATTATTATTATCGGTTTTGAATATTGAATTAGAAGAATTACACCAAATGGGTGTGCGGTTGATCTTTACGGGTGGGCGCGCAGAGTTGTCTGAACCCTTACAGCAGGCGATTAAAAGTGCCGAGTCTTACACGATGAATAATCATCGCTTGATTTTGAATGTGGTGTTTAATTATGGTGGAAAATGGGACATCGTCGAGGCAGTCAAAAAAATCACTCAAGATGTATTAGATAATGTGATTCATACTCAAGATATCACCGAACCATTATTTGCGACCTATTTAAACACCCATGATTTACCTGAGCCTGATTTGTTTATTCGTACCAGCGGAGAACAGAGAATCAGCAATTTCTTCCTTTGGCAGTTGGCTTATACCGAATTGTATTTTACAGATCTGTGTTGGCCTGATTTTACCCCAGAAGAATTCACACGTGCTCTAGATTGTTTTGCGGAACGCGAGCGTCGTTATGGAAAAACATCACAACAATTGGAAGCGCTAAAACATGTTTAAACAACGATTTTTTACGGCAGTACTTTTGATCCCTTTGGTATTGTTTTGCATCTATTATGCCAATGATGCTGCGTTAATGGGGGTGTTGGCTGTTTTAACTGGTGCGATGGCATGGGAGTGGACCTCATTGATTCCGCTGCAGCACGTGGGATTGAGAGTCACGTTTCTCATCATGCTTGCTATGGTGATTTGGGGATTGCAATGGATTTTTTCTGAATCTTGGATGCTCTGTCTTATTAGTGTGCTATGGATTCAGATTGCCGTGGCATTGTGGACTTATCCCCGCTCTTCTTCTTATTGGGGTCGACCCTGGTTGGTGGCAGTTTTAGCCTGGTTTCTTTTGGCTTTATTTGCTAAGAGCCTGTGGGCATTGTTTCATCAGATACAAGGGCGTGACTTGTTGGTGTATGCGCTTTGTTTGGTATGGGCCACCGATATAGGCGCTTATTTGGTCGGAAAATGCTGGGGAAAACATCGCTTGATTCCTAACGTGAGTCCCGGAAAAACGGTAGAAGGTATGCTAGGTGGGTTGCTCTGCGCATTGTTGATAGCTGCTTTAGGGGCTTGGTATTTTCATCCTACGTCCTTAGTGTTTTGGTTTGTTAAAGCGGGTGCTGTGATCATCGTTGCTATGCTAGGTGATTTATGGATGAGCATGTTAAAACGTCGTTGCAAGGTAAAAGATACGGGACGTATTTTACCCGGTCATGGTGGTATTTTAGACCGTTTAGATAGTTTGCTAGCGGTATTGCCGTTCTTTTATTATTTTTATCAGAGTTATTAAATGTTGCTCTCGGTGATGTATTTTATTGTAACGCTGCTTCTATTAATTCTTGTTCATGAATCAGGTCATTTTTTGATGGCAAGATGGTGTGGTGTCAAAGTGTTACGTTTTTCTTTTGGGTTTGGAAAAGTATTGGCTGTGTGGCGTGATACTCGAGGCACAGAATATGCGTGGTCTTTATTGCCTTTCGGTGGATATGTCAAATTGTTGGACGAAAATGAAGGCCCTGTGCCGTCAGCCGAGTCTCATAAAGCATTGAATCGTCAGCCAATGATGGTTCGTATTGCCATTATCCTTGCAGGCCCATTGTTTAATTTTTTGTTTGCTTTTCTACTGTTATGGCTGGTGGCTGTGATTGGAATCCAATCATTTGCACCTAGAATTGCTGACGTGATACCAGGCAGTATTGCTGCTCATGCACAACTGGGAAAATCCCAAGAAATTATTGCACTGGATGATAAAAAAATTGATAATTGGCGCGACGTTCATTATGCTTTGATGCCTTTTTTGGGATCGTCACGTGAGATTCCCATCACATTAAAATCACTCAATGACCATACCATCAGCACACATCAGTTGGCTTTGAAGGACTGGATACTCGATTCTCACCATCCAGAACTTTTAGAAAGTTTGGGGATAGTCCCTTTGTTTCCTAAGATGCCACTCATCATAGATAATGTGGTTGCTGATTCTCCTGCGCAATTGGCAGGTTTGCAAGCGGGTGATGAAATCGTTGCTGTGGATAAACACTTGATAGCGGATGGGTTAAACATAGTCGAGTATGTGGCTTCTCGAGCTGGTCAAACTGTTTCTTTAGATATAGTACGTCAGAAAAAAAACTTGGTGTTGCTCGCACATTTAACGCAAGCAGATAACCATAAATCAGGATTTTTGGGGATTGGTGCTCGTTCACCTGAAATTCCACCAGATTGGTTGCGATTGGAGCGAAGTGGCCCCATAGACGCTATAGCTCAGGCGTTTCGGCAAACCGTTTCATTTACGTCGATGACCTGCGTCATGATTGGACGTACGCTCATGGGCCATCTGTCTTTAGATCACGTCAGTGGACCAGTAGGTATTGCTAAAGCAGCAGGTGCGTCAGCGCATATTGGATTGGTGTATTATTTGTTTTTTATCGCATTATTAAGCATCAGTCTTGGTGTTTTGAATTTACTTCCTATTCCCATGTTAGATGGTGGGCATTTGATGTATAACTTGATAGAGCTTATTATCCGACGTCCTCTTTCTGCTGACTTTAAAGCAAAAGGCGCGTTTGTGGGTATGGGATGTATCATTGTTTTAACGGTGATTGCGTTGGTGAATGATCTGACGTAAGCATCATTCGTATGTGTTTGAGATTGATATCATCTTGACCGTTTGGTTAAGAGAATAAAAATGTCAGAAAAGAAAATTTTTGGGCTTGATTGATGACTGTCACTCATGATAGGGTCGCGTCAAAATTGTGCTCGTTGTGCGGGATTAAGAATAAATTATGAAAAATATCCGTAAAAGCCTAGTATTGGCTGCATGCTGTGCTAGTACTTGGTTTTCAGATGTCTATGCAGACCAAGGGTTTGTAGTGCGAGATATCAAAGTCACCGGTCTAAAACGTGTGAGTGTTGGTACAGTTTTAAATTATCTTCCCGTGCAAGTAGGCGAGGAAGTGGATGCCGATTCTACGCCACGCATCATTCGAGCTTTATATGAAACGGGATTTTTTCAATCGGTTGTTTTAGAACGCCAAGGCTCAGTGCTGATTGTTCAAGTGATTGAACGTTCAACCATAGGATCAGTCACTGTAGTGGGTAATAAAGAAATTCCTAGCGATAAAATGAAGGAATTACTGAAAGAAATTGGTTTGGTTAAAGGGTTGGTGTACCAACGTTCTTCGTTAGAATTATTGAAGAAAAATTTAAAGCAAGCTTATAATGCGCGCGGTAAATATAATGCGCGTATTACGTCGAAAGTCACTCCTTTAACTGAAAATCGTGTTGCGATTAATGTGACGATTTCTGAAGGGCGGGTTTCTCGTATCAAAGATATAAAAATCATTGGTAACCATGATTTTCCAACAGATGTGTTGCTATCGCAAATGTCTTTGACCAATAGCAATTTGTTGACGTATTTCAGTAAAAAAGACCAGTACTCTAAAGCTGCAATGGATGCTTCTTTAGAATCATTACGTTCTTTTTATCTGGATAATGGGTATTTAAAATTTAAAATTGTATCCTCTCAGGTATTACTCGCGCCTGATCGTAAAGACGTATTTATCAACATTCACGTTGAAGAAGGTCCACAATATCATTTTTCTGGATATGAGCTATCTGGCAAACCTATTTTATCCAAAGAAAAATTACAACCGCTGGTTCAAGTCAAAGAAGGGGAAGTGTTTTCTCGTAAAAAGGTCACGGAAACAATTTCTGGGATCAGTTTGGCTTTAGGGGACATTGGTTATGGGTTCCCTGCAGTGAATGCGGAGCCGCGTATCGATGAGGAACATAAAACAGTCTTTATTCGGTTTTTAATTGATCCAGGTCGACATGTCTATGTGCGGCGTATTAATTTTCATGGTAATACCAAAACATCGGATGATTTGTTGCGTAATATCCTTCGACAAACAGAAGGGTCTTTATTATCGTTACACAACATCAAAGAATCGGAACGGCAACTACGCTTGTTGTCGTATTTGAAAGAAATTGACATTAAAACCACGCCTATACCTGGTGCGAACAACCAAGTGGATATGGATGTGCAAGTTGCAGAAGCGCCGTCTGCTGAAGCCAGTGCCTCAGTCGGGTATGGATCCACAGGACCTCAGGTCAATGCGTCATTCAATCAATATAATTTTATGGGTACAGGTCGAACCGTTGGCTTTGGTTTTGACGCAAGTTGGTGGGGACAAAACTACTCATTCAATTATTACAATCCCTTTTATACCAAGACGGGCATAGGTCGTGGTATGAATGCTTATTTCCAAAAAGTAGATCCAAAGCATTTGGATGTCAGTATGTATAACTCCGATCGTTATGGTGGAGATATTATTTATTCTGTACGTTTGAGTGATGCCAGTAGTACGCAATTTGGCTATGGATATCAGGGATTGGATATTCGTTCTGCAGGTATGGTGCAGCAAATTCAAAATTTTGTGGATTTACATGGCAATCAATTTAATCAAGTTCGTTTAACGGGTGGCTGGAGCCGTAATACTTATGATCGCATGCCTTTCCCTACAAGCGGGGTTAATCAACAAGCCGCAGCCTTGTTTGCTTTGCCTGCATCGACCAATTCTTTAAATTATTACAAAGCATCTTATCAGGCCCACATGTATTACCCACTATTCAAAGGATTATTATTCAGTTTGTTGGGGAATGTTGGCTACGGTAATACCTACAATAAAGATGGTTTGCCTTTTTATGAAAACTACTTTGCGGGTGGTATTGCACAACCAGGGCAGGTTCGGGGTTATGACAACTATTCTTTAGGCCCGATGGATAGTACCGGTCGGTCGCTCGGAGGAAATTTACTGATCAATGGATCCGCTGGACTAGTGTTGCCTTATCCGTTTAGTCGTGAAACCATTCGCACCACGTTATTTATAGATGGTGGTAATGTGTTTGCTGACGGTATTCCTGAAAATCTGACGGGTGTGTTGGCTGGTCCACTGAGATTTTCAGGTGGTATTTCCCTAGAGTGGCGTTCGCCAATGGGCCCCTTGGCCTTTAGTATTGCGGCACCCATGAATAGACAACCTACGGATCAAGTACAATACTTCCAGTTTTCTGCTTCCACTGGATTTTAATGTGGGGAGAGTGCGGTGATTTTTTCAAAATTATCGCATTCTATCTTTTCAGATAGAATTGAATTGTGCTACGATTAGCGCTGTTTTGGATTTGTTCAAAATAGATTGAGCATTGACATGTTTTTCTTTGGAGAATCGTATAATGAAGCGACTAAGTAGTTGGTTAATGGCGATGATGTTTGCTATGAGTGGCGCATCTGCGTTTGCAGAAGGTGCAAAAATCGGAGTAGTGGATCTGCAAAAAATCATGCAGACTTCATCACAGATGAAAGGTATCCAAGAAAAATTAGAAAAAGAATTCAAACCACGTCGCGACAAACTGATCACGATGGAAGAAAGTTTGAAAAAAGATATGGAAACATTCAAACGTGATACGGCAGTTATGAGTCAATCACAACGTAAAGATTTAGAGAAAAAAATTGTTGGCGAACAACAACAATTTGAACGCGACGGCCAACAGTATCAACAAGAATTGAGTACTGCTCACAATGAAGCCATGGAAGAATTTTATAATAAAATCCGTGCGGCGATTGCCAAAGTAGCTGAATCTGATAAGTATGATTTGGTCTTCCAAAAAGATGCAGCACCTTTCAGCGTTGATAAATTGGATGTGACTTCTAAAGTGATGCAAGAAATCAAGTAATTGACGACCTACCAAGTATCACCTTTTTAGAACGGCCATTATAGTGTGTTGACTCTAATCCAACACGCTATAATGGCCGTTTTCAAGTTTATATTTTTGATACATAGTAATTTTTGATTTGAGAGAGATGTTTGATGACTGAATCCGTGGATATCAATAGCATTTTAAAGTTGTTGCCGCATCGATACCCTTTTTTATTGGTTGATCGTGTGCTTGACTATAAGCCTTTCGAGTATTTGACGGCGATTAAAAATGTGAGTATCAATGAACCCTTTTTTATGGGACATTTTCCTGGTAACCCCATTATGCCTGGTGTATTGATGCTAGAAGCTTTGGCACAAGCATCGGCGATCTTGTCTAATCTATCGCGTTCTGCGGAAGAAGGGTATGAGTTTTTGTATTTTTTTGCCGGTATAGACAATGCAAAATTTAAAATGGTTGTCACCCCAGGAGACCAATTGCAGTTGCGCGTGAGTTTAAGCACTCAAAAACGTGATTTTTGGCGTATGCATGGTGAAGTGTATGTTGGTGATAAATTAGCTTGTTCTGCTGATTTAATGAGTGCTGCAAAGCAAGTAAAGAAGGAAAAAAATAGTGATCTCTGAACATGCAATTATTCATCCATCAGCCAAAATTGCTGATGACGTTGTCATTGGTCCTGGCACCATCATCGGAGCAGATGTTGAAATAGGTGCGGGCACTTGGGTGGGACCGCATGTGGTGATTCAAGGTCCGACTAAGATTGGCCAACATAATAAAATTTTTCAATTTGCATCAGTAGGCGATGCCCCTCAAGACATCACGTATCAAAATGAACCCACACGTTTAGAAATTGGTGATCATAATATCATTCGTGAGTTTTCGATGATCAGCCGTGGTACTGTAAAGGGTGGTGGATTAACCCGCATTGGAAATCATAATTTTTTTATGGCTTATGCACATGTCGGACATGATTGTACCGTGGGTAATCACGTTATTATGGTCAATTATTCTGCGCTATCAGGCCATGTAACGATCAATGATTATGTCAACATCGGTGGATATGCTGCTGTTCATCAGTTTTGTCATGTGGGTGCTTACGCCTTTGTTGCTCGTGCGACTTATGTGACAAAAGATGTTTTACCCTACCTCATGATTGCTGGAGCGGATACATCTGCTTGTGGCATTAATACAGTAGGATTACGACGTGGCGGATTTTCTTCAGAAGCCATCGATAATTTGCGACGTGCTTATAAAGTTATTTTCCGTAAAGGCCTAACCGTTCAGCAGGCTGTGACAGAGTTAACTGTGATGCAGGTTGAATGCCCTGAAGTATCGCTATTGATTGCATCACTGAATGCCTCTACTCGTGGTATTGTGCGTTAATTCAATATTATTACTTAAGATGTCGTGCGTTCATCTCATCCTTTTTTGCATCCGGATGAACGGACGGCTTTTTTTGAATATCCATAAACAAATGTAAAATATAATCTTGATAGGTTCTAAGAGGGTTATCTTCAGGTAATTTTTCTATTTGGTGTTGTAGCGCTTGTATCGCATGTAAATCATTGGAAGAGTGTGCTTTGTTCGATGCGCTCATTTGTAACGTCATGAATTGTGTCGCAATGCTTGTTAGATCCTGATGTTCTTTGCTTGTTGTATCCAGTTTATTTTTGAATTCGTTTGTCGCATTTGTTATTTTGAGTATCGCATTATTTGCAGCAACATTGGTACTTTCTTGTCTATCTTTCACTGCTAGATGCTGTCCAAATAAAGTGAATTGCTGATGATTTTGCTTGTTCTTGTCAAACTGAGTATGGTGTGTCTTGATGTCGAAGAGTGTATCTCGAAACGGATTGATAACCCTTGATCTTGCTGAGGTTTGAGGTGCTGATTGCACTTGTACTGGAGCTGTTTTCTGTTGAAGGGTTTGTAATAATGTTGTTTTTTCTTCTAGATCTTTCGACATTTTTTTCAGGTCTTGCTCTAAGCTAAATTTTTTATCTGCTATTTCAATTAAGTGTTCTGGCTTTATTCGTAATTTTTCTACCTGTGATGCCTCATTTTGAGTTGTATGGATTTGACGGGTTAACTGTTGGATATCCGCCTTAATTGTTATCAGAGCTTGTTTTAGTTGAAGGGCTTCCTGTGATTGATCAACAGTTATGCTAGTTTGTGCGATGATTTGGTTTGTCTGTGACTGCTCTATCTCTACAGCACGTGTGAGTACTACAAGCTCAGCTTCAAGTCTTTTGGTTTCTTTTTCTTTATAATGAGCAGGGGTGTTTGCCAACCCAAATGTTTTTAAAATCGTTCTAAACATGGTTGTTAATCGCGAATGACTTGATTCCAATTGTTCTAAATGCTGTATGCGTGACTGAATTTTCTCAAGACGATCTTTTTTTAATTGAACTTCTGCTTGTAACTTACGTTCTGGCGTTTGTACTTGAGATTCTTCTGTCTTTTTTTGTTGTCTAAAATAGCTTATAAGTCTTTGAATCGTTTTATTATTTTTTGAAAGTTGGGTATGCACTTCAATAAGAGTGAGTACCGCTTTTTTTTCAAGCAACATATCGCTTAACTGTGAAAAATGCTTGGTATGTTGACCTAACTCGATCGCATGCTGCACATCGCGTTCTTGTTGTGTGCTTAGCGTATGAATGTCTGTTTCAAGGTGTTTTATTTTTTTACGTAACGTGGTTATTTCGGATGTTGTTGTTTTGATTAATCTCATTCGTGCGTTGGCTTGTTGCAAGTCCGTTTTTGAGTTCATATTAAATCCTATTTGATCAAAATAAATATACTAAACTATAGTAGATGATCCCGATTTTATCAAAAACTCACCGACGACGGGGGTTGAAAGGGCGATCATCACTCTTTTTTTGGTCATCCTCTTGATCATTCTCAGGCTCTTGGTTTTGATCGGGTGTAAATCGTTCATATAAAGCGCTGAGGATGCTTATCCTAAAAAAGGTAGATTGCTCTTTTTGGGTGCTTTTGGGTTGAAAGCCAGTGATGCCAATAGTTTTGAGCTTATTGATAAAATAACCAAGATCAGCGTCTTTGATCTTTAAAATGGCTTTATTATGAATATTGAATTCAGATCGATCGATTTGGACTTCTAATTCTTCAATAATCATATTTAAATCTGAGAATTTTTGAGTCAAATTTTCAGGAATCTCATTTTTTTTATAAGTATTCAATGTTTGCTGCAATGCATCTTTATAGGCATGTGCCACTGAAAGGAGTATTTGTGATCTATTTTCTTTGGTCGTGTTTTTATCAAACAAGGGTTGTTCGTTGTGATCCAACTGAAGATTAATGTCTTGTTCAATTTGATCTACTTTTTGTAAGGCATATCGCAGGCTATGTTCTGTGGGAAACAGCAGTTGAATTAAAATATTCAAATTTATTTTTTCTTCTAAGTACTGTTTTACAAAACCATTTAGACGATTTCTTTCTTTTAAAAAATCAATAATCTTCGCTTGGCTAAATGCATCTAGTTTTTGGTAACGTTCAAATTCCCGAGCTGATAGACCGAGATCATCGATGTCTCGTTGGTGTGGATGACGATTTGGTGTGATATGCGGCATAATCGTACTCCTCTACAGCGCATGGGGATAATAAGTATAATTTATAGTACATAAAGATCAAAAAATCAAAATAAAGGATTAAAAAAAAACATATAATGAAATGAATAACGGCTAATTTGAATTAAAAAATTCACCTACTAAAGAGTGTATCGACCTATTTTGTTACGACTTTAGGGGGTTATGATTGAGCGGATGCAATTAATCCTTGTAACGCTAATAACATTGCTTGTTGACGTATATTTGTGCGCGATCCTTGCAATTGATGTCCTATGACCAGGGTAGGCTTATTTTTTTGGGCCCATGCGAACCAGACGGTTCCCACAGGTTTTTGAAACGTACCGCCATCGGGGCCGGCAATACCCGTGATTGCCACACTGAGTTCCGCTTGACTATGATACAACGCACCTTCTGCCATAGCTTGGGCTGTTTCTTTGCTGACCGCACCAAATGTCTGTAATGTAGAGAGTGGCACCCCTAGCATCGCATGTTTGGCATGATTGGAATACGTCACAAATCCACATTCAAACCAAGAAGAACACCCAGGGTAATCGGTGATTGCCGCTGCGATTAATCCGCCTGTGCAAGATTCAGCCACTGCACAACGTAGTTCTTTTTGTAATAGCAGTTTCCCTAAAGTGCTGATTAACTTTTGGGTATCAAGTGCCTGTTCAGTCAAAACATTCTTCTAAAAAAGAATCGATCAATTGCGTGGCGCGTCGAGCAGATAGCGCTGAGTAGAGTAATCCCAACTCAGTATCATGCGCATGAGGATTGGTAAATGCATGTTTTGTTTGCCCAAAAATATGAACCTGCCAATCGACTTTGGCTCTGGTCATTTCTTGAGAAAAGGCTTCTAATGCCGCTGGTGGTACCAAAGGATCTTCTGCGCCATGTAAGACCAGTATTTTAGCTTCAATCGACTGATTGGCCAAGTCTTGAGGCGCGTTGAGTAGACCATGGACGCTGATAGCGGCTTTGATTTCGGCGCCACTGCGTGCTAAATCCAAGGCGCATAATCCTCCAAAACAATACCCAATGACGGCAATTTTATTGCGATTGACTTCTGGCATGGCCACAATAGCATCAAATGCTGCGCGTATTCTCATCCGTAACAATAAACGATCTTGAACTAAGGGTTGCATCAGCGCTTGTTTGTCTTCATTTTTTTTGGCCGTTTGGCCCAAACCATACATATCAACAGCGAAACCAACATAGCCTAATTCAGCAAAAATCTGGGCTTTTTGTTGTGCAAATTCATTTTGACCTGACCAATCATGAACGATTAAAACGGCAGGTTTGGGTTGATCATCTTTTTCAGAATAAGCCAAATATCCGTGTAATTCATGCTCGTCATGATGATAAATATGTTTGGAGTGATACATCATTTCTCAATAGTTTTTAGTCTCCGTTATCATAGTGTATGATGATACTATTGTCTTAGCAATTGATTGTATGATGATGACTTCAAATCAAGATTTCGAGCATGCTTTGCATTTGCAACAGCGCGGAGACCATCAGCGCGCGTTGGTTATCTATCAACGTTTGGTGCAAGAGACCCCCGAACGCATCACAGTATGGGGCTACTTGGCTTTGGCGTATGTTGAATTAGGGCAACAGCAATTGGCTTTAGAGACATTGCAACAAGCTTTGCATAGAGCACCCAATGCAATTAATTTGCATATGCACGCGGCGCATGTGTATAAACGTATTGAGCAGCCTGAACAAGCCATACATCACTATCAACGTGTTTTAGACATCAATCCAACCTATGCAAAGGCCCATAATAATTTGGCCACAGAGTATTCAGCACAAAACAACTATCCTTTGGCTTTGCAACATTATCGCAATGCATTGCATTGTGATCCAAGTTTGGTCCCCGCTCATTTGAATTTGGGATTGTTGTTATTGAAACGAGGGGAATTGATCGCGGCTGAAAAACAATTTCAAAATGTATTATCGTTAGAACCTGAGCATCCTTCTATTCATTTTTACCTAGGATTATTATACATCCAAGCCAATCGGCTAGAAGACGCCGAAACAACCTTGTGTGTCTTATTGAGCAAAACCCCTGAGCATATTGAAGCGTGGGTAAATCGTGGGGTCGTTGCTTTGAAGCAGGGACATGAGCAACGCGCCATTGATTATTTTACACAAGCATTGATTTTGGATAATCATCATATCGAAGCACGTAACAATTTGGCCGCTACGTTTATCCATTTTGATCGCTATGAACCTGCGCTCCAATATTACGATGGTTTATTACGAGAAGATCCCGATAACCTTGAATATTTATATAATTCGGCCATTGCGCAAATGGGATTGGGTCATGTTCAGGTGGCTACTGCTTTATTTCAAAAAATTCTTGTGTTACAAAAAGAGCATTTTGGGGCGCTGAGTAATTTGGCGGCGATTCAAATGCGTTTGGGGAAGCGCTTAGAAGCTTGTGAGTTGTTAGAACGTGCTTTGGTGGTACAACCAAAAGATGCGACCAGTCGTTTTATGTTAAACGCATTGCGAAACGAGCAGTCCCAAGAGGCTTGTCCTGAGTATGTGCATGATTTATTTAATCATTATGCCATGTATTATGATGCCCATATGGAGCAAAATTTAAATTATGGGGTACCCAAGCGGTTATGGAAGTTACTTCATGAGCAACAAACTCTTACTTATCGCCGTGCTTTGGATTTGGGATGTGGGACTGGCTTAAGTGGCATGGTGTTACGCCCGCTGGCCAAACATCTTGTGGGAATTGATATTGCAGAAAAAATGCTGGCTGTAGCTCGAGAAAAAGCGATTTATGATGAGTTGGTCGAATCAGAAATATTACATTTTTTACATAGCACCACACAGACGTTTGATCTCTTGGTGGCGGCTGATGTTTTACCTTATTTTGGTGATTTAGAACCATTGTTCAACGCCTTGCACCGTTCCATGAGCCAAAACGCTGTCTTTTGGTTTACCACCGAAATCAGCCATGATACCCCTTGGTGTTTACAACCTAGTATTCGATTTTGTCATCATCCGCAGTACATTCAGACGTTATGCGCCCAACATGAATTGAACCTATTTCATCAAGAAACGATGGTGGCACGTCAACAAGAGGGTGAAGATTTGTCGGTTATTTTGTATGGCGTTCAGAAGGTGAGTACGTTACAAAAATCATCGATCTGAATGATGGTTTCTTGGAAATTGATACAGTATTTTGGACGCATCAGGTTTAAGCCGCGCGATTCACGAGACAGATTACTTTAAGTTGATCGCGGTTCTTTTCTGCAAGCCATAAGTTATAAGTTATAAAATTTATCCAGTCCTCGATGTTTTATTGTTTTTATCATGAAAGTTCCACTTTACATATACGTTGATTGCAACTTGTAACGTTTCGGGTGTCAATTTGGGGCTATTGAGTTCTGAGGGATTTGTTCATCAGAAGTGATAAACAGCATGGCAAATATGGCGTGTTTTATATGGTTGATATATGGTATAGACTAAATGGTTGTTTTGATTTAAAGACCCAAAGGAAACATCATGAGCACAGGGCGAACAAAACGTTTTCCGGTACAACTTAATATGTATCACCACATGATTCGTAATGCTTTTATAGGTTTGATGCTTATCATTGCGGCGCTTTTTATTGGAATGTCTGGTTACTATGTCTTTGAACAGATGTCATGGGTTGACGCATTTTTAAATGCATCTATGATTCTTTCAGGCATGGGGCCCGTCACCAAACTCACAACCACTGCAGGTAAATTATTTGCAGGAATGTATGCTTTATTCAGTGGACTTGCTTTTATTGCTATTGTGGTGATTATTCTTTCACCGGTTATTCATAAATTTTTTCGGAAAATACATTTGGAAAGTGGGCAGGGTGGGGGGCTTGACTATGTAGTTATTTACGCCATTGGCAATGTAAGTCCATTTTAAAAGCACATAAGATTCTCTGAATCAACTTTTTATAACATAGCAAAATTGTCTGAGAGTGGATTGTTATTTAATTAGACTTTTGAGTTTTTCAGTGGTCTCGGCCAAGATTTTTATGACTTGCTCATACAGGTTTTCTAAAAGCTTGGCGTGCCCCGCTTTGTAATAGCGCTCTAGATATTGGCATGCAGTAGCTGCTCGAGAAAGGCCGATACTTAAAAAACCACCTTTTAATTTATGTGAGACTTTGGCGACTTTTTCCCAATCATTCGCTTCGTGGGCATTTTTTAAATGTGCCAACTCATTTGGAATGGTATCAACGGTAAGTTTTAACATAGTTGTGAGTAAAGTCGAATCTTCACCCAAGACTTTTTTTGCGGCTTCTGCATCAAATATCAATACATGATCCAGTACAAATAATTCGTCTTCAGTATTCGGTAAATCAACTCCAAGGATACTTGCGTTTTGAACTGAGAGTGGTCCAAGACTTGCGTCATTGGTGGACGAAGATATAGTATCGGGGAACACGGAAAATTGTTTATAAATATTCGTCAATTTTTCAATATTAAGCGGTTTAATAGTGACATCATTCATCCCTGCAGCAATACATTCATCATGCATTTTACCTTCTGCGTGAGCTGTGACTGCAATGATAGGCGTACATTTTTTGTGATGCTGTTTTTCAAAATCTCTAAATTGTTTGGCAAATTCAACACCAGAGATCCCAGGTAGTCCCACATCAGAAAGAATGAGGTTAAACTGTTTGCTTTTAGCCAATTCTAAAGCTAATTCGCCATCACCAGCAGGAGTGGGGTTGCATTTTGTTTGTTGGATCAACGTTTGCGCTATGGTGAGTGCAATAGGATTATCTTCGATGATTAATATTTCGGGTGCATTAGCGGTGTGTTGAGAGGCGATAGTCGATGTGCATATAGGTGGCTCTGTAGCGGGCTTAGTCAAGGAGGCATGAGAAATATTCTGTGGTTTGGTATTTTGGTCTGCAATTTTAAGGCTTAAGGTAAAAGAAAATTTGGAACCTTCGTGATAGGTGCTTTCAACAAAAATGTTACCCCCTAATAATTGGGTATAAGTTTTAACAATATGTAATCCTACGCCATGACCTTTATCTAGGCCTTTATATGATGGGCTTACTTTATAAAATAATTCAAAGACCTTACCTAACGATTCAGCAGGAATACCTATGCCGGTATCAGTGATTTCAAATAATATTTGAGCTTTATCTTGATGCGTTTCAACCAATTTGATATTGATGTTTACGTGTCCAGTTTTAGTAAATTTAATTGCATTTCCTACTAAATTTAAGATGATATGATGAATTTTATCGTGGTCACCAATTAAAATGGGTGGGATGTTTGTATCAATGGCTTGCAATAACTGGATGTTTTTCAAATCCACAGAAGATTGTTCTAAATCGAGAATGGTTTGGACAAGATAATGAAGGTCAAACGGTTCTTCATGAATATCGTTTACGGTGATATTTCCAATAGATACAATATCAAGAAATTTATTTAGCATGTTTAGAAGTTCATCGGCACTTTTTACCATGTCATGGACTTTAGCTTTTGGGCTAGGATTTTCTATTTCTTGTTCGGCAATGATTCCTAGGCCTACAACACCAGAAAGCGGTGTACGAATATCGTGACTCATATTGGCTATAAATTCAGTTTTAGCATTGCTTGCGGCTTCTGCCGTTCTTTTTGCTTCTTTTAAAGCAGTCACATCAGTAGATATACCTGCAACCCCAATGATTTTGCCTTCTTTATTTCTTAGCGGCATTCGGCTTGTAAGAAAGTTAAATTCGCCACCTTTGGCGTTTGGGATAGGGGGATCTTCTTTTGCTGTAATAGCCTTTCCTGTATTTAGCACATCGAGATCATCTTTTTTAAGACTTAGGGCTAAGCCTTCTGGCCAGTTACAAAGAATAGATAACTCTTCATATGATTTACCTTTAAATTGCTCTTTTGTGAGATTTAACATATTCAAAACATTTCGATTACAATCTATCATTGTGCATTTTTCATCCATCCAATATACATTGCAAGGTGTGTTTTCGATTAAAGTCTCTAGTTTGAATATTTCATTTTGGAGCATCTTGTCTTGGAGCCCACTACTAATTAGCAAGTAAAAAATTGATTTTTGTATATTAACCGCGGAAAAACTCCATGCAATATTACCGTTATTTACATCAGAAGGAATTTTTATAGAAAACGGAATTGGTTTTAAAATATGATTTTTGATAAAATATTTAATATTTGATTTTTGACAAATATGTTCTAATTTAACGTTTAATGCATCTGAAGTTGGTATGGAAAATAATTTTTCCGCATATGAATTAAATAATAGAATACTAAACTCATCATTTAAAATGATAATTGCTTCTTTCAAATTGTCGACAAGAATACTCCAGAATGGTGCCGCAATTACTTGTATATTTAGCTGATCATCGCTCATTATTTGCAATGTTTTATATTATAATTAGTCAGTATAGTTCAAATTAGGAAAGGGTGGTGGATGAAAGCATCATGTTACTTGGTAGGGGAGGATAGCTTATTAATTCAATGTGCTAATATTTTACTTAAAAAGGGACATCGTCTAAATGCTATCATTTCTCCGTTGCCTGAGGCCAAAAATTGGTCAAATAAAAATGGTATCTTGTATTACCAAAATCTTAATGCGTTCTTAGAAGCAAAATTACCCAGCGTAGATTACATTTTCAGTATAGTAAATAGTCATATTCTTTCAAAAGAAATAATAAAATTAGCTACAAACAGTGTTATTAATTACCATGATTCCTTGCTTCCAAAATATGCTGGCCTTAATTCTACCACTTGGGCAATTTTAAACTCCGAAGTTGAACATGGGGTAAGTTGGCATCTTGTGGATGAAAAGATTGATGCGGGCGATATTGTTAAACAAGTTAAAGTAGCCATTCTCGACGATGATACTGCTTTTACCTTAAATTTACGTTGTTATGAGCAAGCAATCACTTCCTTTGAGGCGTTAATTGTAGACATTGAAACTAATAATTTACAGCGGGATCGCCAAGATTTAAAACATAGAAGTTATTATGGGCTTGCTCATCAGCTGCCAAATTTGGGTTTTATTGATTGGGCTAATTTTTCAGGGTTGTTTATCGCTAAATTGAACAGGTCTTTAATATTTAATCATCATTACAATAACAATATTGGCTCTTTAAAGATTTATTTGTCTGACGATTACATCATTCCTTTTGATCTTGAATTTTTACCAGAAGACTATACATATAATTCTCCACCCGGACAGATCTTGGCAATATCTCAAAATGAGATGGAAATATCGGTTATTGATGGCGTTTTAAGAATAAAAAAATTTTTATCGAAACATGGCAAGGCGGATTCGATAGAAAGTGTTGTGAGTCAGTATAATTTAAAAGTGGGTTGTATCTTTTCAAATTTGCAAAAAAAATCTATCTCTATGATTGGACGTATATATTCTGACATTTTAAAATCTGAAAGATATTGGCTTTCAACAATTAAAGAAATAAATGAACACTCCATTTTTTTTTCGGATCTTAATAAAGCATCCAAAAAAAATCTCATGAAACTAGAGTCATCGATTGAGTTATGTAGGCTGCAAAATTTTAGATCGGATAAAAAAGAAAAATTTTTGTTAACTTCAATTTTAATTTATTTATATAGATTGAATAATTATGATAAGTTTTCTATATTTATTTCAGGAGAACCGCACAAAAAATTAGCACAACGACATGCAAATTTATTTTCTCTATTTATGCCATTGAACATTCATTGGTCTTCTCGAATTTCTTTAGCCGGGGCGCTGCGCTCTACAGGAAGAGCGTTTAAATTACTAAGAAAAAATTATAGTTATTTTACTGATATTTCTGTTAGACATCCGGATATACAAAATATTTCATTAGATACGGGTATTTTTATTAATATGAATGGGGGTGATGCTCTTCAGATCCCTAAAAATGCAATTCTTTTTTTTAATTACATCAAAGAAAAAAATAAAATAGACATTTATCATAAAGTAAATCTCAACAATAAAAACTCCGAGTTGAAAGAGTTAATCAATAATATAGCGGAGCATATTTCAACTATTACCAATAAACTTGTTGATAATCCTCATATTAAGATTTCTTCTTTTTGCTTTCTAACACAGCTTGAAAAAGATAAGGTTTTACGTCATCTGAATCATGGCGAAACAAAAATATTGCCTCAAGAAAACATTGTTGCTCTTATTGATAAGCATGTGCAACTTTTTCCGAATAATCCTGCTGTTATTATGAAAGATTTGACTGTCTCATATAAAATGTTATGGGATATGTCAGATAAAGTTGCGCATTTTATTCGAGTTAAAAAAATTAAAGCCAATTCTCTTATTGGTCTTTATGTAGAGCGTAACGTAGACATGTTCGCAATTATTTTAGGAATATTAAAAGCCGATTGTGTCTATGTGCCGTTAGATACTAGATATCCTATGATGAAAATTGAAACAATTTCAAATATTGCTGATTTATCTTGGATGATTACCTCAAATAAATTCATCAATACATTAGAGCATCATTTTAAAAATAAGCAGACAATAAATATTTGTAGTATTGAAAAAATTCTGAGCTCTTTTGAATCGTATAAAATAAATTATTCAAAATACAATCCATCCGCTCTAGCTTATATTATGTTTACTTCTGGAACAACAGGTGAGCCTAAGGGTGTAATGGTTACACAACAAAATGTTATAAATTATTGTTTATGGTTTTTAGAAACTACGCGGTTTACTTTTGAATCCATAATAGATTTTTCTTCCTCTATTGCTTTTGATTTATCAGTACCGTGCACTATCGCGCCACTTTTAGTAGGTGGAAAAATAGTTATTTGTAATGAAGAAACCAAAATTAATCCAGAGTCTTATTTAAAATACTTAATAAAACATCAGATTTCACATGTTGAGTTAACGCCTGGATATTTGGAAATGCTACTTAATTATCCTTTGTTAATTTCAGAGTTAAACGATCTTAAAGTCGTATTATTAGGGGCAGATATTTTGCCAGTACGTGATGTAATAAAATGGTCTAACATTCGGCCTGATCACCAAATTGTAAATGAATATGGCCCTACTGAAACAACTGTTTCAGCTACTTCTTATTTTATTGATGATGACATTCATACTTGCCATACCGCTGTTCCAATAGGGAAGCCTGCTTATAACACTACTTGTTATGTCTTGGATAAATATGAAAATGTATGTCCCCTCGGGATGCGAGGCGAGCTTTATATTGGAGGCGCTCAAGTTTCAAATGGATACTTAGGAAAGCCTATGTTAACAAAAGATAAGTTTGTAAGTACTACCATAGGTGGAAAACATGATGTCATATATAAAACTGGAGATTTGGTCAGTTGGTTGCCAAATGGACATTTGCAATTTTTTAGAAGAAATGATCTCCAAGTAAAAATTCATGGTTACCGAGTGGAGTTGTCAGGAATTGAAGCAACTCTACTTAAAATTCCTCAAGTCCAGCAAGCAGTTGTACTTCCTAAAAATGGGCATTTTAAAGAAAAATACTTGAGTGCGTACTTGGTTTTGGAGCATGCAAGTATAACCGTTGCCGAAATTAAAAATTTTCTTCTAGCATATTTACCCAGCTATATGATACCAAAAGAACTGCATGTTGTTGATGATATACCTTTAAAACAAAATGAAAAAATTGATTTTGAACGTTTACTTGAGCAAGAAAATAAAGGTCTATCATATGATGATGAGCTATATGACTCCTTAGATGAGTTTGAGTCAAATATAATGAAAATTTGGAAAAATGCTTTTCATCATCCAGTTATTACAATGACTGATAATTTTTTTGATATTGGTGGCAGCTCATTTATAGCACTGCAAATTATTTCTGAATTAAAAAACTATTATAAAATCGATATTCCTTTATCTTATCTATTTGAATATCCTTCGATTGAACTTATCTCAAAAAAAATTAAAGAATTTTGCTTCACCGATAGCAATGTAGTAAAAAAAATAGTTGCTTCAACCATCATTAAACTTTCTAACAATTCTCACGGAATACCTCTGTTTTTAATACATCCTGTGGGTGGCTCAGTATTTTGGTATAAACAATTGGCCAATTATCTTGATGAAAAATATATAGTTTATGGCGTTCAGGATATAAGTATTGAAGGACAAGACTTACGATTTTTATCTCTTGAGGAAATGGCAACGTATTATCTTGATAAAATAAACCAGCAGTTACAAACTCATTGTTGTGATGAGTATCACATAGCTGGAGCATCATTCGGAGCAACGGTTGCTTTTGAAATTGCTCATCAGCTTTTAAAACAAAATAAGCATGTTTCATTTTTAGGGCTTTTGGATGGGTGGGCAAAATATCCGCATGATCTTATGCAAATAAATACACATGAACTGCTACAACATTCTGATGAAAAACAACAAGATAAACTTACTTATTTAAGTCATTTGGATCAATATAGACAACAATTGCTGCTCAACTATCATTTGTATCCTTTAAATACAAACGTGTTTTTGTTTAAAGCATCTGAATTATGGAGTGCATTTATTCCTGTGGATGATCGTTATAATGGTTGGAAACCCTTTATCAATGGAGAAATAGAAGTTTACATCACACCAGGGAATCATGAAACGATGTTTTTTGGAGAAAATGTAAGTAAGCTTGCTGCTATTGTAAGAAGTATAGATATTATGAATAAAAAGAATAATGAAATTGGCTAAAAAATACGTTGTTGACCTATCATTTTAGAGCCATAGTAACCTTTCAATTCATACTGTTATTACGGAGACGGAGCTGGCTCAATTTGAATTTTTGATAGAGCAGCCATATCTCTCAACTCAGCAACTATACAGGCAACAAGAGAAGATGCGCAGCCAAGCCAAAGCCCTGTAAATTTGGGTGCTTTACCAGCTCCATGAGTTACGCTAGAAGTCACACCAACCATGATACCTACAAGCCCCCCTATGAGGATACCCGCGATATTTTTGGCCAACCAATGAGTTAGATTCTCATTTTCTTTGGTCTTAATCTCTGTCTTTCCTTTAAAAAAGCTCCATCCTGTATGCATTTTTGTGTAATCAAGCGCCATTGCAGCGGCATTTCTACCTAATCCTCCGAGTATATAGCTGCTTGTTATTAATGACCAAAATGCACTTTCCTTATTTTCGAGATCTTTCATTCTTTCTATATGAATATTTTTAACACTCTCAGCATATTCTTGGGATAAATGTCTGATTTCGTGGGCACTACTAGCTTTCTCCAATGATTCTCTCAAAAGATGATGTGCTTTAACTTTAGTTTTCAGTAGCAACGATTCCGCTATAAGATTAGCTCCTTGTATGACAGCAAAATTATCTATTTGTTGTTCTTGAAAGGTTTGCAAAGCTTTACTGCTAGTTGCCTTGATACTGGCAGCTAATAACACATTATAAGAGGTATCAATAAAAGTATCAGTAATGCTGGAGTTTACTTTGGCTCTATCTTCCTTCATCGTTGTTTTTCTCTAATTAAAATTCGTCATAAAATATATTTTTTACGAATGACTGTAAACTATGGATAACCACAGTTCCAATAGCCCTTTACCTACACCGTTGATTTACAAAGTCTGATCTTTTCTTTATCTTAATATAGATTTGTACGTCGAGTTTTCAATTTCTTATAGGATTCTCTGTCATCTCAATTTTTGAATGTTCCTCTAAATCATTTTCCATTGAATGTTGAGGGGTATTGCTACGTTTGGGTGAAAATGCACAGCACCATTGTATTAAGCTTGGAAATTGCTCTGGATTTTTTACGGTATGTTCTATTGCTTTTGGTTGGGATTTCTTGAGCCAAATAGCACCTAAAATGGCGGCAGCAAAGCCAGAAGATAACGTATATCCTGTCGCCACGCCTTCTAATTTTAGTGATGTATGAAGACCTAAATAATATGATAAGGCAATACCTGCAAAAATTGAGGATGACGAAATGAAAGCAGATCGTCTTGCATCTCCTAAAACTCTCATTTGCTCTAAGAACATGCATCGAATCATATCAAGATAACATCCTGGTAGAGCAATTCTTGCCAAATTTCTTAAAATATTTCGATATTCGTGATTCTGATTGCCTTGTATATCTGCTAATGCGTCCGGATAAGCGATAAAGGCAAGCATAACAGGCGTCGTATAGACCAATAAAGCCAATAGACTTAATTTTGCAGATTGACTTGCATGTTTAAACTTCCTTGCATTCATGGTGAGAGTCATTTCGCGCGCAGCGCTTTGTCCAAAGGCAAGTTGAAGTAAGAAAGAAAATGTTGAAATTTGCATGATGCTTGAATAAGCTGCTTGTTGTTGAGTGCCTACTAGGCCTGCAAAAGAACCAAGCATGAGTTGCATTGCAGTTTCAGCTGTCATACTAAGCATAAAAGTGCGGCCTTGAGTCCACACATCATGGAGTTGTGCTAAATGAGGGTTAAGTGGTGCTCTGAAATTATAAAAATCAAAACCTTTTAAGCGTGGAGACCAAGCAATGTAGCCTGCATAAATAAGTGCTGTTGCCCATTCGTTCAATATAGCGCCTATCATAATACCATCATTTCCGAGTTTAGGGGCGCCTAACCAACCGTAAGCATAAATACTGCCAATAGTCATGCCACCAATGAGGCTACCAAGACCAATAATCATAGCGGGTTTTGTACGCCCAAACATGAACATAATTTGACTTGTAGCAACTCGTATCATAATTCCAGGGACCGCTATTGCATACGGACGCACGAAGTTTTGAGTGATTTGAGCAACGGCAGCTTTTTGATGAAAGCAATTAACTAATAGGTCTTTTGAAAAAACCATAGGCAATCCTGCTACCACTGCCATTGGCACAGAAATAATTAGTCCATTACGAAGGACGGCTGAGATACGTTCTTTTCTAAGAAGCAATTGTTCTTCTGATTCTGCGTGTGCTACGGCTTCTTTAAGTTGCCCTAAATCCTTTCCAGCAACTAAGCTCATTGCAAGCAGTGGTGATATACTGACGCAAATAAGGGCATTAATTAAACCGGTGATTAACGTAATTGCAGCAAGATTATCTTCATCTTTGTTGACTTGACCTAACAAATAGACCAAAACTACCATTTCCAAACAAAACGTATATGATGCGGCCGTTTGCCAGGAGGATTTGGATAGATTGCCAAATTGGGTCCATGTATGAGGTGTGATTTCTTGATCATTAACGCTGTTTATACCTGTATTGTTCGAAGGAAAGATGTGGTTTTCAACATCGTTTGTTTCTGAAGTTATGATATCTTTTACATCAGTCATTCTATTTAAATCGCGTGATGAAATGTTTGAATATTGTATCACTTTGGACAAAAATTGGGAATAATTACTGGATTTATCTTGATGAAATAAAGATTTTTAGAAAAACCTTTATTTCATCAAAACAATTTCGATGGTACTTTACGACAACGAATCACAATATTTTTCGGCATCTAATGCTGCCATACAGCCAAAGCCTGCAGAAGTGATGGCTTGGCGATATACGTGATCGGCCACGTCGCCACACGCAAACACACCAGGAATGTTGGTTGCTGTTGCCATGCCTTGCAATCCGGATTGTATGACCAAATACCCATCTTTCATTTCCAGCTGATCCGTGAATAATTGGGTATTAGGCGTATGGCCAATGGCTATGAATATGCCATCCGTAGGTAATTCTGTGGTGGCACCGGTTTCAGTATGGCGTAGTCGAGCGCCAGTGACTTTTCTTTCATCGCCTAAAACTTCTTCTAATTCATGCGACCAAAGAATACTGACATTGCCTGATTGTTCTTTTTGAAACAGTTTGTCTTGTAATATTTTTTCAGAACGCAGCGACGTGCGACGATGAATCAAGGTCACATGAGCTGCAATGTTTGATAAATATAACGCCTCTTCCACAGCAGTATTCCCACCACCAATTACGAATACTTGTTTGTTGCGATAAAAAAATCCATCGCAAGTGGCGCAAGCTGAGACGCCGCGACCTTGATAGGCTTTTTCGGAAGGCAGTCCGATGTAGCGAGCCGAGGCACCCGTGGCAATAATGAGTGCATCACAGGTGTAAGATTCGCTGTCGCCTTGTAAGACAAAAGGACGTTGTTGCAAATCAGCGTTCACAATATGATCGGTGATGACTTGCGTTTGAAACCGTTCGGCATGTGCTTGCATACGCTCCATCAAAGCAGGGCCTTGTAAGCCTTCCACGTCGCCAGGCCAGTTATCCACATCAGTAGTGGTGGTGAGTTGGCCACCAATTTCCATGCCAGTGATGACCACAGGTTTGAGATTAGCACGAGCAGCATAGACGGCAGCTGTCCAACCAGCGGGACCCGAGCCAAGAATAATAAGTTGATGATGATTTTTTTGAGACATCCAAGTACGCCAGATATAATTTGTGATAGTATGACGGATAATAAATTAAAAACCGTTTCTTTAGAATACTCATGATGAAACAAAACCGATCGCGTGATACAACTCTTTCAACCTCTTCTCCTTCTCAACGTTTGGCAAAGCATATGACGGAAGGAGGATTTATCTTAATCCTTGCTGTCGCATTGTTTGTTCTTTTTTCGCTAGTCACATATCAAGCTCATGATACAGCAGTAGGGAAACACGGTGCTGAGTTTGTAGGAAATGCAGGTGGGCAAGTGGGTGAGTCTATTGCTGCAGCCTTTTATCTGGTGTTCGGTTATTTTTCTTATTTTATGCCTATTTTTATTTTTTATTTGGCGGGTAGTTTGTTGTTGGAACATCGCACTTTTCTAGGTATTCATCAGTCGACGATGATTTTACGTGCCGTAGGATTGGTGTTATTTGTGTTGGGTGGCTGTGGTTTGATGAATCTTCAAATCACGCCAAACCCAGCGTTTGGGATTCGGTATTCCGGCGGGATTTTGGGTCAGGCCTTGACGGTACATTTGACGCATGCCGTGAATTTTCAAGGCGCCATGTTGCTTTTGATTGCTGTTTTTATGGTGGGAATCTCCTGGTTGACAGGGTTGTCGTGGGTTGGTGTTTTAGAGGGATTCGGTCGCGTCGTTTTGTTGATGACCAAGATGTTGTATCGCAATTTGCGTAAGACATATGCGTGGGCCACTGAAACTTTGTCGCGACTGTTAGAACATAAAGCAATCCAGCATAGTATAGAAGAACCGTCTATTCCTTTGGAAAAACCGGTATTAAGTACGAAAGTCGAGTTAGGCAAGGCTGTTACGAAACCAAAATTAATCCCAAATGTATCGGCCATTGTGCCCGTCGCGGGCTCTGTAGAACAAACCACATTGCCTTTGCCCGAAAGACCTAAACCCAAATCAAAGCCTACCCCTATTTTGATGCATGATGAGATAGGATCGCTACCGCCTTTGTCCTTATTAACCCCCGGGGATCTTAGCCAGTTGACATCAGGGTATAGTGCCGCAGACTTAGAAATGTTATCTCGAAATGTGGAGCAACATTTGCTTGATTTTGGCATTCAAGTGGATGTGGTGGCAGTTCACCCTGGCCCGGTTATCACTCGTTTTGAACTGCAATTAGCTGCAGGCGTAAAAGCCAGTCGCTTGTCGGCTTTGTCCAAGGATTTGGCGCGTTCTTTGTCTGTGACGTCGGTGCGTATTGTAGAAATTATTCCTGGAAAAACCGTGGTGGGTATCGAATTACCTAATCCTCATCGTAAAATGGTGTGTCTGGCTGATGTGTTGTCGGCTGATGTCTATCAGCATGCACATTCTCCGCTGACACTGGCATTGGGTGTGGATATTGCTGGTCATCCTATGGTAGTGGATTTGGCCAAAATGCCTCATTTATTGGTAGCGGGCACCACAGGTTCAGGTAAATCAGTGGGTATTAATGCCATGATTTTGAGTTTGTTGTTTAAAGCGGGCCCAGAACAAGTGCGCTTAATCATGGTTGATCCTAAAATGTTGGAATTGTCTATTTATGATGGCATCCCACATCTCTTGACCCCTGTGGTCACGGATATGAAAGAAGCTGCGAGTGCCTTGCGTTGGTGTGTGGGTGAAATGGAACGGCGCTACCGCTTGATGGCGGCTGTAGGCGTGCGTAATTTAGCCGGATTTAATACCTTGGTGAGTGATGCCAATACAAAAGGCGATGGGATTTTAGATCCTTTGTGGAAAATTACGGATTCTGTGGATGCCGAAGCGCCTAAATTACAGACTTTGCCCTATGTCGTGGTGGTTATTGACGAGTTGGCTGATATGATGATGGTGGTTGGGAAAAAAGTAGAGCAATTAATTGCTCGAATTGCCCAGAAGGCCAGAGCAGCTGGGATTCATTTGATTTTAGCGACCCAACGTCCTTCGGTCGACGTATTGACCGGTTTGATCAAATCAAATATTCCCACCCGAATTTCTTTTCAAGTCTCTTCAAAAATTGATTCACGCACCATTTTGGACCAACAAGGGGCAGAGCAATTATTGGGTCATGGCGATATGCTATTTTTAGCGCCTGGAACCGGATCTCCTTTACGTGTGCATGGCGCATTTGTGGATGATCAAGAAGTGCATCGTGTGGCAGATGCATGGCGCGCATTGGGAACACCGGATTATATCGAAGATATCACTCAAACTACTGGAGATGGCCTGGATGGTGACTTTGGTGAAGAAAAGCAGGCTGTTGAAGATTCAGATCCTTTGTATGATGAAGCTGTGGCATTTGTGATGCAAACGCGTAAAGCAAGCATTTCTTCAGTACAGCGACGTTTTAAAATTGGCTATAATCGTGCTGCCCGTTTGGTAGAAGAAATGGAGCGCTCGGGTTTGGTGGGTCCTATGGAAGGGGGCTTTCGTGATGTTTTGGTGGATGCAGGAGCTCATCATGGTTAAAGGATCATTGAGGTTTCTGAAACAAGGCTCTATGGCACTTGTTTTGGGTATGAACACGCTGGTTGCTTATGCGCAAGCACCGATTGATTTGGTGCAAAAAAAATTATCTACCATCCACACCATGCACGCATCTTTTGTGCAAACGATCCATGCAAAACATCGTGTGGTGTCACAAAGTTCGGGTACGATGGCTTTGGCTCGTCCTAACCGTTTTCGCTGGCAAACCAAACACCCTATGGCTCAAACAGTGATAGCAGATAGCCAACGCGTATGGATTTATGATGAAGAATTAGAACAAGTCACGGTGAGCAAACAAACAAAGCGATTAGGCGCCGCAGGTGCGTTGTTTTTGAGTCAAGACGATGATGCTGTTGCGCATGATTTTGAGTTGATGTCACATCATCAAGGGGTGCTAGATACGTTTGATTTACGTGCTAAATCGCATAGCTCTAATTTTGAACATGTTAGGCTTGTGTTTAAACAAGATCTTTTGACGAGTATTGAATTAGATGATCAACTTGGTCAACATACTGTGGTACGTTTTTCAAACATCAAAATCAATCAATCAGAACCAAAGCAATTGTTTCAATTTAAAGTACCTGCTGGTGTGGACGTGGTGCAGCAATGAAACGTCGTATCAAACATACTTGGTTTAAACTGGGTAGATTTTTTTCCCAAACGGCATTGGTGACTTTTTTTCGCCGAGCAGCGACTCTACTTGCTGCTGTTTTGGTGGTATTAGCGATTATCTTCACATTGTTTAGAGCGCTTACACCCTGGGTGAAGCAATATCGTGGGCAGATTCAACAGCAATTATCCGCTTGGACAGGGCAAAAAATCGTCATTCAAGATCTTGAAACGTCATGGTATTGGTTTACCCCTGTTTTAAGAATGGACCAGGTCCAGATGATTGATGATCAACAACATGTCTTACGCATCAATCAAGTCATGGTGGGTATCAATTTATTGAGTTCATTATTGCATTGGCAAATCAAACCTGGGGTGTTGTTTGTCGATGATGTGCATTTTAAGATTCAACAAACAAAAGATACTTGGACAGTAGAAGGGTTTCATCCCGCACCCTCTATTTCAGACTCCCAAACTGCGACTGATTCACATTTAGTAGATGCACTTGGTGTATTGTTGTCCCAAGACAAATTGATCATCAAACATGTGTCGGCCGATATTACACTTCATGATGGTACCAAAATTCCATTGCAAAGTTTGAATCTCAAAGCAGAGCATCGTTCGGGGCAATATCGCATTTATTCTAAAATAATTTTGGCGCAACATCCTGAAACTTCGTTGATGATGATTGCAAATTTGGATTTAAATCCCCAAAAAGTATTGCGTTCCTCAGGACAAATATATCTTTCTCTCAAAGATGCCAAGGTAACGCAATGGCAGAAATTTTTTCCTGAAACACCTATTACCTTGACTCAAGGAGACTGCAGTTTTGATGCTTGGCTGGATTTAAAAAGAGGGAAATTGAGTCAGGCTCAGGCTGTATTAGGCGTGACCGACGTATTATGGGCGATGCCTGATTGTATATCATCTAAACATACGTCTTCTTTAACCTCGAATCTTGCTTGGAAACGCTTGCGACATGGATGGCGCCTTACCGCAGACCGTTTGATGTTGAACTTAGATGGCATGGATTGGCCTGAAAATACGACGATGTTGACTTATAATCATGCCGCTGATGCGCATCGTATGTATATCAAAACGCTCCCTCTCAAACAATTGTTACACGTCAATGTTGCTTGGCCAGCGTTGTTGCAGCCTATGTTGGCTTTAAAACCACAAGGCGATCTCAATGAAACGCAAATATCATGGCAAAACGATCATTTGACATACGCCTTGACGCAATTTTCACATTTATCCTGGCACATGAACAAGCACATACCAGGCGTCACAGAATTATCTGGTGCGTTTTATTGGCAGCCTACTGAAGGGCGCTTAGAATGGGATGGAGAGCATACGGTATTTACGCTTCCTAAGCATCCAGCACTGACCTTTGATACGTTCAATGCCTCATTAGAATGGAAAAATCTGAGTCAAGGGGTACGAGTTAGTTTAGATCGATTGGTTCTCAGTCATCCGAATTTGGTGTTAAGCGCGAGCGGTGCGATGGATGATCCCATGGGTGATGCCGCCAATTTACGGTTGAAAGTAGATTTTGCTGCTAAAGAAGGACAATACTGGCTGCCATACATTCCTTCAAAAGGGTTAAAGCCCAAATTTGATGAATGGTTAAAACATGATATCACCCATATTGGCCATGCCAGTGGGCAAATGGTGATTTCAGGGCCTTGGGCTGATTTTCCATTTGACGAGCAAGCGGGTGAGTTTTCTATACAGGCGCATGTGAATGATGTCGACTTGTTGATTAATGAAGATTGGCCTCTCAATCATAATATCGATGCTGATATTCGCGTTGATAAACGGACCTTGAGTGTAGATATTGGTCAAGCAGATTTGATGGGTGTTCAGGTAAAACATGTGAATTTATCGGTGCCAGATATTGGTTTAGGTAAGGAAGTATTTCTATTGCATGGTGCGATCGAAGCACCGGGCAAACAAATCAAAGCGTATGTGTTTTCCAGTCCTTTGAAGCAGCGTTTATCGAGATGGAGTGGATTGGATATTGAGGGGTCCTTGGGATTAGATCTCAATTTGGAAGTGCCTTTATACCCTGAATCAGATCATGTGTATGCCAAAGGGCAGTTGAAATTCAACCAAAATCAGGTCTCTATTCAAGCGGTTGATAATCCTGCTTCTTTTGAAACGGTGACTGGCCGGTTAAAATTTAATGAATATGGATTAACCGATGGTGGTTTAGATGGTTTATTAGACGCTTATCCTTTTTCTTTACGCGTCCAGCCTTTATTAGAAAAAAAATCAGGCACGGAATTGCGATTTGAAGGCGAAGTTGCAGTCGATTATTTGAAAAAATTGGTACACCATCCCGCCTTTTCTTTGATGAATGGGCGGCTTATTGTAACGGGTCTATGGACTGTTTATCCGAATGATGCTGATATTGATAAACTATATATCAATAGTTCATTGGTCGGTATGGCGTTACAGTTGCCAAAACCTTTAGGAAAATCGATTGATGAAATAACCCCAGTTACTCTGAATATGGCTTTTCATCCGCAACATCGCATGGATTTAAATATTGATTATGCGCAGCGCTTAAAGGGTAAACTCGCGATGCAAGAAAAGCCTAATCATACTTGGAAAACAACAGGAGATCTTCGTTTAGGGGCTGGCGTGATTGAGCATCCTAGTCGCTCAGGAATACGAGTGACGGGTTCAGTGGCCGCCATAGATGTGAGTGAATGGCAGAAAGTCTGGGCGAAGTGGCCCACAGACCCTGATTCGGCTTCTTTATTAGATAATCTACAAGATGTGGATATGAAAGTTGGGATGCTACAGCTGTTAGGTGCCAATTATACTGACGTACAGTTTAAGGCGCATCAAGTCAAAGCGAAGGAATGGTCTTTCCATTTGCAACAAAAAAATATGTTAGGGGATTTTATCTATCATTTGACCAAAAATAATCTCTCTGGCCATGTCTCATATATTTATATTGACGCGGGCGTGAGCGGGGTGTCTGATACATCGGAGCCCTGGTCTCCAAATATGGCAGCGATTCCGAATCTTGATTTGTCTATTGATGCGGTTCAATATCATGGGACTGACATAGGTAAAGTGGATCTCAATTCTTCCACGCTCCCAGGAAAATGGGTTTTGAATACGTGCACTATTCACACGCCCGAATACCAATTAAGCCTCCAGGGCGAATGGACTGAGCAGCAGAAAAAACATCATTCTACTTTGGAAGCCCAATTACATATCAATAATTTGGCCAAAAGTTTAGAACAATGGCATATCACGCCTGCTATCGATGCACATTATGGAAAAATAACGGCTTCTGGAAAATGGCCTGCTCCTTTTTATGGATTTTCTCTCAAAAAATTGGTTGGACAACTGAGTTTTACCTTAAAAAATGGACGAATTAGTCATTTGGATCGACAAACCGAAGAGAAATTAGGCTTGGGAAAATTATTGAGTATTTTGAGTTTACAGACCATTCCAAGACGTTTGAAGTTAGATTTCAGTGATTTGTCTCAACAAGGCTATAGCTTTGATTTGTTCAAAGGGAATTTTCAAATCAATAAAGGCGTGATGAGTACGAGCGACAGTTATATTGATGGTCCGGTGGCTTATGGCCGCATCAAGGGCGATTTGGATTTGGTGAATCAATTGTATGACGTTGATTTACGTATTTCACCTTATATTACCGCGAGTTTACCCGTGGTTGCGACCATTGCAGGTGGACCCATTGCTGGTCTTGCCACCTTGGCTTTATCGAGTTTGGCCTCAAAAGGCATGCAAAAAATCAGTGGATATTCTTATAAAATTTCGGGTCCATGGTTGAATCCAGTTGTTCAACAAGTGAGTATTGATCGAAGTAGTCATTAAGGGGTAAAAAGTCATGCGGTTACATGTGTTGGGTGTGAGTGGTACTTTTATGTCGGCTTTGGCTTTTCTGGCAAAAGATGCTGGGTTTGAAGTCACTGGTAGTGATGCCAATTGTTACCCGCCCATTTCTGATTTATTGACCGAAAAAGGCATTCAGTGGACCGAAGGGTACGACGACTGTACAGATATGTTGCAAGCAGATATGGTCATTGTTGGCAATGCCATGAAACGGGGTATTCCCGTGATTGAGCGGCTGTTAGATGCCGGTATTCCTTATTCTTCGGGACCAGAATGGTTGGCCCAACATATTTTGTCTCGTTATAGAGTGATTGCTGTTGCTGGTACACATGGTAAGACGACCACGACTTCTATGGTAGCGCATATTTTATCTGAAGCGGGGTTGGAGCCTGGATTTTTAATCGGAGGAGTAGCCGTTAATTTTAACAGTAGCTCGCGGCTTGGGCGAGGGGAATGGTTCGTGATTGAAGCGGATGAATACGACACTGCTTTTTTCGATAAACGCCCTAAATTCATGCATTACCGTCCAGAAGTAGCTATTTTGAATAATCTTGAGTTTGATCACGCGGATATTTATGCAAACTTAGAGGACATCAAAAAACAATTTCATTATTTGTTGCGCACTGTTCCACCAAAAGGCGTGGTGATCTACCCAAAAGCTGATCAGGCATTGAATGAGGTCATGGCCCAAGGCGTCTATAGTAGTTCGGAAACTTTAAGCGTCAATGACTCAGCAACGTGGCGCGCAGAATTAGTCGATCCGAGTGGTTGTTCTTTTCATGTATGGCACGAAGATGAGATCGTTGCTACGGTCAATTGGTCTTTGATTGGTCAGTTTAATGTTGAAAATGGTTTGGCAGCGATTGCTGCCAGTGTGCGTGCAGGTGTGCAGCCAAGTGTTGCTGCCAAAGCTCTAGAGCGTTTTTTGCCGGTCAAACGTCGTTTGGAAGTAAAATCCGACCGCCATGGGGTCTATATTTATGATGATTTTGCCCATCATCCCACCGCGATTGCCAAGACTATCCAAGCCTTAAAAAACAGTGATCGTCATCAACGTGTTTTGGTTGTGTTAGAATTTGCTTCGCATACCATGCGCCTTGGGGTTCATCAAACGGCGTTGATGCATGCCTTTGATCAAGTTGATGCGGCGTATTTTCTTCAGCCCGAACAATTTTCTTTAACGTCATTGTCATCTCACTGGCACTTTCCTCATCATATTTTAGCGACCACTGCCGATATTGTCGCCGCAGTGAGTCAAGAGGTACGTCCTGGTGATGCAGTCTTGGTCATGTCGAATCGTGGATTTGATAATATTCATCAGCGTTTGACGCAACGTATCGATGACAAGTTTGCATTGTAAACGGTGGGTTGTAGTGTCTTTTATTCCAATTAATTTGATCAAAAATAACATAACCATTGTTTTTTGTCTATAATTTAAACATAAGAACCATTGTGTATTAATTGATTCATCTTAACAAGGAGTCTGATTATGAAATGGATTATGTTGGCTAATTCTAACGACTGTCGTATTTATGAATATGATCGTCATAATAAACATTTGGCCTTGGTTGAGGAAATTTCCCATCCAGAAAATCGCCTGAAAGTGCACGATTGGACCTCCGATAGTCCAGGGCATTATAAAAGTGGTAGCAGTAATCGGGGTTCGTATGTACCAGAAGTGAGCCCTGTGGAAATATCTATTGATGAATTTGCCAGAGAAATGGCTGAACATTTAGATTCAGGACGTAATCAGCATAAATATGATGATATTACATTATTGATGTCATCTAAAATGGAAGGGTTACTCAACAAACACTTGAACAAACATACCAAAGCACTGATCAAACAAATCGTGCAAAAGAACGTGGTGTTTTTGTCTGATCATGAATTGTCGTTGTACTTGGATAAATTATTTACCAAACCTGGTCAGGCTCATTAAAATAAACCTGTTTTGGGCCGAAACGGCCCAAATTACCTTCTAGGCTTTTTATGCAATGACTCTTCTTCGTTCGATGATACGCTACGCGGAGAGTCAGATGCAGATGAATTAGAGCGATCTGAGAAGACTGAAAAACTAACGCATTTTTTCTTAATGGGTTGATTGTTCGAACTGCTTTGTGATAAGAGATCTTGTATTTGAAATGCTTTGTTTGGGATGTTTTGAAACCCGTCTGAACTCGCTTTATTGATAAGTGTCTCAATAGAAGTGATGTGTTTGTGTTCCTGATTTTTTACCAAACTCTCAAAATGCATGTTATCGTGATTGACCAAAAAAATAATGGTGGTAGATGTTGTGGGTTTGATGATAATAGGATCGGGTTGTTTGGTACTTAATATCACAATGCTGATATTTAAGGCACGAGAAAGTGCTAGGATAAGTTGATGATCGGCCCAATACTCTGGTTTTTTTGCTTGATCTATGTATTGTAGTACATCATGATTATCTAAAGACAATTTATAATAATCAGGATGTTGAGTGATATGCTTAATAGCTATATGACGCAAAGTAAATGCAGTATGGTATAGCTGATTGTTTATCAAAGCTGCTGGATGTTTTTGCCGTATAAGTTGATAAATAACGGCATGGAAAAAACAAGCACCACCGCCTTCTGTTTCTACGCAATCAAAACCATATTGTTTTGCCAGTTCTCTTCCCTGTGTAGAAAATGTCATGGATTCTTGTTCTTGATAGCCATATAGATATAGTTTTTTGGCTCGGTCTAATAAGATATTATAAGGATCGATCCGATTGTGGATATTGTGATGTTCTAGAAGACTGTATAAGTGAAAAAACTCTTTAAGATATTTTGTGTCATTTGGGCTTAAAGACGCCAATATAAAGCAACTATACAAATGAAAATAAAAGCCAGCATATGTTCCTAAGTCCAAATTATTTGATATATTTTGGATTAAAAAATCATGTAATTTTTGAGCGTATTTTAGTGCTTCTGCGAAGTTACTGTTATTATAAGCGCTTTTTGCGTTGAGCCACAAACGTAATATGTGTCCTTTATTGGCAGAAATGCAATGATCTTTTTGAATGTTAGGTGGTAATTGTTTATAAAAATAGGTGTTTTCAAAAGAAGCTATATGTTCTATATTTTTCTCGCTAGATAATGCAGCATAAAATAAAGGCGTATTTCCAGATGTATCTTTGTCGTTGAGTGTTTGATCAAGAGTCCAAAAATTAAAAGGATACGTATACAATTTGTAATGTAATTGAGTCTTTGGGTTATCGTTCAATCTATTGATATGGGAAGGATCTACCACTGGATAGGTATCGAGCGCGCCATTAGGTAAAAAATGCAATAGACTTAACATACTTTGGATTGTTTTTTCTAGAATGACTATGCCATCCTGATGAATCACTGAAAGTTCAATGATGCGCTTATAGAAACTAAAGGCTAACGTAAGTATTTTTTTTGCTTGCAGGAGATCTTGATCTGCCATATATAGTTCTGCCAGCTGTTTATAAGTATTCAGTATAAAATACGCGTCATCATTATTTAGATCATTGATAACATCAAAAAATTGGGTGGCTAATATCAACATATCTTTTGAAGATATATTATCAAATGTAAGACAGTTTTTTATAAAAAATAGGTAAAGCTTTCGTGCGCAAGCATCTATTTCTTCAGGATGCCTTGATGTGCGCATTTTTTCTAAGATGATATCAAAATCATTAAGATGTTTTTTCTCATAATGTTCTTCTAAAAGCTCCTTTAAACTGAATCTATCTAAGAGCTTGCTGCGAGCCGAATTGGCTATCTCCAATGGGCTAGGAGGACTAATCGGGTGTTCTGTATTAATAGCATCAGATGCGGCGCTTTGAGTAGATGTGTTTGCATGTTCAGAGTGTTGTTGGTTAAATTCAGACATAAAACTTATTTTGATCACATATTAATCATATTAAAACAAAAATACACTCAAGAGTCAATATGATATCACTAAGTTATAAGGGATTGAGCTGTTTTAACGGCGCGTTTAAGGTGCACTGGTTTTTGTCTTTTTATATGCTATCAAGACAAGGGCGGGCACAATCATCACCAAAATACCGCTAGAAAATATAACGCGAAAATGATGCGCATTCCCCATAGAAAGCGCTTCTTCAGGTGGGAAAAAGCCAACAAATAACACAATAAAGCAGCCGATTAGGCCTAAACCACAGGTGAGGTAATAGCCAATTCGTCCACCTACAATCGCGAAAGGACGCGGTCTGTGTTTATGGCTGTGTTTTAAGCGTATGGCGGCAAAGAACATCATCACATACATCAGGACATATAATTCTGTGCTGAGTGCTGTGAAAAACCAATAAATTTCATTGATAGATTGAGGCAATAAAAACATAGTACAAATGCAGGTCACCAAAATGGCCTGGGTCAGTAGGATGCGGGATGCGACACCATGGCGATTTTGCTTATGGAACCATTTGGGGAGAATGCCATGATCTGCTGCCATTAATAATCCTTTTGCTGGCGAAATGATCCAATTGATCATACTGCCTAGACTACCCACCAGCAACGCAATGACCAAAATGGGCATCAAAAAAGACAAATGATAATACTGAAAAAAGAAAGTGAATGCTTGCAAAATGCCTTGAACCAAGCTGATTTGATGTTTGGGTAAAATCACTGCGATGGCCAACGATCCCAGTAACATCGTGGTGACAATCAAAATCACAGAGAAAAAGATAGCGCGTGGAAAATTACGTTGGGGTTGATGAATATCTCGCACGTGCACCGCTGCAAGTTCCATCCCAAGGAAAGAGGTGATGATGGCCGTCAAAGATACCCAAGATTGTGATTGGTCCCAATGAGGAATCATACTATGTAGGTCAAATTTAATGGCCATAGGTTGGCCGCTGGCCATCCATAAAATAGCGAATACAATCAATAATCCAATAGGTAATAACATGCCTAATATGGCACAAATACCAGCAAACCGTGCGGATGCACGCAACCCAGATAACCCTAACAAGGTTAGAGACCAAAACACGCTAAGAATAACCCCAAGCAGATACCATTTGGATTGCGCCAAATTAGGGTTGATCAAATAGGCTAGCGTGCCGGCAATAAAAGAGATGATGGTTGGATACCACACAATGGTGTTGATCCATTGTAGCCAAATCGTGAAAAAAGCCCAATACGGACCAAAAGCATGCTGTACCCAGCTATAAATACCGCCTTCATCTTCTGACCATGCAGATGATAATTCTGCTGCCACCAATGCAATAGGAATCAAAAACATGATGGTCGATAATACAAAGAAAAAAACCAAAGAAGAGCCAAATAATGCGGTTGAGGGTAGATTGCGCACACTATCAATGGCGCCGGTGATGAGCATCACTAAGGCAAATACAGATATTTTTTCAGCAGACCACTCTTTTTTCATCATGACATCAAAATAATTAGGAATAAAATACGCATTATACGCAGGTTAAACCAATAAACGATAGATTGTAGACTCATATTTTTATGTAGAACGAACGTAATCTCGGTTTTTTATTTTTCTCGATGGCAGGGTGGAGAGGATGGCTGTAAAGGATGTTTTGCCCATTCTTCTGGGGAATATAATGCAAGGGTAAAGGCATGTAGGCCTTTTTGAAATTCCGATGCGACCAATCCATTGACCAATCGATGACGTTCTATACGAGTGAGACCCACAAAATGCTCAGAGACTAATGTCAATTTGAAGTGGGACTCGGCACCTTTAGGCACTTGGTGCATATGGGATTCATCTATCAATTCAAATACACTGGGGGCCAAGGATTGCGTGAGCGTATCTTGGATGCGTTGAAACCGGGTGATGTGAGCTGTAACCATGGGTATCCATAGGGCATAAAGATTTTAGTATACATCGAAACAGACTGGTTTTATACTCAAGACCAGAATCTGAGCGCTAGAAATCCCTTCTCCTCAGAACAAATTGACCAGTCAACCCGCCTTAATTGCATGAGGATTTAAAATGAAAAAAATAAAAGGATTCACTCTGATTGAACTGATGATTGTGATCGCTATTCTTGGGATTTTAGCGACGTGTGCTATCCCTGCTTATCAAAATTATGTGGTTCGAGCTCGTGTGACTGAGGGCTTGTCATTGGTGACAAGTTCTAAAATGGCTGTATCAGAGTATTTGATTGCACATAATGGCGAAGTGAGCAAAGATATTGGCGCTGGTTTCCAAAGCCCCGCAGCGACAGACAATGTCTCTTCTATTGTTATCGAATCCAATACGGGAGATATCGTGGTAACATTCACGCCAGTTGCAGGGGATGGTACGATTGTGTTTCACCCGGTTATGACGTCTGATGGCCAAATTTCATGGGCATGTACGGAAGGTACTTTGGCAGAGAAGTATCGGCCTGCTAGCTGTAAATAAATTGTATTGTTTTGGTCTCTACGTGCCGCGGATAAGCCGTTGTACGTAGGGGCTTGTCTCCTTGCGAGACGGGGTGTTGATATTGAAAGTTAGATTCTTTAATTATAACGTCGCGGATTGCATCGCTTTAATTTTTTTCTAGTTCGTCCTGGATATAAAAGGTTTCAATTTTCAGATTTTGTTTTGAAACTAGGGCGTCAAAAATCCTATGATGTACCTGTTCCCATTGTTTGCAACTTACAGTTAGCATTTCAAAAAATGCTAATTTAATTCGGGATATTTTGGTGCATATACTGTTTTTAACAAGTCTGCGACACCTAAAATACCAGATATAGGTGTGCGTAAGTCATGTTCCATATTGCTAATGAAATCGTCTTTTATGGATTCAAGCTTTTTTAGCTCCGTGAGATCAATATAGATACCTGATCCTATAGCCAATAAACATGCTAATCTGCCCTACAGCGATGTAATGACATAACTAAAAATTGATCTAATATAAAACTTGGTTTATAATGATCAATTAATTTACAATAAGATCGCTGTGGCTACTATTTATATTCATTATTCGGCAAAAGAACGACTTATTTCCCTGGAGTTCAAAAATTTTAGTGAGAGTGCAGATGAAAATACAGTGCGAGTTATGCGAAATCTAAGTTGTGCCAATATTCCGTATATTTTAAAAGATGACAATATTGAGATTGATATCTGTCATTTTTCAGACATAAACGATATAAATCAACGAGTTTTTAGCGGATTTGGCCGCTGGGATTTTATCTATCGACAGGGAGTTGATGCGCGTAAACGACTGGAAACACTGTGTGTACAAATAAGAACATTAGATACACGCATTATGCAGGCACAGGGAAAGGAACAAATAAGTGACCTAACCAGACAAAGAGAGAGATTAATAGATGAACAAATACAAGCAGGAAACACAACTGAAAATTTAATCAATGAACACTGCGTGCAAATCAAATTGGAAAATAACTCTATCACTTTATCTTCCATATGAATTAAAGGATCTTAGTTAGCAAGGACTACTCTGTACTCCCCTAGTTTGAGACGTGACCTGGAGTTACAAATTTTGTATAGATCTAACCGGCCAAATTAAATTGCTGACATCAGTCACATTATTTGGGTGATTATTTGTGTAAATTTACATACCCGCCAGCCTACTGTGAGACTGATTGGATTTGACCGTATTCATTGACTGAGCTATAAACTGCCCCACTTTTTGGGCTTGCTCAGTTACCCTCCCTAAATCCGTTGTTAGAAAATAAGTCCCTTTTGTTAGTTCTCCTAATGCAAAAAAGGTAGGATTAACGCTCCCATTTTTGCGAATGGTTTGTAATGTTTCTCGTACCACATCAATGCCTCCAAATAAATGTTTCATAATCAAACCTTGGTTCAACATTTTTTCGTACAATGAAATCGTACTTGGATCGTATCCTGGGCCTGTTGCGTTGATTAAATAGTCCGAATGGATGTCATCTTGATTTGTAAATTTCATTATAAACTTCTGGTTTTTAGAAGTAATCCCGCTAATTGGCCACGTATTTCTAATAAATTTGAGCTTATTATGTTTCTAATTTTATAAGCGTTCTCTAAAGGAAAGGCTGCCAAGTAAGTAATGAAGAGGCTAGCTCCTTACTCATTGATAGTAGGATTATTTACAAAAGTTTATATGTACGCTGTTCCAAATAACGGGTGGTTCTATAATCTAAGTTTTTTAATAGGTATTGCTTTTTGTATAGAATTTGGATGGATAGCTGCAATGTTATCTTTAGGTTGCTTTTTACTAAGCTTATGGCGTCGGAATTTGTGTTGACGCAAAAAAATCAACTATCAATATTTGTACCTATGTATGTAAGAACCCGCTGTATGACGTTGATGATCAAAAAAATCTTAATATTAACTACCTCCTAATCTAATGGGTAAAGTGTTGCTTGAAAAGCTGTCAGGTCGTTTGAAAGTGGATTTTTTATTCACTAGAAAGTAGAGAAATTTTTTGATAAAGATGAGGCTGACCAAGAATTTTGTACCAAGCAAGGTAGGATGAACTCACAGAGATTTAGATGATTTTTCTTATACCATGAAATGATCATCACGGGTTATGATGATCATGCCACAGCTCGTGATTCTGCGGGGCATGCGCATCAAGGTTTATTCACATTGCGTAATTCTTGGGGCTGGTCTGTGGGAGATTGGGGTGATTTTTATATGTCTTACGATTATTTTAATACGCTCGTGATGCATGGGATTGTCATCAGCAAGATCACGCATTGAGGCCGTTCTCTATGATAGAGCAGCAAAGCGGCGCTTGAATGAGCACCGCTTAAGCTTTATGTTTTTATCTAAAATTCCCAAGCAGCCAGTTTTTTGGGGATCAGTTTGCCTTTCATTTGTACGTAGTCAGGCAGGCCATTTTGGTAAGGTGGATAGGCTTCTCCTTGAATCAATGGCAATAAATACTGACGACAAGCATCGGTGATGCCCATGCCATCTGGTCGAATAAAATGGGCTGGCATTTTCTTTTCCTGATTGGCAACGTCCGCCAGGGGCACTTCTCCAAGAGACCAACGATAGGGTGAGTCTTGTTCTCGTACAATAATAGGCATGATTCCGGACTTTCCTTCCAAAGCAAGATCCACCGCTTTTTTGCCCAGAGCATAGGCTTGTTCCAGATCAACAGCAGACGCAATATGTCTGGCTGCTCGTTGCAAATAATCGGCCACAGCCCAATGATATTTGAACCGTAGTTCTCTTTTGATCAATTGTGCCAATACGGGTGCAACGCCCCCTAATTGTGCATGCCCAAATGCGTCTCTCAATCCCGCATCTGATAAAAATTTGCCCTGTTGATTTTTAATGCCTTCTGACACAACCACCACACAATAACCATAATCTCTTGTGCATTCAGATACTTTCTTTAAAAAACTGGCTTCATCAAAAGGAACCTCTGGAAATAAAATGATATGAGGTGGCTCGTGTGCTTCATTGCCCGCCAAGCCTGCCGCTGCTGCAATCCAACCTGCGTGACGACCCATCACTTCCAAAATAAATACTTTCGTAGAAGAGGCTGCCATGGAAGCCACATCAAAGCTTGCTTCGCGTGTAGAAATTGCCACATATTTTGCAACCGATCCAAATCCTGGACACGTATCTGTAAACGGTAAATCATTGTCTACTGTTTTTGGAATTCCGATGCACGTCACAGGGAAGCCAACCGTTTTACTATAATCAGCAATTTTTGAAGCAGTGTCTTGTGAATCACCGCCGCCATTATAAAAGAAATAACCAATATTATGTGCGCGAAAGATTTCTATCAAACGAGGTAGTTCTGCACCATTGGTTGATAATTTATGCCGACAAGATCCAAATGCCCCAGAGGGGGTATGCATTAATTTGGCAATACTCTCGTCTGTTTCTTGCGCAGTATCTATGAGGGCTTCATGCAAGGCACCAATAATCCCATTTTGTGCCGCATAGACAGTCCCAATTTTAGTAGGGTGCATACGTGCGGTTTGAATGACGCCGCAAGCTGAGGCATTAATAACGGCGGTCACGCCACCTGATTGCGCATAAAGTGCATTTTGTATTGCCATCGTTGATCCTTATCTTGGATAAAATATTGAGATAGAAAGAAATTCAGAGGTTAAGACCTTTCTTCTAACGCACGACTTTCTTTTTGTTCGGAGGACAGTTGATACTCCGTTAAGACTGCTTCAATTTCTTTAATTAATAGCAAAAATTCATCGTGAATATCTGCAACATCTGTTACATCACGTAACATGTGCTCTACGTGAGCCATTTGTTTTTGTAATCGACTTACGCCACAAAAGCAACAGGCGCCATGAATCTGGTGAACAATTCTTTCTAATGCTTTGCAGTCATTTGCTTCATATAAGGCCAATAAATCCAAACGATTTTTTTGCAGTTCTTTGACAAATTCACTTAAAAATTCTGTTGCTAAACTGACATTCCCTGATAATTTTTCCACACAAAGCGCCCAATCAATAGCAGGGGCTGGTGGAGCCGTCATCAATTGTAACAAATGACGTAATAGGTAGTGTTCATCGAGCGGTTTTTGAATGGATAAGTTAATCCCTGCTTGACGGAGATCAGTTTGCTGTAAATCAAAGCCATTGGCTGAAATAAGAACAATGGGTGTTTTTGCATGTAAACTTTGTTGCCGAATGGCTTTGGTCGCGTCTAATCCATTGACTTTGGGCATGTGTAAATCAAGTAAAATCGCCGAATAAGAGGTATTCAAACAGGCTAAAATAGCTTCGGCGCCATCATTGACTATGTCGATGATTGCGCAATCGCTTAATAAAGAATTCAATAATCTGCGACTGATAGGATTGTCTTCAGCAATCAACAAGCGTGCTTGTTTTTCACGAAACAATTGACGTAATTTTTGTAGGCTGGGGCTTTGTCCTTTTGGTTTGATATTATCTTGCCAAGATACAGGCGTATGATCAACCATAAAGTTAAGCGTATCTGTAGGATGATTGGGTTGATGTTTGTTGGGATGGAGTACCAAAGTATCCAAAACTTCGGTTAATTTATGAATATTGGGTGGCTTAAATAATAAAGCTTGGGCGCCAAAGCGCTCATAGTCTTTGATATATGTTTTGGACACCAACACACAAGGCATCGTTTGTGGTTGGATCAAAGCTGAGATAGCATCATGGGTCTGAGCACTGATAGCGATAAAAGCGAGATCACTATCGGCATGTAATACAAAAGCTTGTTGTAATGCATCGTAAGAGGAAAGGGCAATGCATTCGACACCCAGATAATTCAATCCAGCACACAGTGCCTCTAAATGCAAAGCATTGTCATCGAAACACAATGCTTTGATTTTGGCAGTTGGATGCGGCTGGTGTTTGTCATGTTCATAAGACAACAGTTTTTCTAATTTGAGTCGTACCTTGAAAATAGCGCCTTTATTTGACTCGGATTGGATGGAAATCTGACCTTGCATGTGATCGACTAATTTTTTACAGATCACCAACCCTAACCCTGAACCGCCGTGACGGCGATTGGGGGTGGTATCAACTTGATGATATGCGTGAAACAGCGTGGATTGATCTTTTTCGGCAATACCTACACCCGTGTCTGCGATAGAAAATGACAAGATATAATGCGTATCATAGTCTTCTTCAATCTGCGTACGAATTAAAACATGACCTGTATCGGTAAATTTTACAGCATTTGAAAGTAAGTTGCTGAGGATTTGTTTGATACGCCAAGGATCTCCCATGACGGTTTTGGGGACAGCAGGTGATGTGATTGGAATCAAGTCTATATTTTTTTTATGTGCGGTTTGTGCAATCATGGCAACTACTTCGTCGACACATCCTCGTAAATTAACAGGAATATGATCGAGATAAAGTTTGCCTGCATCGATTTTAGAATAATCTAAAATATCGTTGATGATCACCAGCAAGTCTTGTGCAGAAGATTGAATGGTTTTGACATAATCCAGTTGTAAATTATCCAATTGTGTATCCAGCAACACATTGGTAAAACCAATCACGCCATTCATAGGCGTGCGAATTTCATGACTCATGCTGGCTAAAAATTCTGATTTATGCCGATTTTTTTCTTCAATTTTCTTTTTATCAAGCCCTAGTTCAATGTTTTTTACTTCAAGCATTTCTAAGCTTTGTTGTAGATCATGCGTGGCCAACTCAAGTTGTTGATTAAAATCTGTGGCAATGGTCAAATAATTTTGTTGTAAATGAGCACAGCCTTGTTCGATGATGCCTAGTTCATTGGTACGCGTTTGATCAAATTGTACGTCATATTCATTATGAAGAATTCGTTCCATGTTTCGACGCAACCGCATCAGAGGCTGGTAAATATGTTTCGACAGCAAATGATGCCCGACAAATCCAATGAGCAGACAAAATAATACGATGCCTAATGTAGAAAAGATCATTTGATAATGTTTGAGCAACAAAAACTTTGTATCTAAATCCAATAGGATCCACCCACGGTAGTCCTGTGGTCCCAACTGTTCTGAATTGAGTGCCACATTTGCGCAATGTGACCGCGGTATAGGGACAACAAATTGAATGGCGTACGATGTTTGGCGCGTGATTGCATTGGGTTGACGTTGTTTTTTATTTAAATAATAAGACGGATGTCCGCCATGTGACGCCAGCAAACGTCCTTGGAGGTCATAAAAAGCTACGGCATTGATTTCTGAATTAAAATGCACCGTATCGAGGGTCATTTGTAGGGATTTTACGTGATCTGGCTGAGCATGGAATTGTTCAATCATGAGCAATTGACTGATATATGCTTTGCCCAAACGCATC
This sequence comes from Legionella sp., assembly GCA_002786165.1. Lineage (GTDB taxonomy): Bacteria > Pseudomonadota > Gammaproteobacteria > Legionellales > Legionellaceae. Next base: position 120,679 of record PEQK01000020.1, read on the forward strand.
ATCTGTTGTTTGACGTTCAACTGATATTGATGCTCATAAAATAATCCATATAACAAAGCTAAGCACAGTACAGGCGCTAGTGCAATCCATCTGAGTTGATTTCTAATGCTAAATTGTTTCACAAATTTCGCTCTTAAGGGTTAATGATGAGGTATGAGCTTATGATGAATTTATGCTAATATACGGCCATGATTATCGCACAAGATTTATGAAAAAATCGATCTCTTCGTTAAAATTTATTTAAGTGTTACTACGAGTGTCCAAGAGGATCAAACCCTGTTTATTTTTGAATCAATGGAGAACATATATGCAAGTGCGAACACGATTTGCGCCTAGTCCCACGGGATTGTTACATGTCGGAGGGGTGCGTACCGCGCTGTATTCCTGGTTATTTGCCAGACACCACCAAGGCCAGTTTATATTACGAATCGAAGATACGGATCAAGAACGGTCTACGCAAGCTTCAGTTGCGGCCATCATTGATGGTATGGCTTGGTTGGGATTGAATTATGATGAAGAGGTTGTATATCAAACCCAACGTTATCCTCGCTATGCAGAAGTTATTGAACAATTATTGCAAGAAGGCAAAGCGTATCGGTGTCGCTGTTCAACCGAGCGCTTGGATGCTTTGCGTGAAAAACAATTGTCCGAAAAAATCAAGCCTCGTTATGATGGACATTGTCGCGAGTTGCAGCTTGAAGCAGGTGATACGCCTTTTGTGGTTCGGTTGCGTAATCCACAACAAGGTACAGTACATTTTCAAGATCAGGTCTATGGATCCATTACCGTTCATAATGAAGAATTAGATGATTTGATCTTGGTGCGTTCAGACGGTCACCCCACTTACAATTTTGCTGTAGTGATTGACGATTGGGACATGGGCATTACGCACGTCATCCGCGGTGATGATCATATCAATAATACACCACGCCAGATTAATTTATATACTGCATTGGGCGTAGTCCCGCCAGTATTTGCACATTTGCCTATGATTTTAGGAGAAGACGGCAAGCGTTTGTCGAAACGACACGGTGCTGTATCAGTATTGCAATTTAAAGAAGAAGGGTTTTTACCCCACGCTTTATTGAATTATTTGGTTCGTTTGGGTTGGTCGCATGGTGATCAAGAAATTTTTAGCCTCGAACAAATGATCGCAGAGTTTGATCTATCGGCAGTAAGTCGCGGCGTAGCTGGTTTTAATTATGATAAATTATTGTGGTTGAACCAACACTACCTCAAACACGATGCTGTTGATGACGTGGCAAAAGCATTAGCGTTTCAATTTCAACAAGCAGGTATTGATGTGACTCAAGGACCGGATTTAGAGGCGATTGTTGCGTTACAAGCTGATCGATGTAAAACTTTGGTTGAAATGTGTCACAATAGCCGCTATTTTTATGAAGACACCTTTGTTTATGATACAGATGCGCAGCAAAAATTTATCACGGAAGATGCGATAGAATTGTTACGCGAATTTAGAATTTCTTTACAATCACTTGATGATTGGCAACGAGAACCATTGCACCATTGTCTAAAAGAGTTTGTGAAAGAAAAGAATATTGGGTTTGGTCATTTGGCTCAGCCATTACGGGTGGTGATGACTGGCTCAACCATGTCTCCATCGATGGATGCGACACTAGAGTTGATTGGGAAAAAACGTGTTTTGGAGCGATTGGATCGCGTATGTCATTTATAAGGAGTACAGCATGCTGGTCACTTTTCAAACAGACGCTTATGAATCAATCACCTTATTTGGTGAAGTTGCGAAACGCTTGTTGGTCTTAATGGGCCAATCAGGGCAAGTGCCTGGCGCAATTTTAGCCCACGATGTGCCGGATGCCTTGGCTCGGTTGAGCAGGGCAGTAGAACAAGAACGACAGCGTTCGAGCAAAAAAATAGACCAAGAACCCGAACCAGACGTGAGTCTGGTGCATCGTGCGTTACCGGTGATGAGTTTATTGCAAGCAGCGACGGATAAGCATTGTGATGTATTGTGGTCGGCAGATGTGTAAAAGGGTTGCTTCTTGGTAGAGCCCCTTTATCCGCCCTTTGGGCAACCTTCTCCCCAGGGGAGAAGGGATCTAAATCGATTGTACTTGGAGTAACATCAATTTTGCTGCGGCTTGTTCTGCTTTTCTTCTCGTATCGCCTTGTGCTTCTGTAGAGAGATTTTGGGTTTCTAAATGACAAACAATATGAAACACTTGATCATGTTCTTCGCCGATGATGGCTTTGACCCGGTATTTAGGCAGGGGATATTTGTTGGCTTGTAGATATTCTTGTAATTGGGTTTTTGCGTCTTTTGAATTGGCATCTAAGGTTTTATCGTTGAGGCGATGGTTGAATAAATACAAAATCACCTTTTGTACTTGGTCGAAATTACTGTCTAAATAGATGGCTGCAAAAATGGCTTCTAGTGCGTCTGCTAAGATTGATCGACGACGAAAGCCGCCACTTTTCAATTCTCCTTGACCTAAAAGCAAGTACTCTCCGAGATTCATTTCCAACGCGATGTCTGCCAGCATCTCTCCTTTGACTAAAAAAGCACGCAAGCGGCTTAATTGTCCTTCCGAAAGATCGGGAAAACGGTGATATAAAGCATTTGAAATCACCATATTCAAAATAGAATCACCCAGAAACTCTAAGCGTTCGTAATTTTTTTCACCGACACTACAATGCGTGAGCGCTTGTTTTAAATAAGCTTTGTTCTGAAACACGTAATCTAAACGAGCATAAAGACGGTCAATGTGAAGATGCATAAGGCCTATCTCTAAGTTAGTGAATAATACGACCTAAACGAGGCCAACGGATGCTCCAGTCTTTTTTCTCCCAGCTCATCCATGTGAATATCGCTTTGCCGCGCAGATAATCATCATGTACAAATCCCCAATAACGACTGTCAGCAGAATCATCGCGATTATCGCCCATGACAAAATATTGATTGGGGGGGACCGTAACTTCAAAATCCGTACTAGGAACATCACTGCGGCGGTATATGTGATGCACAATACCTTCTAGAGTTTCGCTATATTCGGCAACAGGACGAAGTGAGCTTTCGTCGGTGGTATATTGAACAAAATTTTGTTTTGCTTCTTTGCCATTGACCGTAAGGATCTTATGATGATATTTGATCACATCTCCAGGCACCCCAATGACACGTTTGATGAAGTCATATTTGGGGTTTGGAGGCCAGCGAAAAACGACAATATCACCCGTTTTGGGTGACGCAATCGACAGAACCTTTTTGTCCCATACCGGTAATCGCAAGCCATACGCGAATTTATTGACCACTAAAAAGTCACCTACCAATAAAGTCGGTTCAAGAGAGCCTGAAGGAATTCGAAAGGGTTCAAAAACAAACGAGCGAATGAGCAGCACGCTAAAGAATAAGGGGAAAAGAGAACGTGAATATTCAATAAGTTTATTGGGCTTTTGTTTGGGGCGACGTTTTTTAGACCATAGGAGTGCGTCTAAAAGATAGATAGCGCCGCTTATTGCGGATAGAACCAATAACACAAGTGCAAGCATGGGATTTCCTTATTTTTTACGTTCAGTTTGAAACACAGCCATAAAGGCTTCTTGTGGGATTTCAACATGACCCACTTGTTTCATCCGTTTTTTACCTGCTTTTTGCTTATCCAACAGTTTGCGTTTACGGCTCACATCACCGCCATAACATTTTGCGATCACATTTTTTCGTAAGGCTTTTACGGTTTGTCTTGCAATAATATGGCTACCTAATGCTGCTTGAATGGCTACGTCAAACATTTGACGAGGAATCAATTCACGCATTTTGTCGGTGAGAGCTCGTCCACGGTATTGTGCTGCAGAGCGATGCACAATAACAGACAAAGCATCCACACGGTCCGTATTGATCAGAACATCCATTTTCACCAAATCAGCTTCTTGGAAACGCAAGAAATTGTAATCCAGCGACGCATAGCCGCGACTCACAGATTTTAGTCGATCAAAGAAATCTGAGACCACTTCACTCATAGGCAAATCATACGTCACCGACACCTGGCGTCCGCTGTACATCATAGACACTTGTATCCCACGTCGCTCGATACATAACGTGATGATGGCACCTAAATAATCTTGTGGCACCAAAATATTAGCTCGGACAATAGGTTCAAACATTTGTTTGATTTGTTGTACGGGCGGCAAATGAGAGGGATTGTCGATCAGAACTGTCTCATCTTTGGTATTGATGATTTGATAGATGACCGTTGGTGCCGTAGAAATAAGTTCTAAATTATATTCTCGCTCTAGGCGTTCTTGAACAATCTCCATGTGGAGCATGCCTAAAAACCCGCAACGAAATCCAAAACCCAGAGCTTCTGAAGATTCAGGTTCATAAAATAGGGACGCATCATTCAAACTTAATTTTGCCAAAGCCTCACGAAAAGCTTCAAAATCGTCGGAGCTGATGGGGAATAAACCCGCATATACTTGCGGCTTGACGCGTTGAAATCCTGGTAATGGATGCTCCGCTGGATGTTTTTCCAGGGTTAATGTATCTCCAACTGGCGCACCTTGAATTTCTTTGATGCCCGCCACAACATAGCCCACTTCACCTGCTTTAAGCTCCGATTGGGGAGTGCGTTTGGGCGTGAAAATACCCACTTGATCGACGATATGAGATTTTCCTGTCGACATCACTCGCATTTTTTGGCCAGCAGTTAAGGTGCCGTTCATGATACGTACTAAAGAGACTACGCCCAGATAACTGTCGAACCAAGAATCAATAATCAAAGCCTGTAGGGGTGCTTCTATTTCTCCTAGAGGCGGACGAATGTTTTTGACAATCGCTTCTAGGACGTCATCGACCCCCAAGCCAGATTTGGCAGAAACACGAATGGCATCCTGCGCATCGACACCGATGATGTCTTCGATTTCGGCAATGACTCGTTCCGGTTCTGCTTGTGGCAAATCGATTTTATTAAGGACGGGTAAGACATCTAAAGATTGATCTATGGCGGTATAACAAACAGCCACGGTCTGTGCTTCAACACCTTGAGCCGCATCGACCACTAATATGGCGCCTTCACAAGCAGCCAAAGAACGAGAAACTTCGTAGGAGAAATCAACGTGACCGGGGGTATCAATAAAGTTTAAGAGGTATGTTTTTCCGTCGAGCGCTTTATAGTGTAATGACACGCTTTGTGCTTTGATGGTGATACCACGTTCGCGCTCAATGTCCATGGAGTCCAAAACTTGGGCTGCCATTTCTCGATCTGAAAGGCCTCCACATCGTTGAATAAACCGATCGGCCAAAGTTGATTTACCATGGTCAATATGGGCAATGATAGAAAAATTTCGAATCAGAGATAAGTCGCTCAATACAATCTGCCCAGTGCATAAAAGGTCTGATTTTAGCCGATGAAGGGGTGTAACGTAAAGATCAGGAGGTGTATTAAATCAAATTCATGATCAATCGGATCCAAAGCTTGTTTGGGTTTCAGTGTGTCTTGTCATGTAACTATATACATTTTGAAAAGAAAAATCATCGTTCACTTGTTCATTAACTCAGCAAACCATGTTATCTTAAGAAAGGTATTCGTTTAAAATTGATAGGGGAAACAAGTGCAGCATTGGTTAAATAGAATCTTGGTTTTAGGGGCGGCTTTATGGATGCAAACGGCATCTGCAGATCAAGCGCTCATTCATAAAAAAGACACGCAAGCATTCATTCGCGAGTTGGTCCAACGCGATCATTTTGATCATAAGCAAGTACAATCTATTTTATCAGCAGCTACTTTTCAGCCCCAAATTATCGCGTCTATGGAACGACCTTATGAAAAGAAAAACTGGGATGTTTATCGAGCGCTGTTTATGACTCCTGAACGTTTGCAGTCCGGCTTGGCTTTTTGGCGTGAGAATCAAAAAACGCTTCAACAAGCAGAACAACAATATGGTGTTCCAGCTGAAATGATTGTAGCTATCATAGGCGTTGAAACGCTCTATGGCAAACATCAAGGAAATTATCGCGTGTTAGATGCCTTGACGACTTTGGCATTTTATTATCCCGCTCGTTCTGCCTATTTTAAGCGAGAATTACGAGAATTTTTATTATTATGTCGAGAGCATGGCGTATCTGCTACTCAATATAAAGGATCTTATGCGGGTGCTATGGGGAAACCTCAGTTTATGCCCAGCAGCTACCGAACGTATGCCGTGGATTTTCAAGGTCATGGCCGACCTAATTTGATGGGCAAAGATTCAGACGTGATCGTGAGTGTTGCCAATTATTTTAAAAAACATGGATGGCAAACCCAGCAAAGAGTTGCGGATCAAGTTCGTATTCCTGAGAAGAGCGTCGAAACCTTGACGATGAACTCTAAATCGCCTAACTATACCTTTACGCAATTATTACAAGCAGGTGTACAACCTCAAGTGCGTCAAGCTAGTCATCCGAAAGAAGCTGGTTTATTACAATTGATCACGGACAAAGGACCGGAATATTGGATGGCTTACCCTAATTTTTACGTGATCACACGCTATAACACCAGTCCGCAATATGCCTTAGTAGTGCATTTATTCGCACAATCATTACGTGACTATTATAAGGCGGGTTGATTTGATGCCAAAATCGCAGATACCGCGGACAAGCCGCGGTACATAGGTGTTTGTTGGCATTATGCGTGCGCCTCGGACATTGTTTGCGCTACGCCTACGTCCCGCGGCTTGTCCGCGGGAGATACGATTTTAATATAGATGGAAGGCTGTTCATGGTAAGGCTTGAATCCAAGGAATAGGTGATTTATAAAAAGTATCATTCATAGGGATCTAGTGTGTTAACATGTTTTTTGTTCGTACAAAACCTTGATCAAGAGATCATCTTGAGCATGAGTTTAGATCTTCAAGGGCAAGTGGTTCAGCCTTTACAAATGCGTTCGCTCGAAGATATTCGTACGCTGCAACAAAATGCGCGTACGATTATTGTATTTCCTACCGATTGGTGCGGTATCTATACCGTAGAACTACCTCTATTATCAGAACACAAAGCGCGTGAAGCCATTCCGTTTGCTTTGGAAGATCAATTGGCACAACCCGTGTCTCAATTACACTTTGTGTTTGATAAAGCGTATTATCAAAAAAAACATTATTTGGTTGTGGTTATTGAAAAACAACTCATGCGTGATTGGATGCATCGATTAAGTGCTCTAGATCTTGCTTACGATATGATCACTATTGATTGGTTTGCGCTCAGTCAAGAGGAAGGGTGTGTGTTAGAGCACAGTGTGATCGTCAATACCGAGTCGTTTTCCGGATCGTTAAGTTTAGATATCTGGGCGTCTCATGCCCATGCTTGGTCAACCGATTTGCGTTGGCATGTTTTTGCCAATAGCGCAAACGTTGAGAATCTACCCGTTGTATCCCCGAGTTCTAAGGTGCATCATACTTGGGTCAGTGAACGTTTATTAAACACCAAATTGATGAATTTATGTCAAGGTGATTTTCAGCATGCCACCAGCCAAACACAAGTCAAACGTTTGTATCAACTCACTGGGGTGATGGCTGGCGTTTGCTTCTTAGGGTTTGTGACGATTCATGTTGGCTTGAGTATGTGGGTTACGCATAAAACACGACTGCTTGATCAGCAAATTGCGACATCTTATCGAGTATTTTTTCCACAAGCGCAACAAGTGATCAGCCCTCAAATCAGAATTGGACAATTACTTAAGCAAACTCAAATGGGACATAATGCCACCTTGTGGTCATTGATGGAAAATTTATCTTTTGTTTTGGCTCAACGTCATGTAACGCCTGTTAAAGGCGTCACTCAAATCACCAATGGGGTCACCAAAGTACAAACCTTACAATTCCAACATCAAATCCTCACGGTGATCTTGGTCTGTGATGGGTTTGCCGCTTTAGAACACATTGAAGCGGCTCTGCGAAACAGAAAAATAAAAGTCCATCAAGTGTCTGCTGCCACAGAAAAAGACCAAGTTGTGGCCAAATTGGAGTTGTCATTATGAAAACATATTGGCAACAACTGAATGAACGTGAACAAATCGCAGTAGTGATTGCTGGCGTTTTTTCTGGATTATATCTTTTATATGCAGTGGTATACTCGCCTTTGGCGTCATCGCTCACCAAAGCACGCGAAGAATGGCGTGAGAAAAAAACAACCTTGGTGTGGATGCAGCAAGCGGAGAAAAAGGTTATAGGCGAAAAGAAACCACAAACTGTGACGACCGATAATTTATTATCGGTTTTAACCCGCTTGCTGGATCAAGCGTCTTTTCACCGTTTTACCCATCAATTGGCGCAAACTGCAACGGGCGACATTCAATTGACCTTTGAACAGGTGCCGTATAACGCTTTTATTATTTGGTTACAAGCGCAATCTACTCAATATACCTTGACCATCAAAACCATGGATATTACTCAAACTGACACTGCAGGTGTTGTGAAAGCATCGGTTATGTTTTCGGCATTATGATGGTTTTTCAGGGGATTTTGCTGCTTGCAGGCTTACAATGTCGAGCTTATAATCGAAGTCCTGAGGATCAATAAACTCAATTACAAGGATTGCAGCGTGAAGAGATTAGCGTATCGAAATTTTCAGAATTTTATGTTGTTCGTGACTATTTTTGTGTTGGGATTTTCGTTTTATGTCGAATATGCATATCAATTGAAAGCTTGTCCTTTATGCCTCATGCAGCGCTTTTGTACCTTTTTATTTGGATTTACTTGTATGGTAGCCATGAATACCAGACGTATGCAGCGTGCTAAAGTCATCTCTTTGATCCAATGTGGTTTGACCCTCTTAGGATTATATTTTGCGGGACGCCATTTGTGGTTGCAATCTTTGCCCATTGAGCAAAGTGCACAATGTATTCCTGGCGTAGAGGCGATGATGACGTTTTTTTCTCTGGATATGATTGCGACTGCTTTTCTTTGGGGAACCACTGATTGTTCTCATGTGGATTGGCAATGGTTGGGGATGTCTCTCCCACTTTGGTCTGCTATTTATTTTAGCGTGATGTATGCCATCAGTTTATATGTGGCTATTGTCATGAGACGTTCAGCAAAGCAAGGATCTAGGTTTTGATGGAATTTGTGCTATCATAAGCCAGTTTTTTCTACAAATTTTTCTATGTCTGTGTCTACAAAACCATTGATGCCGAACCACTTCTCTAGCGAAGTACTGTATCGGCATACCAAAACCCCCGCACGAGTGATGCGTGTTCAAACGCCACACGGTGAATTTTCGACGCCTGCATTTATGCCTGTTGGAACGCGAGCAGGCGTTAATAATATGACGCCTACCGAATTAACCGACAGTGGAAGTCAAATCATTTTGGGTGGGAACACCTATCATATGTTGTGTGCACCTGGCATGGACGTGATTGAACAAGCCGGGGGCATGCATCGTTTTATGGGTTGGCATGGTCCTATGTTGACGGATAGTGGTGGTTTTCAAGTCTTTTCTTTGTCTAAAAATATTTGCACCATCGATGAAGAAGGCGCGCATTTTACCCTACCTGAATCGCAGCGGTTGATCCATATGACACCTGCCATGTCTTTAGAAACCCAGAAAATTATTGGGGCAGATATCATCATGGCTTTTGATCAATGCACCCCAGATAACGTATCGCATGCTGAAGCCGAACATATCATGCAGCGCACGCATCGTTGGTTATTAGAATCTATTAACTATCATCAACAACATCCTACGTCGCGGTATGGAGCTCACCAAGCCTTATTTGGCATTATTCAAGGCGGCGTGTATCCTGATTTGCGCCTTAAAAGCGCTGAGTTTGTGGCAGCTCAAGCCGTGGATGGCCTAGCCATTGGGGGTGAAACGGTAGGATTTGACATGCCCGCCACGGTAGAGGTGATTCAGTGGGTGCGTGCTGCCTTACCCGAATCCAAAATACGCTATACCATGGGTGTGGGTATGTCACCTCAAGATTTATTGGATGTGGTGGAACAAGGCATTGATATTTTTGATTGTGTTGCGCCCACAAGAAACGCGCGGCATGGGGCGTTGTATTGCGGTCGATTAGTACCTCATGGCAATTGGTTGCGATTTGAATCTGACTATGAACATGAACGCATTCAAATTAAAAAAGCTTGCTTTGCAACGGATTCGTCTCCCATCATGCAAGACTGTGAATGTACCACGTGCCAGCATTACTCGCGCGCGTATCTCCACCAACTATTCAAACAAAAGTACAATCTCTTTACAGCGCTAGCGAGTATTCATAATATTCATGTGTTGCAAACAGTTTGTGATAGAATGCGTCGATTTATTCAAGAGGAGTCATCATGATTTTGATCAAAACATCTAAAGGGGATATTAAACTGGCTTTGGATACAGAGCATACCCCTAAAACTGCTGCTAATTTTTTAGAATATGTGCGTAGTGGGTTTTATACAGATACGATTTTTCATCGCGTGATCAGTGGGTTTATGATCCAAGGCGGTGGTTTAATCGAGTCAATGAATACTAAGCCTGCGGCAAACACAGTGGTTAATGAAGCCAAAACTGGAAAACCCAATAAGCGCGGTACGGTAGCTATGGCGAGAACCTCTGATCCTCATTCTGCTTCGGCACAATTTTTTATTAATTTGGTGGATAATAGCTTTTTAAATTTCACAGCAGAAAATCAACAAGGCTTTGGATATTGCGTGTTTGGTGAAGTCGTTGAAGGCATGGATGTGGTTGATGCGATTGCCAAAGTAAAAACCGGCCAAAAATCTGGTCATTCCGATGTTCCCGTTGAAACTATTGTGATTCATGACATCAGTGAAGTTGAATGATTCGACGCTTGGATGATGTTTGCCAAGCAGTGACTGAGCTTCCGTTAGGGCATGTGTTTGCGTATCCAACGGAAGCAGTCTATGGATTAGGTTGTGATATGTTCCATCAACCTGCTGTGGAACGTATTTTGGCTTTAAAAGATAGACCCATGCATAAAGGATTGATCGTGCTAATTGCTGAATGGTCGCAGTTATTTCCTTTGATTGGAGATGTGCCGCTATCTAAATTAGATGCCATCAAAGAAACGTGGCCGGGACCGACCACCTGGGTATTTCCAAAGTCTTCATTGGTCCCTGTTTGGGTATCGGGTGAACACCCTACGATTGCAATTCGAATGACTGCTCATCCTATTGCCAGACAATTATGCGAACGTGGCCCCATCGTGTCGACCAGTGCCAATCCCCAAGGTCAAGAACCCGCACGCTCTTTAGCGTCATTGGACCACATGTTTCCTGTTGGATTGGATGGCGTGGTGATGGGTGCGCTAGGTGTCGAACTCCAACCTAGTTCTATTTTTGATGCGTTGACGCATCAGCAGTTTCGTTGATGTTTCATTTGTCCCTGAATATAGGATGATATGCCATGTCAGAATGGTCCGTCTTAGCTGAAACATTGCGTTCAAGATTACCAGAATTAGAACGGCAAATTCAAAAATTAGGCTCTAAATTTCCATTGAAAGCATTGCCTAAAGGTTTGTTTCGACAACGCCAATCGGGTAGCCAGTGTATCTTGGAAATTGAACAAGAATTGGATGAGCTTCTCTCTGATAAACCCAATGCAATATTAGAATATTTGGCCGTGCGCCTAAGTCGTAAAATTCATATTCTGGTCCATATCTGTTTGTCGAATCGCCAACCCTTCACATCAGCTCCCGCTACTTTGGATGCGTTGAGCACCCGCGAACAATGGCTGAGTCAATTGGACCTGATGCGCAGTAAATTAGATATTCAGCGTGCCGCTGTAGAAGCAACGCTGCAAACCATGCTGTTACGCCAAGATTCGCAAGCTATTCTTGTGTTACAAAAAGAATTAAGTGATATTGATCGCCAATTTGAGTTATTATTTGCAGGCTTGACATAGAACAGGTTATGTTTTGACTCACTCACCTTACATAGGAGAGCACTATGCTACTAGATCCGATCTTACTTGCGCGTATTCAATTCGCCTTCACGATTAGTTTTCATATCATTTTCCCTGCGTTCACGATTGGATTAGCCAGTTTTTTGGCTTTTTTAGAATGGCGTTGGCTGGCCACCTCGAATCCTCATTATCGCGACACATATCAATTTCTAGTAAAAATCTTTGCGGTGACGTTTGGAATGGGCGTGGTGTCCGGAGTGGTCATGTCTTACCAAATTGGGACCAACTGGTCGATGTTCTCTGATAGGGTAGGCAATATCATTGGCCCCTTATTGGGATATGAAGTACTCACGGCGTTTTTTCTAGAGGCTTCTTTTTTAGGTATCATGCTGTTCGGATGGAAGCGCGTTAGTCCTAGAATGCATTTTTTCGCAACGTGCGTGGTGGCAATTGGTACTTTGATTTCCGCTTTTTGGATTCTTGCAGCCAATAGTTGGATGCAAACCCCTCAAGGGTTCGAGATGCATGCGGATGGTCGTTTATTTCCTTTGTCATGGACTGAGATTATTTTTAACCCTTCTTTTTTCTTTCGATTGCCGCACATGGTGATTGCAGCATTTTTGACAACGTCGTTGGTTGTAGGCGGTATCGGTGCCTATTATTTATGGCACAAACGTCATTTGCCCCAGGCAAAAATTATGTTAAGAATGGCTACTTTGATGGTTGCTTTGGCCGCACCACTGCAAATGGTGGTAGGGGACTTGCACGGATTAAATACGTTGAAACATCAACCGGCCAAAGTGGCCGCTATGGAAGGTATTTGGGAAACAGAACGAGGCGCTGCATTACGTTTATTTGCATGGCCCGATGCAACTCAAGAAAAAAATCTGTATGAACTAAAAATCCCGTACCTCAGCAGTTGGATTTTGACCCATCATCAATACGGTAAAATCAAAGGACTAAAAGCGTTTCCTCCTCAAGACCGACCACCAGTTTGGCCTGTATTTTGGGCATTCAGAGTGATGGTAGGTTTGGGAATCCTCATGATTGCTTTGGGTCTTATCAGCAGCGTGGCCTACTTTCGAGGTACGTTGTATCAGAACCGTTGGTTGCAAGGATGTTGGATGTTGATGATGCCGGGTGGGTTTGTGGCTTTATTGGCAGGATGGTTTGTGAATGAAATTGGTCGACAACCTTATACGGTATATGGCGTGCTTCGCACTGTCCATTCTGCATCTCCCGCCATAGTGAGCGAACAAATCGTCTGGTCCTTATTGGCTTTTGTGCTGATGTATCTTTTTATTTTTGGTGCAGCAAGTTTTTATATTTTGCAATTGATTGCCAAAGGAATTCCGGTGATTGCGGAAAAAGAACAGTTTTACGCCCATGGTACTGAATCTGCCATTGTCCAAGAGCCAGGAGAATAATATGTTTGATCTGTCGAACAGTATAGATTTGCCTTTGATTTGGGCTGTGATCATCGCAACAGCTATTTTTTTATATGTGTTTTTAGATGGATTTGATTTAGGCATAGGGATTTTATTTCCGTTTGCGCCCTCTGATAAATGCCGTGATCGTATGATGAATTCCATCGCACCGTTTTGGGATGGAAATGAAACCTGGTTGGTGTTGGGTGGCGGGGGATTATTGGCTGCGTTTCCTTTGGCGTACGCTATTTTGTTGCCGGCATTTTATTTGCCCATTATTTTTATGTTGTTGGGCTTGATTTTACGGGGTGTCTCGTTTGAGTTTCGTTTTAAGACGTCTGGTTTATCCAAACGTTTATGGGATTATGCTTTTCACTTAGGATCATTAGCAGCTGCTTTTTTTCAAGGGATGATTTTGGGTGCTTTTGTGCAAGGTGTGCAAGTCACTGGCCGCAATTTTTCGGGGGGACCTACTGAGTGGGCGACCGGGTTTTCGGTGATGACGGGGTTGGCTTTGGTCTGCGGCTATTCGTTATTAGGCGCAACCTGGTTGATCATGAAAACCGAAGATAAAACCCAAGTTTGGGCACGACGAATGGCTCGGTATGCTTTGCTATTGGTTGGGATTTTTATGGTGTTGGTGAGTATGATCATGCCGACCATCAACCAATCCATTCATCATTTTTGGTTAGACTATAAATATGTTTTGATAGTGTTGCCGATGCTAGCAGCAATGGCATGGGGGGTGATCTGGAATGACGTTAGAAATCAACAAGCTGAATTTAGACCCTTTATATTAGCAATGGGTCTATTTTTATGCTGTTATTTGGGCTTAGCCATCAGTTTTTATCCATGGATAGTGCCTTTTCATTATACCATTTGGGATGCAGCAGCCTCGGGTCCTGGGTTGTCTTTGTTATTGGTCGGCGTGTTGCCTTTGTTGCCTTTGATTTTAGCGTACACGGCTTATTCGTATTATGTATTTAGAGGAAAAAGTAGCCATGAACATTCGTATTAATCCTAAATTACAGCAGTGGCTCTGGTTTATTGGGTTAGGACTGGGTGGTTTTTTGACGTTGGCTGTGATATCGACCGTGATAAAAATCGGTTTTAAGGTTTTATAAACCCATGATGTGTAAAATATTGACATAAAAGATCATATTGGTTAATATGAGAGCATTTAACGTGGTCTGTACCATACGTTTGGGAGCAATATGACTTTATCACTAGCAGTTCAAGGCGAACTTAGCGGTCTGAAAACTTATTATAAAACATTATATTTTGCTCGGTTTTTATTGCCTAAAACGCTCAAGACGCAATTAGATGCTCTGGAAAACACGACCAATCTTCAATACAGAACACCCAAAGATTGTTTCAAATGTTGTGATTCTTTTCTCCATATGAATTGGTTTTCAAAATTTGTTATTGGATTTTTTCCTGGATTAGCAACTTTTCAACATGGAACGCTTATGCGGTATGTTACGTTGTTAGCAGAAAAAAATATGTTTTCTGAGAAGTATTTTGATGTCATGGTGACATCTTCTTCGTTAGAGGACAGTTATCAGGGATTATCTTTATTGCAAGAAACCCTTGTACCTATGAAGGAAGAGATGAGTGTTTTTTTGCTCAATCAGGTTGTTTCGAGTATTAATCGTATCAGGATGTTAAACCTTTTGCCTGAGAATAAAAAAACTATCTATCAACATATTGCAAAACATCGTTACCCGACAAATTTTTCTGATGCGGTTCATCTGCTTGCGACAAACCATCTTATCAAACAAACACTTTATGATGTAGTACGTAACAGCGCTTCTCCATTTGTGTTTGCACAAGCTGCTACTAGGTTGCATGAGAACGATTTACTCTGTTTGTCCACAGAAAGGGTCCAAATGCCGGAAGATGAATTATTTGTGGATCCCGATTTAAACATAAACGTGATCAAACAAACGATTTTGGACGCTATCAAAGAAAAAATAGTCTGTGCTCCAGGAGCCTACTATGAACCCTTTTCCACCCTACCTGTTGGCCATTTTGTCGAAGCGGTTGTATCCCTTAAAACGCATCAATTGTTGGATATGCCGACGTTACAAGAAGTGATCAAATCGACCGATCCATTGAAATTTAGTGCCGTATTGATTGAGTTTCACACTCATAATCACATGCTTTCGCATATGTTACCTAAACTTGAGCGACATAGACTCAATCTTGAAAAGATGGGTACAACCAATCAGGATCCGAGATTCTTTGATATGGAATACTGTGAAAACTATGTAACCTTACTATACAAAAGAAAATTTAAACCACCTGTGGGTGATCTATATTTAAAGTTTTTTGATGAATTGTACAACAAGTTTCATCAAGCAGGACACTTACCTGCGTTGATGACGGTATCACATACTTTATTTGAAGCGCGTTTGTTTGGCAATCCCGTGTTTCACCATCTGTATTATTCATTTTTAACGAACGTTCATCCTGATCTTTTCTCTTGTTTTGTAAGTATTCTTTTAATATTAAACAAAGATTCAGAATTTGTATCCCGAAACACTCAATTCCTTCCTGAGATGCTAGAGGCCTTAAAGCAAAATCCTAATCCTCCTCAAGTATTGCTTGAGATGCAACGTCCTGATTTTCACCTTTCAAGAACCTCGTTCTATACATTACTAGGGATGCAACAACCGCGCTTGAGTACCCCAAAAGCGTCTCCTAAATCACCAAATGCCACTAGATATAGTAATGATTCTGAAGATATAGAATCGGGTGACCAGATTCAGTCTACACCATCTTGCCCACCTAGTCCTCAACCTACAGTAAACAAAGATACGCCCCTAAGGGATTACTTATCAAACATGGGTACTACACTTTGGGCGAAGGCAACTAAAACAGTTGACAATATTCTTTCCCTAAAAGAGGAAAAACCAGGTGATGTGACAAAGCCATCAGGCGAAGATAATACAAGTACTGATGAATATGACCCTTACAATAGTCTTGTGTGAGGCTCTGATTCACAGAATACAAGGTATGCTTCTAATGCAGCCTGAGCCTCGTCTCTGATAGAAAGACCTAATTTGGTTCTGCGCCATAAAATATCTTCGGCAGAAGAAGCCCATTCTTCTTGCCGGAGATAATCCACTTCTTTTTGATACAAAATAGGACCAAATGCCCGGCCAAGATCGTCTGTATGTGTGCAGTTTTTTAAAATGAGCTCGGTTCTGGTGCCATAGTGGGTCAGATAATGTTCGAGTACAGCTGTGTCTAACCAAGCATAGTGTCGAATTGCGTAATGTTTATATTCTATAAGGCTGCGATGCCCTTCCCAGAGACTTCCAGGCAGAGGGGCAGTTTTGGTGCACGAAGTGGGCCACTGAGGAAACTGATGTTTTTTCAAGTGATCGATTGCTTCAGACGCCACATGCCGATAAGTGGTTAATTTACCGCCTAAGATAGACACCACTGGTAAGGGCAGACTAGAATATTCCAGTGTATAATCACGTGTTAATTGAGAGGCTTTTTTGTCTGAACTCGCGCATAATGCACGTACTCCTGACCATGTCGCAAGGATTTCAGACGGTTCTTGCTGAAAATAAGTCCGAATGATCTGCCTGAGATATGCGATTTCTTCAGCGTCAATACTTGGAAAGTCGGTATATTTTGTCAGTAAAACATCGGTGGTGCCTACCAAAGAATGGCCATGATAGGGAATCACAAACACAATACGTTTATCTGGTGCCTGCAAAAGGTAAGCATGTTGTCCCGGATACAATGCAGGGACTACAATATGACTTCCTTTGACATACGTCATAGGCTGTTTCACCGGTAAACGTAAGCATTCAGCCACTTGATGTGCCCACGGACCTGCCGCATTGACGATGCTTTTTGTGGAAATTTGAAAGGATTTTCCAATTTTGGGTTGGAGAGTTAAAACCCAGTGATCTTTTTGCGCGTAGGCTGCTATGAATTTGGTGTGCGATAAAATAGTCGCGCCATGTTCTTTGGCTTGTAAAGCAACAGAGAGGGTGAGGCGAGCATCGTCCGTGTGGCAATCATAAAATAAAAATCCACGTTCATTGTCGTCACTAAGTGGCATAAAATAGTCGGGATGTTTTTCTTTATTAATTTTTTTGCTGTTGGGCAAAGGATTGATACGACTCAGACGATCATATAAAAATAATCCAGCTTGTAATAACCAAGCAGGACGTAAAGTCTTGCGGTGGGGTAATACAAAGGGTAGAGGGTGTACCAAATGTGGTGCAATCCTCATCAGAACCGCTTGTTCGTCTAATGATTTTTTGACCAAATTAAAATTGTACTGTTCTAAATAACGCAATCCACCATGAATGAGCTTGCTGCTTTTGGAGGATGTTTTAGAGGCTAAATCGTCTTGTTCGCAGACCAAAACAGATAATCCGCGCAGTGCGGCATCAGCGGCGCATCCACAGCCGTTGATGCCACCACCAATGACAACGACGTCATACAACATCGCGTTGTTTTTCGCCGGTATAAAATTGACGGGGCCGACCAATTTTTGAAGAACTGGCGGTCATTTCCATCCAATGCGACATCCAACCTACAGTTCTTGCCAAAGCAAAAATTACAGTAAACATATTGGTGGGGATACCGATGGCACTTAACGTCAATCCAGAGTAAAAATCGACATTAGGATATAGTTTTTTCTCAATGAAGTAATCGTCTTCTAAAGCAATGCGCTCTAGTTCCATGGCTAATTTGAACAAAGGTTCATCTTTCGCACCCACTGCATTCAAGACTTCATAGCAAGTTTCACGCATGACTTTGGCACGAGGATCATAACTTTTATACACGCGATGCCCAAAGCCCATTAAGCGGAAAGGATCATTTTTGTCTTTCGCCCGTTTGATATACTCACCAATGTGACTGACATCGCCAATTTCTTTGAGCATATTTAAACAGGCTTCATTGGCACCACCGTGGGCGGGACCCCATAACGCACCAATACCGGCAGAAATACAGGCAAAAGGATTCGCGCCAGTAGAGCCTGCCAAGCGAACGGTAGAGGTAGAGGCATTTTGTTCGTGATCCGCGTGTAGAATAAAAATGGTATCCATCGCTTTGACCAATACAGGATTGGGTGTGATATTTTCGCTGGGCACACCAAACATCATATGTAAGAAGTTTTCTGTATAGGACATTTTATTTTGTGGATACATATAAGGCATGCCGATGGAGTATTTGTAACTCAGGGCTGCCAACGTAGGCATTTTTGCAATCAAACGAATCGCAGAGGTATAGCGATCATTTTGATTGGTGAGATCCATGGAATCATGATAAAACGCAGATAAAGCACCTACAATCCCAACCATAATGGCCATAGGATGAGCATCACGACGAAAGCCATTTAAAAATTGATACATTTGTTGATGGACCATGTTATGGTTATTGACCAATTGTCGGAATGCGGTTTGTTCTGATTCTTCAGGTAATTCACCATTGAGCAATAAATAACACACATCTAAAAAGCTTTTTTTCTCAGCCAATTGATCAATCGGATAACCACGATACAGTAAAATACCTTTATCACCATCAATGTAAGTAATTTTAGATTCGCATGCAGCAGTAGACATAAAACCAGGGTCAAACGTAAACACCTCGTGATCGCCTAATTTGCCAATATCAATCACATCATTGCCTAAAGTAGGATGATACATCGGTAAATCAATAGACTCATGTCCTTCGATAGATAAAGTTGCCGATTTCAGTTGCATAATTAATCCTTACTGCAAAATAGATAGGCTAACTATATCAAGACTTGGATAAAACGTCGATGTCTTAGTTGCTCTATCACTCAAAGCTTATATCGCAGCATCACATGAAAAGGGTCCTTCGTGGCATGACAGAACTTTTTTGGATCAAAATAAGAAAATCTGTAACAACGCCGGACAAGTGGCGGCACGTAGGCAATAAGTGACTTGTCATTCAGATGTAATCTGTATCAGATTTACAATGCTCCATCTGTCCTCTCCATACGAAATATGGTAGACTGTTGGTTGATTTTCATTTGAGTTGGCGTTTCAATCTCAAAGCATAGTGAGGCAGAATCTAATCATGGTTTATTCAGCAAAAGAAGTGATTCCAGTCAATATTGAAGACGAATTAAAACAATCTTACTTAGACTATGCGATGAGTGTCATTGTAGGGCGAGCGTTGCCGGATGTGCGTGATGGTTTGAAACCAGTACATCGACGCGTGTTGTTTGCGATGAATGAATTGGGCAACGACTGGTCCAAACCTTATAAAAAATCGGCTCGTGTGGTCGGTGACGTGATCGGTAAATACCATCCCCATGGTGATACAGCTGTATACGATACGATCGTGCGTATGGCGCAGAATTTTTCGATG
Source organism: Legionella sp. (assembly GCA_002786165.1). GTDB lineage: Bacteria > Pseudomonadota > Gammaproteobacteria > Legionellales > Legionellaceae. The sequence continues at coordinate 140,338 of PEQK01000020.1, forward strand.
CGTTATATGTTGGTGGATGGGCAAGGAAACTTCGGGTCGGTAGATGGTGACTCACCTGCGGCCATGCGATATACCGAAATCAGAATGTCCAAATTGGCACATGCGCTGTTGATGGACTTAGAAAAAGAAACTGTTGATTTTAGTCCCAACTATGACGGTACTGAATTTGCCCCTATGGTATTACCTGCTCGAATTCCTAATTTATTGGTGAATGGCTCTTCAGGCATTGCAGTAGGTATGGCGACCAATATTCCGCCCCATAATTTAACTGAAATTTTAGATGCAACCCTTGCTGTGATTGCCAATCCAGACATCACCATTGATGAGTTGATGGATATTGTGCCTGGTCCTGATTTTCCTACAGCAGCGATCATTAATGGCCGAGCGGGTATCGTAGAAGCATATCGTACCGGGCGCGGTCGTATCTCCATGCGAGCCAGAGCGGATATTGAAACAGACGGTCAACGTCATGCCATCATCATTCATGAATTACCATATCAAGTGAATAAAGCACGTTTGGTAGAACGCATTGCTGAGTTGGTTCGGGACAAAAAAATTGAAGGGATTTCTGGTCTGCGGGATGAATCAGATCGCCAAGGTATGCGAGTGGTCATTGAATTAAAACGCGGAGAAATAGCTGAAGTTATTTTGAATAATTTATATGCTCACACGCAGATGCAATCGGTATTTGGGATCAATATGGTGGCTTTGGTCGATGGCCAACCGCGTACTTTGAACCTCAAGCAAGTTCTTGACTATTTTATCAAACATCGACGGGAAGTTGTGACGCGTCGTTGTATTTTTGACCTGAAAAAAGCCCGTAATCGAGCTCATTTATTAGAAGGTTTAGGCATAGCGTTGGCCAATATTGATGAAATGATTGCCTTAATCAAACAAGCGGGCACGCCGCAAATCGCTAAAGAAGCGTTGTTGGCTCAAGTTTGGCAACCGGGTTTGGTCAAGGCCATGCTGGAAAAAGTGGGTAGTGATGCTTGTCGCATTGATGAATTGCCTGATCATTTTGGATTGAACGAAGACGGATATCGATTGTCGCCTGAACAAGCTCAAGCGATTCTTGAATTACGTTTGCACCGCTTAACAGCGTTAGAGCAAGACAAAATCTTAAATGAATATGAAGCATTGTTAGCTGTTATTATGGATTTGTTGGATATTTTAGGTTCTCCAGAACGTTTGATGCGTGTGATTTGTGATGAATTATTAGAAATCAAAGCACAATTTGGCGACAATAGACGCACTGAAATTATTGCGTCTCAAGAAGATTTGACGATTGCTGATTTGATCACCGAAGAAGATGTGGTGGTCACTTTGTCTCATCAAGGGTATGTGAAATACCAACCCATCTCCTCGTATCAAGCACAACGTCGTGGTGGAAAAGGCAAATCGGCTACGAATGTAAAAGAAGAAGACTTTGTAGACAAATTAGTCATTGCTAGTACGCATGATACCTTATTGTGTTTTTCTAATCATGGTAAATTATATTGGTTGAAAGCGTATGAGCTGCCGTTGGCCAGCCGCATTTCTCGTGGTAAGCCGATCATTAACATTTTACCGTTGGCAGAAAACGAAGCCATCAATGCTATGCTGCCGGTCCGTGAGTATCAAGAAGATAAATTTGTATTCATGGTCACCAAACGCGGTACGGTGAAAAAAGTACCTTTGACGGCATTCAGTCGTCCGCGTAGCTCAGGGATTATTGCCATCGATTTGAATGATGATGATCGTTTGGTGGGCGTGGACATCACCGATGGTTCCAAAGACATCATGCTGTTTTCTGATGCTGGAAAAGTGATTCGTTTTGATGAAAATTTGATTCGACCAATGGGACGAACGGCGCGTGGCGTGCGTGGTATTCGCTTGAGTGAAGAACAATCGGTTATTTCTCTGGTGGTCGCAAAACCAAACGGTACTATCTTAACCGCTACCCAATTTGGGTATGGTAAACGAACCAATATTGAAGAATATCGCATCACGGGTCGTGGTGGTCAAGGCGTGATTTCTATTCAAGTGAATGAGCGGAATGGTGCAGTAGTCCGTGCGGTTCAAGTGGATGCTGAAGATGAAGCGATGTTGATCACAGATCAAGGTACTTTGGTGCGGTTCAAAGTGAGTGAGCTTTCTATCATTGGCCGCAATACCCAAGGTGTGCGTTTGATCAATGTCACGCCTGGTGAACATGTGGTGGGTATGCAACGAATTGAGGATATCCAAGATGACTCAACCCCAGAAGCAGAAACAGACGTTGAATCAGAAGCAGACAACGTATAATTTTGGAGCAGGTCCGGCCATGCTGCCGGAACCTGTGATGCAAGCAGCACATGCCGAATGGTTTGATTGGCAACACCAAGGTCTTTCTGTTGTCGAAATCGGCCATCGAACGCCGCTTTTCATGGCGATGTTGGCCGAAGCAGAAACTTCTTTGCGTGGTTTATTGGCTATTCCCGATAATTACCATGTCTTGTTTTTAGGTGGCGCAGCGCGAACTCAATTTGCTATGGTGCCTTTGAACCTCCTGTCTTATCCCCAGCAAGGGGGATATTTGGTATCTGGAATTTGGTCAGAGATGGCCTTTGAAGAAGCCAAACGTCTCAAGCGGGCTTATTGTATTGCCAGCTCGGCTACCAGCGATTTTAAAACAGTGCCTCAACCCTTGCAGTGGCAACTCGAAGACAATACGGCGTATGTGTATTATACGTCCAATGAAACAATCAATGGGGTGCGTTTTTCTGAGGTTCCACAATTTGGCCCGAATGTCCCCTTGGTTGTTGACATGACCTCGAGTTTACTCAGTGAACCATTACAGATTTCTGATTATGGGTTGATATTTGCGGGTGCACAAAAGAATATTGCGCCAGCGGGATTAACAGTGGTCATCGTGCGATCTGATTTGTTAGACCATCTACCTGATTTGCCTGTGCCGACTATGTTAGATTATCGTGTTCATGCAACCAATCACTCGCTGTACGCGACCCCGCCTACTTTTAACTGTTACATGGCTTTGAAGATGTTTCAGTGGCTGGAGGCGGAGGGCGGTGTAGAGGTGATGTATCAGACCAATCAACGCAAAGCTGCTAAATTATACGATTACATTGATGCCTCATCTTTTTATCAGTGTACGGTGGTGCCAGCTAGCCGCTCCATCATGAATGTGTGTTTTTCTCTTCCCTCTACTGACTTAGAGGCCCTGTTTGTTGAGCAATCTACTGCAGCGGGTTTATATGCGCTCAAAGGTCATAAACGTGTGGGTGGGCTACGAGCTAGTTTGTATAATGCGATGCCTATGTCAGGAGTGGATGCTTTGTTAAACTTTATGGCAGATTTTGCTAAGGCGCAGCAGTGAACGTATCTTTTATAACCCCTCCTGTGATCACACTTGATGGACCTAGCGGTACTGGAAAAGGGACGTTATGCCATCAATTGGCTGCGCTCTTAGGATGGAATGTCTTGGACAGTGGAGCTATTTATCGCGCTTTTGCTGTGTCTGTATTGCAAGATACCGATCATCATCCTCATACCAAAGAACAATTGATGGCCTGGGCCCATGCTCTGCCTTTGCGATTTGTCATGGGTGAGGATGATGTGCAACATGTTTATCTCCAAGACCAAGATATTTCTAATTTGATTCGTGCAGAAGAGGTGGGACAAGAAGCCTCACGCCTCGCGGCTTTGCCCGAAGTGCGTGCTGCTTTATTAGAGCGACAACGAGCGTTTGCACAATGGCCTGGTTTGGTGACGGATGGCCGTGACATGGGTACCGTGGTTTTCCCAAGGGCTCATTTAAAAATTTATCTATATGCAACTGCCGAAGAGCGTGCCATGCGGCGTTTTCTGCAATTACAATCCAAAGGTTTAGAGTCGAGCTTAGATGGTATTGTGAAAGAATTAGCCATTCGTGATGCACGAGATATGGCGCGTTCACATGCGCCATTGATGCCTGCCGAAGATGCTATACAGATAGATACAACTGGCTTAACGGTTGTACAAGTACTGAAAAGTATATTACAATTGGCCGCTGAACGCGGGTTGTACCACGTTCAATCCTAGGGGAAACCATCAAATGGTTTCATTCTTTTTATTATTTATTGTTATCTAAACGTGTTTATCACCGCGATAACATCACATGAGTTCTCATTATGTCTGAAAGTTTTAAAGACCTTTTTGAAAAAAGTATTATTGGTACGCAGTTTTATCCAGGTGCCATTATTTCTGCCAAAGTTATTGATATCGACGATGATTACGTTACTTTAAACGCTGGATTGAAATCGGAAGGTATTATTGCGATTGAAGAATTCCACGATAAAGATGGCGCTTTAGAAGTCAGCATCGGTGATACCGTTGAAGTCGCGCTTGATTCGGTAGAAGATGGGCATGGTGAAACATTATTATCTAGAGAAAAGGCAAAACGCCAAGAATCATGGCGCAAACTGTCAAAAAGTCATGAAAATAATGAGACAGTAACTGGATTGATTTCAGGCAAAGTCAAAGGCGGCTTTACTGTAGAAATCGGTACTATTCGCGCATTCTTACCAGGTTCATTAGTAGATGTTCGACCAGTACGTGATTCATCTTACTTAGAAGGCAAAGAATTAGAATTCAAAGTTATTAAAATGGACATCAAGCGCAATAATATCGTGGTATCACGTCGCGCAGTGGTTGAAGAAGAAAGTTCGGCAGATCGACAAGCCTTGCTGGATTCTTTACATGATGGTCAAGTTCTCAATGGCGTAGTTAAAAATCTGACGGATTATGGTGCGTTCATTGATTTAGGTGGTATTGATGGCTTGTTGCACATCACAGATATTTCTTGGAAACGTGTTAAGCATCCAAGTGAATTATTGACCGTTGGTCAAGATGTCAAAGTGAAAGTATTGAGCTTTGATAGCGAGCGTAATCGTGTCTCCTTAGGCATGAAACAACTTGGCAACGATCCTTGGGTTGATTTGGTAGAACGTTATCCAATTGGAAAACGTATGGAAGGCAAAGTCACCAATATCACTGATTATGGTTGTTTTGTTGAGATTGAAGAAGGCGTAGAAGGCTTAGTCCACATGTCTGAAATGGATTGGACGAATAAGAACGTACATCCAAGCAAAGTCGTTGCGTTAGGTGATGTGGTTCAAGTGATGGTCCTAGAAATTGATGAAGATCGTCGTCGCATCTCTTTAGGCATGAAACAGTGTGTAGGCAATCCATGGCAGAATTTTGCACAGTCTCATGGCAAAGGTCAAAAAGTCAGTGGTAAAATTAGATCAATCACTGATTTCGGTATCTTCATTGGCTTAGACGGTGAAATTGATGGTCTGGTGCATTTGTCTGATATTTCTTGGACAGTACCTGGCGAAGAAGCAGTCAAACAATTTAAGAAAGGCCAAGATTTAGAAGCGGTTATTTTGGCGATTGATGCTGACCGTGAAAGAATTTCATTGGGTCTGAAACAACTTGATGGCGAACAACCTGCTGATTTCACAGAAATGTATCCAAAAGGTATGGTAGTGACTGGTACTGTGTCTGCTGTTGAAGCAAAGCTTGTTACAGTAACTTTGGCTGATGATGTGATTGGTAAAATCAAAGTCGCCGATCTTTCTGAAGAGAAAGTCACAGATGCTACTTCAGTTGTTTCTGTGGGTGATGAGATTGAAGCCAAAGTCATGTCTCATGATAAGAAAACTCGCACCGTTGCTTTGTCAGTAAAAGCAAAAGATGCACAAGAGCAAGCAGAAGCGATTAAGAAATACTCTAAAGCAAAAGGCTCAGAAGTGTCTGCAACTTTAGGTGATTTATTGAAAGAAAAAATGAATCATAAAGACAGCCAAAGCGAATAAACGTCGTTAGGGTTTGTTTATTGTTAAGCCGTGATCATAGCGAAGCGTTTCTTAAAAAATGCTTCAATATATCACGGCTTTTTTGCATTTGAAGTATGGCATAATTTGAAAATCAAGATACAATTAGGACAGTTGCGCTGATGCGTTATAGTTAGGTCGGTTCTTGGTGGTTGAAAGAGACTCCTTGCTTTGATCAGAATGACAACGTATGTAAGCAATATGTCGAAGTTGTATGAACAAGGATGAGTTATGCGTATCGCCATCACAGTGTGCTATCTGTTACTGATACTATTAGGTGTTAGTTTTGCAGCGTTGAATGCCACTTCCGTTCACGTTAATTTATATGTTACTCAATTAGTGCTACCTATTTCTGTTTTGATGACCGTGATGTTAGGGGTTGGCGTATGCTTTGGTTTTCTGATGTTCTTAAACCGCTACTGGCGTTTAAAAGCAGATCATCGTAAAATCACGAATCAATTGAAATTAACCGAACGAGAAATTAAAAACTTACGATCAATTCCTTTGCAGGATCAACATTAGTGACTGTGATGATTAATTTATGGCCTCTATTATTACCGACGGCCGCATGGTCTGGCTGGTGGATAGCCAAACGTGGTGCAGACGGTAAAGTAAAACAATCAGAGAATCAATTGTCTCGCGAATACGTCGTGGGGTTGAATTATCTTTTGAACGAACAGCCCGATAAAGCAGTGGATGTGTTCATCAAACTATTAGAAGTTGACAGCGAAACCGTAGAAACTCATTTGGCTTTAGGCAGTTTATTTCGTCGTCGCGGAGAGGTCGATCGCGCTATCCGTATTCATCAAAATCTCATTGCTCGGCCGCAATTAAGTGAATTTGAACGCAAAGAAGCTTTGATGGCTTTGGGCCAAGATTATATGAGTGCTGGCGTATTTGATCGCGCAGAGCGCATTTTCCTAGAAGTCGTCGAATTGGCAGGCGATCGAGAGCTCAGTAGTTTACGCGGATTGCTTGCTATTTATCAGCAAGAAAAAGCCTGGGAAAAATCTCTGGACGTGATTCAAAAATTAGAAGTCTGCACTGGTCAATCGATGCACTGTGAAGCTGCGCATTATTACTGTGAAATTGCCGAACAAGACTTGAAGCAAAATCACCCGGAAAATGCTTACCAATCTATCAAACAAGCGTTGAGTATTGATCCTAATTCTGTTCGAGCTAGCCTAAAATTAGCTAAATTAGATATGGATGCTGGGCGTTATAAGCAAGCGATTCAAGCTTTAAAACGCGTCCCTGAACAAGATCCAGAGTTTTTAAATGAAATCATTGAACCTTTGGTGTCTTGCCATCGCGAATTAGACACGATGGATGAATGTATTGATTATTTGGAACAAACGATTGCAGCCCATCCTCGTGCATCGGTTATTTTTGTAGTTGGAGATTACTTGAGTCGCGAAAAATCAGTGGATTTCGCGATTGATTTTGTGTCAACCCACTTAGGACGACACCCCTCGATTCGCGGTTTAAATCAATTGATTCAATGGCACTTAGAATCTGCGCACGGTAAAGTGCGGGATAAACTACAAATGTTGTACGCCATCACGTCTAAATTTTTGGAAAACAAGCCTGTTTATCGGTGTGGTCATTGCGGGTATGGCGGTAAATTGCTGCATTGGCAATGTCCTTCTTGCAAACTATGGGGCAAGACAAAACCTATTCATGGTTTAGAAGGGGATTAAATGTCCAAATTAATCATTGCATTGGACTTTGATCGGCCTGAGGACGCATTATCCTTGGTAGAGCAATTTGAGCCGGAGCAGTGTGCATTCAAAATTGGCTCGGAGTTGTTTACTCGCTCGGGGCCTGATGTTGTACGCCAGATCATTGCGCGTGGCTTTCGAGTTTTTCTCGATTTAAAATTTCATGATATCCCCAATACTGTCGCACAATCGTGCAAAGCAGCCGCTGATTTGGGGGTATGGATGTTGACCGTACATGCTGCAGGGGGTGCCGCCATGTTACATGCCGCGCGTACTGCTCTTGAATCTTATGGTGCCTCACGTCCTAAACTGATTGCAGTGACCGTATTAACCAGCTTATCAGAAGCAGATTTGAGCGGCATGGGTGTCTCAGGAACGTTATTACAACATGTAGAGCGATACGCTGTTTTGTCGCAACAAGCTGGTTTAGATGGTGTGGTCAGTTCAGCACAAGAAGTGGCACGTTTACGCACCTTGTGCGGCAGAGGTTTTTTACTTGTCACGCCAGGTATTCGTATGGCTGGGGATGTTGCGCACGATCAATCTCGAGTGATTTCACCCCAAGATGCTTTGCAGGCAGGGAGTGATTATTTGGTCATGGGGCGTTCTATCACGCGTGCGCAACATCCTCGTGCTGTGGTGGATGCGTTAAACAGTCTTTAAGTCCTCATCAAGGCATGCGCATGCAAGGATTTTCTCTACTCGAAGTATTGATTGTTTTATTTCTGATAGCGTTGATTGGTTCTTTTGGAGTACCTTTCGGTTCTAATTGGTATCAGACCCAAGTTTGTTTTATTATGACGCAAGACATTAAACAAGCCATTCATCAAGCAATAGAAGACGCGACACGGTTAAATGAACCTTTAAAATTAATGCCTATAATGAATGAAAATTGGTCTTCTGGTCTTGTCTTACGCGTTGAAAGAACGTCGAACCAGCACCATCAATGGCAATGGAAAGCATCTGGATATCAGGTGCATTGGCATGGATTTCAATCCAAAGACTATTTGCGATTTGCCCCTGATCTCAATCAATCCGCATTGAATGGTTATTTTATGATTGAAAATCAAGCCCATCATGGCATGAAAATTATCATCAATCGCTTAGGTCGCGTGAGGACAGAAACGTTGTAACTTTATTTTGAATGCACTGCTAGGTGAGTTTCTTTCGCAGGATTGTTTAAAAAAAAAAGACATTATACAATGATGCACTGTAATTTTTAGTGTGATGTGTCATGGCAACTCCCCCTCAATACTTGCTACCTTGGTTGACTTGCACGGATTATTTAATGAATAAGCTCCAAGCCCTATCAGGGCAGGTCGCGTTGGAAGTGCTTCAACAAATCTGGTGTCCGTCTACTGAATGGGATGAGCATATTTTGCATCTTGATCATGACCTGGTGATGCACCGAGATATTATGATTTCCGCGCATGGTACGCCCTGTTGGTTTGCCAGAACTATTTTACCTTCGGCAACCTTTCAAGCCAATCTGGCATTATTTGAGCGTTTGGACAATGAGCCTTTAGGAAATCTTATTTTTCAAAATGAGGCAGTTCAGCGCAGTGCGATGCGGTATTATCCTATTGATCCTACTGACGCAGAATATACGTGGGTGCCTGAAAAAATCCGTGGTGGACAAACAGAGCTTTGGATGCGGTTATCTACGTTTTGCCTAAACAATTCAACGTCTTTTTATCTGGCTGAAATTTTTCTACCTGGACTGGAGACGTATGCGTGAATGCTTACTTGCGGTTGATGCGTTTTGACAAGCCCGCGGGCATTGCCTTATTATGGGCACCTACAGCTTGGGCGCTTTGGTTAGCCAATCAAGGCCATCCACCTTGGATTTTAATCGTCTATTTTCTTTTAGGTACCATTCTGATGCGTGCAGCCGGGTGTATCATCAATGATATGGCCGATCGTCGCATTGATAAACATGTCAAACGTACACAAACACGCCCCATTACCAGTGGTGAACTGCCTATGCATCGTGCAGCGGTAGCCTTGTTTGTTCTATTATGCTTGGCCGCAGGGATTATGTTTCAATTGCCTGTTTTATGTTGGGTTGAGGCCGTGATTGCTTTGGCCATTACCGTTGTGTATCCTTTTGGAAAACGCTTTTTGAGTGCGCCTCAATTGGTATTAGGTGTGGCTTTTTCTATGGGCATTCCTATGGCTTACGCGGCATCTCATGTGGCATTGGATAGTAGGGCGTTTGTATTGATTGTTTTAAATTTTTTGTGGATTGTGGCTTACGATACGATGTATGCCATGATGGATCGAGACGATGATAGGCGTATTGGTGTGCGCTCAACAGCCATTTTATTTGGATCACAGGCCTTTTTGGTGGTGATGGGCTTACAGGTATTGGTTCATGGCTTATGGCTGGTATTGGCTGGTTTTTATGCTGTTTCCTTTTGGTTTTTTCTATGCTGGCTTGCTGCTTTGGGGATCATTCTTTATCAATATTATCTTTTAAAGCAACAAACCACAAAACAGATCATGCAAGCTTTTTTATGGAATGCCGTATATGGTTTGGTGATGTGGATAGGGTTGTTGGGATAGCATAACATGTGCATAAAACCTACGCTGAAAGAATAATATTCCTCAAAAAAGTGTTTTCGTGTATAATATAGGGCTTTCATCCTATTGGAGTTCCAGATGTCTATTGAATTAACGTTATCTATCATCAAACCTGATGCTGTTGCAAAACACGTCATCGGTCAAATTTATACTCGTTTTGAACAAGCTGGTTTACATATTGTCGCTGCTAAAATGCGTCAATTGAGCCGTGCTGATGCGGAAGGCTTTTATGCAGTGCATAAAGATCGTCCTTTTTTCCAAGATTTGGTCAATTTTATGATTTCAGGTCCAGTTATGATTCAAGCCCTGCAAGGTGAAAATGCTATCAGCAAGCATCGTGATATTATGGGTGCAACTAATCCTAAAGATGCAGCGCCTGGTACGATTCGTGCTGATTTTGCTGACAGCATCGATGCAAACGCTGTGCATGGTTCTGATAGTGCTGAGACTGCGAAACAAGAAATCGCGTATTTCTTTGAACCGCATGACTTGATGGGTCAATAAGCTTATATCATGACTGAATCCATTGCTCCCAAAATCAATCTTTTAGAGTTTAATGTGCCACAAATGCGTGAATTTTTTCACACATTGGGTGAAAAACCTTATCGTGCGCAACAATTGATGCAATGGATTCATCAATTCGGTCAAGATAATTTTGATCAAATGACCAATCTAGGAAAAGAATTACGGAACAAACTTGCTGCTGTTGCAGAGATACGAGTGCCTGAGATTATCGCTTGTCAAGAATCGCAAGATGGGACGCACAAATGGTTGCTCAAACTATCTTGTGGCAATTGTATTGAAACAGTATTTATTCCGGAAGCTAAGCGGGGTACATTGTGTGTTTCTTCCCAGGTCGGTTGTGGGTTGAACTGTAGTTTTTGCTCAACAGCAAAACAAGGCTTCAATCGTAATTTATCCGCTGCAGAAATCATTGGCCAAGTCTGGGTCGCTGCGCGAGCATTATCGCAACGTCAAGGTGAGCATGACAAACGCATCACCAATGTGGTGATGATGGGCATGGGTGAGCCTTTGTTGAATTTTGACCCCGTGGTAACTGCCATGGACATTATGATGGATGATTACGCGTATGGCCTATCCAAGCGTCGCGTTACGTTGAGTACATCTGGTGTTATCCCTGAAATGGAACGTTTGCGTGAACGTAGTTCGGTGGCTTTGGCTGTGTCTTTACATGCACCGACTGATGAGTTACGTAATATTTTGGTTCCAATCAATAAAAAATATCCTTTGGCGCAATTGATGGCGATATGTCGTGATTATTTTAAAAACGAACCTCGTCGGGTGGTCACTTTTGAATATGTGATGTTGAAAGGGGTGAATGATCAACCGGAGCATGCTCAAGCGCTGATCAAATTATTGAAAGATGTGCCTTCAAAAGTTAATTTAATTCCATTTAATCCTTTCCCTATGACCCAATATGAGTGTTCTTCCAGGGAAACCATTTTAGCATTTCGTGATCGTTTGATGGCAAAAGGTATTAATACCATGACTCGTAAAACACGGGGAGATGACATCGATGCTGCTTGTGGGCAGTTGGCTGGAGAAGTCAAAGATCGCACCAGTCGTTCACGTCGTTGGCAAAAAATAAATTTTGTACCCTTAGAATCATGTTAGACACCAAAGAAACAGTTGTTATCATCATTCCAACGCATAATGAAGCGTTGGTGATTGAAGAAACTTTGCGTCAAGTCTTTGATTTGACTAAAAATGTCAGTGATTTCACCGTTGAAGTTCTGGTGTTTGATAGTGCTTCAACTGATGAGACACCAGCTATTGTAGAACGACTGATGCCTGTGTACGCAGGCCGCTTACATCTTCAAATCGAACCCTTTAAAACGGGATTAGGCTCAGCTTATCTCAAAGCAATGACGTATGCTTTGCACGATTTAAAGGCAGATGTCGTTATGGAGTTTGATGCAGATTTATCTCATCAGCCCAAATACCTTGAACCTATCTTGTCTCTATTAAAAACGTGTGATGTTGTCGTTGGAAGTCGTTATGTCACTGGTGGCAGTATTCCACATAATTGGGGTTTACACCGAAAATTTCTGTCTGTGCTAGGGAATCATATTGCCAGAATAATGCTGACACGTTGTTATCAAGATTTTACCAGTGGTTTTCGCGCCACACGTCGTCACATGTTGATGCAAATATTGCCGGAGAATTTTTTATCCAATCATTATGCATATAAATTACACTTGCTATGGTTGTTACATAAGAATAATGCTCATATTCGCGAATTTCCAATTCACTTTATTGATCGGCAGCTGGGTAAAAGTAAATTGCCAGCCAACAGCATCAAAGATGCTTTGAAGGTTATTTTTAAATTACGTTATACAGAAATCAAGCGTTTCTTAAAGCGTGTCTGAACAAATCGTATGAATGAACCAACTTATTTCATCTTGGCTATTTTGTAATAATAAGGCCTTACTTTATTGTGTTGACCCTGACTTAACCCCCATATCTGGTGTATCGGCGAAAGAGATTGAACAGCGGTTAACATCAAATCATTGTCAAAAGAATTGGCTTCTTTGCCGATAAAAATGACGGTTTTTCCGTGCAATGAAAATTGACTCCACATTTTAAACATCAACCCATCAAATCCAAATAATGAGGCATCATGAATCCGAAAAGGCTTAAATTCAGGATGAGCCTTGCTATATTTGGCTTGATAAAAAGCCAACTCACTGGCAATGCTGTATGTATCCAGCGGAATGAATATAGGTGTTTCTCCGGATGTTTCTAGTGTAGATGCTATATCTTGATACTGCTGTGTTAGTTTTTCCCAAGAAATCATTTTACTGAAAAATAATTGATTGAAAAAAACAGGTTGTCCGAAACTGATACAAAAAAACACAAACGTATAACTTGCGAGCAACACGGGACTGATGTAAAGCCATTGTTTTAAGGTGGTACGTTGTTGATGCATCAACAGCGCCAGCCATGGCAATAGGGCGAGTAGCCCTGGGCCAATCCAATTCCATTTGAGCTCTCGACTGAGGCTAAACACAGCAAATACCATAAAAGGAATAATGGTATAGTATTGGATATATTGTCTGGTTGTTTTATCGATGATAACGGTTGAATTTTGACGGTATAATAATTTACTTAGTCCAATGAGTCCAATAGGTGTTACAAACAGCACCAACAGTCCTAGAAGTTGATGGAGTGAAAAATAAAATTTTCCTTGAAAACGCCGGGTGCTTTGAAATGCAAAAGACATCCAATCGTGCGTAGCATTCCAATAAATCACAGGAGAAAACAACAATAGCATGATAAGAGCAGCTAAATAAGGTTCTTTTCGGCCTAACCATCGTCGATTTTGAGATGAAGATAATAGATATAAACCGGTTGCGAGTAACAGCAAAACGATGGTGTATTTTGAAAGTAATCCCAATCCTACGGCCAAACCTGCTGCATACCACGATCTAGCTTGCCGTAAACACAATGCTCGGTATAAGTAATATAGTGCGGCTGACCAACAAGCCATCAAAGGTAAATCGGGCGTGATCACCACTGAATATAAGAAAAAGAAAGGTAGAATAGATAACAGTAAAACCGCAAATCTGCCTGTACCAGGTTGAATTAATTCAGACCATTTGTAACTGTAGTAGGCGGTGATCATCCAACACACCATTGCAGGGCAACGCACAGCAAACTCATTTATTCCAAATAACGTGTTAGATAATTTGATCAATAGGGCAACTAGGGGGGGGTGATCTAGATAACCGAAATCAAGATGAGCGGCATAATTCCAATAATAGGCTTCTTCTACTAATAATTCATGGTGTGCTAGAAAAAATAAACGACATATGAAGGATAGCACAATGACGGTCATAAAATAAAAAGACGTATTTTTTGTTATTGCGAACATTAATATGGGATTTTGAGGACGGGTTTGAGTATTATAAAGCATTTCTAGTTTAGGATATATCTATGAACTATTGGTTAATGAAATCTGAACCAGATTGTTTTAGCATTGATGATTTACAAAAAGCCCCGGCTCAAACGTCCTCTTGGGATGGCGTACGAAATTATCAAGCACGAAATTTTATGCGAGATCAGATGCGTATAGGAGATCTGGTGTTTTTTTATCACTCTAACTGTAAACCGCCGGGTATTGTTGGGGTAGCTGAAATTGTCAGTGAAGCCTATCCAGATCATACGGCGTTTGATCCTGAATCAGAACATCCAGACCCCAAGAGTACACCTGAGTATCCACGCTGGTTTATGGTTGATCTGCGTTTCCAGAAAAAGTTTGAGCGGTTGATATCTTTAGATGAATTGAAACGTCACCCTGATTTAAGCAGTATGCCGTTATTGCGAAAAGGCAATCGTTTGTCGGTTTTACCAGTTAGCCTAAAAGAATGGCATACCATTTGTGGTTTGATAGAAAAGTAGTATTGATGCAGTGCAGCGTAATCAAGGATGAGTATAGGATAAAACCCCTTGATCGCGCTGCATCACGGCTACGATACCATTCTTGTAGATTATCTGGGATATAGTTTTTAGAGTACTACGAATGTAGTGTTTGGCGGCAATTAATAATCTTTATTCGTAACAATGTTTCCTAAATCAATTGTCAAACATAGCTGCCTACAAGGCGCTAAAACCGAATTAGTAGACACTGACGAGCCACAAGTCTTGTAAAAAACAAGTTCTTAAAAGGTATTAAATTATTTAAGAAGATTTAAGAAGTTTCTTGCTACTTTTGAGGCGTATTCTACAATAGTTCTTAAATTAGTTAAGAACTATTAAGAAGATGAAAAAAAATAATTGGCACTATGCAAGGCCGGATCTGGCACATAAATATCTGAATTTGTTCGATATTGGACTAACCTCTGCTAAATGTTTATTTGCAAGACGACGAATGGGAAAAACAGAATTTTTAAAACAAGATTTTATCCCAGCAGCTAAAGAAGCCGGTTATATAGTAGTTTATTCTAATCTTTGGGAGCTAGAAATAGATCCAGCAACCGCTTTAGCTTACGAATTTTATAAAGTGGTGGAACCTAAAGGGTTTAGTAAAATTTGGGCCAATTTAAATCAGCCTATTAAAAAAATAAAAGCGGGAGGGAAAATTCCGGGGCTTAGAGAGGGGGCAGTAGAGGCCGACTTGGCAGATACTAAAAGAATATCTGGCAGCTTATTAATGGAAGCAATGGATGCTTTCGATAAGACAAAATCTAAAATGATATTGACTATTGATGAAGCCCAAGTGCTTGCGTATGAAGAAAATGCTCATTTTGCTCATGCACTACGCGCTGCATTGGACGTTAGAAAAGATCGTATTAAAGTTATTTTTGCAGGGAGTTCAGAAGCGACGTTGAGGAGAATGTTTGGTGTGGCTTCTGAGCCTTTTTATAATTGGGCACCTATAGAACCTTTTGAGTTACTGGGTTCAGAGTTTGTGAAGGCCATGGTGGAAAAGGTTAACAATATATGTAAGTTTCCATTGGATCTCAATAAAGCGTCCGAAGCGTTTGAGCAGCTTAAAAATACGCCTGAATTCTTCAGAAGGTATATTGAATCATATCTTACTAATCCAGAATTAGGCTCCGAAATAGCTCTAGAACATACAAAAACCAGGGTATTTAGTGATAAAAATTTCAAACAACAATGGGATGCATTATTACCTGCCGATAAGTCTATTTTGCGTATGATTGCCGGAGGGGTTGCGGATTTGCACGGAAAATTAGCAATAGAGAAACTTGGGAATGAGCTGGGTATAGGAAGTGATGTGAATAAAAATACTATCCATAATGCTTTGCGGCGATTGAGTAATAAAAACCTAATAACTAAAATCGAATATGGAAAATATCAGTTTGAGGACGAGGGGTTTTCTGATTGGGTAAGACATTTAGTTGAATAACCCCAAATTAGCATTTGTTGTCCTGGACTTGTTAATTAAACAGCTTCAATTGATAGCCGATGGTTATCGTAAAAAGGCTTATGGATATGACTGGCGTTTTGCATCGGAAATTCAAATCAACAATTAACATCTTTAGGTCGTTTTTTTTAGCTATGCTGCTATAGTTAGGTCAACATAATGTGATACAACAACGTTTATATTTAAGTTCACTTCCACAGGGACATAACTCATTTACTCCGATTTTACGTTCTTTGCGAGCTGCGATAATAAGTTGTTGACGCAATAACAAGCCATCTTGATGAGTCAGTGCAATTTCATAAGGTGGAAGGTTTTTGAGATCTACATATTGCCATTCTACGTTTAGCAAAACATTATTTACAGAATACTCCAGGTCAATTAACAGATATGTTCTCTTTTTATGTGCAGCTACTAATGAACGAGTATGTCGCAATGCATTTTGTGTTATCGCTGTTTTATTGTGTGCTGGACATGATTTAAAACATGAAATTGTAAGTCCGATATCTTTTATGTAAATTGCAGTTGGTTGATTACCATTGTGTGAGGGGGCAAGTTTCTGTAATTGCCACTCTATCATATTAGCAATTGCCTCACGTTCATTTTCTATAGTATTAAGCAGGATACTTGTTACTTCGGATCTTCCTATTTTTGAGCTTTTTGATAAATAATCAATAACATCCATTAATTTTGCAGGAATTTTTTGTTTTGGTAAAATAGCGTGTTCTTGGGGATCTAGTGCGGCCCGATAGTACTCATCAATTATTGTTTTGTGAGCACTTATAGTAACGGATGAGTATTTTTTCCCGTCTATTATTTGAGTAACATATTGGCTGTAATCATTTTGTGCAATATACAAGCCGAGGTGCTCCATTTCATCGTCCAATTCAACAGATTTTGCCCGCATTCGTTGTTCAACAAAATGAAGGAAAATTAGAGGGTTCGTGAACATGTCAGCATACACCCTTAAATCATCGATTGATAATGCCCATATGGAGCGTTGCCCTATATCAATGCTATCAAGATGTTGGACTCGAGCAGCAAGTTCAGTAAATGGATCTAATGTTATGGTACATATGGTTATACGGCGGAAATCAGTTTGGCGCAACCGGCCAATTTCTTCATGTTTTTCGTTTGCAATGGATACTTCTGATGCGCTTTCTAGGAAATCAATGAAGCGGTTACCTTGTTCAGCGGGTTTTTGTATAAGTTCTTGGAGTGATGTGATATGAGAGTCAAGATCGGTAGCAGGTGAGGTATAAGTAAATGCACCAGCCTTTATTTCAATAACAAAAAGATGATCATCATAAATTAATAAACCATCTGTTTCGCACCATTGATTTTTATCCTTTACTTTCCACCGGTAATACACTGACTGGTAGGTACATGCTAAGGGTAATAGTCGTTTAAAATAAATAAATGGTAAGTCTTCAGATATTGTTTTTTGTAAAATATTCCATTTCGTTTTATAGTCTGGCACTAATCTAAATAAAATACGTCGGATAACTCGATAAAAATTATCATATAGTGAGCCTATATCGAAACACAACGTTCGGTTATTCAGTTTAATGAAAGGACGTTTCATTGTTGGCCAGATTTTGAGAGGCCATCCCCTGAATGGGCCAGACGAGAAGAATTCTTGTTCCTCTCCTGGAAGCCAAGTGAGTTCACGGAGAAAAACTTGGGGCAATTTAGTCGTTTTTTCTACATCAAATAGCTCGAGTTCAAAAATTTCACTATAGGCTTTATTGTAGCGTTCTGCAAACTCAGGGTCTTCATAGAATTTGGCAATTAAGAGTTCGTTTATTTCAATGTCAGAAAGGTGTTCCATGTTAGGTAAGAGAGATAACTGCTCATTCATCATTGTATTGAGCTTATTCAATTCAATGAAAGCGTCGCAATACCCATATGTAAATTTAGTTAATATTTTATTGAATTCTTCAACAATACTTAAAGCATCAATTCCGAAGGTTTGGAGTAAAATATCTGAATGTGGAGTTAATATCTCAAGCAATGCTTGCTGTTCGTGTAATTGATAGCGTTTACCGCGTATGTTAACCCATTGACTTTCCAATGAGATGCGAAATTGCTCTTTGCTCATATCAAAGTCGGGAGCTGTTCGATTATATGCAGTTATGCAAATTTGATACTCTAATAATCTTTCCCCAAAGAGTAACTGAATATCGTCAGACAAATTTTTCCATTCAACATCACTAACATCTTCAGCATATGGCATTTTAGGAGGGAAAGAAGCAATAACCGATTGAACATAATCGATCATTCGCATTGCATGTGTGCAATCAAAGTCATCCTTTTCTTGAATTACTACAGCAGCATATTCTTGCCAGGATCGTTGTAATAATATGTCTGGAGGGAGATTAGCAATTCTTTCGGCTATCTTTATTACGAGATCATCAATTTCAAATTTAAGAATGGGTAAGCGTTCAACCATTGCCATTTGCATTTTATTGAATTGGTTAGTAGTCGGATGTGATTGTCCAACCATAAGCTTTCCAAAGCGAGCGAATTCAAATGGACCGTTAGTGAAATGCTCGTCAGGCTTTATTTTTTTTACCTTTCGTCGCTTACTCATTATATCATATACGTTCGATCACTTCTGAGATTACTTTAACGATTTACCAAGGGGTAGCCTAAAGGGTAGCCATTTGATGGTTTATATTTGACTAATGGTTTTAATTCAACAAGTTACGAACATAACTTGGCGGAGAGACAGGGATTCGAACCCTGGGAAGGTTGCCCTTCAACGGTTTTCAAGACCGCCGCATTCGACCGCTCTGCCACCTCTCCGTTGCGGATTTTATAACAGAGAGAAATTTCATGCAAATACTTTCTTTCAAGATTGATAAAAATATTACATAAACTTGTATTTGTCTTAAATAAGAAGTGGGCCTTAGCCCACTTTTTTATATGTCTTGCGAGTGTTCTTGGATTTTTTTCGGATTGCTATGATAGGTCGCTTGATAAACCCGTAAGGCATCATTGGCCGCATCGTTAAAACCTAAAGCCAAATCGGCATAATAGACCACGGCGAGTGCTTCTTGTGCGCTTGTGGCTTGAGGGTATGTTTTTAGCAAATAACTGGCTCGCTCTTCAGCTGCCACATACATTCTGCGATCATAATAATAGTAAGCCGCATGCAGTTCGCGTTGTGCAAACATATTGCGAAGATAAATCATGCGCTGCAACGCATTTGGTTTATAACGGCTGTTTGGGAATTTTTGCACCAAGGATGCAAAATCAGAGTAAGCTTGGGATTGCGTACCTGGATCGCGGCTGGCTCGGTCCATCGGGAAAAAATTGGCCAATGCGCCTCTGACTTGATTGAAATTAGCCAATCCTTTCATATAGTAAGCATAGTCAACATTTTTTGCTCTTGGATACAAATGTATAAAGCGTTCCGCAGTGGCTGCCGTAGAAGGATAGTCTTCTTTTTTGAAATAAGCATAGATCAAATCAATTTCGGCTTGTTCAGCATCATCATTGAAAGGATACAATGTGTCTAATGCTTCTAAGCGTTTAATGGCTTCTGAATATTGTTTTTTTGCCAAATTTTGTTTGGCTTCTGTGTATATTTGTTGGGCATTCATACCTTGGAAAGGACTGTCATCTTCATCGTCAGAACCTCCCCACCAGTGCTTACACGCACTTAAAGATAAAACAGCACATAATATAATGATGACATTGATTCGTTTCATTTGGTTTCGTCCATTCCTCATTGGCTTACGACAGCGTCGTTGGGCAATGTTTTGAGAGGTTGATTGTCCACAAGTTCAGCGATGATGCTATTGCATAAACCACGTAACTCTCCAGAAAGCAGGGTGATTTTTGCATCACGTTGGTGCTCTTCTCCGTCCATATTGGCAATATCGTTCAGGTCATCTTGCAAGTAATCCAAACATTTTAGGCGTTTGAGGCATAATGTTTGCGTTAAAGTAAATTGAATACGTTCATACCAGATCAAAGAAATTTCGTTGGCGGCAAACCCTTGTGACAATAAAGATTGAATTTCAGCCAATTCGCCCCCTTTGCAAGAAAAGCGTTTTTTCTCATCGTCCATAGAGGTGAGTAAACAATCAGAAGCCAATTCAAAATGAGGGGGTAACTCATTAGGATGATTGATCCAATGATTAAACCGCAATGTTAAATTTTCAGAACATCCCAACGGTTCAATGTGCATACCGGGGATAGATTTTCTGAGTAACGCTAATAATTGTGACGCTTGATTGACGCTGCTCGTATTAATGATAAGTCGTTGATGCACGGTATCAAATAATGCAAATAATTTTTTTTGTAAACAAAATGCTTTGGGTAATAAATCGAATTCGATGTCTTCGGCGATTTGCGCTCGTTCTGAACGTTTGACAGGAAAACCGCGTTCTGTTTCTAGTGCTTTTACTTTTTCAGTGACGTGACGTTGAACGACGTTACGCGGAAGAATACGTTCTTCTTTGCCCAAGCAAATGACGGTGCATCCTGCAATAGAATGGGTTAATCCTTGATCAAAAGGCGATACCCAGCCATAAGTAAAACGCGCGTGCGCTGGGCAGGGTTTGAGCTGATCTTGTTCCAAAGCCGGGATGTCGTCGAGAGGTTTGTCGAATTGATATAAATAAACAAGTGCATTGTTAAACCACATTTTATGACCTAAACCATGAATCAATGAGAATGCGCAAAGCATAACGCAACTTGCCTTTTGTTGCGACTAGAAAGTGAGATTAATTATTGAAATTTATAAGTACGTTTTTACAAACAGAAGGAAAGACGCCCTAGCCGAATACGCTAAAAAATCGTATGCTACAGGAGGATTCATATCGTCAACATTTGCGAATCTTATGGAGAAGAGCATGCTGTTACAAAAAGAAAAATCATGTTTGTTGATCATTGATGTTCAGGAAAAACTGGCACCTCATATTCAACAAGTCGAGAGTGTGGTTGCGCATTGCCAATGGTTGATGCGATTGGCCAGTGAGTTGGATATTCCTGCTTTGGTGACTGAACAGTATCGGCAAGGTTTGGGTCAAACGGTTGAGCCTTTGCAAAAATTAATGTTAGGCACAACCGATATTGATAAGCTCCATTTTTCTTGTTATCGCGATCACGCCTTTCAAAAACACTGGCAAACGCTCAATAAACGCCAGGCAGTATTAGCTGGGATTGAAACCCATGTTTGTGTGCTGCAAACGGCTTTAGATTTGCTTGCTGCAGGTATAGAAGTGTTTGTGGTTGTAGATGCGGTGAATAGTCGTTATGAATTAGATCATCATTATGGATTGAAGCGTATGAAACAAGCCGGTGTTCAATTGGTGACCCGGGAAATGGTGTTTTTTGAATGGATGGAAAAAGCAGGGAAACCAGCTTTTAAAGCCTTAAGTAAGGCGTTCATATCTTCCGCACACAAGGACTAATACCCATGGATATATTGGCACAATCGGCAGTAGTGACGGGTGGGGCATCAGGCCTGGGAAAGGCGACTGCGGATGCTTTGCGTCAACGTGGTATCAAGGTCATGATTTGGGATAGAACCATTGATTTGGCTCAACCCAATGCCATTGCATGTGATGTCAGCTCTGATCAAGCGGTTGAGGCGGCACTCCAGCAAACCATAGACAGGATTGGTATCCCTAGGATTGTGGTCAATTGTGCCGGTGTTGCGCCAGCTCGCCGCATGGTCAATAAAAAAGGTGTGATGCCTTTGAGTGAGTTCAAACAAGTGATTGATATCAATTTGGTCGGGACATTTAATGTGATGAGAGTCTTGGTAGATGCGATGTCTCACTTAGAGCCAATGGACGATTCTCATGAACGTGGGGTGATCATCAATACTGCTTCTATCGCTGCTTTTGAAGGTCAAATCGGACAAATAGCCTATGCGGCCTCAAAAGGGGGCATCGTGGCTATGACGTTGCCTGCAGCACGTGAATTGGCTGGACTAGGCATTCGAGTCAATACCATTGCCCCTGGATTAATGGCAACACCGATGCTATCCGGAATGTCTCAAGATGTTCAGGACAGTTTGGCTGCAACCGTTTTATTCCCCAAACGGTTAGGTCGTCCCGAAGAATACGCTGCTTTAGTACTACATTTGATTGAAAACACGCTGATCAATGGTGAAGTGATTCGATTAGATGGTGCACTGCGAATGCAACCGCAGTAAAATCGTGACCCACGTATAGTGGGTCAGATTGTATCAACGTTTTGGACGTTTTGATGCTGATTGCTCGGCATTTTCCTCTGGAAGAATATGGATTATTTTTTCTATTTTACCTATTAATCTTTCAAGTCGCTGTCTACAAATATGCACTTTTTCTTCTAAAGAAAAAGTTGTTTCGCTTTTTTCTCTCCATTCGTCTCTTTCTTGTATATAGTTATAGGTTGTGTTTTCTCCGTAGGCTTTATTCAGTTCTTTAGCATAAAATGTATACATATTTGCCGTTTTATCTTCTACGTTGCACACTTGTTCTTCAATAGTTATCAATCTGTCTTCTATACTATCTATATAATTATGAATGTTACCGACGCTTGGTTGATCCAAATCCGTAGTGTCCTGCTGATCTGGTCCAAACCATTCGCTTTCTAGCTCTTTTTCATCAAATAAATCAAATTCAAACTTATAGCCACCTAATGAAGACAAATCTCCTTCAGAATCGGTTTTAACGGACGGTGTGTTTGAATTACGGGATCGCTTATTGGTCATATCAATTCCTTTTGTAAATATAAATCTGCTATTGATATATAAATTATAGTTTAAATTTTAAACTATATGAGCATTATATAATAATAAATTATAGTTGCTTTAAAGGTAGAAAAAATGTAGAAGTTTTGTAAATGAGCTAAGATTGTTTCAAAGTGCTGATGCTTGCAATTTTAAACCTTTATTAGGAAGGTGGCCTCACCTTTTTTAAGATTGAGGCCATTTCAAGAGGGTTTTATGCTTCTACGGTTAATTCTGTCGTAGACAGATCTGTATTATCGACGCATTGTAATAATTGTTCGGCAATGATTGTAGGGTTTATTTGATAGCGCTGATCATGTAATTGTTCTTTGATAAAACGTATTTTGTTTTCGTTGAGTGTGGTTTCATGGAAGACCGATTTCATCAAGGCTGCGACTTGTTTTTGTGTTTCAGAAAAATCGAGGTGTTCTAAAATTTGATGAGGAAGCGTGTTCTCTAAGGACAATGTCGCGTCTTGCAGGCTGGGTTTTTTGGCCATTTTGTACTCCTCTGTTATAATGCTCCGCGTAATTATCGGCAGGAAACGAAAAAACTTTAGGGTTTTTTAGAACTTTTTAATCTCTGGTCTCATTAGCTCTTCGCTGACCCTAACAAAAGGTAGATACCATATGACGCACTCCCAACAATTATTTCAAGAGGCGCAAACCATTATTCCTGGTGGCGTCAACTCTCCTGTACGTGCTTTTCGGGGGGTGGGTGGGGATCCTATTTTTTTCAAACAGGGCCAGGGTGCCTATGTGATTGATGTGGATGACAAGCGTTATATTGATTATGTGGGATCATGGGGGCCTTTGATTTTAGGGCACTGCCATCCTGCTGTGGTTGCTGCGGTGATTGAGCAAGCGCAATTGGGCATGAGTTTTGGGGCGCCAACGGATTTAGAGATTCGCTTAGCAAAAAAAATCAAAATGCTGATGCCCTCCATTGAAAAAATTCGGATGGTCAATTCGGGTACTGAGGCGACGATGACAGCCATTCGTTTGGCACGAGGATTTACTCAGAAATCTAAAATCATCAAATTTAATGGTTGCTATCATGGTCATAGCGATGCTTTGTTGGTAAAGGCGGGTTCTGGGTTATTAACCTTGGGGTTGCCTGCTTCTTTAGGCATTTTGCCTAGCACTGCAGAGCATACTTTGACGGTAGATTTTAATGATTTAGAGGCTATCGCCCGTTTATTTGAACATTATGGTGCAGATATTGCCGCAATTATTGTAGAGCCAATTGCTGGCAATATGGGGATGGTGCTGCCCAAGCCAGAGTTTCTGCAAGGCTTGCGGGACTTATGCGATCATCATCATGCCGTTTTAATTTTTGATGAAGTCATGACTGGGTTTCGTGTGGCAATGGGCGGGGCTCAAGCGTTATATGCTATCAGACCAGATTTGACCACTTTGGGTAAAGTGATTGGCGGCGGTTTGCCTGTTGGTGCAGTAGGCGGACGTGATGAGATTATGTCTTGTTTGGCACCGGTAGGAGGGGTGTATCAAGCCGGGACGCTATCTGGCAATCCTTTGGCCATGGCAGCAGGGTTGGCGACTTTGACTGAACTTGAACAACCTGATTTTTATGAGCGTTTAGAGCAAAACAGCATGGCCTTGATAGCGGCGTTAGCGGATGTCTGTCGGGTTCAAAGCGTTCCTTTTTCTGGACGTGCTGTGGGCGGTATGTTTGGGTTTTGCTTTACAGAGACGCAGGCTATATGGCAACAATCTGATGTGGCGGCATCTGATGAATCTTTGTTCAAACGTTTTTACCATGGCATGTTAGAAGCAGGGGTGTATTTTGCACCTTCTTTGTATGAAGCTGGGTTTATATCGAGTGCGCATCAAACACAAGAGATTGACATGACGCAAGCGGCTGCGGAACGAGTTTTATCGAATTTGGCTTGAAACAAACACCCCATCTTGCACAAGATGGGGTGATTTAAAAATCAATCAACGTTCACAGGCTCGTTACGCCATTGACGCAAAATCATGGACGTATTAATACCTCCAAAGCCAAAACTATTGTTCATAATAAGCCCTGGTTTAAAATTGAGATCTTTTTTGGTGGGTGATTTAAATCTAAATTCGGGTGCAAGATGATCTAAATTGAAAGCAGGAGCTAGAAATCCTTTTTCGAGCATCAAAGCGCAAAATATAGCTTCTATTGATCCTGATGCACCGCATGAATGTCCCGTCAAACTTTTGGTGCTAGACACAAAGGTGTTCCTGATGTTCTCCCCAAAAATTCGTTCCATGGCGATTGTTTCAATGGTATCTCCGACGGGCGTGCTTGTGGCATGAGCATTGACATAATCAATACGATTTGAGGGGATGTTGGCATCAAGCAATGCTTCTTGCATGGCTAAAAAAGCACCCTCACCAAAAATGACAAGATCACCTGGGTGATTGAGCGGTATGAAAGACAGTTTTAGGCAGCGTTTTTCAGAAGAAGGATATGGGGTGTGTGCGGTGTTTTTGATGTAGCCCGAGTTCAGCTCATCTCACTCGGGCTAGTGCAAATTGCTCTTTAGATCAAATAATTCACACCAAGCCGGACGGCATTGATGTTATTGTTCGTTGTGGTCGTTGTAATGCCTGCGCCACTTGGTGCACTGATGGGGAAATTAGTATTGCGGTTTTGAGTGTCATTGAATCCATAAAACAAATATTCAGCGCGTACAGTCCAATGAGGTGCTATCATCCATTCACCGCCAGCACCAACCACATAGCCAGATTGGCTGGAATTGAAATTATCTTGTCCGACGCCTGACCAGTGATTTGTGCCGACTACGTTGCCTGTCATGGTGACGTTATTCTTAATTTGTCTCCAAGCGCCACCTGCGGTGACATATACCAAACTTGAATCCCAGAAATGGGTTGTGCCAATACGGCCTCTTACGGTGCCCAGTACTTTGGTATTTTCCTGATATGTAAAGCCATTATCACTACTGCCATCTGGGATTTGAGCAAGACTGACCAAACTCGTAGAGGATGAGTCATCATAGCCAGAAATGCCCGTTCCATTTGCATCGACTTCGATACCCAACACGATGTCACGATACATAAAGTTATACCCAATTTGACCGCCAAAAAGGGGACCATTCATCTTAGCCGATACAGATTGTGGAATGATATCCAGAACAGCTGCAGCACCAAAAGGGGTTTCTGTTGATGAGAATTTAGACCAACCCCAGCCTGCATTTGCTCCAATATATAACCCTTGCCAATGAACAGATTCTTTTTGCTCTTTCGCAGGGCCGCCTTCAAAGATATGGGTCAATGAGTCTGATGAGTTCTTTGCCAAAGCAGTTTGGCATCCGAGTCCTAATACGGCAATACTCAAAAGATGGATAGCAGGTTTTTGGAAAAGTAGCTTCATGTCATATCCTTATTTGGTGTTGGTAATCAGTATAAATCATAGCAAGGACGTATGAATTAGCAAGTTTTCACCTGATTTACTCTATTTTTGTTCATAAATAATATAATTGACATGTAAATATATCACTATATTGCGATAACTTGCCTCTACAGGAAAACCATGGTGTGAAAAATGCTAGTTGCCGCTTTACTGTAAAATTGTCAATTTATGGAAAAATAGGATGACAAATCACAATCACGGCATGGACAAAAGTAAAAAAAGTGACTGTCATAAAAAAATGGCTAAGAAATTCGCGAGAATTTCCTGTTTTGAAGGCTAAGACAACGAAAAAGACGAGTAAATTTCAATACAAGGGCTCCGTAAATACACGGAGCCCTTTCAAAAGATGTAGCGTGAGACTTATTCCATATTACTCATTGTCACAGCATGATAACCAGCATCTACGTGGATCACTTCTCCAGTGATACCTGAGGCCAACTGAGAGCATAAAAATGCGGCAGTATTACCCACTTCTTCCATAGTGATATTTCGTTGGAGCGGGGTGACCGCAGCATAAGCAGACTGCATTTTACGAAAATCTTTGATGCCTGCTGCAGCTAATGTTTTTAAAGGCCCTGCTGATATGGCATTGACTCGAATGCCTTTGGGACCCATGCTGGCTGCCAAATAACGAACGGATGCCTCTAAGCTGGCTTTGGCAATACCCATGACATTGTAATTTGGAACTGCCTTTTCTGCACCATAGTAACTCAATGTTAAAATAGACCCTTGTGTTTCTTGTAGCATCGGGTAAGCAGCCTTGGCGAGTGCGACCAAACTATAGGCGCTGATGTCATGCGCAATTCGGAATCCTTCACGGGTAGCGTGATCAATATAATTGCCACTGATTTGATCGGCAGGTGCGTAGGCAACTGAATGCACCAATCCATCTAAATGTGGCCATTCTTGACCTAGTTGAGCAAACACATCGGCAATTTGTGCATCGTCTGCGACATCACATGGATATAAAAGTGTTGCATTAAAATCAGCGGCCATGCGTTCAACACGTTCTTTCAGTTTGTCATTTTGATAGGTAAAGGCAAGTTCTGCGCCGTTGTCGTGACATGCTTTGGCAATACCGTATGCAATAGATCGATTACTGGCCAAGCCAACAATCAGAATCTTTTTTCCTGTTAAAAAACCCATTGTGTTCCCCTTAAGGTTAAGGTGCGGCTAATAATTCGCGCATTTTTGCTTTGATCATATCGATCGCTATCCGATTTTCCCCTCCGCGAGGGACAATGATATCGGCATAACGACTGGAAGGTTCAATAAATTGTAAATACATGGGACGTACTGTGGTTTCGTATTGATGCAGCACAGATTCAAAAGAGCGGTGTCGTTCTACCACGTCTCTCATCAAACGTCGGCTTAGGCACACATCCAAAGGTGCAGACATAAAAATTCGAATATCCATGAGATCACGCAATGCTTTCTCACTGAATAATAAAATGCCTTCTAACACGATGATGGTATGTCTACCAATCAATTGTGTTTCCGGTAGACGAATATGTTGAGAATGCGAATAAATGGGAATTTCAACTGATTGTCCTTCTTGTAACTTACGCAAATGTTCACAGAGTAATTCGTGATCAAATGAGTCAGGATGATCGTAGTTGATGTTTTCGCGCGCTTCATAAGACAGATGGCTATTGTCTTTGTAATAGGCATCTTCAGAAATAACGACGACTTGATCAGAACCAAGTTCATTCACAATCGTATTTGCCAATAGACTCTTTCCAGAGGCAGATGGTCCAGAAATTCCAATGATAATGGTTTGTTTGGTCATGAGTTTGTGTTTTTTAATTAGACGCTAGATCATAAAGGGTTCTAAGTATTACTTCAAGATAATATTATGAGGCATCTCATCTATTCATTTCAATATGGCAAATTCTAGGTTATCGATGTGGGTGCGTTGTCTTTTTTTTGGAATCCTTTTTGGTTGCTTTTGTATGGTCTTTGGAAAAAAATCGTGGAGATTTTTTAGAATGCTTTGATGGTTCTTGCTCAAAAGGATGTGGCGGATGTTTTTTGTGTTGAGATGCTTTGGATAATAAGATTTGGCATTCTGGATGTTTTTTAAAATAGTCCCTGGGATCAATGATATGACGGACTTTATGGGTTTTGGTGCGCAAGAGATGTTTTTTTTTCTCCAAGAGGTTTTCACATTTTGTTTTCAATGATTCAATGGTTTGTTCTCTTTTTTCGGGTGTTGCGCCTAACTTAGGATGGTTAGGCATTTGTTCCATGCGATGTAAGTCAATTTTTGAGTCATCATATGCGGTTATCAATTTTTTATAGTCTTCAAACGCTTTCTTCGAGTCAAACGCATAAAACAATAAATGCTGGGGTTTTTTAGCGTGTGGGGCTAATGTGGTTCCAAATTTGGGGTGAGTTGGGTTGGTAAACCCATTAATATGAATATGAGCACCGGCTTCTTTTAAAAAAGCATCCTCATATAAATATTCGGCAATTTCAATATTTTTACAAGTGAGTTCGCTTTTGTGACAGTCAATAATATCAATGGTTTGCAAATATTTGCAAAACCCGGGACTGAGGCGCTCATTGTATTTTAATAACATAAGCAAAGCGTGGGTAAAATCTTCGATTTGCATGACTCTTTCGTTGATGTTACCACCAAACATTGATTGATTATCGTCATACAAACTATCCCCATGCCCAATGATTGTAAGACGCTTGATGGGTTTTTCGTGCGTATTGACAGATAAATCATGTGTCCAATTTTGGTTCCCAGGAAATTCAATCACAGGTTCATCGTAGCGTTCCGCCAACGCATAGGCCAGATCTTCAAAATCTTTAGATAAATTAATGATCATGGTATGAGCAACCTGAAATGAGAGCCAGTGATCATATTATAGACTATGAAATGACTTCACTATGGCGGGTGGGTTTCGAAGTATATTCATCCAGATTATTATAGAGTACACTGAATTTGGGACTGATCTCACATAAGGATAATGATGATTGGATTATTGAATTTACTGTTGATAATAGTGCTTTTTGGTGTATTGCTTGGGTTGATCAATCGGCTTTTACCTATACCTGGATTCATCATCATGTTATTAAATATTGTGGTGTTTGTGGTATTGGTGATTTACATCCTGCAATACTTTGAATTAGTTGCTCATGTACTGCCTACCATAGAATGGTTCCACCCTAAATCAGTATCTCAATCTTAATGGCCTCAGACCGCTTTTTTGGGTGTACCAAAAGAGCGGTTATTTTCCTTGGAGGCAAAGGGTTGTAAAAAAGCATCCAGATTTGGAGTTTGTTGCATTCGATATTGATATACGGCATAAAAAGCCATGACATTTTTAAGATAATTACGTGTTTCTTGCCAAGGCAGAGTTTCAATCCAGATATCGATATCTTTAGGGGGATGATTTTTTAACCAATGTTGTACTTGTTTGGGACCTGCATTATAGGCTGCCGCCATCAATAAAGGATGTCCGTGGAATGGTTGGCTCAACATGTTTAAATAAGCAATGCCAAGATGAATGTTTGTGGTCGAAGAAAACAATTCTTTGTCATTGGAATACGCTATTTTAGCCTGCTTGGCGATGATTTTTGCGGTACGCGGTAAAATTTGCATCAATCCACAGGCACCTGCTTGCGAGGTGATGTCTTCAAAAAACGTGCTTTCTTGACGAATTATGGCATACACCAGGGCTTCCGGCATGTGATACGCCTTGGCATAAGTTTGAATGACTTGTCGATAGGTCAAGGGAAAACGCAAGGTCAGCTGATGAAATAAAGCTTCATCGCTAGAGCTCAAATAAATGGCTTTACCTGGCCAATGCAAATGCGCTGCTACCCAATAGGTGAGCGCACTTTTTTCAGATTTGGGTAACTCACTGCTGAATTCATTTAGGGTTCTAGCGGCCAACCACCCTTGCTTTGCGTGATATAATTGTGCGATTTTATCCAGCACAGGCGCGTACACTGCGATGCTTTGTAGATCTTGATTGGCAGGCTCAGATTCAAAATGAAGCGCTTGATGAGATCGAACACTGGCTAAAAATCCATAATACGATCGTTTTTGGGCCAATAATTGATAGTGTTGTAAAGCCTCTTGGTGTCGCCCTAGGGCATCCAATGCGCGAGCATGCCAGTATTGCCAATTAGGTTCTGGTTGGTTAGTGGTTGCGTCAGTGGTAAGTTGTAAGATCTTATGCCACTTCTGATGCATCAATGCATAGCGTATTTCCCAGTCTCTCAAGGTGGGGTCGCGGTACTTTGGACTGACTTGAGCAAACCATAATTCCGCATCCTCTTGATGTCGCATGGCTTTATAGAGGGCCAAATAAGCCAAAAATTGTTGTTTTTGATCCCCGTTTAACAAACGAGATGTTTGAGGATGATGCCATAAAGTAATAGCCGCTTTGCTATTACGGGATACGACCAATTTTAAGCCATACAAATACAAATCGCCGCTCAATTGTCCTGGTTGGAGTAGGACAATACGTTTGGGGTCATGCGCAATTTGATTCAACGCATTCGCTTCTTTTTCACGGGCTGATCCCGATTGCTTCAGCAAATATAAGGCGAGCGCGCCTTGGTTTTTGGCCAGAGATAGGGTGATTCTCTGGTCGATGTGTGCTTGAGTGAGTAGATGATTTTTTAATAATAAACCAAACAATGTGGTGCATGAGAGCGGTTGAGACTGTGCTGAGAGCCATAAGGGCAATGCACCTTGTAAGGCTTCTTGAGTTTGTCCGAGATGATACAAGGCTGTTTGTTCATGACATTGTAACGCCCGATCATCTGTAGGGCGATAATATTGATGAAAATGCGTCCAATCTTGCTGTTTTGCCAATTGATACAACCATTTGTTACGTAATTTCTGGGTCAATGGTGTGGTGGGTTCTATGAATTGGATAAATTCAGGATCGATGGTGGTGGGCAAATGCTCTACCCAATGCACATAAGTGAGATATTTGGTGAGGTAAGTTTGCGGTGTGTGTTCGGGTTCGTCCGCGTGGAGAACAGGGGAGATAAAAAGAAAAACCCCCATCACAGCAGATTGTATAGCGCCACACAGAAGCTTTGTGCGATCTAGTTTATAAAACATCAGCTTGCGCAAGTTGTTGACGAAGATCTTGAATCATAGTGGTGTAGTCATCGCTTTTGAAAATGGTAGATCCTGCTACAAATTCGGTTGCGCCAACCTGGGCCAAAGATGCGATGTTTTCTAGGGTAATGCCTCCATCCACGCAAATGGGTAATTCGGGATATAGGCGATGAACATGATCGATTTTTGGAAGCATGGCCGGAATGAGTTGTTGTCCAGCAAAACCAGGATTGACGGTCATCATCAATACAAAATCTAATTGATGCTGGCAC
This sequence comes from Legionella sp., assembly GCA_002786165.1. GTDB lineage: Bacteria > Pseudomonadota > Gammaproteobacteria > Legionellales > Legionellaceae. The sequence continues at coordinate 171,931 of PEQK01000020.1, forward strand.
CAACGAATGCAATCAATCGATGTGGCTGGATTTAAGACAAGACCTGCTTTACAGCCTGAATCATGAATCAATTGTAAACTTCGGTCCAAATGCAATGTTGCTTCAGGATGGATGCTGATGCGATTGACGCCGGTTTTGGCAAATGCCATGATCATGTCATCAACGGGTGCGACCATCAAGTGGACATCGATTTGTAGGTCCGGAAATTGTTGGCGTAACGCGCTGCAAAGATGGGGGCCAAATGTTATATTAGGCACGTAATGATTGTCCATCACATCAATGTGCAATAGATCAGCGCCACCTTGGATGACGGCTGCCACTTCTTCGCCGAGTGTCATCAAATTTGCGGACAATAAAGAAGGCAGTATCTGATAGGTATTAGCCAAAATCGAGCACCCCATTGAAACCAATCATTGCAGAATACAAGATGGTTTTGCGTTGAAACACACCGTCATTAAATGGATTAGTGGTCTTCGTGGTGCCTGTTGTAAAATAACGCAAGTCCAAAGACAACCAGCAAAAATCATCCATAAAATAGCTTACTCCCATAATGGCTTGGCCGGCGTAGGTACTGTGTGCTTGGGTAAAATCTTTTTCATATAAAGTGGCAGGTGTGGCGCCTGTGGCGGTCACTTCCGCAGTATTAGACCCATAATGAAATTGCAAACTGTTTTGGACGTAAGAATAGCCTAATCCCAGCCCAATATAAGGTGCAATCGCAGAATACCCATCATTATTGGGCATTAGTAAATCGTAAAAAATATTGACCATACCCGCACCAGTATTGGTGTCGCCACCAATGTGAAATGTTGGGCTGCTGGACATGCTGTCGATGGCAATATAATCCCCAATTTTTAATTCGCTGAAGGGATTGTTATTATAAAACACTTCAAATTCTGCTCGGTAGTTATTGCAAAATCGATACCCAATTTGTCCACCGATGCCGCCTAAGACGGAGTAGGTGAGTTTGCTGGGGACATCTGTACTTAATAGGCTGGTAAGTTGATCAAAGGATATATTGAGTGCAGTGGCTACAGTTTCCCTGAATAGTAGTCCTGGAGGGCTTGAAAGTGATGGGATACTAGCTATTGGATTTACGGTAAACCCTATACTAGGTGCATACGTTGGTCCTAAAAACACGCCAGCATAAGCCCCTTGTACGGGCTTGATGGCAAAGCTTGGTGCATTGAGAAGAAGGAGCATGCCAATGCCCAGTACTTTCAGCGGTGTGTGTGTCATCGTGATATTCCTTATCAGTTGTTGCTTGTGATGAAGGTCTTGCCTCATCCGCGCCCATTGGGTGCCTATCCCTTAAATGGCATGGTTATTTATATTTGGCCTCATCAAAACGATACGTTGCGCCAGCTTGAGCGATATGCGCTTGAAACATGTCGCCAAATGAAGACAGATTCGACGTACCTAAGTAACGATAGCCTATGCTTAAAGCATAATTTTCAGCAAAATTATACGTAATGCCTGCCATGCCTTGATAGGCAAAGGTTGAATTTTCGGCATTAAAATTGGTCAGAGTGGTAGGGCCTGTGCTGCTCAGAGTAGATTGGACCCAACCATAGCCAATACCTGCGCCCAAGTAGGGTTGTAAGACTGGGTTTAACATTGGTACATCGAAATAGATATTGGCCATTCCAAAAACGCCTTGATTGTACCCGTCCGCTTTGCTTTGTTCTGTATTGTCTAAATAAAAATGGTCTATATTACTTTTGAGATAAGTGACTTCTGCTTCGTAACGCATAGGATTGGATTTATATCCAAAATTACCGCCTGCATCAAATCCACCTTGATAACGTGGCGCATTGAGGGTGTAAGCACCATAGGCGTGATCTAGATTAGGAGGGGTGTAAACATAACCACCTACGATACTGGTATACAGGCCATCAATAGGGGCTGCCGCTATTGATGCGGTACATGTAAGCAACTGAAGCAAAAAAACAACAAATTTCATTCTATTCTCAGTATTATCTTTGCAGTGTGACCATGTTAACGACTTGTATGGATTTTGCAAGTTGGTCTGCATTAAATTTTTGATTTAATCCTCTCTTTAAAACAAACCTTGTTTTGACCTTGAAATTTTGCGTAAATATTAGGATATCATCCCTTATTGAAAATAACATGACGACCGCATTGGTTTGGTTTCGACAAGATTTGCGTTGCAGTGATAATCCAGCCTTAACGTTGGCCTGTCATGAACACACCCATTTGTTACCGTTGTATGTGAAAGATACGGATACCCAGCCTCTAGGTGGTGCACAGCAGTGGTGGTTGCATCATAGTTTGTTGTCCCTCGATGCCACATTGCAGCAACATGGTTTGAATCTCATTTTACGCCAAGGCAATGCGTTGGATATTATTCTAAAATTGGTGAAAGACCATGCTATTACCACGGTTTATTGGAATCGCTGTTATGAGCCAAAACTCATCGCTCGTGATACGTTGATCAAAGCAGCCTTGATCGCACAAGGGATTGTGGTGCAAAGCTGCAATGGTAGTTTGTTACATGAACCTTGGACCATCAAAAACAAAAGTGGTGGTTATTTTAAAGTATTTACTCCTTTTTGGCGGCATTGTCTTCAAACCATGGTGATTCCAAATCCAACCACGATTGCTCGCTATCCCAACATGATACCCACAACAAGTGATCATTTAGTCGATTGGGCTTTGCGCCCTAAACACCCCAATTGGGCTGAAGCTTTCCCGCAGTATTGGCAGCCCGGGGAAAAAGGTGCACACGAAAAATTACAAGATTTTGTCCAACATCATATCCAGGGTTATCATCATTTACGAGATGTCCCAGCGGCAGACGCGACTTCGCGATTGTCGCCTCATCTTCACTTTGGGGAAATCAGTCCTTGGCAAATTTGGCGAATTTTAGAACAAATTATGACAGATCCCACTGTGGATCTGCATTCTGCCCAACGTTTTTTAGCGGAAATAGGCTGGCGTGAGTTTTCTTATCATTTGCTCTATCATTTTCCTGAGCTTCCCAACGCTCATTTCAACGCCAAATTCGATACATTTCCATGGCAGAACGATGTATCGAATTTCATAGCTTGGCAAAAAGGTTTGACGGGATTTCCTATTGTTGATGCGGGCATGCGCCAATTATGGAAAACTGGATATATGCATAATCGTGTGCGTATGATCGTGGCTTCTTTTTTGATCAAAGATTTGTTGATCGATTGGCGTTTGGGTGCGGATTGGTTTTTAGACACCTTGGTGGATGCGGATTTGGCCAGTAATAGTGCCAGTTGGCAATGGGTCGCTGGAAGTGGTGCGGATGCAGCGCCTTATTTTCGTATTTTTAATCCCATGTTACAAAGTGAAAAGTTTGACCCGAATGGAGACTATATTCGAGAATGGGTGCCAGAGTTAAGCCGTGTTGATAGCAAATGGATACACCAACCTTGGTTGGCATCCGATGCTGCACTGGGCTTATGTTTGGGTAAGGAGTATCCCAAACCTATTGTTGATCACGGTGAAGCACGTAAAAAAGCATTGCAATATTATCAACTCACTGAGTGATTGATTCGTCTGCTTTAAATTGTTGCGTAATGGGGTAGCGCCAATCTCTACCAAAAGCCCGCGAAGAGATTTTAGGTCCCGGTGGGGCTTGTTGGCGCTTATATTCATTACGTTTGATGAGACGCAAGGTTTGTTGAACGGCTTCTATTGGGTGACCCAATGCTACTAATTGTTCGCAGCTTAAGCCATGTTCCATATATCCTACAATAATGGCGTCAAGCACCTCATATGCAGGTAAACTGTCCTGATCCGTTTGATTCGGTGCTAATTCGGCACTGGGTGCGCGGGTTAACACGCGTTCTGGAATGACCTCAGCGTGTTGATTGCGATAATACGCCAATTCGTACACTTTGGTTTTTAACACATCTTTGAGAACAGCAAACCCTCCACACATATCCCCATAGAGAGTGGTATAGCCTACCGCTGTTTCACTTTTATTGCTCGTAGAGACGACCATCCAGCCTGTTTGATTGGACAACGCCATTAATAAAATGCCTCGAATCCGAGCTTGAATATTTTCTGCTGTGATGCCTAAAGCAGACTGAGGCATACAAGGTTCTAATGTGGTTAAAATGGTTTGAAAAGCTGGATCAATAGGCAGATACTTTGTCAGCACCTTCATGGTTGCGCTTTGGGTTTGAGCATCTTGTGCACTCATGTCAGCTGAATAACGGGAAGGCAACAGCACAGCCATGACGTTGTCTGCGCCAATGGCATCGACAGCAATGGCTAAGGTAAGCGCGGAGTCTATTCCGCCAGATAATCCTAAGAGCACACCCGGAATATTATTTTTTTTGACATAATCGCGTAATCCGCACACCAAGGCTTGATAGATCAACGCAGTTGGCGTCAAAAGAGGCGTAAGCTTGCCTTGAATCAGATGTTCGGTGAGGTGGACTGTTTCTAAAGCTTCTGTGAAAGCAGATGCGCGTGCAACGACGTTCCCCTCTTGGTCTATCACCATCGATTGCCCGTCAAAGACCAACTCATCTTGGCCGCCTACCATATTGACATATACTACTATAATACCTGAAGCTTTTTGGCGGATGACCTTCTCACGTTGCTGCAATTTGTTGTGTTCAAAAGGAGATGCATTCAAAACGAGCATGAGATCAATAGGGGTTTGAACAAGATTCGGAACAGTATCTCCTTGCCAAACATCCTCGCAGATGCAAATGCCGATACGATAATTATTGAGGGTGAGGATGCAAGGTTTTTGTTGTCCAGGGGTAAAATAACGTTTTTCGTCAAACACGCCATAATTAGGCAGTTGTTGCTTATGATACTGCGCAGTAATCTTGGATTGATATAAAATACTTGCGGTATTGTAACATAAGTCATTTACAATTTGCGGATGACCGAGCACAATGGTACAGTTCTGGGTTGCGGCGGTAATGCGTTTTAAGGCTTGATCAATGCGATCGAGCATATCACGGCGCAACAATAAATCCTCTGGTGGGTAACCACAAAGAGCTAATTCAGGAAATATGATCAAATCATGAGTCTTTTGATGAGTGGTTATAATTTGGATGATTTTATCAGTGTTTGATTCTATGGCACCCACAATAGGGTTGATTTGCGCCATCAAGATAGTGAGTGATTGGGTCATTAGACAGGGCCACTTAGTGCTTCAACCTTTAGTATATCCTAGTATTCGTATATGTTGAAATCCGCATTGTTGCAATTACAGCAAGAGTTCCCGTCTACAGCCTTTTTAAACGGTCAGGCGTATTTTCAACAAGGCCACGTCTTAACCATTCGATTGAGTGATGGGTTGTTGCGCGGTCGTGTGAAAGGCAGTATGGGGCAAATTTATGATGTCCATATTGATCTGCGTATTTGGCCAAAACATCCAGCGCGTTGCGCGTGCACGACTCATGTCAATTGCAAACATGCGGTGGCTTGTTTTTTTGCTTTACAGGCAAAAGAAAATTTAAGCATTGTGCCTTTGGCGGCTGTGCATATTGAGCCTGTGAAACCACCCTTAATGGTGCCCAAATCTCAAGAAGATGTGGTGCATATTGAGGATTTTTCTTGGTATTCTGAACTTGAAACCCGTGGTCAGGACTTTTTTGCGTACCAATTAGGAATTTTGATCGACGATAAACCGATCAGCATTGTACCGTTGGTGGTGGATTTGTTGCGTCGTATGGATACCAAACACATTGACGCGCTACCTGATGACAAAGAAATGTATTTGCCTTTGGCCAATGGGAAATTTCTGTCTGTGGCCTTGGGGCGCATCAAGCCGTTATTAAGATTATTGTTACATTATGGCATTCGAGAAGTCGTAGAAGATGATGAAATTCGTTTGCGTCGTTATCATATTACTTTGATGCAAGAAGTAGAATCTGCAATTCAAGCCACGCGTTCACGATGGATGGGTACCGAAGAATTACGCACGCAATTACACAATTTACAGTCGGTGGCAACGGCGGCTGAAATGTCACCACCGCAAGGCTTGCAAACCACGTTACGAGACTATCAATTACAGGGTTTATCTTGGTTGAGCAGTTTACAATCTTATGGATTTTCTGGCATTTTGGCAGATGACATGGGGCTTGGGAAAACAGTACAGGCTTTGGCGCTTTTATTGTTAGAAAAAGAACGAGGTCATTTACAACAGGCCAGTTTGATTGTAGCGCCGACCAGTTTGGTGGGCAATTGGTTGGCAGAAAGCGCGCGATTTGCACCTGGTCTTAGAGTTCTGGTTTTTCATGGTGCGGACCGTCATGTTGCGCAATTTTGTGATTATGATTTGGTGATTTCAACGTATGGTACTGTGGCACGTGATAAAGAGTTATTTTTAAGTTATGAATTTTATTATTTGATTTTGGATGAAGCGCAATCCATTAAAAATGCGCGCACCAAAACCACGCAAATCATGCAACAATTACGTGCTGCCTTTCGTCTTTGTTTGACGGGCACCCCTTTGGAAAATCATTTGGGCGAATTATGGTCGTTGTTCCATTTTTTAATGCCTGGGTTGTTGGGTGATGCCAAGCAATTTAGACAGTTTTTTCGAGTGCCTATTGAACGAGATGGGAATGTTGAAAGACGTGAGTTATTAACTGGTCGAGTACAACCTTTTTTATTACGTAGAACTAAAAATCAAGTGATCCGAGAATTGCCGCCTAAAACGGAAATGACTCGTTTGATCGAATTACGCGGTGCGCAACGAGATTTATACGAGGCAATTCGTATGACCATGGAGAAAAAAGTCCGTGAAGTGATTGCTTCACAAGGATTGGGGAAATCACAAATTGTATTGTTGGATGCGTTGTTAAAATTAAGACAAGTCTGCTGTGATCCTCGTTTGTTGTCTCTACCTGAAGCTGCTGCTGCGCATGGTAATTCAGCCAAATTAGATGCGCTGATGGAGTTGCTGGACAGTTTGGTCGAAGAAGGCAGGCGGGTATTGGTATTTTCTCAATTTACGTCGATGTTAAAGCTGATTGAAGAAACGTTGAATCAACGTCAGTACACGTATTTGAAACTGACGGGGCAAACTCAAAATCGTCAAGCATTGGTGGATCGTTTTCAGGCTGGAGAAGCCTCCATTTTCTTAATCAGCTTAAAAGCGGGCGGCACTGGTTTAAATTTAACACGAGCCGATACCGTGATTTTATATGATCCCTGGTGGAATCCCGCGGTTCAAGATCAAGCAGCCGGCAGAAGTCATCGTATTGGACAAGAAAATCCTGTATTTATCTATAAACTGATTACAGCAGGAACCGTTGAAGAAGCTATTTTAGACATGCAAACCAAAAAGCGTGCCTTAGTGGATAGCATCTTGACCAACCATCCCACGCCTCATTTGGGCTTAACGATGGACGATATTGATTACTTTTTTTCGCCTCTTGCATAACCAAAAATGAATCGGTTAAAATTTGGTATTGTTTTTTTTGATCAATGTTTGTTCTGTAATTTGGGGCTATTTTTATGAAAAAAGTTATATTTTTTTTACTATGTTATACCATGCAAGCTTTGGCCAGTGAAAAGCCTGCTGACTGTCCCAATTATAGATTATTTGAAATATATGTAAAAAATAATACAGAATCAGTATGTACCATCGTGCAAGAAAATTTGAGAAGAGGTTATCTCAAGCAACATTTTTATCCAATTGATATTAAACCAAATGAACAAAAACAAGTGAAGACCTTACAAGATTATGCTGTTCAAGGATCAGATTTGGTTTTAAGTTATCAATGTGGTGATAATAAATTTGCTACAATAGAATCAGAGCGTGATGTTTGGGCTGCGGATCATGTGTATGTGAAAGGCTGGATTTGGAGCTTAACTGGTATGAATGCTTCTTATGCTGTTGCTCATTATGGTAGCTGTGAAGAACATCAACCTGCGAAAATAGTTTGGACTCTTTCTGAACACTAGTGTTTTGCAACATAGAGTATCTATGTGCCAATAAAAGTAGTTTGCTGCACGTTCTAAAAATAATTCGACGAAAGAGAAAACTACTGATATATTGGCGACAATTGTGGGAGTGATATGGAAATTCACTCTGTCCAACCGCCATCCTCATTATTTGAGCGATGTTACAGCGTCCAGGAGGGCATATGCGCTGGCCACGTCTTTTATCGTCTCGAAAAACCATCTTCTTTGGACTAGATATTACTTTTTCTAGCATAAAACTTTTAGAATTATACCGTGCAGATGATCATTATGGGGTAAAGTCTTATGGGCATTGTGACTTAGCCAACGATATCATGCATGGGCACTTTGTACGTGATATTCCTGCGCTTGCTAAAGCCATACAACAATTGCTGTTGGATGTCGGATTATATGAACGTCCAGATGTTATCTTAGAAGCAGTCATTGCCATACCCGATGCTTGTACCATCAGTAAAACCATCTCAGTCAGCGATCGGTTGAGCGATCAAGATCTTGAGGAATTGGTTCATTTAGAACTGGAGAAATTTATCCCTGGTTCTACGGCGGATCTGTGTTTTGATTTCAAACGTTTGGGTTCTTCTTCCTCGCATGCATTACAAGAATTATTGATTGTGGCTACTCGTGTGCAACATGTACAAGATCGTTTGGACGCACTGCATCATGCGGGTTTACGTGCCAAAGTGGTTGATATCGAATCTTTCGCCATTCAACGCGCCTTTCCTTTTATAATGACTTCAGTCTCAGCGCAAGATGTGATCATGTTGCTGGACGTGGGTCATCATGTTTTGAAAGTCTATTTTTTTAAGCATGAGACGTTAGTCTTTTTTCGCGAAGAAGAGCTCAGCCATGAGCCCTATTTACCTGACACTGCTACAAGCTCTTCGGATCTGTTTTACGGAGAAAGCCTTGTCTTGCGTATCAAGCGTGCTTGTCATTTTTTTTATGCAGCTCATGCTCAAAGCGCTGAACTGACCCAAATTTTGCTAAGCGGTGATGCGGTGCATGACGATTTACTGCAATTTATCAGCAAAAGTTTCAAGAAACCAACGTATAAGGTGAATCCTTTTACACAAATGAAGCGTGTAGATGGTGTAGATATAACTGCTTTGTTGTCGAGCGCTGCTATGTATTTGACGGCTTGTGGTTTGGCCAAACGAGGATGCTAAATCATGGTTGATTTGAATTTACTGCCATGGAGAGATCGTTTATATCACAGTAAATTGAAACGCGTTACGGGATGGTTTTTGGCTGGCATCTTGGTGTTGACGGGAATAGGTTGGGGGCTGATGCAGCATTGGCAACAACAATTGCATACACAAGTACAACGTAATCAACAATTACAACAAGAAGTACAGCATTTGCGTCACATCAGGCCTTTACAGCGTGTATTACCCTCTCCTAAATTGGAGATTCAGGCCGGTGAACGAGTACAAAAAACCAAAATGAATCGATCTTTACACATCAAAGTCGTGACTGTTCATTACGCGAAAGCACTTGATTTGGCCGCCATGATCAAAGACAAAACCAATGGGTTATTGTCGCGTCGTGGTACGGTGACCGTTGATCCAAGGACCAATGTGTTGTGGCTGGAAGATCATGAGGAACAGTTGAAAAAATTGTTGGCGTTTATCAAACGTTTGGATATTCCTGCGCAACAAATTGTGATTGAAGCGCGTTTGGTGAATATGAATCAGGAATCAGCTCGGGATTTGGGTATACGTTTAGGTCTGATTGCCCCGAGTAAATTAGGTACAGAAAGCAATACTTTGCCTAGTAATGGGGGGCGTTTGGGTTTGGATTTGGCGGCAAAACCGCTGGAAGCCACTGCGGCATCCATAGGATTAACGGAAGCACTATGGACCACTCAGCGGTTATTAGATGTTGAGCTTTCTGCATTAGAGAGCAGAGGTAAAGCCAAAGTTATTGCCAGTCCAAGATTAGTGACGAGCAATCAAATTGCCGCGGTGATTGAATCAGGTGAAGATATTCCCTATCAAGAGTTTTCAGCTAATGGCACCACCTCAGTGGCTTTTAAAAAAGCAGTATTACGTTTGCAAGTTATTCCACAAATTACTGCAAAGCATGAATTAATGATATCATTGGTCATCAATCAAGATGCGGATTCTGGTAAACGGGTACAAGGCGTGCCTATCATTTCTACCAAATCAATAGAAACACATATTTTGATGCGTCATGGACAAACGATTGTTTTAGGCGGTATTTATCAGCAAGATCACAATCGCCAAAATGACCAAATTCCGTTTTTAGGCGATCTGCCTATCATCGGTGAGGTGTTTCAACGTAAGCAAATGAGAACGAGGCATGAGGCCTTATTGATCTTTATCACGCCTAGAATAGTAGGTTCGTAAGCGAGTGATGCGTCTATTTAAATGCATTTAAGCTTAATTATTATGTAGTTGGATCTGATGTTGTTCACTTAATGGGAATATTTAGATTCAAGTCATTACGCCAGAGGCGATATGATGTATACTTGATGGACCGCAGAAGTACTTGAAAACCAAATTTTAGTTGGCGACAATGGTAGGACTGAGTTTTGTTCCCATTGTGGTTGAACATAGTAGTGAATATACAATTTATATGGAGTATCTAATTTAAATGAGTATCGTTAAAGTACGCAATATCTTTTTAATTGGACCTATGGGCGCTGGTAAAAGTACCATTGGTCGTACTTTGGCAAAAGAGCTTAAGCTTGAATTTTATGATTCGGATGAAGTCATTGAAGAACGCACAGGCGCTGATATTTCCTGGATTTATGATGTTGAAGGGGAAGAAGGGTACCGCCGTCGTGAACAAAAAGTGATTGAAGAGCTGACACAAAAAACCAATATCGTTCTGGCAACAGGCGGTGGCGTGATTATGACGCCTGAAAATCGCAATGCATTGGCAGGCAGAGGTACTGTGATTTATTTGAAGACTTCTTTGCAGCAGCAATTTGAACGTACAAAACGCGATAGCACCAAACGTCCCATGTTACAAACGCCTGATTTAGAAGGGCGATTAGAAATGTTACGTGATGAGTGTGAGCCTTTTTATGAAGAATTGTCGGATGTGAGTTTTGATACAGATAAATTGACGGTCAAAGCCGTGGCAAATAATATTATTAAATATATTTATGGAGAATCTTAGGAGAACCTAAGTGATGCCTATTCAGACTCGGCGATATCATATGTTGTTGGGGGCTGTATGCTTAGTGATAGCAACCTTGGGGTATGGTGGGTTTATGATATTCTCTAAACCCCAAGGTTCATTTCCTACCCGTACTTTTTCAAAGTCACAATCCGCAGTTGAGTTGCTTGATTTACAATTACCATCAGTGATTCCAAATCTGAATATTGCCGCAAAACAGCATTTTTTTCATAAAATAGATCTCAGACGTGCAGAAATAGTCATGGCAATTGCAGAGGATGAACCTGTAAGTGCGCTGGTACCTTTGATGGATAAAGTGTTGGTCGTACCCAAATCTTTTATTCGATGATCTACATTCGGTAAACACTGAAATAATATTTTAAGACGACGATGTTATGATAAAACTATTAGCCGATGGCAGTTTACCCAATTTGGATGGGTTTTTTGGTGCACCTTTTCAAATCACTCGTTATCATTCGCAGCAAGAATTACACCCCTTGTTATTTGAGCACGAGATCTTGCTGTGTCGGTCTACATTGCGTGTGGATGCCGAATTATTGACACACACCCGTGTCAGGTGTGTGGCCACTGCCAGTTCTGGCACTGACCATATTGATGGTGTGTATTTAAAACAGCATGATATTGCTTTGTTAGATGCCAAAGGTGCAAATGCGCGTGCTGTCGCTGATTATGTCATCACTTGTGTGGCTCAGTTACAACAGCAACACAAAATACCGGGGATGCGAGCTGGTGTCGTAGGGATGGGTGCGGTAGGTACTTTGGTGGCTGCACGCTTACGAGCGGTTGGCTTTGATGTCATGTGTTACGATCCATTGCGTGCGGCAGAAGATGCATCGTTTCAAACGTGTGATTTTCAAGCGTTATACCATTGTAATGTGATTAGTTTACATCCTAATTTACACGAAAATGCGCCTTATCCCAGTCGTCATATCATAGACGCAGATTTTTTGACCCATCTCCAACCTCATACGGTGATCATGAATGCATCTCGTGGGCATGTGGTGGATGAGCGGGCGTTATTAACCCATGGAAAACATGTGGTCTATTGTACGGATGTCTATGTAGGCGAACCTGCTATTCATCCTGATGTACTTGCCTACGCTACGTTATGTACGCCTCATATTGCTGGACATAGTGTGGAAGCACGTCATCATGCTTTGGCCCTCCTAAGTCAGAAAATTCATCTGTTATATGGATTACCTGGTCCGGAACTGCAAAAAAAATCTGATCACAAGATACGATCTTTAGATAATGTCTCAGGTTGGCAAAATGCAGTATTGTCTCTATATGATCCTGAAAAAGACACGCAAGCATTGAAGCAAGCTGTCGACGTATCCAGACAATTTCTTGAGTTGCGACAATCACATCATCGCCATGATTTTATTTGTTATGAGTGCCAGGCCATTGATAATCAGTTGCAATGTGCTTTGGGTCATTTGGATGAGTAAGATGCCACTTGTCAACCAACCTGTTGTTCTGCTAGGCTTTGTAAGCAAGGGTTTATTGTTATCAAGGAGAGATTGTCATGTATAAACGTGTGCTGTTGGCAACAGATTTTGATGAGGTGGGCGTTCATGCAGCGCATAAAGCCAAAAAAATTGCTGAAGAATCAGGTGCTCAGTTATTTTTGGTTCATGTCGTGGAACCCATTCCAGCCTATGCATATCCCGGATTTGCTGGGTTTGCTGAAGTTGAAATTTCAATCAAAGAACAAGCTGAACGAGAACTATCTGCGCTAGCAAAAAAACTTGATGTGGATAAAAAACATCAATTGTTAGAATTTGGTTCTATCAAAAACGAAGTACTACGTGTTGCACATGAACATAAAATGGATTTGATTGTGACAGGCAGTCATGGAAAGCATGGATTGGCGTTGTTGTTGGGTTCAACCGCTGATGCCATTTTGCATGGCGCGCATTGTGATATATTGATTGTCCGGCCCAAACATTAAGTCATTCTATTATCCTCGCCCCTAGGGGCGCAGGTTTTTTTTAAATCTTCTTTATGAAATACGTTTACTTTGCTATAAGATGTTACATTAGGAACTTTGTATTAATATATGAAATTATTACAGAATACGACTTATGATACGGTCCTGACTCACGGTACTGTTGCAGCAATTGGTAATTTTGATGGGATTCATCGTGGTCATCAAGCTTTGTTGTCTTCTGTTCGAGCGCTTGCCACTCAATTAAATATCCCGATGTTGGTGATTGTGTTTGAACCGCAAACACGTGAATATTTTCTAAAAGAACATTCTCCACCACGTTTAACTTCTTTGCGAAAAAAACTACAAATCTTTAAGCAATGTGGCGTGGATTATGTATGTTGTTTGCGATTTGATCGCCATATGGCCCAAATGAGTGCCGAAGAATTTGCGCATTCATTAATTTTTTCGCGGTTACAAGTGAAGCATCTTTTTGTGGGAAGTGATTTTCGGTTTGGGTGTGATCGACGCGGGGATATGGCTTTACTACAAGACATAGGCCGCTCTTTTCAAGCACACATTGCCTCTTACCCAGATTTTCTACTTGATGATCAACGAGTAAGTTCTACGTTGGTGCGCGAAGCCTTGCAAGCAGATCGTTTGGACGAGGCCGCTCACTTGATGGGGCGAGCTTTTACCTTATGTGGTCGTGTGATGCATGGGGATGGACGTGCTCGTGCTTGGGGTATTCCAACGGCTAATATCAAAGTAGTACAAAGTGCGTTGCCTATAAAAGGCGTTTTTTTTGTACGGGTTATCCATCAAGACGGAAAACTATTTCAGGGGATTGCTAATATTGGGCGTCGACCTACTTTTGAAGGCACCAAAGCCGTACTTGAAGTGCATCTTTTAGAGTTTTCTGGGTCTTTATATGGACAGCGGCTAGAAGTGATTTTCTTACACAAATTACGGGATGAAATTGCATTTTCTTCCATAGATCATTTGGTGGCTCAAATCCATACTGATATTGCTGCAGCCAAAGAGTATTTTTTACGTCGTCATCTATAGTTGGCCTCAATTTTGAGATTTTTCTACTGTTCGGGAAACATAATGAAACATTCTGATATGACATGTTGTATGCAAAAATGGACCTGGTTTATGGTCTGTTTGTTATTCATCGGTCTTGATCAAGCGACCAAATTATGGACTTTACATTGCCTTGACCTATACCAGTCTGTGGCTATTTTTCCGGGTTTGCATTGGACTTTGGTGTTTAATACAGGCTCTGCTTTTGGATTTTTAAGTCATAGCGGAGCATGGCCTCAGCATTTATTTACAGCATTTGGGTTGCTCATGAGCCTTGGTCTAACGTTCTGGATAGTCAAAACGCCTTTAAAAGCCACAAGGGAACTATTGGCTTTGACATTGATTTTAAGTGGTGCTTTGGGTAATGTGATCGATCGGATTCGATTAGGCTATGTGGTGGATTTTATAGATGTGTATTATAAAACACATCATTGGCCTGTGTTCAATGTGGCAGACAGTGCCATTTGTGTAGGGGCTATCCTGCTGTTTTTTTCAACAAACAATAAAAACACCGATTAAAGTCATCAACGTTCTTTACATTACCTTTAGAGTTATGTTGCATTGTATCAATGCTCGAGGTTTTGTGAATCGTCCAGTTCTCCCGACCATCTTAACCCAAAGATGGTTGTCATAGGCCCAATCATTTCTAAGATTGCAACAGCAGGCAGAATAATGAACGATAAAAATGGATAATATTCACGTGTTAATTGCTCAGTAGTGGCCAGTAAGGCTATTGCAACGCCTGCCATGGGTAAAAACGTGATGCCAAGTGACAATGCTTGTCGATAATTAAACTGTAAGCGTTTTTTCATGAAAACAATAGGTAAAATATAACCAATACCTCTTAACAGAATGAACATAAAGACAATCCAGCCCGAGCTGAGAAAGTATTCGGTATGTAATTCTGCACCCACCATCACAAATAAGATAACAATAAAAATTTCACCTAAATATCCCAGCTCTACCTCCATCAAATATTCTTTATGATCCAGATTACACGTCAAAATACCAAACATCAGCATACTTAAGAACGGTGAGACGTATAATAATTTGGAAACCCCTAAAACAATGACCAACATGCCAATGAGTAATATAAATTGCATGTTTTCTTTTTTACCAATAAATCGACCTAAAGTGATCATGATGACTGATCCAATATAAGCAAGTATGATTGCGCCTATCATTTGATAAAAAGGATAGAGCCATTCAATAAGCGTTGTGTACGCAATAGACTGGTGCGTGGTCACTTGTTCAGCAATTGCGATCACCACAGCATAAGCTATAAAAGATACGATGTTATTCAAAGCAGTTAAAATCAGTGAGTAATTGATGACAGTGCCCTTGGCGTGGTATTCACTGGCTATCAATAAAGTAATTGCAGGTGATATCGAGATACCTATGGCGGCGCACAACGCTGAAACCATCCAACTGACATGAAACAGCGGCAATCCTAGAAAAATCATTAAAAACACAATCGCACTCTGAAGAAGAGTGGTCCAGATAAGAGGGGAATGTGTACGTAGAAATTTATAATTAATTTGTAATCCCAGCTCAAACAAAATTAAGCCGATCGCGATTTCTTTAAAAACAACCGATTGCTCAATAATGCTGTTGGATAAAAACCCAGTAACTTGTGGTCCTAAGATAAAACCAAAAAAAAGATAGCCAGTCACTCGAGGAAAATAACGGGCAATATGAGCCAATTGCCCACCAATGAGACCGATGAGGAGTATCAAACCAAACGATACCAACACATTGGTTTGTAAAAAATCGTTAAAAAATCCTGGTTCCATTGTTTTCCTATGTCATGGTAGCTGATGAAGCAATCCCACGTACTTTGGATTGCTTCACGCTAATACTCAAAAATAAATTGCTGTAGATTATTTCATTGTAGTATGAATTTGAAAACAAACCATGGTCAAATGATTTTATAGGCTCAGAAGAGAGCGTCTGTGTTGTTTTTCCAACTCTTGCTTTGCCTGTTCATGCTGTGCTATGTGTTGTTCTACATGGCGTTTTTTTGCGTGGAACCGTTGTTTGAATTTTTTCAACGCCTGTAATTGTTTGTCGTGATCGTCGTGCTCAGGATGTGGCCGTGGGTGACCTTTCAGAGCGATGCTATTGGGCATATGAAAATGACGCAACTGTTTAGACAACGTTAAAATAGTCTCTTTTGTCAAATAGGATTTGTTGTTTTGGGTCGGGCCAATAGGACGTAGTTTCATCTGTGCTTGAGCCGTAAAAAAATCTTCAGTCCTCTTTTGTTCCATTTTGGTTTTGAGCAGCGTGTTTTTACGACGTTCTATGTCTAATTGTTGACGTAATTCAAGTAGGAGTGATTTTCTCATGTTCAGATCAAAGTAAGTCATAATGTTCCTCCTTAAAATAATAGTCATCCTCACCATTAAAATTTGATGTAAATTTCGTCCATGTTTGCTGCATCCTGCAAAAAAACATGTAAAGGTGAGAGGGTCAGTATAGCATATGTTTTGCTTTACATATAAAATATATGATATATTTTTTGGCAATATAGAACATTATATTGCAATTTAACAGGGGGTGATAAGATGAATATGTATAAAATACGGACTTTGGTTGCTTGTCTTTTGATGACTGTGATGAGTGCCACTTATGCAATGGCATTAGATAAATTATTACCTGATGAGCGTAATACCATTGAAATTTTTCAAAAAGCTTCTCCCGCTGTTGTGTATGTACATCGCATGTCCCAAGTACGTTCGTTTCATCATTTGATGCATGTTGTGCCAGCAGGTACTGGCTCCGGCTTGATTTGGGATAAAGAAGGTCATATTTTGACTAATTTTCATGTGATCAAGGGTGCTGATGCTTTGGCTGTGACTTTGAATGGCACGACTGTTCCAGCGAAAGTCATTGGCATAGAGCCCCGTTTGGATCTTGCCTTATTACAAATTCAATCACCAGTGGCGTTGAAATCATTGGAGGATTATCATCCTTTAGAAATAGCCGCTTCTCATGACTTGTTGGTAGGGCAAAAAACAGTTGCGATTGGTAATCCTTTTGGGTTTGATCATAGTTTGACGGTAGGTGTTATTTCAGCATTGGGTCGTGAAATGCCAGGTATTGGGGGCGTAACGATTAAAGGTATGATCCAAACGGATGCGCCTATTAATCCGGGTAATTCTGGAGGTCCTTTGTTGGATAGCGCGGGTTGTTTGATTGGATTAAATACGGCAATTTTTTCTAAATCCGGATCGTCTTCAGGCGTTGGATTTGCCATTCCTGCTGATCAAATTGTGCGTGTGGCTGATCAACTGCTCAAACATGGACGTGTCTTAATGGCTGGAATTGGAGTATTACCTGTTGTCCCGAATACGGCTCATCGTTTAGGGATTCAACGAGGTGTATTGATAGCAGAAGTGATACCTAATACGCCCGCAGCAAAAGCTCATTTAAGACCGACTCAACGAGATTACGCGGGTAGAATTCATCTGGGCGATGTGATTGTTGCTGTCAATGGTCACCCTGTTGTGGATTATGATGCGTTGTATCATATTCTTTCTGCAACAAAAGTGGGAGAAGAGATTACGGTGAGTATTCTTCGTGGTACAGTAGAAAAAACATATCGCATCAAAACGATCGATATCAATGCTATTGAAGGATGATTTTCTTATGTTAGATACACCATTGCATGTGATCACCCCTTTGTTGTATTCAAAACGCCTGGAATTGAGCATTGGTAAATTTGTGCATTTGAAAATTGAAGCCTTACAACCCTCTGCTTCGTTTAAATTACGTGGTATTGGTCGTTTATGCCAATGTTATGCTGCAGATGGTTTTGAGCAATTGGTGGCTTCTTCTGGTGGCAACGCAGGTATTTCAGTGGCTTATTGCGGCATGGTGTTAGGGATGCCTACAACAATTTTCATTCCTTCGACTAGTCATCAATTGTTTATTGATGAGATCAAAATGTATGGCGCTGACGTGATCGTGTCTGGAAAAGATTGGGATAGCGCGCATGCTGCAGCTTTGGCATACATTCAAAACCATCATGCGGCTTACATTCCCCCCTTTGATCACCCTATGATTTGGGCAGGACATGCCACCATTATTGACGAATTGGTTCAATCTGGTGTGCGACCTGATGCTATTGTAGCGGCTGTGGGTGGGGGTGGGTTGGCTTGTGGCCTACTAGAAGGTATGCAGCAACATGGCTGGTCTGATATTCCTTTGATTGCTGTTGAAACCCAAGGTGCTGATGATTTATACCAGTCTATTCAAGCCAAACAAGTGGTGACATTACCTGCAGTCACCAGTCGTGCCACTAGTCTTGGCGTGAAGCGTATTTCATCGCATTTGTTTGAATGGACTCAAGAACATGACATCAAATCTGTGGTGATCAGCGATGCAGAGGCAGAAGCGGGCGCGCGTGCTTTTGCGAAAGACAAACGCATCATGGTTGAGCTATCTGCAGGCGCAGCATTATCCATGGTGTATCAAAATCATCCTGTTATTCAGCCATACCAGACGATTGTCGTAATCGTATGTGGCGGTGTGAATACTTCTTTTTTTGCTTAAGACGTCTTTTCAAATGATATTCTCTTTGCAAAACAGCAACATGTTCTAAAAATGCATGCTTGAACCTCTAGAATTGTGGTAAAATTGCGGCTCATTGGAATATTAGGTCTATTCATGCAACCATTATTAAATATTGCCGTCAGCGCTGCTCGCCAAGCAGGGGACGTGATTTTACGCCATATGGATCAAGTGAAGCATATGAAATTAATCCCCAAAGAAGAGGGCGATTATTTTTGTGAAGTAGATCTGAAAGCAGAGCAAGCCATCATTTCTACTATTTTGAAAGCTTATCCTGATCATGGCATTCAAGCGGAAGAAAGTGGGACTTACCAAGAAGATGCCGAATCTGTTTGGATTATTGATCCTTTGGATGGTACTAAAAATTATGTTCATGGGTTCCCTTTTTATGCTGTTTCAATCGCATTGCGTGTCAAATCTCGCATTGAACATGCTGTAGTGTATGACCCTTTGCGTCACGAATGTTTTGCTGCAAGTCGGGGTTGTGGTGCTCGTCTCAATGATCAACGTATTCGAGTGTCCAAAGAAACTCAACTTGGAAATGCCATTTTAAGCGCAGGATTACCGATTCGACATCCAGCGTTAGCCCAACGTTATATGCGCGGTTATGAACGTTTCATGGGTCAATGTAGTGCAACCCGTGTGACTGGATCTGCGGCTTTGGATTTGGCGTATGTGGCTTGTGGTCGTTTAGATGGGTTTTGGGGTTTTTCAATGAAACCTTGGGATATTGCCGCAGGTGTGCTATTGGTGCAAGAAGCGGGTGGCTTGATCAGCAATTTAGAGGGTGGCGAGCATACGTTAGAACAGGGTAATGTGATTGCCGGACCTCCTAAGATTTTTAAATCCATTCTGCAATCTTTGAAATCCTGTTAATATGGGTTCATGATCCGCTTCATCACCAAGCGAAAATGAAGTGAAAAATAGGCATGAGGGACGATGAAAACAAGGCCGTTTTTAAAGTGGGCAGGTAATAAATACCATTGCCTGGATCATTTGCTTGACACTTTCCCAAAAGCATCACGTTTGATTGAACCGTTTGCAGGCTCTGCTGCGGTTTTCATGAATACGGATTATCCTGCTTATTTGTTGGCGGAAGGCAATCGTGATTTGGTGATTCTTTACCACTATATTCGTGAAGAAGGGCCAAGATTTATTGAATATTGTCGTCGTTGGTTTGTAGAAAAATACAATTGCGCCGAAGCGTATTATCAATATCGTGATGAATTCAATCGACTGAAAAAATCTCGCAGAAAAGCAGCGATTTTTTTATATTTAAATCGGCATGGATATAATGGTCTGTGTCGTTATAATTCTAAAGGATACTATAACGTACCATTTGGTCGTTATAAAAAACCTTATTTCCCCTATCATGAAATGCAATTGTTTTATCAAAAGAGTCAATCGGCTATTTTTGCGCATGGCGATTTCAGAACTACTTTTCTGGTTGCCAGTAAAGGCGATTTAATTTATTGTGATCCGCCATATTCTCCTCTGAAACAAAGCTCAAATTTTTCAGCGTATACTGGTAAAAAATTTACGGATTTGGATCAAATAGACTTGGCGCAATGTGCTAGGGATGCCGCCAATCGTGGCATCACGGTGATGATATCTAACCATGATACTGAGTTTACTCGAGAGCAATATCATGATGCTGAGATCAAATCTTTTCCAGTGCGACGTTTCATCAATTGCAAAAGCAGTCAGAGAGTTCCAGTTCAAGAATTATTGGCTATTTTCAGGGCATAAAACAAATAAGTATCCGGTAACCAATACAAACACCTCTTGATTCCGCTAAGCTACACCAAGGCTACAAAAGACATAACCATAGCCTTGATGCAACGCAGTTGACTATTGCTTCTTCTTTTTTGCCATATACGCCACCAAGATGAGCACTAGTAGCATTGAGACAGGCAGAATGGTTAGACCCACTTGGTAATTTGCTGTGGTGTATTCTCGTAGTTCATGGTGCGTGACTGTTTGCGAAGACCAATCCAATAAGCTGCCAACCAAAGGCTGAAATACCACGCCACCAAATGAGACTATCATATTGGTCACTGCAAATATGGTGCCAGATAATTGTTGCGTAGCACTATATTCTTTAGCCATGATAAATACAATGATTTCCGTGGCGCTGAACACGCCATATAAAAACATTGAAATATTCAAAGCTGCATAAGACAAATGCTGATCAAATACAATCAGGCTGATAAAAATCAAAGAACCCACTGCACCAATGGTCAAAGGTAAGAGGCGTTTGCCCGTGAGATCAGACAAATATCCGGATATAGGTGCGCCCACTGCCCAGCCCAAAAACAACATCGACATTGTGGTTGCAGCTTCTGATTTGGTCAAATGATATGCTTGTTCTAAAAACGATTTACCCCATAACTCGCCAAATACCGACAACGAGGTATATAAACAGGTACCAATGATAGCAATAATCCAGATTTGTTTTGATTTTAATACTCGAAGCACTTGTTTGAAAAATTCAGCAAAGGGTAGGTTTTCTTGCGTACGTTTTGTAGGCGCATCTCTGACGATTGCAAAAATGATCACTGTGAGTATCAAGCCGAGAATCACTGATAAGAGAAGTACAGTGTGTAAACCCAACACATGTGCCAAATGTGTGATTTGAATTTCACCGTATACCAAACCAAGCATGCCCAGCGTGGTCATCAATCCTGCAACCAAAGAAAAATAGCGTTGAGGCAACCAATTTACTGCGGCTGAAAGCACGCCTACAAATGCAAACGAAGACCCAAAGCCCACCAATAGTCGTCCAGAACTGGCCATAAAAATAGAGTGCGAGCTAAACATTAAAGAGCCAAGCGTACAGCATAAGCAAGCGAGCGTTAACAAATAGCGTGGCCCGTATCGATCCATTAAAATCCCGACAGGCAATTGCATTGGAGAGTAAGCAAAATAATATAGCGCAGCAATTTGACCAAAGGCAGTCGCGGAAAGATTACCAAACGCTATTCTGAGCTCATCTTGGAGAATGCCAGGAATGATGCGTAAGATAAATTCATAACAATAAAATAGCGCACCGATGGTGCATATGATGCCACCGGTGATCAATTGTTTTCGCATACTTGCACTAATCTCTTGCTTGGGCATGAGTTTCTCGTATAAAAAGAGTTAAAAAGGCGGCAATCACAATGCCAATGGGAATGATAGATAAGGCTAGTCTATAGTCTTCAGGGCCATATTCAGTGATTTGCGCCACGGGAATATTGGACAATAGCAGATTGGTAGAATGATGCAACCATGCGCTCCAATCTAATAGGCGTCCAATAAGAGGTTGAAGCAACATAGCGCCTAACATTACCAGCATATTGGTCAAGGCAATTGCCGTACCCGCTGCTTCATTCGGACTTAATTCTCGACCTACCGCAAACACAATCGTTTGTGCGCTGTAAAATAAGCCTAAAACAAACATGAGTAGATTGATGCTTGTATGCGGAATTTGCGGATAATATAGAATGATCATCATAGTAGTGGCTGCACCTACTGCACCGAAAACCATGGGCTTTTTGCGACATCTTAGCCGATCAGATACATATCCCATCATAGGCGCGCCGACCATAAAGCCAAAAAATAACATGGAGTTTGCAAATGCAGCTTGTGCAGCACTCATACCGCACGCATGAACCAAATAAGGAATACCCCATAATTCTGCGAATACCGTGGTGGGTAAGTAAACCAAACAACCAAATAGGCCATTTAACCAGATTTGTTTGTTACGTAAAATGATTTTCAAATCTAATAAATTACGTTTGAAGGAATTAATGGTTCCTCCACTTTTCAAATCTCTTTTATGATCATGAATACCGAACCATAAAACAACCGCTAAAATCACGCCAAAAATGGCTGTATAGCCATCGGTTGTTTGCCAATCGGATTTACTCACCATAAGGGAAATAAGGTTATCACCAATAATAGCACCAAGCGTGCCTAAACCTGAGGTTAATCCTGCGACCATCGCTAATCTGTTTTCAGGTAACCAAATAGTAGCTAATTTTAAGACGCCGACAAATGCAAATGCAGATCCTGCGCCAACTAAAAAACGGCCTACCATAGCAATTTGATAATTCTGGGTTTGACTGAACAGTAAGGTACCGATAACACAGATAAGACACGCAAATGTTAACAATCTTTTGGGACCAAATCGGTCCATTAAGACACCTACGGGCAACTGCATAGGCACATACGCATAATAATAGACAGACGATAGCAAACCGAAGCCAGTGGCAGTCAAACCAAAATGATGGCGCAACGATGTTTCCATTGCACTAGGTGAAATGCGCAACAAATATTCATAGGCATAAAAGAGAGCCCCCAATCCGCAGATGAGCCATGCGGTCATAGTGAATTTTTTAGACTTAGCCAACATAGTCTCCTTACATTTGATTGTTTGGTAGGGTTGTGGTTTGTAGCGTGCCGTCATCTGTGCATAGAAATCCACACTTCAGACATACTGAAATTTAGCACTGAAGTGTGGTGATCAGATGTTGCGGCTACGATTAAATGTCCCCAGTGACGGGAACCTGTTGAGGCGTCAAAATACCATTGACACCGCTAGCAATAGCGGCTTTAGCAACTTGAGCGGGTACTTGTTCTAACAATCTAGGATCAATTGGTTTAGGCAAAATATAATTAGGTCCAAATTCCCAGTCGGTGACTTGTGGGTAATTATCTTTGACTTCCTGTGGAACTGGTTCATGCACCAAATGACGAATTGCTTCTACGGCTGCAATTTGCATGGCTTGATTGATACATCGAGCTCGTACGTCCAAAGCGCCCCGGAATATATAGGGGAAACATAAAACGTTATTGACTTGATTCGGAAAGTCCGACCGACCTGTTGCGATGATCAAGTCTTGACGTACTTCTAAAGCCAAATTGGGTAGTATTTCAGGTGTTGGATTGGATAAGGCAAATACAATAGGATTAGGTGCCATCAGTTTCAGCAACGAAGCATCCAATAAATCTGGTTTCGCAACCCCAATAAATACATCTGCATCTTGTAGTGCATCAGCAATCGTACGCTTGTCTGTATTACGTGCAAAAGCAAATTTATAGGGATTGAGATTTTCTCGACCCGTATGAATCACGCCTTCACTGTCCAATAGCAACATATTGTTTTTATCGGCACCCAAAGCAACCAGTAATCGCATAGAAGCAATACCAGCAGCACCTGCACCAATACAAACAATCGTGACATCTTTTAACGATTTTTTCTGTAATTCTAATGCATTTAATAAGCCTGCAGCGACCACAATGGCTGTACCATGTTGATCATCATGAAACACAGGAATATCCAATTGCTCCATCAAGGCTTGTTCGATTTCAAAACACTCAGGTGCTTTGATATCTTCTAAATTGATGCCACCAAAAGTAGGTGCAATGTTTTTAGCCGTTGTAATAAAATCTTGGGGATCATTGGCGTCGACTTCAATATCAAAGACATCAATGCCGGCAAACCGTTTGAATAATGCAGCTTTGCCTTCCATAACAGGTTTGGACGCCAAAGGTCCTACGTTTCCTAATCCCAAAACGGCAGTGCCATTCGTCATCACAGCTATCAAATTACCTTTTGCCGTATAGCGATACGCATCATTAGGTGTTTTGGCAATTTCTAAGACAGGTTCAGCTACCCCTGGGGTATAGGCCAAAGATAAATCGTCTTGTGAATTGGTTGATTTGGTGATGTAAACTCCTAGTTTTCCTGGAGTTGGATATTCGTGATAATGCAGAGCACGTTGTTTCAGTAGGGTATCAGACATAGTAATTACTTCCCATGCAGCAAATCAGCAAAAAATAATATAAAAAAAGAAGCGATGAATAGGTCTATTATACAATATATCTACGAATCGCTCAAATCGGACGTTATTTAGAATCTTCTTGATTTGTATCAGCTTTTGGAGCGAAATTGTAACGATCCATAAAGCGTTGTACTCGTCCACCAGTATCAACGATTTTTTGTTTACCAGTATAAAAAGGATGACAATTAGAACAAACTTCGATGCTTAAATCTGAGCATAAAGTAGAGCGAGTTTCATAAGTATGCCCACAGCTACAAGTGACTTTGATGGTGCTATATTCAGGGTGGATTTCAGTTTTCATCATCTATCTCAATTCTAAAAGGATAAAGGGGTATGATAAGTCATTAAAGATTACTTTATATGCTCATCAAAATAACGCGGAAAGATAACAGAAAATTATATATCAGTCAAGTTAGGTCATGTCACCAAGATAAAAACCCGATCATTGGCGATTTTACTGATTGAGAACAGGCTGGATGTGGCGTAAGATAAATTTGTTCTGATCAATATTTCTAGACAATGAAGGAGTAAGCATGACAAATAGGAAGCATTTGGCTGTGTTGTTGGCTGGTTTTAGTGTGTGCACTGCTTATGCAGGTAGCATGGGTGACATAGCCCCCGCAGACAAAACATTATATTTGGCTGGGTATGCCAATTACAATATGTTTCATGCAGCGAATGCCACAACACAAAGCACGATTACAGGAGTTTCTAGCCCAGCTCTGGCATCACATATCAGTGATCAATGGGGATACGGTGGTGGTATAGGTTTTGTGGCATCCAAAGAACTTAGATTTGATTTTATAGTGCAGGCTCGTCCAAATATTGGATATTCTGTCACAGATGATTTGCCTGAAACGGCTCAGGGTACAGTTGATATCACCAGTTATATGTTTAATGCTTATTATACGGTGTCGCCTCTAACAACGTGGGACTTATCTCCTTATGTTACAGCGGGCATCGGGCCATCTATGGCGAACACAAGCCAAATTTTTTGGCCAGGCGCTGCAGTCAATCAACTGGAAGGCGGGCATAGAGTGATTAATTTCGCTTGGCAAGTAGGTGCGGGCATTTCTTATGCAGTTACTCGATCCCTTGATATTGATTTTAATTATGAATTTGTAGGATTAAATCAATTTTCTAATAGTGGGGTATTTACCCAATTAGCGCCTGTAGGCTCAAGCGCTGCTGGTGTTGCTCCAGCCACCGGGTTTAAATCACTTTATGACAACCAATTGCAAATTGGTGCGCGTTACAAATTTAGTGTATGACAAATAAGTATTCTCCCTCATTAGGGAGAATACTTCGTTAAGACGTAGGATTTATAACGCTTTTGTTTTTAAAGTTGCCCATACAGGTGCATGATCAGAAGGACGTTCTGATTTTCTGGGCAACGGGTCAATGCCTGTTTCTATGCAACAGGCTTGTAATGCTTGGCTTAATAAAATGAGATCAATTCTGAGTCCGCGATTACGTCGAAAACTCGCTGCACGGTAGTCCCACCAACTATAGGTTTGCAATTCCGGGTTCAGTTCACGAAAACTATCTAGTAAGCCCAGAGCTTGCATGCGTGCTAACGCTGTTCGTTCTTGAGGGCTGCACAGGACACAGTCCACCCATTCTAAAGGATCATGCACATCGATATCATAGGGTGCAATATTGAAATCTCCAACAACAGCCAATTTGGGGTAGCGTTGCAATTCTGTTTCAATCCACTTGGTGACACGCTCTAACCAAGATAATTTATAGAGATATTTGTCTGAACTTGGTGTGCTGCCATTCGGGACATATAAGTTGATAACACGAGCATCTTGAATGGTAGCGGCAATGATACGACGTTCGAGAATATCAGACGATTCTATCCAAATATCAGTCAAAGGCAGGCGAGATATAAATGCCACGCCATTGTATGTTTTTTGACCGGAATAGGCGATGTGATACCCCAAATCAGTAAAGAGTTGATGAGGAAATTTGTCATCGGTTACTTTGGTTTCTTGAACAGCCAACACATCAATAGAATTGTCTTCCAACCAAGTAAGGATTTGAGGCGCACGCACAGGAAGAGAATTGACGTTCCAGCTGGCTAGAGTGAAAGTTTGCATGGTCATACATCCAGATTGTAGGTCATGATCAAAGGCGCATGATCGGAAAATTGTTGATCACGATAAATATCAACGGTTTGTAATAAAGGGGTTAACGCGGGAGTGATGACTTGGTAATCAATACGCCATCCCACATTTTTTGCCCAAGATTGTTGGCGTTGTGACCACCAGGTATACTGATCGGGTTCTTGATTTAAAATACGAAAGGCATCGACATAATTTAATGGGCCAAACAACTCATCTAGCCAAGCCCGCTCTTCGGGCAGAAATCCAGAGTTTTTTTGATTCCCGCGCCAGTTTTTCAGATCAATATTGTGGTGTGCAATATTATAATCGCCGCAAATAATAAGGTTTTTTTTCTGTGACTGAAGGGCTTGCAACTGCGTTTTAAAACGGTCTAACACACGAAATTTGACTTGTTGTCTTTCGTCTGAACTAGAGCCAGACGGCAAATACAAGGAAATCACACTCAGATTGGCATAATCAAACTGTAAATAGCGTCCTTCGGTATCGCAATACTCACATCCAAATCCTTTGATGCTTTCTAGAGGTGGTTTGCGAGCATAAATCGCGACACCGCTGTATCCTTTTTTATGGGCATCAAAATAATCACAATGATAATTCACTGGAAAGTATAATGGGTCAGGAAGAAGTTGCTCCAGGTGTGCTTTGGTTTCTTGGATGCATACAAAATCAGCTTGCTCTTGTTCTAACCAAGTATAAAACCCTTTACGACCTGCAGCACGTATCCCGTTTGCATTAAAACTAATCACTTTCATGAGGGCATCAACCTCAACGCTGCTCGGGCCACTCTTTCGCCCATTTTTTTAGCTAAAATCAGTTCATCCTCGCTCAGCTCATTATCTGATGCGCTTCCATTCACCACGTGAGTAGGGCCATAAGGCGTCCCACCAGATTGCGTATGACTGAGCTCTGCTTCGCTATAAGGCAATCCCATCAATAGCATACCGTGGTGGAATAAAGGCAGCATCATGCTTACCAAAGTGGTTTCTTGGCCCCCATGCATACTGCTGGTCGATGAAAAAACACAAGCAGGCTTACCTATTAATTCTCCAGATAGCCATAAAGGCGTCGTACCATCAAGAAAATATTTCATCGGTGCTGCCATGGCGCCAAAGCGAGTGGGACTACCGAGTGCCAGACCAGAGCAATGACGCAGGTCATCTAAACTGGCATAGACTGCACCTGATTCGGGTATCACAGGGGAGGTGGCCTCACACGTGGTCGACACAGGTGGGACCGCGCGAATCCGGGCTTCAATGCCATCCACAAACGCCACACCGCGAGCAATATGTTGAGCCAGTTGTGCAACGGAGCCTGTTTTGGAGTAATAAAGAATCAGGATATAGGGTAAGGACACGATCGCCTCCATAGCATTTTTAATGGAAAGAAGTATAGCCGAACCTTTTAACAATTGTAATGACAATCCGCGTTAAAATAGATTATAATAAGACCATAGTATTATAAGCAATCAACTCATTGACCATAGTTTTGTCATGAGCATGAGGTGGATAGAGCATGTCAATTCAAGAAAATATCGATACGGTGGTACAGCAGTCTGCCAAATCGGATGCGGGGATCCAATTAACTTTGGTTGCACAGCAACGAGTGATATCTTATTTGACTCAGCATCATCATTATAGTTTGCGACTATCTGTGAAAAAAACAGGCTGTTCTGGTTTGTCTTATGTATTGGATTACGTCGATGCACCTTTGACGACTGATGTGGTTTTTCCTTTAACATCGGAACATTCGGTTTGTATTGAAAAAGCCAGTTATCCGTACCTAAAAGGTTTGGAAATGGATTATGTGAAACAAGGGTTAAACTCAAAATTTGTATTTAAAAATCCCAATCAAACGGGCCAATGTGGGTGTGGGGAAAGCTTTACGATCAACGAATAAGTCTTCGCAACACCTTGTAGCTTCCTGTTATTTTCTATGTTGTTGATTATCCTCACTATCAACCTTATATCTTAAAGCTGAACATTGCGTTTGATTAAAAAAATTTATGGATATGATTAATTCAATGTTTACATTCTTTATGAATATTGATATTATAGCGCCCATGGTGGTCTGTATATAAGCTGTTTTGGGTTTTATCTGAAGATTCCAGAGACAGTTTATGCAAAAAATGACATGCAAATTATTTCATATTGGAGATGGTAGAAATGACGGTAACAATCAATCAAGCAGAACAATCAAATGAAGCTTTGGTACAACACGTTGTGAGTGTTGTTAAATCTTATTTAAGTTCGGTAAACCTCAAAGATTCTAATTTGAATTTATATCAATTGGTTGTAGAAGAAATTGAAGGGCCTTTATTTCGCACTGTGATGGAATTAACTCGTTACAACCAATCTAAAGCAGCACGTGTATTGGGCGTCAGCCGTGGTACATTACGTACGAAGTTAAAGCGCTATTTTGATGATGAATTCATTGGTACGCGCGGTTAATATCTCATATTCTTTGCTCTATTGGGGAGAGGCGCTCTAGTCCTTCCCATATATCGTCTTTTTTGATATACTTTAGCCCGAAGTTGGTTAGACAATCGCACTAAAATAATATTTTAGTGAGGAAAGTCCGGGCTCCATAGGGTATAGTGCCAGGTAACGCCTGGGAAGTGAAAGCTTACGGAAAGTGCCACAGAAAATATACCGCCTGATGATTCAGGTAAGGGTGAAATGGTGCGGTAAGAGCGCACCGCGCGTCTGGCAACAGGCGTGGCAGGGAAAACCCCACTCGGAGCAAGACCAAATAGAGATCCAGGCAATGTTTCATTGCCATACATGACCCGTGTAGGATCTGGGTAGGTTGCTTGAGGCAAACGGTGACGTTTGTCCCAGATGAATGATTGTCCACGACAGAACCCGGCTTATCGACCAACTTCTTTCTTTTTGCTTGATCTCTTCTTTGTGACTACGCAGCGGAGAGATGTTCATCGGAATGCATTCTATGTTACTTTGTCTTGACGTTGGAAATTCTCATATTTATGGCGGTTTATTTTCTGGCGATGACTTGGTCTTGCGTTTTCGACATACGTCCAAAGTCAGTACATCGGACGAATTGGGTATATTCTTAAAAACTGTCATTCGTGAAAATGACCTTAATCCTAGCGAGATAAGCTCGATCGCGATTTGTTCTGTGGTGCCTTCTCTGGAATACTCTTTGCGCGCTGCGTGCATCAAATACTTTTCTATTGAACCTTTTTTCTTACAAGCTGGCGTTAAAACTGGGTTAAATATCCAATACAAACAGCCCGGTGATGTAGGCGCTGATCGCATTGCTAACGCCATTGCAGCCACGCAGCAATTTCAAGGCAAAAATTTGATTGTGATTGATTTTGGTACAGCTACCACATTTTGTGTGATCAATCATCAAAAGACTTATTTTGGTGGTGCCATTCTGCCGGGTATGCGTTTGTGTGTAGATGCTTTATCGAATCATACCGCAAAACTCCCTATGGTCGACATCATCAAAATGGATCATGTGGTAGGCCGTTCTACGGTAGATAGTATCCAATCCGGGGTATTTTACGGCGCATTGGGTGCTTGTCGTGAATTGATTCAAAGGATTAAGCAAGAACAATTTCCCAATCAAGCGGTTCTAGTCTTGGCCACCGGTGGCTTTGCTTCTTTATTTGAACATCATCATTTGTATGATCATCATTTACCTGATTTGGTCCTGCAAGGCGTGCGTTTTGCTGCACAGTTGAATGGTGTGATCGCAGAACCATCTATGTCACCATAAGTCATAAAACCCCGGCTGTTTTTTTCAAACTTGTATGCTAGACTCTTGAGCCAACACCCTCAGCGTGTTTATTAATCAAACATTTATTGCGGATTAATTTTAACAACCGAACCACGGCATCTCGTAGCTTAATAAAAGCTTCTCCTGCTCACCTAAGGTGATGGCTTGTTTTAAAATTCCTCCGTTATGTGATTTATTTTGAACTATTAATTTGGAGATTTAAGATGGGTGATCATAATAGCGATTCAGATTCTAGTGCAGAGGGTTTCCAAAGAAAAAGGAACAACAACATATCTGCCTTACCAAGTCCTCGTATAGTACAAGCCACAGATCACTTTCAGCCACGTGTAAAGGATCTTGCTCTGCTTCTTTCCGCTAAAAACCAAAAAACCAGAGCAGAAAATATGGCAAGCCAATTACGTTATACAGGGAAGCCTTTCCCAATACGCTCTATAGCAAAAGATGGACAGCGAATGGAGACAATCATCAATGAATCTTTAACGGGAGAAGAGGATGATACATCACATCTCACAACTGATCACGATGGCGCCTATGCTGATAGAAGACATCACATGCTAAAACCTCCGTTCATGGGACGACAAAATGATCAACAAAGTTATGCCCCATCTTCTAATGGTATACAAAAAAAACAAACTATGATGGATATTGGTGCGCAAATTCTTTCTTTGCGTGATCAAAATATTGAGCATGAGAGGAGAATTGGTCTGCACTTCTCAGCAACTGCGCAACAAACAGGTCTTACTGGATTGGCAACTTGCAAGAAAAATCTTGATGCGGCCATAAAGAATTATATCGAATTGCATGTGGCGGCGGATACACGATCGATTGACCGAAATAATGGTATAGACGCTCAGATGAGAGATGCAAAAGAGCAATTACAAGCCATTCTACGATTAAGTGTGACCCAACTTAAGGATCGTGCATCTAAACGCACTTGGGTCGATTGGTGGAAGGATGCCGATCAATCTCAAAGCAAACAAAAAACCTTAGTGACACTACAGCGTTTTGCAAAAAATCCTGCTTTGGAGATAAAAGAAGATACACACAACGATCTTATAATTTTGCATCTTGATTTACTACAATCTTTGTCAAATGCCTTTTTTGTTATGATGCATTTCAATGCGGCCATGTTAAAAAATGTGTCTGGTTCTTCTGTGATAGAGCAAAGTCAAGCATTACGTTCTCAGGATCAAGTGGACTCGTATGAAGATAGTTTTAGAGACTTAGAGCAGTCCTATTTATCTGACCATACGGTTTTTGAACTCACGGCTGATGAATTAAAATTGATCAATACAGAAGTTATGAGATATATCAAAGATACGTTGTTGCCCTATGTGAAAATAGAAGCAGAAAAAATTGGTCATAAAAACGATCGGTTGCAATTTTTTGGAAATGCTTTGATGGCATTAGCCACTGCCATTGCCTTAATGGTGGCTGGGGCTGCGATCGTATCTACAACTGGCTGGACTATGCCTGCTGCTATGATGGCATACGTAACTGCTATCCAAGCGAGTAATTTGGTATTAACAGCGCTTTGTTACGTTGCCGCCAAATTGAGCGTTGATCTCACAACAGCTGCAACTGTCACTGCGTTGTCCACTGCAGGATTGTTTGGTACCGTGGGTAAAATTTCTCATAGCATGGGCGCAACACCTACGTTGAAACGAGATGTTGATGCTGTGGTTCAAAATATAGAAGAAGTGATGACTTCGCCAAAATTTGGTCACTGATATTAATTATGACTTTTTAGCCTTGATGTAGCAACGCGAAATCAAGGGGGTTGCAAGTGCAATGAATCCCTTGATTTCACTTCGTTGCATCAAGGCTACTATCCTCTCTAGTACTTTCTCTTCGACGATCACCTATGAATTTTTCACCCCATGGCTTCCAAACACACTAAATTTCACTTTTTTTTTGACAAAATCCAAAAAAACACCCTATAGTGTATAAAAGTGGTGTAAAATACCAAAAAGTGGAGAATTGTGGGCCTAGCCTCATAACATTATGTTTCGCGGAATCAATGCAATACACATCGATGGCAAAGGTCGCCTTGCTATGCCGACGCGGTATCGCGAGTCTTTGGGTATAGATTCTGGTCAATCGTTGGTAGTCACTATTGATACTGAAGAAACATGTTTGTTGTTATATCCACTACAGCATTGGCAAGCGATCGAAGAAAAAATACAACGCTTGCCTAGTTTTGATCCGGTGTCACGCCGCATCCAACGGTTATTAATTGGCCATGCAACGGATGTGACTTTGGACGGGGCAGGGCGAATATTACTGCCCCAAGTATTACGTGATTATGCGAAATTAGAAAAACGAGTCTTGATGATTGGTCAGGGATCGAAGTTTGAAGTGTGGTCAGAAAGTCTGTGGGAATCGCGTCGTGATCAATGGTTGAGTGAAGAATCCAATCGATTGGGACAATTGCCTGATGAACTTAAAACATTTTATTTATAAGACAGGGTTATGACACACAAACCAGTTTTGGTAGAAGAGACACTTGAAGCATTGGCGATCGTTCCAAATGGTATTTATATTGATGGTACATTTGGGCGAGGTGGGCATTCGCGTTGCTTGTTAGAGCGATTAGGTCCGCAAGGTCGATTATATGCCATTGATAAAGATTGGGAAGCGATTGCGCATGCAAAAGCGAATTTTTCAACCGATACACGGTTTCAAATTGCACAAGGATCGTTTCGATCCTTAGCGGATTTGGCGCGGCAGTGGGGCGTATATGGCCAAGTCAATGGTATTTTGCTGGACTTAGGCGTGTCTTCCCCTCAATTGGATGATGCGCAACGTGGCTTTAGCTTTATGCAGACTGGTCCTTTGGACATGCGTATGGATGGTCAGCAAGGGTTCAGTGCTGCACAGTTTGTCAATGAAGCTGAAGAAGAATTATTGGCAAAAGTATTTTTTGAATATGGAGAAGAGCGTTTCGCACGACGGATTGCTCGTGCAATTGTTGCGGCCCGCAGCACTGCACCCATAGAAGACACTGCCGTTTTGGCTGAAATTGTGAAAGAAGCTAATCCCAAATGGGAAAAGCATAAACATCCTGCAACACGCGTATTTCAGGCGATTAGGATTTATGTCAATCAAGAATTGACGGATTTGGAAGCTTGTTTAGATCAATGTTTGGATGTATTGGCTGTAGGTGGACGTTTGGCGGTGATTAGTTTTCATTCTCTTGAAGATCGCATCGTAAAGCAGTTCATGCAAACAGCTGAGCGTGGTGTGCCATTGCCCAGAGGGATTCCAATGAAAGCGGTTGATATGCCTGCGTCTTTTCAGCGCATAGGCAAGGCTATTAAACCCAAAGATACAGAAATACAAGGAAATGTTCGTTCGAGATCAGCCATATTACGAATAGGAGAAAAGAAACTATGAATGCCGCGGCCAGAGATATAAACCAAACTAATTTTTTTCATGGACAATTAGTGAATATGCGTTTATCTTTCTCAAGTATTTTAAGATTGAGTTTGATGGTAGTGGTTTTGATCAGTGCCTTGGCTGTGATTTATACCACTAATTACTATCGCTTGACCTTAAGTCAATTAGAATCGACCCAGCAAGTGTCGCATCAATTGAATTTGCAATGGGGCCAATTATTATTAGAGCAAGCCAGTTTGGCTAGACCCTCTCGTGTTGAACAGTTGGCTACGGAACAATTAAAAATGTATTTACCGAATACGAAGAATATGGTTAGATTACAGACGAAATGAGTCAAAAAAAGATATTACATCATCGAATGCGGCTATGGGTTATTGGCGTTTTTTTTCTATTGTTGGAAAGTATTTTATTTTGGCGAATGGTTGATCTAACGGTGTTGCACCGGTCTTTTTTGCAAGGTCAAGGCAATGCGCGTAGTTTGCGTGAAATCAGTATTCCAGCGTATCGCGGTATGATCATCGATCGCGAAGGGATTCCTTTGGCGGTCAGCACACCTGTTCAATCTCTCTGGGTTAATCCCAAAACATTTGCACCTACTTCTTCTCAACTGACGCGGTTGGCGCGTTTGTTAGATATGTCCCCAAAGCAGTTGAGTCATTCTTTACAGAGTGCAAAAAAACACGAATTCCATTATTTACAACGTCAATTGACCCCTATGCGTGCCAAAGACATTGACGATTTAAAAATTCCTGGGATTAATTTTCAAGAAGAATTCAAGCGTTATTACCCTGAGGCAGACAGCACAGCTCAACTATTAGGGTTTACCAATGTCGATGATAAAGGCATCGAAGGCTTAGAATTGGCCTATCAATCTTGGTTGGAAGGGTTCAATGGTAAAAAACGTGTGGTAAAAGATCGGTATGGCAGGGTGATTGAAGAAATAGAAACCGTCAAAGAACCCCGTGCAGGTCATACCTTACAATTAAGCATTGATCGCCGTATTCAATTTTTTGCCTATCATCAATTGCAAGAAACGTTAGAGCATTTTGGTGCCAAATCAGGTTCCGTTGTGGTTTTAGATGTGAAAAACGGTGAAGTGTTGGCTATGGCCAATTCGCCGTCTTTTAATCCTAATGCGCGTAGTCGCTATGCCTTGAGTACCTACCGTAATAAAGCGCTGACGGATGTGTTTGAACCAGGATCGGTGATCAAACCTTTTAGTATCGCAAGCGCTTTAGAATCTGGTCAGATCACGCCTGACACCATTATTGATACCAGACCCAGTTGGATGATCGTGCATGGACACACCATTCGTGATGTGCATCCTTATGGAGTATTGGATGTGACTGGTGTATTACGAAACTCTAGTAACGTTGGGGTGAGCAAAATGGTATTGCTCAGTCCGCCAGAACAATTGATTGGTTTATTAAGACGATGCGGCATTGCACAACGTACGGAATCTGGTTATCCCGGAGAAAGTGAAGGCGCTATCGTTCATCCTAAAGAAGCCAATCCTTTTGTCTTGGCTACTTTAAGTTTTGGGTATGGTATGTCGGTAACGGCCATGCAGATCGCCAAAAGTTATATGATATTTGCGAATCATGGTCGTTTACCACCGATTCGTTTGATTCACCAAGATACACAAGTAACGGGTGAACAGGTGATTTCTGCCAAAACCGCGGACGCGTTATTAAAAATGTTAGAAAATGTGGTCACAGAAGGAACCGGTCGATCTGCAAGTGTGCCAGGATACCGAGTGGCGGGTAAGACGGGTACTGCGCGTGTGGCAGGTAAACGTGGTTATGAAGAACGACGTTATATGTCGAGTTTTGTGGGAATTGCTCCGGTTTCAAATCCACGGTTGATTGTGGCTGTATTTATCACTGAACCGAGCAAAGGTGGGTATTATGGTGCGCAAGTAGCTGGACCTTTATTTTCCAAAGTAATGGGATCAGCGTTGCGAATTTTAGACATTCCTCCTGACCAAGGCTGATATGAAATTATCCTATTTATTGCAACCCTGGGCACCTTTATTGTCTCAAGATTGTGAGATTATGGGCATCCAAAATGATAGTCGACACGTGAAGCCAGGTGATTTATTTATTGCCTATCCGGGGGCAGTGACTGATGGTCGGCACTATCTTTCTTCGGCATCAGAACAGGGCGCTTGCGCAATTGTGTATGAACCCAACCAATGGCCGGAACACGTGGTACTTCCCCATTCTATTCCTTGCCATCCTATAGAAAATCTTGCATCACAATTGGCTGCTTTAGCGAGTCGATTTTATGCTGAGCCGTCCCAATCTTTGTCAGTGATGGGTGTTACTGGTACTAATGGTAAAACAACCATTGCATACCAATTGGCCCAAGCCCATCATTTATTAGGTCGTCCTTCAGCTTATATTGGTACCCTTGGTGAAGGATGTTTACCAGACCTTACCCCTTTGAACAATACCACCCCAGATGCATTGTGTTTGCAACGCTTATTCTCTGAATACCAGCACAAGGGGTTGCAACAAGTCTGCATGGAGGTGTCTTCCCACGCTCTGTCAGAGCATCGAGTGGATGAGATTATGTTTCGCGAAGCCATTTATACCAATTTAAGTCATGAGCATTTGGATTATCATGAAACCATGGCCTCTTATGCCAATGCCAAAGCCCTATTGTTTGGCAAATCCTCTCTGCAATGGGTGATTCTCAATCAAGATGATGATCATGTACAAACGATGGCAGATGCTGTTCCTAAAACGGTCCAACAATTCAGATATGGTCTGCATCACACATCTGATGTGCGTGCCTCCGATTGTAAATTGTATATTCATGGCAGTCAGTTTTTAGTTGATTCCCCTTGGGGACAACAAGAGCTCCGGATCCCAAGTTTGGGTTTATTCAACATTTATAATAGCCTGGCTGTATATACCAGTTTATTGGCCAATGGGTATTCGATGACAGACGTCGTGGCTATTATGGCCAAGCTACATGCTTCTCCTGGACGGATGGAAGTGGTGTCACAAAAACCTTATGTTATTGTGGATTATGCACATACCCCTGCTGCTTTGGAGAATGTATTAAAAACGGTGGTGCAGTTAAAGTCTCATCAACATTCAAAAATATGGGTGGTGTTTGGCTGTGGGGGCGATCGAGATAAGACCAAACGACCGCTCATGGGACGCATTGCTGGTGAATTGGCGCAAGAACTTGTTTTAACCAACGACAATCCTCGCCACGAAGATCCACAAACGATTATTCAAGATATTCAAACTGGGATTTCTGCTGGAACAAAGGTCACTGTCTTATTAGATCGTCATACAGCTATTCAATTTGCACTGCAGTCAGCTGATCAGGAGGATATTGTTGTGATCGCTGGCAAAGGACATGAGAATTATCAAATCATTGGCTCTGAACGCTTGGTTTTTTCAGATCAAACTGAAGTACGGCGGGTTTTAGGATAGTAGACCCTTTTGCTTATTGGGCAAAAGGGTCTATCAGAGACTAATGCGTGACAGAGACTAATTTATGATGCGTCAGAAATAGCTATGCGCTCATCAAATACAAAACATTGGCCTTCCCAAAGTGATTCTTCAGCTGGTACTTCTTTCATATAATCAATGATACCGCCTTCCAGCTGATATACGTTTTCAAATCCAAGAGTTTTTAAATACGCTGTTGATTTTTCACAACGGATACCACCTGTACAACACATGGCAATTTTTTTGTGTTTTTGATCTAATAAATGAGTTTGTACATAGTCTGGAAAATCACGAAAATTTTCAGTTTGAGGGTTAATGGCGTGTTTGAATGTACCATATTCTATTTCATAGGTGTTCCGATTATCGATGACCAAAACTTCAGGATCAGCTAAGAGCTGATTCCATTCGTTAGGCGATAAACGGGTGCCTGTTTGGGTCAATGGATCAATATCGGGTACGCCAAGGGTGACGATTTCTTTTCGAAGTTTTACTTTGGCTTTTTCGTAAGGCATCATGTCAGAGCTGGTTTCTTTGAAATATAAGCCAGCAAATCGTTCATCTGCTCGAATACAGGCATACATCGCATGCATATCTTCAGGCGATCCACCCATACCGCCATTGATGCCTTCGTTGGCCAAAAGAATGGTACCCAGGATGCGATGAGCCTTCATCGCTTCTAACAATGGCTCTTTTAAATCTTCAAAATCTGGTAGAGGGCAGAAACGATAAAATGTGGCAATAATATAAGATTTCATAAGCATTAATGTGCAGGCATAAACGATTCAAATTGAGACAAATACTACTCTTTTTATCGTGGTTTGACAACAATTGCATCGCTAACTTGTGCAAATCCCGGCACATTAAGTTTGAAGTTCGGCATATTTGCGTAAAGTTGGCTTGAACTACCGCCATCTAAATTTAGGGCATCTACACAATTGAGAGGGGCATTTTTTAGTGTATAAGCCAAATCAGTGGTGGTCATGGGTAAGTTTTCTGTGACAACGATTAGGATACGACCTTGGGTATCGATGCCAAGCGCAGACCGATTGGCAAACCCAGGCTTAAGTGCGGGAATTTTGCCTGCAATCAGAAGCCTTGGACCTGCTTGTATGGCGAAATCGCTGCTGTTCTGGCGTCTAAACTCATAAGGAGATGTAATGGCTGCTGTATATTGTTTGATAGAAAATATCCACCACCAACTAATGCGTTTTAAAGGATTTAAAATTTGATGATCACTCAGTCGCAAACCCAAAGGTACTTTGTTGGGATTGAAAAAACCGCCATTGAGGGCTATAAGCGCCTGGCTATGTTGTCCGAAGGTTTGTGCGGACGTATAATTTTTAGGTAGATCTTTTGCTAAAACAATACCCAGTTGATTGTGATGTAAATCAATACGAAACACATGAATATGCGACCACTGAGACAGCGGCTGTGGATCGAGAGTATCATATTCAATACCAGGCGCAAGTGTTTGCCACGCTGCTGCGTGAGTAGCTGAGGTGAGCAGCCAACACAGCAAAAGGCGTTTGAAATATATTTTTTTGCGTGCTCTAATCATGGTTATCTTGTATCCTTGATTCAAAGGACTCTGCAAACCAAAGGTCAGCTGCCCCTAATTTTAGGATGGATTTTATGAAAACATTAACGCAAAATAACTCTAGTGTCCCATCAAAGTCAACAGATGAATTACATGACTTGCTAGAGGATATCCTCAGCCGTGCAAAAAAAGTTGGCGCAACTGATGCGGCCGTTGGGGTAAGCCTAGATAGCGGTTTTTCCGTGGATGTGCGCATGGGTGCCGTAGAGACTGTGGCCTTTAGTGAAGACAATGGTGTTGGCATAACTGTCTTTGTTGGAAAAGCCAAAGGCAGTGCTAGCTCTAGTGATACATCGCCCGCAGCACTTGATGCCATGGTGTCTGCAGCTTATGAAATTGCAAAAGTCAGTGCACCTGATCCTTGTTTTGGTTTGCCAGATCCTGAACCGAGACACGACATGAGCAAAGATTTGGATTTATACCATCCTTGGCACATTGATCCGGCCGCGGCAATAGAAAAAGCATTGCAATGCGAGGCACATGCAAGATCGTTAGATCCTAGAATTATAAATTCTGATGGCGTTAGTATTGCGACCTATGAATTTTGTATGGGGCATGCTGATACGCAAGGATTTTTAGGCATGATTCATTCCAGTCGTCATTCGGTGTCTTGTTCGTTGGTGGCCAAAGAAGGTACCGGCCAATCTATGCAACGTGATTATGATTATACGACTGCCCGACATTTTGATGATATGATGGCAATGGATGCTTTAGCGCTGAGTGCGGTATCTCGAACGGTGAGTCGTTTGGGTGCTCGCAAGCTTAAAACCCAAAAAACACCCGTTTTGTTTTCATCGCGTGTCTCAAGTGGGTTGATATCATCGTTTATTTCGGCCATCAGTGGCTATAATTTATATCGAAAAAATTCTTTTTTATTGAATACCATTGATCAATCATTATTTCCGCAAAACATACAAATATACGAAAGACCTTGGTTAAAACGAGGTTTGGGATCTGCGTTGTTTGATAGTGAAGGCGTAGCAACTCGTCCTAATGTTATTGTTAAAGATGGTGTCTTGCAACAATATGTCTTGGGTTCTTATGCAGCTCGGAAAATGGGTTTGAAAACCACAGCAAATCAAGGTGGTGTGTTTAATTTAACCGTTGATGCGACTGCGGGCGATTTGACAGAACTATTAGAAACCATGGGTCGTGGATTATTGGTGACGGAATTAATGGGGCAAGGGGTGAATGTCTTAACAGGGGATTACTCTAGAGGCGCATGCGGGTTCTGGGTAGAAAATGGTAAGATTCAACATCCAGTGGAAGAAATCACAATTGCTGGAAACTTGAAAGACATGTTGCATCGCATCGTAGCGGTGGGCCAAGATATCAATCAAAGCGGCTCCACGCATTGTGGTTCGATCCTAATTGAAGAAATGACATTGGCAGGGAGCTAAAAAATTAGAAAGTAGCCTTGATGCAGCATAGCGTAATCAAGGTTATTGATGAATTTCTGATGAAAATGTTTTGATATGTTGATTTACTTGTATAACGTAACTTAATGATACAACCTTGATTACGCTATGCTGCATCAAGGCTACGTAGGTTACTTTTTATTTGTCGTTTTTGTCGCGGAAAATGATGCGACCTTTGCTCAAATCATAGGGAGTGAGCTCTATTTTTACTTTATCGCCTGTTAAAATACGAATGTAATTTTTTCGCATGCGGCCTGATATATGTGCTGTGATGACATGACCGTTTTCAAGCTCTACTCGAAACATAGTGTTTGGTAGAGTGTCGATGATGGTACCGAGCATTTCTATATGATCTTCTTTCGCCATAAGGCTATTTTCTCCGATGATTTGACAGTGATCTAATACAAATAGTGCATAATATCGAACGAAATTGCAATAGAATTTTTAATGACTTACCTAGCTCCGTCCACTCAGGTCTGATAAAAAATCAAATAAAAACCGAACCGGTTAACCGGTTCGGGTGTTTTCGGACTTAGAGCGACGGAAACGCTGGATTAAGCTGCCATGCTTTTGATTTTAATAGTCAGGCGGCTTTTGATTCTGGATGCTTTGTTTTTATGAATAAGCCCATTAGAAGCAGCTTTATCAATAATAGGTTGAGCGTTAGCATAAGCAGCACGCGCAACTTCTTGATCACCTTGCTCAATAGCTTTGATAACATGTTTCACAAAGGTGCGGTACATAGAACGCGCACTCGTATTACGCTGACGTAATTTAATATTTTGACGGGCACGCTTGATTGCCGACTTAATATTGGCCACAAAAATCTCCATAGATAAAACGATTTATTGTCTGGATCATGCCTAAGGTTGCGTCCCTTGTCAATAGAGTTGGGATAATCTTTTGCTGTTGCGGATTTTTGGTTGAATCAATAGAATACTATAAATGGCTGTATCTGAATAAATAATTAAAGCGTCTCACACCTAAAGGATCTGTTTTGAAACAATCTAGCTTATTGCGATCGACTTCATTGGTCTCTTTGATGACCTTTATTTCACGTATTCTGGGATTTGTGCGCGATATGCTGATTGCACAAACATTTGGCGCGGCACCTGGTATGGATGCATTTTATGTGGCGTTCAAAATTCCAAAT
Source organism: Legionella sp. (assembly GCA_002786165.1). Classification (GTDB taxonomy): domain Bacteria; phylum Pseudomonadota; class Gammaproteobacteria; order Legionellales; family Legionellaceae. The sequence continues at coordinate 213,393 of PEQK01000020.1, forward strand.
TTCATGCGGCGGCTGTTTGCGGAGGGCGCTTTTTCGCAAGCTTTTGTGCCCGTATTGGCCGAGTATCAAAAAACACGCACCTTAGATGAAGTGCGTTTATTTTTGGCAAGAATTGCAGGGACTTTAAGTGCTGTATTGACTCTGGTGACTGTCATTGGTGTGGTGGCATCCCCGATTATTGTCAGAGTATTTGCGCCTGGTTTTGGTGGCGATACCGACCGATTTGCGCTAGCAAGTTCGATGTTGCAATTGACGTTTCCTTATTTGATGTTGATTTCTTTAACGGGTATGGCCGGCGCTATTTTAAATACGTATGGTTATTTTGGTGTACCTGCTTTTACGCCAGTGTTTTTGAACATCAGTATGATTTTATGTGCTTTATATTTAAGTCCGCATTGTGCTGTTCCAGTAGTGGGATTGGCCTGGGGCGTGTTGATAGCGGGTATTGTGCAATTGTTATTTCAAATACCTTTTTTATATCGGCGACAATTATTAATTCGACCACGTTTGGGGCGACGTGATCCGGGGGTGCAAAAAGTCTTAAAATTAATGGTGCCGGCCTTATTTGGTGTGTCGATAGCACAAATTAATTTATTGGTTGATACCATCTTCGCATCTTTTTTACCCGTGAGCTCCGTGACCTGGTTGTATTATACCGATCGACTGACTGATTTTCCTCTAGGGGTATTTGGCGTTGCGATTGCTACGGTGATTTTGCCGCATCTAGCGCGACGGCGTACAGAACAAAATTCAGAGCATTTTTCACGTGCATTAGATTGGGGTTTACGTTTGTTATTGTTAATTGGATTGCCAGCTGGATTGTGTTTGGTGGTCTTTGCAATGCCGGCGATTGCTTCTTGTTTTGCTTACGGTAAATACAGCGCGTTTGATGTGTTACAAACTCAAAAAAGTTTGATCACGCTGGGTTTGGGTGTGCCAGCTTTTATGATGGTCAAAGTGTTGGCTTCAGGCTTTTATGCTTGCCAAGACATCAAAACTCCAGTGAAAGTTGGCGCTTTGTGTATGTTGTTAAATTCTATATTATGTTTTGTGTTGATCAAACCTATGGCGCATGCGGGATTGACTTTAGCATCCTCTATTGCCAGTTATGTCAATTGTGGACTGTTGCTCTTATTGTTGATCAAACGTGATATTTTTCAATTACAAAAGGGTTGGTGGCGATATATGAGTCAACTGATCGTTGCGAATGTTGCGGTGATGATATATTTGTTGGCTATGCGTGCTGATTTGTTGTATTGGATGAATTTGACGCGATTTTCTAGATTGGGTGTACTGGTGTTGCACATAGGTATTGCTTGTGTGATTTATATTGTAAGCTTGGGTATTTGCGGCGTTAGAGTTGCGCAATTTCGAGGACAAATTAGGATGGAATCATGAAATCTCATCAATTTTATCAAGCATTTTCAGGCCACGCCATTGCCGTAACTTTATTGACCTTAGAGGCGTATCAAGCCTATCCTGATTTTTCAGAACATGAGCGGCGTGCTCTGGCTTCATTGCAATTTGGTGCCAAATTGGGTGATGTAGCCCTTATTTTAAATGAACAAGGTCAATTAGCGAAGGTTTATATCGGTGCTGGAGAAGCATCAGATATTCTTGCCATTGCTTATGCTGTGATGAAATTGCCATCGGGGGCGTATCAACTGACCAATACGTTGTGTGAGCGTGCGGTGTTGGCTTGGTCTTTTGCACAATATCATTTTGATGCTTATCAAAAAGTAGCTGCGCTGCCCAGAGTCTTAGAACTCAACCCTCACTATTTACCTAAGATTATTGCACAAACCGATGCGGTGTTTATGGTCAGAGATTTGGTGAATATGCCACCAAATGCGTTGAATCCTGAAGCATTGGCTCAAACAGTACAAACATTGGCAGATACGCATCATGCCCATTGCCATGTTTGGGTAGGAGAGGACTTAGTGACTCATAATTTTCCTGCCATTCATGCAGTAGGGCGTGCGGCTGCTTCTGAGCCCCGATTGATTTCATTAACCTGGGGCGATGAAAACCACCCCAGAGTCACACTGGTAGGCAAAGGGGTTTGTTTTGATTCTGGCGGGCTAGATTTAAAAAACTCTCAAGGCATGCGTTTGATGAAAAAAGACATGGGGGGTGCGGCGCATGTGATAGGGTTGGCTCACTGGTTGATGACGGAAAAATTGCCAATCCGTTTGCAGGTTTTGATTCCTGCCGTTGAAAATGCCGTGAGTGCAGACTCTTATCGCCCCGGTGATGTGCTGACAATGCGCAACGGCATGACAGTTGAAATTGATAATACGGATGCAGAAGGACGCTTGGTGTTGGCGGATGCTTTGGTCAAAGCGTGCGAGCACAACCCCGAATTATTAATCGACTTTGCCACATTGACAGGGGCGGCACGTGTTGCTGTGGGGACAGAAATTGCAGCGATGTTTTCTAACAATGATGCGTTGGCTTCTGAGATTCAAGACTATGGCATGCGTTTTTTAGATCCTGTGTGGCAATTACCCTTATTTGCGGGGTATCAATGTTTGTTTGAATCAAGAATTGCTGATCTGGCAAATTCTTCGCCTTCGCCGTATGCAGGTGCTATCGTGGCTGCTTTATTTTTACAGTACTTTGTACAGGCAGAAGTGGATTGGCTGCATTTTGACATCATGGCGTGGAATGTGTGCTCACGTCCCGGAAAACCCGAGGGTGGTGAGGCGATGGGATTATTGGCGGTTGGGCATTATTTAATACAGCGATATGGGAAGAAAGATCATTAAGTAGAGACCATTTCAGTACATGCGCCATTGAAGCAAGTGTCGTCACTGCCATGACTTATCAATCTTGTCGTTTTTTTGTGAATAGTCGGCAGTGTCTTCAGAGTCAGTTATCAATAGTGTAACACCTGGTATTGCTCTGTAGGCAAACTCTTAAGGTTGTTTTCATTGCATGCTTGCTGAATGATAAGCCAAAATAAAAAGACCAAATAATCAATCAATAAGATTTAAAACAAAGCATCACATGTTACAATGTTTAGCATTAATGTCTTGAAGAGAACTATATGCTTTATTCTTTGCATAATCTTGGTAATTTATCTGATTCAGAAATCGCTGCAAGCATTGCAGGTATACCTGCGGGTGTAGCGACATTAGATTTTGGAGGGGATTTTTCAAGTGCTACTCCGATTCAGCAAGTTAATATTATTCTGTCTCTACCTGCATCGATTACAACCATTATAATGAATGGCAATGAGTACAGTCCTGCGGAGTATTTATTGCTACAATTATTTCCTCTTGAGGCACGTGAGAACTTTCACCTAAAAGAAAGGGGAGAAACGATTCAACCGACATTTGCCATTGATGAATCAATGCTGATACGGATTATGAGGTATTTTTATCAACATCCCTCTTCCATTGGGTATTTGGCATGTGGTCTATTGCTTGAGGGGAGAATCAAAAATCAATATGATGAGTCAATACTAACTCGCACTATGGCTTCTTTAAACATTGAATCACATTATTCAATTAATCGAGGCATGGCAGCCATTTCATTATATCGGAAAGCTGCGTCCGATGATTTGGGGCCTAAAATTGAATTCATGTTATACATTCGGAGTTCTTCGCTGGATGAAGATAACATTATCAAACAAGAGTTAAATCGCTATGCACTTTCTCCTTTGAGAATAATACCAGGTTATAATGCGCTTGCAGAAAATGCTATAGAATCTTTTCCTTTTCCTGATAGCTCAGACAGTTCATTGCCTGCTATTGATGATATATTCAACAAAGATAGCGCGTTAGATTATTGGTTTTTGTTAAAAATAGGACTTGCAATATCAGTTGCAGGCGCTGCAATGGTGTTATTTTGCCTGACTATGCCATTATCAGGAGTTTGTAATGGATTCGCTATGGTTGCTTGCATCACGTATCCTGCCTGTGGCTTTTTTGCGAGTACGCGTCAGAACAATCTTGAAGCAGCTGTCGATGGTTTAAGGCTTGGTGCTGCGGTTTAAACTATATTGTTTCATGTGCTTTTTTCATCGTGAATTTATGAGCTCCAATACTTTTTCTGGAGGTCTTGCAATCATGGCTTGATCGCCAGAAGTCACGATAGGGCGTTGCATGAAGATCGGATGTTTTATCATGGCTTTTAATACCTGATCTTTATCTTCTAATGTGAGTTTAAGCCCTTTAAACAGCGGATCATCATGTCGCACAAACTCTTTTAACTCAAAATAGGTGCTTAATGTCTGAAGTTCTTCTAAATCAAGAGGCGTTTTCAGGTATTCTACGATGATAGGCTGAATAGAATGATCTTGTAAGAGTTCTAAAGCTTTCCTTGATTTGGAGCATTTAGGATTATGGTAGATAGTCACCCTCATGGCTGTCTCTTTCTCCATAATGGGTCCTCTTTCAACGTATTCAGCATGTGTTTTACGGTATATAACGGCAAACCCATCACCGAATAAAAACAGCCTTCAATACGTGAAATGAATTGCCCTATATAACTTTGAATCCCATATGCGCCGGCTTTGTCTTTGTAATTGTCTGTCATAAGGTAGTGTTTGATGTCCTGTTCGGTCATAGGTGCAAAAGTGACCAAAGTTTTGTTGAGGGTGATATGCTGGTATTCATGAAAAGTTAGGCCAACGCTTGTGATGACTTCATGGGTTCGACCAGCGTATTGTTGTAACATTTGCAATGCATCTTGTTCATCACGAGGTTTGCCTAAAATCATATCGTCCAAAACTACTTCGGTGTCTGCAGATAGTACTGGCATAGGTGTAAGATGTTCTTGGATGATTTTATCCCAGGCGGCATCTCCCTTTTCTTTGGTGACGCGTTTGGAATAATTTTCGGGTGATTCGTTGGGTAAAACGATTTCAGGCGTATCCAGGGAAAGTATTTCACAAGATACTTCCATTTGTTGGAGTAATGCTTTGCGTCGTGGACTCTTTGAAGCCAAATAAATGTTCATGAGTTTGGGTGTCTGGAGAAAATTTATTTTAGTTTCTTTTTAAACATTGAACAAGGGTGATGGATATAGAAAAGCTTTGATGAATCCCTTGGTGACACACTTCGTGTCATCAAGGGATTCTTTATGCCAATTTTTACCCCCTTGGTCCAGCACTTCATGCATCAAGGTTACTTAGTAGAGCGTCCAATAAATGGAACCCGCCGATGTGGTGCCGGCACTATAGTTGTAGACAGCAGGGGTTGTGTTGTAATTCGCATTCATATTGGAAGCGGATGTTACAATGGCTTTGACCATTTTTCCGTTTTTTTGTGATTTTATGGTAATAAATTGATTGTCACCACATTGATAGGTTAAAGATAGATCAACGGTATTCCATTCATGAATCACAATAGGACGACTTTCTTGGCCTGAAGAAATTTGTTGCGGTATCGTCGTAAGAGCATGGATTTTGCCTTGTTTTAGATCTGTTTGATTTAAATGGCAAGCAAAAGACGTGTTGTTTTTAATGGAAATAGTGAGAAAATCGTCGCTATGATGTGTGGCGCACTCATGTGCGTTACATACTATCGTTGAGGATATAAGTACAAAAAAAGCTGTTTTTTTCATGGTGATATACTCCCGTCATAAAACACGCCTATGATAGTAGGTCAACTGTGGAAGAGCAATAGAAAAATCCCTTGATTACGCTTCGCTGCATCAAGGCTACTATCATTCAATGGTATGTGTTTGCGGTTCAATTCCGGCTTTTCGGTACAGACGAAAATGCTCGCGGCTTCTGGTTTTGCCTGTTTCATCTGAGGGCACGATTTCTATGATGCGTTTGAAACGCGTCATGAACGGAGGGACCTCGCTGGACAAATTTAATAGGATATCATGAAAGCCTCGAGGTTCATTGCCATAGCCAATTTGAATGGCCGGAGGCGGCTCGGGGCCTTCTCCTTGTAGGTGATGAGGGATAAAGCTGTCGGGCTTGAAGGTCCATAGTAATTCATCCAAGTGCTCCGCATCTTGTTGATGTGAGCAAAACACAAAAACTTGATGTCCTTGGCGATATGCTTTTTCTAATAATCGACAGGCCGTCAACCAAAACACTTCAGGCGTATCGGTTTGCAATACATAAAAATCAACTCTCATTTTTTTGAGCCATATTCCGTAAAAATTCTACCAACAAAGCCACTGGTCTGCCGGTGGCACAACGAAACTTTCCAGATACCCATCCTGTGCCAGCAATGTCCAAATGTGCCCAGTGAAAAGAGTCAGCAAAGCGTGCTAAAAAACAAGCCGCTGTAATAGAACCGGCAGTTCGCCCCGCATGAGAATTGAGCATGTCCGCGACAGGGCTATCTAGCATAGTCTGATATGCATTATCCATGGGCAAACGCCAGGTTCTTTCTTGGCTATTTGTGCCTGCTGTTAAAATTTTCTCGGCCAATTCGTCGTCATTACTCATTAATCCTGTAGTGATACTGCCCAAGGCTATGATCACCGCGCCCGTTAATGTCGCAATATCAATCACGTATTTGGGGTTGAATTGTTTGGCATAAGTCAAAGCATCTGCAAGCACTAAGCGGCCCTCTGCATCTGTATTGGTGATTTCTATGGTTTGCCCTGACATACTGGTGACCACGTCTCCAGGTTTGGTTGCTGATCCACTGGGCATGTTTTCGGTACAAGCCAATAATCCTATGACATTAATGGGTAATTTAAGGGATGCGCAGGCTTTGAGGGTGCCTAAGACACTTGCTGCGCCTGCCATGTCGTATTTCATTTCTTCCATGAATTCTGCAGGCTTTAATGAAATACCGCCTGAATCGAAGGTGATTCCTTTGCCAATTAATACAATCGGTGGTTCAGATCCTGCGCCATGATACTTTAATTGAATAAATTGAGGCGGTTCGCTACTACCCTTGGCCACAGCTAAAAATGCGCCCATGCCCAATGCTTCTATTGCTTGTTTGTCCATCACTTTGACTGATATAGAATCCCATTCTGTATCTAAATGATGGGCTTGCTTTGCTAAGTAAGTTGGCGTGCAAATATTGGCAGGTAAATTGGCCAGATCGCGCGTATAACGAATGCTCTCAGCAATGATCTGTCCCGCATGGATAGCCTCTTCCGTGGTATCTGGCAAATACCATTCAATAGACTTTGTCGCATGTGGTTGATTTTCCTTGGTTTTTAAATCTAAAAACTGATAAGATTGTGCTTCAAATTGGATGACCATTTGTTGAAGTTGCCAATCTGGAGCATGGTGTTCAAGTTGTGGTAGCGCCATCGTGGCAGAAGTTAATCGTTGCGCTGTGATCATTCTCGCGATTTTAAAGATATAATCAGTCAAAAGGGCGGCAGTAAATTGTTTTTTCTCACCACAGTGAATCAATAATAAAGCCGGGCCATCTTGGGCCGCATGATAAATTGTGTCGCCCGGTTCTATGAGTTTGCTCTTTAAATGCGTGAGCAAAGCATGTTGGGATGCATTGATGGGTAATTCTGTGACCGGCGTATCTGAAAACAAACCAATGACCAAGCACTCTGATTTGATTTGTTCTAAGTGGGAGACTAGTCCATGATGCATCATTACTTCCTGTTTAAAATCTGTTATTTTAGCTGACAGGTTGGCATTGGTCTAGAGGAATTGTCAACTGAGTTTGCTTCTCGTTGAAGAGATTATGACAGGATAAAGTTAGAGTATATTTATGATTCTTTTTCGTTATTTGGCCAAAGAAGTGTGCATCACCCTGATTGCTTTGACCAGTATTTTGTTGTTGATTTTTATGAGCAATCAAGTGGTGATTTATTTAAATCGCGCTGCCAGTGGCGTCATACCAGGTATGTTGGTGATGAAACTGATGATGTTGGAGTTGCCTAATTTATTAAGCTTATTGATGCCTCTGGGGTTTTATTTTGCGTTATTATTGGCCTATGGTCGGTTGTATGCTGACTCTGAAATGGTGGTGCTGCAAGCGTGTGGATATAGTTCAACCAGCTTGTTGAAACATACCCTTGTTTTGGCCACAGGGGTCGCGATGCTCACTGCCTTGATGATAAGCCTCAGTCCTTTGATTGCGTATCAACGCGCCAAATTATTACAAACCACCGGACTACAGACTTTGATTCAAACCATCATTCCTGGGCGATTTCGTACAGTGATGAATGATCAATATGTGTTTTACGTTGAGTCAATGAATGCTCGGCATACCAAAGCAAATGGCGTATTTGTTGCAAAACGAGTGTTAAAAGACGGTAAACAATCGTGGGATGTATTAACGGCCAAACAAGCAACAGCTGTGCGAGATAAAGCGTCTGGGGAAGAATACTTGGTGTTGAAAGAAGGCAAGCAATATCAAGGCATACCCGGGAACGCTGATTATCAAATTTCTTCTTTTGGACGTTACGAAGCCCGCCTGCCTCATCAAAATACCATGGTAAAGTCTGATATTCGCACTGTACCTTTCAAACAATTACTGCCTTTCAATAATAAGGATCATGTCAAAGCAGCGGAATTACAATGGCGAGTTTCTATTCCTTTGATGGTCTTTAGCTTGACGATGGTTGGCGTGCCATTGAGTCGCGTCAATCCTCGTGCGGGCAAATATGCCAAATTATTGCCCGGCGTGGTATTGGCAGTGTTGTACGCCAATTTTATGTTCATCACGCGCGATTGGATCGCTGCCGATAAAATACCTCTTTGGTTAGGAATGTGGTGGCTACATGGGGTGGTGGCCTTCATAGGTTTGAGCTTAATTTGGCGACAAAGGGTGAGTGGCGCATGAAACTGGTGGAACGATATATTGCAAAAACAGTGTTTGCTTCGATTACTTTGGTGGTATTGATGTTGACCGGCTTGCAAGGCTTTATTTTATTTGTGAATCAGTTGGGGGATTTGGGTAAGGCGGATTATGGCATCTTACAAGCATTGTTGTTTGTGGGATTGGGCATGCCTTATCAGGTGTATTTATTTTTTCCTATGGCCAGTCTTTTGGGGTGCTTAGTAGGACTTGGAGTGATGGCCAATCACTCGGAGTTGGTGGTTTTGCGCTCGGCAGGAATGTCCATAGGACAAATTACAGGCGCAGTATTAAAAATGGCTGTGGTGTTTATTGTAGTGATGACTCTTTTGGGCGAAATGGTGTTGCCTAAAATGGTATTATGGGCAAATACGTACAAAATGCATGCAATGAGTGGCGGGCAGACACTACAAACCACACGAGGGTTATGGCTCCATTCTAAAAATGATATCCTCACCATCGAATCGATTATCTCTCCGACCCAACTCAGCAATATAGAGCAATTTCATTTTGATACCCAAGAGCGGTTAGTGTTTGTTCGCCACATTGCCCATGCGGAACAAAAAGAAGGGGCATGGTGGGCATTTGATAGCGATCAAACAGATTTATCGCTTACCAAAACCACGACCTCTCATATCCCAAAAATGTCTTGGGATGTGGTGCTTGATCCTAGGGTGTTAAAAACATCGCATAATGAAGCAGATGAAATGACGTTTCTTGAATTGCATCAATTTTTAATTGCTCAGAAATTAACCCATCAAAATGTACGAAATTTTCAATTAGGCTACTGGCAGCGTTTGATGTTACCCATCACCACTGTAGTGATGATGTTATTGGCTATTCCTTTTGTATTTGGTCCGTTGCGGTCTTCTACGATGGGATCTAAATTGATGGTGGGTGCTGTGGTCGGATTTGGGTTTTATATTTTAAATCGATTTTGTGGTTCGTTGAGTCAAATTTATCAGTTTTCATCTATCCTGGCAGCCATTGGCCCTACGGCACTTTGCGCTGGATTAGGTGCTTATTTGATGCGCCGTGCACGCTAATGGTATTGGTGTGATCCCATCCCTGGATGACACTTCGTTGCATCAAGACTACTCGGTGATTAGGTCTTTTGTAGTCTTGATGTAGCAGAGCGAAATCAAGGGGTTATTCCTTCATCGTAATATCATCAATTCTCGCCGCAATTCGCGCGGTTAAGAGGTGATCTTTTGTCGCAAATGTTTTGGCGAGTTTTAATTTGCGTAATGCATCATGATGCTCACCTTGGAGAATATGGCATTCTGCAAGGGTAAAATACGCGTAACCTAACATATGGTTAGCCGCTTGCGCACGTGCCAATTGATTGCATATTTGCAAATCAAATTTGAATTTACGATTGGCGGTTAAAAGAATAGAGGCCGCTTTTTGTGCTTGATTGGCTGCGATCAACGCTTTGCCATACTCAACTGTTATCGCGTAACTGTCGGGAAAGTTAGCGTGTAATTCACTTAAAATATGAACGGCTTGTGCGTGTTCGGACAAGCCTTCCTGACAGTGCGCCATTGCGATGGCATAGTAAAGATTATTGGGGGTTTTGGTCCACAATGGTTTGATTTTTTCCATTGCTTGCGCATATTGATTGGCTTGCATCAAGCGTAAGGCATACCCATATTGACAGGCTTCTTCAGATGTTTTTGAACTACAGTGGTGCCGATAATAGTCCAAAGATTGTTTGGGGTCGATGCCGATTTCATTGCGAACCAGTTCTTTGAATAATAAATAATTATTTTGATCCGACGTTATTGTTTTACGTGTAATAGGGCAACGACTTTCTGCTTCTGCAATTCGTTCTTCGTCTAAAGGATGCGTGCGTAAAATGGCTGGGATATTTTCTGAATAGTGATAGCGAGAGTTTTGTTGCATTTTTTTGAAAAAGCCTACCATACCATTAGGATCAAACCCTGATTTGCCCAACATATCGATACCAATGCTATCTGCTTCTTTTTCTCCAGATCGAACGTAATTGATATTGTCTTGGGCAAATCCAGATAAGGTGCCATATAATAACCCTGTTGATAAAACAGGATTGACCACACCTAATGCAATGGATGCCAGAAGACTTGCAAGCATTGGAACACGCATTTGTTTTTGATGTTCAATCATACGATATAAATGATGTTGACGTACGTGAGCAATTTCATGCGCCATAACGCCAGCTAATTCTGATTCTGTTTCGGACTCTAAAATGAGTTGAGTATTGACGCCGATATGGCCGCCAGGGCCGGCAAACGCATTGATTTCGTTCGATTTGACAATAAAAAAGTGAGGTTGATTGAGATCACTATGTTCGGCCAAACGTTTGGCCACATGATTGATATAATCATTTGCCAGCGGGTCTCGTAAGACGGCTTCTGAATGATTGATTTCTTGGACAAATTCGCGCTCGAGCTGATCCAATTCAGCATTAGAATAGGCTGAAAACCCCTGTGTTATCGTAGGCAGAAACAATAAAAAGGCAAGCCATAAAAATGGGTTGCGCGACCTTGTTGTCAAAGTATTCTCCTAATAGAACACTTAAATCGTATACGTATTATCTTAAGAATCATAGCACACTCATTTATTTTATGCTGCGTAGGGTCGATGTCTTTAGAGCGGAACATAGAATCACTGAGTTTTTCTCACGATCAGAATGATCTATCGTGGACACGCCGTGGTAGGTAGAATTGAGAGCTCGGTATCTAGGCATGATGCGTCTGTCCTATTATTTGTGGTAAATCGTTACATTTGTTATACTGGTCGGTCATTTGATGAGTGATCTTTCTATGCACAAAGAGTATTTACTTTCTGCTTTGGCTCAAGCGAAACTGGGTCGTGGCATATGCGCCCCGAATCCTAGTGTAGGTGCGGTTGCTGTGCAGCAGGATCACGTCATCGCAAAAGCTTACCATAAGGGTGCTGGGTCGCCGCACGCCGAGCAAATTCTTCTAAAGCAGCTTCCTGCTGTAAGTCAAGATGTTACCTTATACGTCACATTAGAACCTTGCAACCATTGGGGCCGAACACCTCCTTGTACAGAGGCTATCATTGCCCACGGGATTAAGCGCGTGGTCTATGCGTACAATGACCCTAATCCGTTGGTCAGCGAAAATCAAACCCCTCGTATTTTACGAGAGCATGGTGTGGAAGTTCTGCATTATCCTTTGCCAGAAATCGATGAGTTTTATAAAAGTTATCATTATTGGATGCAAACGAAAAAGCCTTGGGTGACGGTTAAAATAGCACAAACCTTAGATGGACAGATTGCTGGGAGGGATGGGGCGCGCATCTCTATATCCAATCAGGAGTGTGCTGAATTCACTCACATCCACCGTAAACAAACCGATGTCATTTTAACCACTTCCCGTACATTGATACAGGATAACCCGCAATTGACAGTGCGATTAGAGAATACGGGTAGAGAAACTAAACCTCTGGCTGTATTAGATACCCATTTAAGCGTGCCGCATGAGGCTCAAGCTTTACAATTGGCCGCTCATGGTATGATTTATTATGATGGCTCTCATGAGGTGTCGCATCGACATCTTAACTGTGCTTATTATCCTATGCCAGCCCCGCAACAACGATTAGATTTGACGGCAGTCCTTGGTCATTTAGGTGCCTTAGGGTATCATGATGTCTGGGTAGAAGCCGGCAGTCAATTATTTACAGCGTTACATCAAGCCCATTTGGTCAATCGAACGCATATCTATATTGCCCCCAAAATTTTGAATGAAAAAGGGGTGTCTTTGTATTCGAATTTAAACCATTTTGACTCTGCTCACTCTTTGTCTTGGCAAGTCATGGGCGATAATGTCATTTTAACGATAGATTGGTAGGAGTTGCGATGTTTACCGGATTGATTGAGCATTGTGGTCGAGTCATAGCAAATCAAAACTTGGGTGATGCTAACCGTTTAGAAATTCAGGCCGCTATCGAAGGCATTGCTCCTGGTGATAGCATTGCTATTCAAGGCGTTTGTTTGACTTTGGTGAACCAACCTTCTCCTCATTTGCTGTTTGATGTCTCGCCAGAAACGCTAGAACGGACCACATTAGGATCGTTGGTCGCGGGCCAAAAAGTCAATATGGAACGTGCGATGCAAGCCACGAGCCGGTTTGGAGGTCATTATGTTTCAGGTCATGTCGATGGCAAAGTCTATTTGCAGGCACGTCACAGTGTAGGCGATTATATCGAAATGGTTATCGGAGGATTTGCAGACTGTGATATCCTCTACCTCATCCCAAAAGGGAGTATTACTTTAGATGGTGTTAGTTTGACCATCAATGCTGTTGAGCATGATCATATTAAAGTTTTATTGGTGCCTCATACCATACAACATACAACTTTAGATCAATTACAAATCGGTGATGCGTTGAATGTAGAGTTTGACTACGTGGCGCGGCTTATTTCGCATCAGGTTAAAAAAGAATTTGAAAGGTTAGGATATGACAAGTCCGTTTAGTACGATTGAAGCAGCGATTCAAGCCATTCAGGCCGGTCAGATGGTAATTTTGATCGATGATGAAGGGCGTGAAAATGAAGGTGATTTGGTGATTGCAGCGCAATATGCTACTGCGGAAAGCATTAATTTTATGTCAAGATTTGGTCGTGGACTTATATGTTTGCCTATGGCAGCTTCTATGATTGATCGCTTGGCGTTGCCGATGATGACTTCGTCCAATCGTTCCCCTTATGGTACAGCATTTACGATATCGATTGAGGCAGCAGAAGGGGTCAGCACGGGTATTTCGGCTGAAGATCGTGCTAAGACTATTCATGTTGCTATCGATCCAAACAGTGGTCCTCTGGATATTATTTCTCCTGGACATGTGTTTCCTCTGCGTGCACAGCCCAAAGGGGTGTTGAAAAGAGCGGGCCAAACGGAAGGTAGCGTGGATTTGATGCGCTTAGCTGGATTAACCGAAGCAGCAGTGATTTGTGAAATCATCAATGAAGATGGCACCATGAGTCGTCGAGATGAGTTGATCGCTTTTTCCAAACAGCACCATATTTTGCTCGTATCCATTCATGATCTGATTGAATATCGCATGATACATGAGCGCTTGGTATCTGTAGTGGCATCGTCGCGCTTACCTTTGGAGAAGCATGGGGATTTTTCGATGATTCTATTTGAAAATGAACTGGATGATTGTGAGCATTTTGTATTAATGAAGCCCCCAGTGGATGATCACATGCCTCCTTTGGTGCGCATTCACTCGGAATGTCTAACGGGCGATATCTTTGGATCATGCAAATGTGATTGTGGCAAACAATTGGATCTGTCGTTGGCCTCTTTGGCTGCCCAAGGTGGGGTATTGATTTATCTGCGTCAAGAAGGCCGTGGTGTGGGATTAGCGAATAAATTGAAAGCATATTCTTTGCAGGACGAAGGATATGATACCGTAGAAGCCAATGAACATTTGGGTCTACCGATAGATAATCGTAGTTATGCAATAGCATTTCAAATTTTAAAACATTTGGGTTTGGATACGATTCGTTTATTGACCAACAATCCGTTTAAAGTTGCAGCGATGGAACGTTATGGGATCACGGTGAGTGAGCGTATTCCTGTGTTGGTGGCGCCGAATGCTGAGAATCAACAATACCTCAGAACCAAACAATCCAAGCTAGGCCATTATCTGGACATTCCTGATGGGAGTAAGCGATGAAAATGATTCAAGCCAAGATGGAACAACAAGCTGTAGATGCACCTATTGTATTGGTGGTATCTGAATTTAACCGAGAAGTGACGCAAGCCTTACAAGAAGGCGCAGTGAGTCAATTACTAAAAAAAGGCATTTCAGAATCAAATATCATGGTGGTCACCGTGCCAGGTGCTGTGGAGATTCCTATGGTTGCCCAACGTTTGGCGTTGACAAAACGTTATAGTGCCATCATTGCTTTAGGCGCAGTGATTCGTGGGGAAACGACTCATTATGATTATGTGTGCCAACAAGTCAGTCATGGCTGTCAAAAAATTTCATTGACCTATGATATTCCTGTGATTTTTGGTGTATTGACGACGGAATCAGAAGCACAAGCGTGGGATCGCGTGGGTGGGGAGTATGGACATAAAGGTGTAGATGCTGCCAATGCCGCTTTGGCAATGGTAGATATATTGCAACAATTAGACACACAACAAACAGACTAATCTAGCGGTGATCCTATGACGAAGTATATTTTTATTACTGGCGGTGTTGTTTCTTCTTTAGGCAAGGGAATTGCGGCTGCCTCTTTGGCAGCGATTCTTGAAGCACGAGGACAACGCGTCACCCTCATCAAACTAGATCCCTATATTAATGTGGATCCAGGTACCATGAGCCCTGTACAACACGGTGAAGTGTATGTGACGCAGGATGGGGCAGAGACCGATTTGGATTTAGGTCATTATGAACGTTTTGTACGCTCTCCTATGACTAAGAAAAATAATTTTACCACCGGAAAAATTTACGAAAATGTGATTAAAAAAGAGCGTCGTGGTGATTATTTGGGTAAAACTGTCCAAGTGATTCCGCACATCACCAATGAAATCAAACGTTGCATCAAATTGGGTGCCGAAGGCTATGATCTGGCCATGGTTGAAATTGGTGGCACAGTAGGTGACATCGAATCTTTGCCCTTTTTAGAAGCGATTCGACAAATGCGTATGGAATTAGGCGCAACACAAACGGCTTTTGTTCATTTGACCTTGGTGCCTTATATTGCAACGTCGGGTGAAACGAAAACCAAACCTACGCAACATTCCGTCAAAGAATTGCGCTCGATTGGGATTCAACCCGATATTTTGGTATGCCGATCTGAGCAGCCTTTGTCGATGCATGATCGTAGTAAAATTGCATTATTTACGAATGTGGAGCGAGAAGGGGTCATTTCGCTTCAAGATGCCAAATCTATTTATCAAATCCCGATGATTTTGCATGAACAGCATTTGGATGACATTGTGTTACGTAAATTGTCTGTGACAGCGCCTCCCGCTGATTTGTCTGAATGGGAACATGTAGTCGCAGCTCAAAGTATCAAAACAATGACGGTAACAGTAGGATTGGTGGGCAAATATACCGAATTAAACGATGCCTATAAATCTATTAATGAATCGTTGATTCATGCAGGTATTCATTCTCAAACCAAAGTGAATTTGATTTATATTGATGCGGACACCATTGATCAAGAAGGTACAGCCGCGTTACAGAGCTTGGATGCAATCTTAGTACCCGGTGGATTTGGAGACCGAGGCATAGAAGGCAAAATCAAAGCCATTCGTTTTGCACGAGAACATCACATTCCATTTTTAGGCATTTGTTTGGGGATGCAAACCGCTATTATTGAGTTTGCTCGATCTGTTGTGGGCTTGACGGGCGCCAATTCAACCGAATTTGATGCAAACACCCCTTATCCTGTGGTGGGATTGATCACCGAATGGCAAACACAAGATGGTCAAAAAGAACATCGACAAGCGGATGCTGATTTGGGTGGCACCATGCGTTTGGGTGCACAACAGTGTCATTTGGAACAAGATTCTTTGGCAGCACGCGTCTATGGCCAACCTATGATTTTGGAGCGGCATCGCCATCGTTATGAGATCAATCAGCATTTTGTTGAGCAATTACAACAACATGGCATGCGCATTTCAGGTCGATCTGTCGATGGTGCTTTGGTGGAAATGATTGAATTACCCGATCATCCATGGTTTTTGGCGTGCCAATTTCATCCAGAATTTTCTTCATCACCACGCGATGGTCATCCTTTGTTTTTATCTTTTGTGATGGCGGCACGCGAACATTATGCTTTAGAGGGGCGTGAATGATGAAGATTTGTGGATTTGAGATTGGATTACAAGCGCCTTTATTTTTGATTGCCGGTCCTTGCGTGATTGAGTCGGAAGAATTGGCCATTGAGACTGCTGGTTATTTGAAAGAGCTTTGTCAACGATTGGGCATTTCCTTTATTTATAAATCTTCTTTTGACAAAGCCAATCGTTCATCGGCCAATAGTTATCGAGGTCCTGGGTTTGAACGGGGATTGACGATTTTAGACAACGTCAAAACTCAGATTGGTGTACCAGTATTGACGGATGTGCATGAAGATACCCCTCTATTAGAAGTAGCGTCGGTGGTCGATGTGTTACAAACGCCTGCATTCTTGTGTCGGCAAACCAATTTTATTCAAAGTGTCTGTGCGTTGTCAAAACCTGTCAATATTAAAAAAGGCCAATTTTTAGCCCCTTGGGACATGCAACATGTGGTGGCTAAGGCGAAAATGACGGGCAATGAACACATCATGGTATGTGAGCGCGGTGCGAGTTTTGGGTATAATAATTTGGTGTCGGACATGCGCTCTTTAAAAATCATGCGCGACACAGGATGCCCAGTGGTGTATGACGCCACGCATTCTGTCCAATTGCCAGGTGGCCAAGGTGCCTCTTCAGGAGGTCAGCGAGATATGATTCCTGTGTTGGCGCGAGCAGCAGTGGCAGCTGGGATTTCTGGATTATTTATGGAAACCCATCCCAATCCAGATAAAGCATTGAGCGATGGTCCTAATTCTTGGCCAATGGATAAGATGGAATCTTTATTGAGCCAACTCATAGAATTGGATGCGGTATTTAAAAAGCATGGGGAATTGTAACTTTCTTTTTGAGCCCCTCATCCGCCCTCCGGGCACCTTCTCCCCTTAGGGGAGAAGGGATCCAAGTCACTTTTACTTATCCATCAGGTCATTCATGATGCTTTCTGTTCACCAATTAAGTTTTGATTATCCTGCACAGACTTTATCTAAACGAACCACACCTTTGTTGCACCAGGTTTCTTGGGCGCTAGCGTCAGGTCAGATGTTACATATTCGTGGTGCCAATGGCTCTGGAAAAACCACTTTATTGAAATTATTAGCGGGACTATTTCGGCCAGATGAGGGTCATATTACCTATGATGCTCAAGATATTTGGTCTGATTTGTCCTCTTATCAACAAAACATCAGGTATCTCGGTCATAAAAATGGTTTGAGCCCTGCGTTGACCCCGATAGAACACGGTCAATTAGATATCTGTGCGTTGCCAGCACAATCCATTTTGGACGCTTTACTACACCAATTGTCTTTATGGGAGGTCAGAGCGTTGCCCTGCCATCTTTTATCGGCGGGACAAAAACGACGCGTGGCGTTGCTACGATTACGCATGTCTTCAGCAAAGCTTTGGTTATTGGATGAACCGTTGGTTGCGTTGGATGAGGCGGGGATACAAGTATTGATGTCTTTTTTACAAGAACATATCGCATCTGGGGGGCAAGTGGTCTATACCTCCCATCACCCTTTGCCCTGGATCAGTGCTATGCATCAGGATTACTTGTTATGATGTCCTTATCTAAATTGATGTATCAACAAATACAGCGCGAATGGCGCGTGCAGATGCGTCAAAAAAAATCTTGGGCCAATTCGCTCGTTTTTTTTAGCATGATCATGATTTTTTTCCCATTGACCTTACCTTCTGATCCGCAATTGCAACGTATTATTGCCCCTGGTGTGGTATGGGTGGCGGTCCTATTGTCGAGTTTGTTGTCCGCGGAACGTTTGTTTCAATCAGATTATGATGAAGGGGTGATTGAATTGTGGTTGGTGTCCGGCCAACCTGTCAGTGCGTTGGTGTTGGCCAAAGTTACACTGCATTGGGTTTTAACCTTGATACCCCTGATAGGTGTGAGCCCTATCATTGCGCTATTATTTGGTTTAGATGGGTATGCTATCTTTGTCCTGGTGATGAGTTTGATCTGCGGCACACCCGCTATTATGTTCCTTAGTGCATTGGCCGCAGCATTTGGGACTGCTTTACGGCAAAAAGGGGTGATCATGGGATTGATTTTACTCCCATTGACGATTCCTATCATGATTTTAGGATCAGCAACCACCACAGCAGCTGTGTCAGGATTGCCTGTTAGTGGTTACTTGGCATGGTCACTCGTTTTATCCTGCTGTGCAGTCGCTGCCTTGCCGTTCGCTATTGCTGGGGTGATTAGGGCAAACATGGGTTGATGATGGTGTTAATTTAGGATCATAATTCGACTTCTGTGCTTGTCAAGGGAGTTGCTAGAGTATGATGAGCATACGAACATTTATTTGTGGATTACTATCAATCTTACCCTTCATAAGTTACGGCGGATTATATAAAACGACAGTCCATAGCCGCGCAAATTGTTTGAATAATGAGTCTATAACATGGTGGAATGGGTATCCATACATGTGGAGAGTAGTTAGTATACATAAGCATATACCAACAAACCAAATGCGTAAAATTGATACAGTTTTTGAATACAAAGACCGAGTTGCGGCGATTCATTGGGGGGAAGGTGTACATGGAGGGTTTGAAGTTTGGGGTTATCATTATTTAGCCAATGGTTATAAGACCATTCCTTTTGATACAACTCATGCTGTAGGTTGTAGCCTTATTGAAGGTTGGTAAGTTTAATCATTTTAGGTGAGATATTTATGAAAACAAAACTAGGGATACTCTTTTTAATAGGTTTGATTGGATTGTCTGAAGCTTGGCCGTTGGATAGTTATCATAAAAGTGATGAACAAAGACGTATGGGTATGTTATCTGAATTAGGGTTGCCTTTACCTGGTTCAGGCATTAAATTAATGCCTAGAGCTATGTTAGGATTATCAAAAGAACAATTAGAATCACAGGCGCAAGCCGTAGAAGAAATGAAAACTTTGGGATATACCATTGAAAATACCGATTATCCAAAAGAATTGCTTAATATGCATCGTGAAGTAAAAACCCAACGCAAACTATATGCAGCTAACCTACAGGAGCCTGCCAGCACTCATCTTAGATATAATATAAAAGATTTGAAATTAGCGTTTAAATTTGAAGGTGTTCAGCAAAACCAACAATCCGCTTCTTCGAGACGTCTTTTGGGTTCTAGAGAAATTACGCTCATCGGAGTGGTACCTCAAGGTAGCTTTCATCCAGAAAAAGGAGGTTGGTCTGGAGTCGCGCAATTTTTTGATGTAAAAAAAATAGGTAGTTGTTCTTACGGCGTTATGAATGTTAAAGCATCGCATACTGCGGCAGAATTAGCGCAAGAAGATGTGACTTATACTGTGAATAACAAAGCAACCATCATAAGCGTGCAAGGTAGCCCAAATTCAGGATTTATCTATAAAGTAGAATGGTTTGACTTGGAGAATTTTCATGAGCTTGACTGTGCTAATATGACCTATTCGCCGAAGATAAAAAAATTAGTGATTGCTCTGGCTAAAGATCTTGATGGCTTCAATGTGACATCTTAATTAAGGTAAGATATGAATATTTTGATCGCAGGTGCTTCTGGGTTTGTTGGGCAATGCCTCGTTGAAGCTTTACAACAAGAGCATCACATTACTGTATTAGGCCGTAGTCAGCAGACATTACAGGATGTGTTTTTAAATACCATTAAGCATTGTACTTGGAATGAGTTATATACTTTGAATCCGCATGAGTATGACGTGATCATTAATCTGTGTGGTCATAACATTGCTGCTTCAAGATGGACTGAAGATATTAAGCAAAAAATAATTGATTCTCGTGTTACTACTAGTCAAACATTGAGTCAATGGATCATGAGCCGACAAGCAAAACCACGTTTTTTATGTGCCAATGCGGTTGGTATTTATGGGTTGCAAGACAACGGCGAGTTACGCTCATTGGATGAGGATAGCTTTATTGATCTAGAACACCCATGCGATTATATGAGTGACATAGGAATACGCTGGCAAAACGCGCTGCAACCTCTGATAGAATATGGTGTATCCGTGACAACGCTGCGGTTTGGCGTGGTATTAAAAAAACATCAAGGGATGTTAAAAAAGCTTTTTTTAAGTTTTTATTGCGGGTTAGGGAGTGTGGTAGGCGAGGGCACTCAAATGATATCTTGGATTCATATAGAAGATTTGGTGAACGCCATTATTTTTTTACTACAACGGCCTGAATTATCAGGGGCATTCAATCTCACTTCTCCAAAACCTGTCACTCAGGCAGAGTTTTCACATACATTAGCTCATGTCATGCATCGGCCTTTGTTTTTAAAAATGCCGGCAATGGTGATTCGTTGGTTATTTGGAGAAATGGGCGAATGCTTATTGCTCAAAGGACAACGCGTTGTACCCAAACGATTGTTGGATGCTGGATATGTATTTCATTATCCTGAATTAAAAAACGCATTGCATCGGGAATTTGGGTCCTGAAGCATATTAGAGCAGATGTCGATGCAAAAATGCCTGATTTTGTCCGCAAGACATGATAAAATCCCGGTTCATTAAACTGTCCTGATTCTTTTCTATGTGGAAAATCCTACATCAAATAGCCTCTCCAAAACGGTTTTATGAATTGACTGCTCGTTGGCATCGTTGGCTGGGATTGGCCATGATGTTGTTTTTAAGCGTCGGTATCGTTTGGGGATTGTTCTTTGCGCCTGCTGATTACCAGCAAGGAGACGCATTTCGTTTGATCTATGTTCATGTACCCTGCGCTATGTGGTCCATGAGCGTTTATATTGGCATGGGTGTCTTAGCCATTTTGTTGTTGGTTTGGCGAATCAAGCTGGCTGGTTTGATGTTATTGATGAGTGCGCAAATTGGGGCTTGGCTTGCCTGTTTGGCTTTGATCACAGGTAGTCTTTGGGGCAAGCCCATGTGGGGTACCTGGTGGGTCTGGGACGCGCGATTGACCTCCGAATTGATTTTGTTTTTTTTGTATATGGGCATTTTGTCGATTGGGTATGCCTATGACAATTCCGAACGTGCTGACCGAATGGCTGCTATTTTAACCTTAGTCGGGTTGGTCGATTTACCGATCATTCATTATTCTGTCTATTGGTGGTCCACGTTGCATCAAGGTGCGACTTTGTCTTTATTTGCCAAGCCTAAAATCCATGCCAGCATGGCCTATCCTTTGTGGATGATGTTGATAGGGGTGGGTTTATACTGCGTCTGGTTGATTTTTTATAAAACCCGCTCTGAATTATTGTGGCGAGAGCATCGCCAATCTTGGGTTAAAACTGTTTTAGAAAAGGATGCATCATGAATAAATTGTTGATGCATGGGTATGGTCTGTATGTTTGGCCCGCTTATGCAATGGTTCTGGGTGCTTTGGCCTATAATGGGTTGCGTGCGCGCTGGCGCTCTAAGCAAGTGTTTCGCCATTTAATCCAATGGTTGTATAGCAAGTGAGTATGCATCCCATCCGCCGTCGCAAATTAAAATTAATTGTGCTGTTTTTGGGCTTATTTGCACTGATTTGCGGTTTGATCCTCTATGCATTGCGTCAAAACATCAGTTTGTTTTATACCCCGACCCAAATTGCTTTGGGAGAAGCACCGCTGAATCATCCTATTCGTGTGGGTGGGATGGTGGTGCTGCATTCTGTCATCCGTGATAAAAAAGGCTTGGGTGTGCATTTTAAATTGACGGATTATGAGCATACCGTGACTGTATTTTATCAAGGTATTTTGCCGGATTTGTTTCGAGAAGGTCAAGGGATCGTCACGCAAGGTGTGTTAAAACGAGATGCATATGTTGAGGCGACCCAAGTATTGGCCAAACATGATGAAAACTATATGCCCCCCGAAGTGAAATCGGCTCTAAAAAGGAAAACCACGCTATGATCGCTGAGATCGGAGTTTATGCTTTGTGTTGGGCTTTATTATGTTCCTTGCTTTTAGTAGTGGTACCTACAGTTGGGCTATGGAAACAAAAAAGCGATTGGATGAATGCCGCAGATTGGTATGTCAAAGGACAATTTGTTTTTATTGCTTTGTCTTATGTCTGTTTGTCGTTGTGCTTTTTACGAGATGATTTTACCGTTGTGTATGTTTTAACAAATTCGAGCGTAACCCTACCTTGGTTTTATAAACTTTGTGCGGTATGGGGTGGGCATGAAGGCTCAATGTTGCTTTGGGTTGCCATTTTATCTTTATGGACCTTGGCCGTGTCATTGGCCAGTCCTTATTTAGAGCCTGCCATTCGGGTGCGTGTGTTGGTGGTACTAGGGGCTTTGAGTGCTGGATTTATTGTTTTTATTTTGATGACATCAAATCCTTTTATGCGACAATTTGTGCTTTTAAAAACCCAAGGTCGTGATTTGAATCCTGTGCTCCAAGATTTAGGATTTTTATTTCATCCCCCTATGTTGTACATGGGATATGTTGGATTTGCGGTAGCATTTGCGTTTGCAATAGCCGCACTGTGGCTAGGTCGAATGGAAGGGGCTTGGGCCAAATCGTTACGCCCCTGGACGATGGCGGCCTGGTGTTGTTTGACTCTGGGTATTACTTTGGGAAGTTGGTGGGCCTATCGGGAGTTGGGTTGGGGCGGTTGGTGGTTTTGGGATCCTGTAGAAAATGCGTCTTTTATGCCATGGCTTGTAGGTACCGCACTGATGCATGCTTTGATTGTGGTTGAGAAGCGTAACCAATTTGTGTCATGGACCTTATTATTGGCTATTGCCGGATTTTCTTTGAGTTTGGTCGGTACATTCTTAGTACGCTCTGGTGTACTGACTTCAGTACATGCTTTTGCCGTTGATCCGCTGCGTGGTGCCTACATTTTGGCTTTTCTGGGCGTGGTTATCGGCGGTTCTTTATTATTATTTGCTTGCCGCGCACAGAGTTTGTCGCGGCAAAATTTACCGGCATTTTTATCACGTGAAAGTGCGATGCTGCTTAATAATGTGTTTTTAGTGGTCATGATGTTGACCGTATTGTTAGGCACGGTGTACCCGTTGTTGGTGGATGGGTTGGGTTTGGGGAAAATATCGGTAGGCGCCCCTTATTTTAACCGAATATTTACCCTTTTAAGTGTACCGCTCTTAATCTTGATGGCATTGGGGCTGCACGTTCATTGGCAACAAGATAACATCCGCCGTGTACTTCGAGTCCTTGCCTGGACGATTATTCTTGGCTTGGTTTTACCGGTGTTATTTTTATTGGGATGCAATAAAGCAATATATGGCACGACATTGCTGGGATTAACGGTATCTTTTTGGGTGATTTTATCCACTATTGAAATGGTGAGACAGCGTATTTTACGTATCAAAACGGGCAAAAAATTAAGTCGAGCTTTTTTAGGTATGGTGCTAGCCCATTTGGGTATGGCAGTTTCCGTGATTGGCATTACAATTTCCACCGGCTATGGTTTAGAAGATGATGTGAAAATGAAGCCTGGTGACTATGCCTTACTATCAGGGTATAACATTCAATTTTTACAAGATAGGCCTTTACAGGGACCCAATTATCATGGGACTCGTGCAACCTTTGCTATTCAACACGGGTCGCATCGCGTGATGATCTATCCTGAAAAACGTATTTATGATGTGGGCAAAATGCCAATGACTGAGTCAGCCATTGATGTGACGCCTTTTCGCGATATTTATTTGGCATTGGGTGAGCCTTTGGATGAGCATGCTTGGTCGGTGCGCATGTACTACAAACCTTTTGTGCGTTGGATTTGGGCTGGCGGTGTGATGATGTTTTTGGGGGGGCTGATTGCTTTACTCGATCGTCGTTACTATGTAAAACCCTCTGGATTGTTGCCATGAAAACTAAGATTTGGCGTTTGATGCCGTTGTTGATGTTTGGTCTTTTGGTGGCTTTTTTTTGGCGAGGATTATCGCTTGACCCGCAACGAGTACCAGCTGCAAAAATGGGTCAATCGCTTCCTGTTTTTGATTTGCCCTCTTTATTAGACCCACAAACGCAACGTTTCACCCCTCAATTGATGCAAGGCCATCAATCGTTATTGATCGTGTGGGCCAGTTGGTGTGAAGCATGTCAGGAAGAACAATTGTTTTTAGAAGAGTTGTCTCAACAAGGTGTGCGATTATACGGGCTTAATTATAAGGATGATCCCCTCGCAGCACGACAGTGGTTAAAGGATTGGGGAAACCCTTATCAAGCGATTGGCATGGATAGACGAGGTAAGCTGGCGATGGATTTGGGCGTGTATGGTGCACCTGAAGCGTATTTGGTAGATGACCATGGGGTGATTCAATATCGACATGCGGGAGCTTTGACGCCGGATGTTTGGCAACGAGATTTTTTACCGCGAATGACAAAATTGAGGGGGTAAGATGCCGCGTTTATGGATGGTGATCCTCATGGTGATTTGGTTACCCACAAGTTGGGCGAGTACGCCGCGTTATCCTTTTGAAACAGCCAGTCAGCAAGCACAATTTCAAGCGTTGTTGCATGATTTACGTTGTCCTGTTTGTCAAAATCAAGATTTGGCGGATTCAAATGCTGATATTGCTGCGGATTTGCGGCAAGAGGTTTATCAATTGGTGGTGGCTCATAAAAGTGATCAAGATATCGTGCATTATTTGACGGCACGTTATGGAGACTTTATTTTGTTTAAACCCTCATTGACGATGACCACGAGTATTTTATGGTTTGGTCCCCTGATCTTATTAGTGATCGGATTGGGTTTATTTGCATTGACTTGTATTCGTAGAGAACGCCATGAATAATTGGTTTTGGGGTTTGGCAGTTTTATTATTGACCATTGGAGCGATTGCGCTTGTATTTTGGCCGTTGCGCCGGCAACGGCATGCTTGGTTACTGGGTCCAATATTGCTCGTCTGTGTTGGGATGATGTACTGGCATTGGGGCTCATGGTCTGGTGTATGGGCTTATGAGCAACAACAAAAACAGCAACAAAAAGCACAAGCTTTATTGCGTACTATTAAGAGTCCAGACGCATTGATTCAAAGGTTGCAAGCACATTTGGCCGTTCATCCGCGCGCCGCGAAAGGCTGGTATTTATTAGGACGTTTATACGCCAGTCAGCATCGATGGCAAGACTCATTAGATGCGTTTTCAAAAGCGTACGAGATAAAACCCACGGATGAATCTATTTCTATTAACTATGCCCAGGGATTATTTGCTCGTCAAAATCCGCAACAAGATGCTGAGGCCAGAAAAATTTTAATCACAGTATTAAAGCGTCATCCTCAGCAAATGGATGCTCTTGCCATGCTGGCCATCGATGCCCAAACACATCATGATCGGCAAGGTGCGCTGGACTATTGGCAACGGCTGTTGCCATTGGTACCACAACATTCTGAAGAAGCAAATGTCATTCGTAAATCGATTGTGAGATTAAAAGCACAGCCCTAGTAGCCTTGATGCAACGAAGTGTCATCAAGGCTACAAAAAGAGGCCAAGGCAATTATTTGCAAATCCCATTGATCACACAAGGTTTCAATTCTTTTGCAAATTTGAATCCGTTGTTTTGATCATAAGTGACTTCCCAATTAAACACTCCCCCAATATTGCCGAAGGCTTTGGGAGGGAGATATGTACCGCAACTTGTTGCGTCTGCAGCAGCGGTTTTTAAACATTCAATAGCGCGTATAATGGTCGAAGTTGGTACCGCATCTCGTCCGTCACTGTCCCCACTGGCGTTAGGAGCAGGATATCCAAGGACCACTTGTGAAGGATTAAGGTAACTGATGTAGGGTTGAAAGCCTGTTGCACGACCATCTTCTAACGTTGCAGGCCAGTCCGCTAATAAATCTGTGGCCATGGCCACTGAGAAATTAGGGGTATTGGTTTCTGTTTGGCTGTAGCACACTTGGTCAATACCGTATGCACACCCTGTGTTGTAGAGTTGAATGCCTACCCAAGCTAATGAGTGATAGGTTTGCATGATCAACGACGCGTAATTGCCCCATGTTTTATCAAACCCAGCGGTGGCTGAAACATTGGCAACTTGAGGCGCCAATGTGATCAGTAAGGCGGGGTTTTGACTGTACATGGTATTAATAATATTTGCCAATACCGCGATATCTCCTTGAGGTTGTGTAAATGTACCCGATGGGATGAAGTCCTGTTCAATATCAATATCGAATCCATCAAACCCATATTCTGAGAAGAGTTGTTGCAGTGAGCTGATGAAGGTTTGTTTAAACACTTCAGCAGAGGGCGCTGCACTTAGAATTTGATGAAAACTAACGGTGGTATTTGGTATGCTTGTCGATGCGCCGCCCAAAGACAAAATAACTTTGATATTTGCTTGATGGAGTTGTTGAATATACTCTGCAGTGACAGTGTCAAAAGCTGAGACAATGGCACCTGGCGTCGTGGTGCTAAACACCCCGAACGCTACCATAATATGGGTGTAGCCTGCGTCTGCAAGAGATTGGGCAGAAGGGGGTGTTTTCCAACCAGGTAGGTACCCAATGATACGACCACTGGTGGTGCTGGCTTTAGAAAATGTAATAGTCTCGTTTGCATCCGCACTGGCAGTCAAAGGTTGTAAAGAAAAGCTAGGGGAATAACCAGTTACAGGATCAATTTGAACAGTATAAATACTGCCTTCCGATAACATCAAAGTCCCTGTACCATTGCCGTTACTGACATCAATGCTTTGAACGATCGGTGCAGTATTATTATTTGGTTTTAGTGTGATGTTTAAAGAAGTGACTGTAGTCGGTGCTCCTTTGATGTTAAAGGTTACCGAGTTTTGCGCGACCTGAGCGCATTGATAGGACAATTGGGTGATAGCCGAGTTTTGGGGATTAGCGACCACCGTTTGAGGGTTAAACTTGGCTATACAATGGCTACCATTAAAGTTAATGTCTGCAGTTGAAAACCCGTAGGTACTGTCGCTGACCAATTGAGAAATGGGTGTGGATGCATTCCATGCAATGGTTTTAGAGACAGCGTTACCATTGGGTACTTGTGAGATCAACACAGATGGCGTAGCCGTGTAACCACTCAATCCTGCGGGTAATGCTTGTGATTTAATGACTATATTTCCTGTTTGTTGTGTCACGGCCGTATACGTAATATTGGAACTGGCAGTCTTGTTCTTTTCTACATTGACGGTGTTTGCTGAGGCAATACCTTGATAGCTTTTACCAGAAGCATCAGCAATGGTTTCAGGTGTGATGCCATAACTCCCCGCTGCCAAATGATTTAAGATTTTGGTGCTGGCCCAAGGTAATTGGATATCATCTAGTACTTGGCCATTGAAGCTCATATGTACAGTAACGTACGCTTGATGGATAGTGTCAGGTTTGGATGTTTTGTTGATGAGTTGTAATGTGCCTGTGGCACCTACAACCGGCGTTTGTAAATAGACATTTGTAGTTCCGGAGAGTTGATCGGCTGAATTGCTACCGTAGGTGATTTGAAAAGAAGAGCCCACGGGAAGGATGCTACTACTACCACTATAAGAAGGGAAATGTAAACTCAATGTAGATAAAAAACTACCGTCCGATTGGCTTTGAGAGCTAATGTTCAAAGCATTGTCGGGATAAGACAAAGGAGAAAAATCACCCCAAAAGGTGGTGTCTAATGCAGTAGTGCTTTTGAATGTGATGGTTGCATCTTGAAAATCAATGGCCTTGTCACAATGATTGGTGAGTTTTAAGGTGACTGATTTCCAGTAAGCATCTCCACTGGTGTTAAATTGTGACTCAATGCAGGCGGTAGGGGTGGCAGCTGCCATGACGGCTTGTGATGTGGTGATGAATGCGCCAAAGCATAATGTAGAAAACTTCATAATGGGGGTCCTTTTGAGTTTATCCTCTTTTTAATATAGCATAATTTGAACACATTGATTTTTATTATGCTTTTTGGGTAACCTCTCCTCTTGTGATCTTTAAGGATGCGGCCCAGCTTCTCCCTCGCTTTGATCGTCTGTTTTTCTTTTTTTATGTGTTTGAGGTTTGGGTGCGGCAGGTTTTATGCTCATGGGGGTTAATGAGGGGGTGGGTTGCTGCACAGCAGGAGGTGATTTGACACGTTTTCGGGGATGCGTTTTTTTTGGCGTTGAAAGTCGCTCAGTGATCATCAGGGTGCTAGCATGTTCATGCTGATGTACGTGCGTCAGTTGTTCTGAGCCTGTGAGTGCATTTTGAATGTTATTTAGTTGAGTATGTTGCTTTTGGAACGTAAAGCCAAATTGTAAGCCGATGCCTCCAATGTTGACAAATAGCAAAGCCGTCAAGGCGACGGCAGGGATTCCAACCGGCGGAAACACGAGTGCAGCTAATGCAATTAAACTGATCACAAGCATGATGCCATAAATAGCGTAAGACGCTGTATTGATTTTTTTATCAATCAGCAGATTAGAGTCGATATTTTGTTCGGGTAGAAATATATCTATGTTGGGATACGTTTGTTGGAGAGTCCGGGTTTGTTCCTCACTCAATTCCCGGCTATCCGGACGCTCTTCTTCATCCCAATACTCATAGTGTGCCTGCCTGAAATCCAGACTTGCCAATCCTGCATCAATACCAGCATAGACCAAAGTGATAATGCCAACAGGTGGAAACACAAGGCCAACCAGCAAAGGCACCGTCAATAAGAATAGATCGACATTTGTTCTTTGATGTTGACTCCAATACGCAAAAAATGTTTTGGGTGGGGCCTTTAAATAGCCAGCACGTTGGTCTATGAAGGCTTGCAGCATTTTTTGTATTGCTTGATGGGTGGGATTGGTTGGATCTAAATAGGGGCTAATTAAAAAATCGATATTTCGTTGCGCAATTTCAAGTAATTCAGAGTTATTGGCATAGAGGATATGTATCAATTCTTTTTCAATCAATGGATGAATTTTTGGATGATTAGATAATTCTTTTAACAAACCCTCGCGACATTCTAAAGCCAGGGTGAGTTCTATTTGCATGCTCTCTTGGCTCATGGTGATATCTCCTAGTACAACATGTAATAAACCAATAAGGCAACGCCGATGAGGGCAGCGAGTGGGTGAAGCACCAGCAGCAATTTAGGCATAGGTTTCTTACGCACATCAAAACTGAGCAGGGTTATGCCCCCTAACGCAGCTAATAGTAAGACGACCACACTGGCAATCGGTTTGGCACCCGCATGTAACACGGTATAGGTGACCAAACAACTTAGGCCCAATATGGCAACCAATCCATGTAAAAATACAGCCGGTTTGAAGCTTGGGCGATCGCAAGCCAATTGAATAAAAACAATCAGTCCAAAAAATATAGCCAAGAAAAAAAATCCTAGCGCTAAGTACATTAAGTTTTGCATGTGGTAGGTTCCCATTCAATCCATTGAAGGTTTGTTAAATAATATAATCCACATCGAATCAGAAGTCTTGGGTTTTCTTGAAATATTTCCGCATAATGATTGAGTTGTGTTTGGTGCGCTTCCAAGGTGTCTTGATCGGGTTTGCCTGTTTTAAAATCAATGATCCAGCGAATCTTATGCTCTATAAACGTACGGTCAATGATGCGGGTGCCTTGAGGAATTAAAAGCTCATATTCATTGTGTTCTTCACGATGAGGTTGTGCTATCCATTGGCCTTTGGGATCATTCAAAAAAGCATGAATTTGTTCTTGGATGAGTGAGAGGGCTGATGAGCGATCTGCCTCTGCAAACCCCATGGTTTTAAGGTGGTCTTTTGCCAATTGCCAGGGTATATCTGTTGGGTCTTTCGGATGATAGGTGCAAATCCATTGCAGCATTTCATGCGTGACAATGCCTAATAACCGTGGCATCGAAGAGGGCAGGGTTAATGCTGTATTTTTAGAGGTTGTGGTTGCTGTTAGGCGAGATAAATCTTGATAATAGGTTAGTGGTAATCTCCATAAAATCGGGGTGGGCGACTCTTGCGTAAGAGGGGACAAAGTTGTTGTATCTGGCGTTGTAAATCCATGATGTTGAAGCATATGTCGAAAACTTTTTTGTCGAATATTGCTATGATGATCGAATAAATATAATCGTTGTTTGGCGCGAGTGACCGCGACATATAGCAATCGTTGTGATTCATAGAATGATTTTTGAGCATCTAAGCGCCCCAAATAATCATACACCCGACATTTGTCTTCTGCAGCTGCCTTGATAGGAGAGAGTAAAAACAAATCCTCTTCTTGGTGTCTGGGTAATTTGAGCCATCGCATCAAGGCTTGATCATGTTTGAATGGTTTGGCGCCTAACCCGGGTAGCATGACGCAATCAAATTCTAATCCTTTTGATTTATGAATCGTCATGATTTGCAAACGAGCTGGCGTTACTTTTTTAGAGTATAGGGCGTTGAATTGCTCATACAATAATTTGAAATCTGAAATTTGGCCGTCTATTTCAAATTGAGACAACAAAGACCAATATTGTTCTAGATCATGCTGTTGTGTAGGGGTAAGAATTCGGTCGAGATGTAAGTGATTTAAAATTTGTAATAAAGAGCGCACCAAAGAACATTGGTGGCGGTGCAACAGTGCTTGATGGAGCACTGTATATATGTATTGCGCGCGCGCACGCCCCTCTTCACTGAGTTTGGAGAGATTTTGTGCATGAGATAACGCCACATAGATAGATTGGTTATCTTGTGCCAAAACCAACAGATCTGCCAAAGACAATCCGCACCAAGGACTCCGTAAAAAAGCCAACCACGCCAGGCGGTTGGCAGGCATCAGGAATGCCTGGGTGAGTGACCATATATCTCTTAAATGAGGTAAGTGCGCGAGCAAATCAATATCCACGCCTTGGAAAGGAATCTGATGTTTACGTAATAACGCTATGATAGGGCGCAATTGAGCGCGCGAGCGGACTAAAATAGCGAGAGAGGAATTGGGGTGCGTTTCTAATTCATGCATGATCACGTTGATCATCTCGGTTGCTTCACTTGCAGAATCGTCATATTGATAGGCTTTTACAAAACTCATCGCATGATTTTCGAGCAAAGGTGCAGACACATGAAACGAAACAGCCCCACTTTCAATATCGTCTCTGGGTGGAAAAATAGTTTGAAAATGGTGATTGACCCATTCTACCAAGGTGGTGGTAGAGCGAAAATTGGTACTTAAAGATAAAGGATGCATACGAACAGCACCAATACCTTTTGCTTGCGCTCGCAAAAACAGTCCAACTTCTGCAGCGCGAAAACGATAAATGGACTGCATCGGATCACCCACTACAAATAAGGTTCGACCGTCATTGGGTTCCCAACCTTGAATCAATTGGGTGATGAGCTCAAATTGTTGTAAAGACGTATCTTGAAATTCGTCAATTAACATATGTTGGATACGATGGTCCAAATATAGTGCCAAATCAGTGGGTGAGTCTTCTTCACCCAATGCCAAGCGGGCTTGGTGCGCTACGCCTGTAAAATCAATGGTTTCAGCGCTATGGCATTGCAACTCAAAATAAGCGACTAGCACCGGTAAGATATGAAATAAAGCTTGTAATACCGCCCATTGATTGGGCGCAAATTCTGGCTTGGGTAAATGGCTGACATTGACCAAAGCCGCTTCAAAATCTGGTAATTCCGAGAGGGCTGCAAGCAGGGCTTTTGATCGTGTTTTTAGCAAGGTATAGATGTCATCGGTGCAGACGCCACGCTTTAAACCGATATGATGATCAAACCCTTTGCGCAAACTTTGCGTAGACGTCAATAAAACGGCTGCTAAGGCAGTGGCTTGTTCTGCATTGAGGGTATCAAAATGTTGCCACTCTTGAAGGGGACGATATTTTTCGTCGTCTAAGCCACAATGTTGTACTAATAACGTCACTAAGGTGAAGACTTCACCTTGTATGTCTTGCGGAAGTGTTTGGCGAAATCGGAGTAATTCATGATGCTCAATCCATGCCAATGCTTCTTCAAATTGGGTTTTACTTTGCGCGCGCGCCATAAACATGGGGGTGAGCCACTGATCACGTTGTGCAAGTACTTGAGCAAACAACGCAATTAACAAATCTTGACGATTATCCAAGTGTTGCAATAAAAGTTGGAGATCAGCTTGTTGGCTTTCTTCATAACTGGCAGAACGTACATAAGCACGTGCGGCTTCCCAGTACAAGGCTTTGGGATATTCAGTGATGGTTGCGTAATGATTGCTGTGTAGCGGAATAGCATGGGTGATCATTTGACATAAGGCGTCAATGGTCATGATGCGTAGGCGGCTGCTTTGTTGCAATAAATGCCATCCCAGTTCTTGGTCACGTTCTAATGCCTGACGAGCATAATGGTGTGTGGTGCGTTGATGGGCCGAATGGGGTTCTACCCCCTCAGCCACTTGATGCATGGCCAATAAGATGCGTTCACGCATTTCATTGGCTGCTTTGCGGGTAAAGGTTAGGGCGATGATTTGTTCGGGTGCTTGAACTTGATGTAATAGCCTTAAAAAGCGTTGTGTCAGTATTTCTGTTTTTCCGGAACCAGCAGGTGCTTGGACGATAAAAGATTGCGTGGGGTCAGTCGCGGTATCACGCTGTTGATGATCATGTAACATGATCGGCAGTAGGCCAAATGATTTCTTGAGCCGCAGTTCTTAAATTGTAAGTAGAGCTCATACAATGTCCATAAGCGCCGGCATTGGCAATTAAAATCACATCAGATTCAAACGTATCAGGTAAAATACGATCATAGCCTAAGGTATCGCCTGATTCGCAAATAGGGCCAACGATATGAGCAAAGCCGGTATTGCTTTCATGAAAACGAGTCAAATTCACAATGGGATGGTAAGCCCCATATAACATAGGACGGATCAAAGAATTCATGCCGGTTTCAATGCCCACAAAGCGTACTTTGCCTTTTTCTTTACATTGAGTCACTTTTGCCAATAAAACGCCACTTTCAGCCACAAAAAAACGACCTGGTTCTAACCAAAAAGAAATGGTGGGATATCGAGATTTGACACCAAGGAGCAACTGATCCAAGGCTTCTAAGTTCAAAGGTTGTTGACCGGGTTTTTCAGAAATCCCCAGCCCTCCACCTAGATTGATAAAAGTAATATTGGGAAAGCGTTCTATTTCATTCGCCAACATGAGGGCAGTTTCTTGCCATAAATCAGGGGATAGAATACCACTGCCTGAATGGGCATGTAATCCAATGACGGAGAGGTTATGTTGTTGAACCAAATCTGCAACCGTATCCAAATGACTGGCTGCGATACCGAATTTGGATTCGTTGCCGCCAGTGCATACAAATTTGTGATGCCCAGCACCTGTACCAGGATCAATGCGCAGTAAAATAGAGTGGCCTTGAAAGATCTCTGGCCAATGTTCTAAAGGATATAAACTATCAATGGTGATATAACAACCTGTTTTGAGTGCGTTGATATATTCTGATTTGGATGCAAAATTTGGTGTAAATAAAATTTTATGGCGATCAAGATCGGGACATAAGCTCAAAACCAACTCCAATTCCTGCGGAGATACACACTCAAATCCAATCCCTTTGGCGGCTAAGACACGAATGATATCGGGATGAGGATTGGCTTTGAGCGCATAAAAAATAGTATCGATAGAGCGTAACTTTAATAACGTATCGGTTTGTTTGACGATCGTTTTTTGATCATACACATAACAGGGCGATTCTTGAGCTGCCAAAGCCAATAAAGCATCGCGCTCCGTTTCCCACCAAGGAGGGGATTGCGGTTCAGGTTTGCCAAATTCTTCATGCCAACTTTTAGAGTAATAAAAACTTTGTGGATTAGATTCGATGAGTAAAGCATGCAATTTTTGGCATAATTTTTCGGCTTTTGATTCATCCACCACAAACGTTAAATTCAAATCGTTAGACGCCAGTGAAATCAGATGCACTTGCTGATCATCAAAAACTTCAAAGGCTGAGCCTAATTGAGGCAACACCCGTCGAATATGATGTCCCACCAAACTGATGGCTGAGCAGGGTTCAATGATTTTGGCCCGTCCAAACTGGTTCAGATCATCCATCAAAGCCTCTAATCGGGCCCGGTAAGAGGCTTTGCCATGACTGTCCAAAGACAAGGTCACGTTGGATTCAGAGGTTGCTAATAAATCCACAGAAAATTGATGCTGTTTGAATGCTGCGAACACATCTGCTAAAAATCCAATTTGTTGCCACATGCTGACCGTATCAATAGAAATCAAGGTGATGCTATGCTTGACTTGAATGGATTTGATAGGGGGCGCATCATCGTCGCTCTTTGTGAAAATATGAGTGCCTGAATGTTCTGGCATACAGGTGTATTTGACATACATGGGAATATTGGCTTTGCGCACTGGAGGAATGCATAAAGGATGTAACACTTTGGCGCCCATCGATGCAATTTCTTGTGCTTCTTCGTAATTCAGCGTTTTGAGCAAGCGTGCATGCGGCAATTGATGGGGGTTCGCGGTGTAAATGCCTGGGACATCGGTCCATATTTCACAAATGGTTGCATCTAAAATAGCGGCCAGTAGTGCAGCAGAGGTATCGGAGCCGCCTCGCCCTAATAAAACAGTTTCCCCTTGGCTGTTGGCTGCAATAAAACCCTGAGTGATGACCACTTGGTTACCACTATTGATCAATTGTTCGCTTAACAGCGGATTGGGATCATCAGCCACTCGTGCATTGCAATAATGTTGGATGTCATCCCCGAATGGCATGGGGATTGCCGTTAAAGCTTCGCGAGCATCAAACCATAAACACTGTAATCCCTGCTGCGTCAAAAAAGCATGCCCTAGTCGGGTCATCATCAATTCGCCCAAACTCAGTACTTGAGCATGTGTTTTGGCCGGCGCTTCGTGTAAAAGAGCAATTCCGGTCAGCCATTGATCTAAGTGTTGGAAGTCTTGCTGAATCAGTTGCGGATCCACATCAAGATCATGCGCTAATCCTTGCATTGTATCGACAAATTCGGCCTGAAGGCTTTGATGCTTATTTAATATAGCCGCTTCGACCATTTTTTCTAATTGATTAGAGGCTTGTGTTCTAGCGGAACAAACAATAACGGGCTGTAACCCTGACGCTAGGTGTTTTTGCGTAATGGCAAAAATATGATTCCATGTCTCGCGGGAGGAGACGGATGTGCCACCAAATTTGGTTACAATTTGTCGCATAATAGTCAAGGTTATAAAATAGACAAGATAGCATAAATACGTCGAAATATTCAAGTCAAACCTTTACCAAAAGAAAGGATATACTCCTTTTGTAACTTTGACTATAATCGCCGCTTCTGTATCATAAGGAGTATGATCTATGCCCAAATTTGGTGTCCGTGCGATTCATTACGGTTTGTTTGGCGCAGCAGGTAGTGCGTTACTCGCTGTCCCTCAAATGGTTCGTCGATTTGAAGACACAGTTCAAGGAAAAGATGGATTTTCACAACACACTCGTCTAGAGCATGCCGCTCATTATATATCAGGCATGCATACGCCATTGATGCCTACCCAGGCTCAGCAAGCGCACTTTAGAAAACATTACCTAGAACATGTCCATTTGTTACCCACCAAATTAGATGAGTTTAGAAGGCAACAATCTTTAAAAACACCCGTCAAAATAAAAGCCTTATCCGAATGCCCGAAGGTATTACCCTATGACAATGCGGGTACATTGGTGGTGGGTGGTCTGCCTGCTTTGATATCGGCTGCATCTTGTATCAAAAAAGATAACAAATTGACCTATATCAATGATGAACGCAGATGGCCTATTGCTTACGGCTCAGCTTGGCATCTGGAACAAGATGCCGAATCCGAAGCACCAACCAGTTATAAGCCTTCAGATTTTATGGTTGATCAAATAAAACGAGCAACCATAGGCTATGTTCCATTGTCTAACATTGAAAAAACAGGTTTATTTCCATGGAAAACATTAGATTGGATAGGATGGATTCATCATCCACAGCTCTGGATGCCAGGTATTAAACTGGCCATTCATTTTCAAATGGCAGCCATGGCAAGTCCTACGCAAAGACAAGCCATGTTGCAAAAACTGGCTATCCAATGCCAAGCCAATGAAAAATTCTATGATGCTTTAAATAGAGAGGTGGGCGGTCATTTACTGCTATCAGGAAAAGGTTCTGTGATTGTGGCTCGTACTGAGGCTGAAGTATCTGATTTATTGGCAATGAAACACAATTTAGCCAAAGAGCATCGCGAACTGACTGTATTATCCAAAGAAGACATGAAAAAGCGGTATGGGTTTGTGCCATCAGGTCTTATGTTTGGAGAAAAAGCGCATGACAGAATTCTTTCGCCCAATTATATGCGGATATTAACGAGATATCTTAAAAAACAAGGTGGGTGTGTTGTAGATGGTACGCTGACGACCATATATGTTGACCCGCATACAGCAGGTGGTATAGCCGAGTATCAGACTTCAGGAGGGACCTCGGTTTTATTGCCATTCTCTCGGTTGATCATGTCACTAGGTAGTCAGCCTATCTTGGATGAAAAGGATAAGCCTCTGTTTGATGTGGTTGCAGCACGTGGGGTATCTGTTTTGGCGTATGTGACGGTTCCAAGAGGGTATCAATTGCCGCCCGCTTTGGTGTGTGGTGGTACGAATCATGTGACCAAATTATCTGAGCGGCCTGTTGTGGTGAAAGGTACTGATGGTAAAGCTTATGAGCAATATTTAATGAGAATGACTGCTGGCGCATGTATCACCCCAAATGTGTCTGAAAAAATGGTTGCGGATTATGACGCTTCTGTTGCGGTAGGTTTAGTCGCAGCAGTACGTCAAACGCTAGGTGACTGTGAGATCGAACCTATCACAGTGTATGGTTGCAATCGGCAAGTGAGTCAACATGGCCAAACCAATTGGATGAATCCCTATCCAGGGATCCATATCCAATATGGTGCAGGCGGGGGTGGGCTGACCCGGGCGCCTGATTTTGCTGTTCAAGAGGAGCAATCTATGGTGTCTTCTCCAAGGAATCGAATGTAGACATAAGATATGTTATGTCTTAATGAATAGGCCAAATCATTCTGCCCGCCCGCCCAGGCGGGCACTTGCAACTGCTTCGAATTCTTGATCTGCTGCAGAGAACCTATCCGCATTTGCTGCTGGTGCTGAAAATACGCTTAATCCTCTTGTAGCCAGGCTTATACTGGGTGTTTGAGGCGCTGATGGTGTGACTGGATTTTGTCGTATCCAGAAATCTAGTCCTAACATCAAAGACGCACTACCCGCAAAAAAGGCAGATACAACAGCCAGGGCTGTCATTGCCGCTATTGGTGGTAAGCTCAGATTTGCTGCTAGCAATACGCCTGTCAAAAGCTCTACGCCTGCGTAAGTCAATGCTCCATTCACAAAAGCATTGGTTGAAACGCATAATACACCAACCCATGCATGTGAAATAGCCATCATTTTTGTCCAGTTTTCTCCAAAATTTTTACAAAATTCAGATAGATACGCATTATAAAAATAATATTCGGTAAACGCACCAAAGGTAAAAGCAACGGAAAATCCAATGATTAATGCGGGAAGTGCTGCCATATGCATGGTCATTAAAGCTTGGGTCAAACTTAACGTAAATAACAAACTAAGTGCAAGTACATTGCCGGCTGCAATAATATGACCAATCCATTTGCCTATGAGTTGATGATGAGTGAGTGCTATTTCGACGTCTGTTGCTTCTTTTTCATCATACCCGCTCAACCAGGTTTCCACTTCTTGAATGGTCATGATACCCGCCACAAAGACACCGGCTACTATAGATAACATGGCAAGTGGACCTTCCATGGCGAATGTAAAAGCCATTAAGCCAAATAAAATGCCCGTGACCACAAACACAAAAATACCACTAAAATATTGCAATTGTTGCCATGCAGTCAGTTGTTTGTATTGATACTCATTGTCTGCAGTCATTCGATTGAAAAACCCATTCAATAATTCTACATTCATCCAAAAGTTGACCATGCCGCTACATAATCCCCCCATGCTAAACGCAGCAATTTGAATAGACCAATCCAACGCTCTGCTGGCTGGAATGACACCGGTTGTTAATCCATTGATAAACAGCGAAACAGCAGGATAATTCTGAAGAGCTACACCCAATGCTCCCAAACTGGCAAATGCTTGTGAATAAGTAAACAAATTTCTCGAGGGTGGTATTGTTGATTCAACAGGGATCATGATAGTCTCTTAAGGTCTAATATGAATAAATATTCATTATATTAATATATTTATTCATTTGACGCAATGCGTTTGTCGTAATTTGTTCATTGAAGGGTAGTTTGGTAAGATTTGACCATTGAACCTTAGGAGTAACTATGACATCCGCAACACAGGTGCTGCGCGACATTCTTTTAGAAGGCACCGCAAGAACGCAATTGGAAATTCAACACGCCTTAGAACGGCAGGGTATATCGAGCAGTCAGTCTAAAATTTCAAGATTGTTGCATCAAATCGGGGCAGTAAAATTAGTCGATAATCAAGGTAAAACCCAATACCGCTTACCTCACGAAGTAGGGTTGATCCATGAGCTGACTTCTCCTCAAGAAAAAGTATTGATTCGACAATGGGTGTTGAGTGTCGTGGCGAATGAAACCACGATTATTATTCATACAACGCCGGGCGCTGCTGGCATGGTGGCTAGAATTATTGACCAACATAGAATAGATCTGAATATATTGGGGACGATCGCAGGTGATGACACTATTTTTGTGGCGCCGAAACATAACGGCAAAATGACTGAAACGATACACTTGATCACGAGGTTGTTTGATTTTTAAAAGCATGATGCCAAGGCATCATTCTGGCCTTATGTTGTATAGGAATAACTTGGCAATTTTTAGATGATCTGGTATGTTGATTGTATGCCTCATCATACGGATTTGACGATTACTTATGGAACCGGATCGCTATCAGCAAAGTCATTTTTCATATATCGCAGGGGTATGCTGCCTATTTCTTAGCTTAGGCTTGTTTGCCTTTAGTCTATATTTACTACCCTATTTGTTTTTTGATTGGCAGTATAATGTGCCACAGATGATCACTGATTTTAGTGCAATGTTACAGAGCAACTATGCGATGTCGACCAACGGTATTGCCTGGGTCATTTGCTTAGGACTGTTTTTGCCGGCTGTGATACTATTTATTGTGGCGGATGTTTTATCTAATAAAATTGATAAGCAAATCTATGGTATGCAGCCTGAAAAAAAACCAAAAACCACGTCACCTATTGAAGGACCTGCTACCACAGAATCAAAAGGGTTGGTTTTTAAAATCGTGATGATGATTGTCGTGATTTTTATCGTGGCACAATTTTTTCATTGGGTGATTTCATCCTCAACTTAAAGAGAGATTATATGATGCTCGGATGGTGGAAACAATTTAAGATCAAACATCTACTCAAACAATTGAGACTTTTAAGTACCAATCGTTTGAACAATACCTCTTCAACTGAGTTGGTTCAAAAAGAAATTGCGTTATATTTTCAATTAGCCAAGTTGTATGAGGCCATGATTGGCAAAAAGAAATATCCCTTTGCGCGCGAACAAGCATTGGCCTGTTATCGTGCTGCTGCCGCGTTAGATAATGCTGAAGCTCAATTTTTAGTGGGACAGAAATCGTTAGAAGAAGGGCGGCTACGAGAAGAACTACAATCCAGTGGATTTTTGGCGTCAGATGCAAATACGGCCTATCTCACTATGTCTTTCAAGGATGCGCATGGGTTTTTGTTGGCGGCAGAAAAGCATCAACATATCAAAGCCAAACGTTTGCGTGGTTTGTGTTATATCAACGGATGGGGTGTTCCGATTGATAAAAACGCAGGATTTGATTTGGTCGTGGCCAGTATTGAGCAAGAAAATGCCTGGGATAGAGTACAGAAAATTTTTGCAGAGCTTGGTATTAATCAATCTTCATTTTTCTCGGAATTATTTCAGCATCGAAAATAAGGGTTAATAAAAAAATAAATAACATAATCCTGCAATACACAAATA
Source organism: Legionella sp. (assembly GCA_002786165.1). Classification (GTDB taxonomy): domain Bacteria; phylum Pseudomonadota; class Gammaproteobacteria; order Legionellales; family Legionellaceae. Next base: position 253,804 of record PEQK01000020.1, read on the forward strand.
AGGTCCGAATGGCATAGGTGTATTGCGATCTTGGCGAGTCAGGCCTAAATAACTTAGGCCAATCACAGTGCCTAAGACACAAGCGATTAATAAAATGGGCGTGAGAGACATCCAACCGAACCAAGCGCCTAACGCAGCAAATAATTTAAAATCCCCATGTCCCATGCCGATCTTTCCTGTAAACATATAAAATATTTTGATCAATAACCATAAACTTAAATAAGCGCCTGCAGCGCTCCAAACAGCGTTTGGAAGGGAACAAAATACAGTTTGAGTATTGACCAATAACCCAAGCCAAAGCAACGTAAGGGTCAAATTATCTGGCAGCAGTTGATGTTCTAAATCAATAAATCCCAAACATAAGATGAGCCAAATAAAAGGCAACACCCAAATAAGATCAAGATGAAATCCAAATTTATAAACCGCACATAATGATAATATAAGCGTCAATGCTTCAATAGCAGGATATTGCCAAGCAATAGGGTGTTGGCAAAAATGACAACGACCACGCAACAGTAAATAACTCACTAACGGAATATTATGATAAAAAGGAATGGTTTTTTTACAATGCGTGCAATGAGATCTAGGCAGAAACAAATTAAAGATAGGGCGAGTGCCAGTTTCACCGGTATGCTCGTCTTGCTTCAACATCATTGGGAGACGATATATCACCATGGATAACACAGATCCAATAAGGAGCGCATAACAAGAAAAAGCAATCATACAGCTGATGGGGTAGACATGAATGAGTGTTTGGATGGTGTTGATCATACCAAAGTTCCTAATTTTATAATGGGTAAATACATGGCCAGTACTAATCCACCGATGAGTAATCCCAGCACTAACATAAGCGTGGGTTCAATAAATCGATTGAGCCATTGCATAGCAAATTCAACACGCTGAGTATAATATTGAGCCAGATCCATGAATAAAGATTGCAACGTACCCGATTCTTCTCCCAGGCCCAGCATATGTACCACCAGTTGTGGAAATAATGCTGTGTGATGGACTGCAGATCTGAGGCTATCTCCTCGTATAAGTGCCGTACGAATTTGCAAAAACCCTTGTTGATAGCAAAGATTTCCTGCGATAGGCGCAGTCCATTGTAGTGCATCAATCAAGGGAAGGCTAGCCTGGTTGGCGATAGATAATGCATGAAAAGAACGGGCAATGTAGACAAAATGACATAAATGTCCAATACCCGGGATCTTTAACACTACCTGGTCGCATGCCTGACGCAATCGTAAAGAGTATCGATACGCCATTAAAAAACAGATAATAAAGCTCAATCCCATGAGCAAACACATACCACCATAGAGATGAACAACATCAGCCAACATTAAGAGCATCCGCGTGGCCAAAGGGAGTGTGGCGTGAAAATTTTGAAATAAAATTTGAAATTGTGGGATGACATTTAATAATAAATGCAGCGATACACCGCATGCGATGCAAATGATCAGGCAAGGATACGTGAAGATCATAGACAATTGTTGTTTGAGCAGTTGATTTTTAGTTTGGTGGGAGACAATTTTTTCTAAAATGGGAATTAAAGTACCTGAGCGCTCTCCTAATTCGATCAAAGCGCATACCATGGGATCAAACCATTTGGGATGATGCTGTAATGTTTCAGAAAAACTTAAACCTGCTTCAAGGTCTGTTTGAATTTTGGTAAGCAAAGCATGTAGTTTAGGATGGGTTTGACAAGCCGATAAAATATGAAGGGTTTGAACCAAGGAGGTGCCTGTATGCATGAGCGTGGCCACATGATGAATCCATTGCGTGATGTCTTGTTGACGAAATGCTCTCGACCAAATAGGTGGTGCTTTGATGGTTTTGACAATTATGCCTTGAGAACGTATTTTTTGTTTGGCTTCATAGCGATTTTTAGCAGGAATTTGGCCAAATTTAGACTCGCCTAATCGGGACATGCCGGTCCATTGAAAGCTTCGTTCTTGATTGAATCTGAATGAATATTTAGAAAATGAAAGGATGAGTTTTTTAACGGATTTGATTGATTTCTTCAACACTTGTGAGTCCTTGGTAGACCTGCATTAAGCCGGCTTGGCGTAGGGTTAGCATACCTTCTGCTTGTGCTTGATGTTTTATACTATCGGCTGTGGCCTTTGACGACAGCATGAGGGTTTGAAGGGGTTGTGACATAGGCATGACTTCAAAAATAGCTTTTCGCCCTTGATAGCCTTTGTGACATCGATGGCATCCTTGTGGCAGATATACCTGGGTTGGCATCGTAGTGTCTAAGATTTTACAATAGGGGCATAATAATTTGATTAATCGTTGCGCCACAATTAAGGTCAATGAAGAGGCCAAAATAAAAGGGGACATATTTAATTGTTTGAGTCGAATCAAGGTTTGGGCACAGCTATTGGTGTGTAATGTGGACAAAACCAAATGCCCAGTATGCGCAGCTTTTAAAGCAATATCGGCTGTTTCATAATCTCTGATTTCTCCCAACATGATGACATCCGGATCCTGACGTAAAAATGATCGCAACACTGTGGCAAAAGTAAGACCAATTTTGGGATTGATTTGAACTTGGTTGATACCAGATTGTTTGATCTCAACGGGATCTTCTGCGCTTGAAATATTTTTATTCCCAGTATTAAGATGCTTAAGGGCGGTATATAACGTGACTGTTTTACCGCTACCAGTGGGTCCCGTGACCAAAATGAGGCCTTGAGATTGATAGAGTGCTTCTAAAAAACAGTGCTTGTCGCGATCAGACAATCCCAATTGCGCCATATCAAGTTGTAACCATCCTGCGTTTAAAAACCGAATAGAAATTTTTTCTCCGGTGATGGTTGGGCAGGTGCTGATACGACAATCAATGGTTTGGGTGAGTGTGTAAGCTATGCTAAACCGCCCATCTTGAGGCAACCGTCGTTCCGAAATGTCCAAATCACCCATTATTTTTAAGCGTGCAGCGATTCGAGAAGACACCACTTGGGGCGGGGTGGCCAATTCATATAGCGTGCCGTCTTGCCGATAACGAATACGATATCGATCTGCGTAAGGTTCAAAATGTAAATCTGTCGCGCCTCGAGCAATAGCTTGATGTAAAATACGTTGTACAAAAGCAACAATCGGTGTTTCATCTTGAAGAGGTAGCAAATGATGGGATAAGCTTTCTGGTGAAGGCGAATCTATAGATTGTCCATGTAAATAATGAGTTAATCCTTGATGATCTGTATCTCTGAGCACTTCGTCTATCATCAAAGCCAAACGAGTGGTTTCTGCAATCATGGGAATGATGGGGTGTCCTGTTAAAAATTGAATTTCTTTCAAAGTGGCATGTTGATTAGGATCATCAATGGCGACATACAGTTGCTCAGCATCACATTTTATGGGGAGCGCGTGATGGTGTCGTAACAGCTCAGGTGTAAGAAATTGCTTAGGCAACAAGGATGAATCAAGGGCGCTCAGATCGATAAAAGGTAATCTAAAATGATCTGCAAGCATTTGTGCAATACTTTTGGGACATACTTGCGCATGTAACACTAAGTAAGGCAAGAACCTGCAAGAATGGGTATGAGCTGCTCGTTGATAATGCCAAGCCGCGTCTTGAGTGATTACTTTTTTTTGCACGAGCAGAAGTGCTGTGGCGGCGAGTTTATCATCCATGATAGTTGGGTTGTTGGCTTCCTTAAGCAGAAGTGTAACGTATTTTTTAGAAAAATAAAATTAGTTGGAGTTGAGAATTATCTGAGTTCTTGTTAAGGTTAAATGAAACTAGCAAAGGAGAATGTATGAGCGCGCGCATAGGATATGTCAAAAGCTTGGTGGTTGGGGTATTGAGTGTTATCCATATCAATGGATTAGCTGCGGGCCCTGATTCGTCACAACAAGTGCAACAATTGAATAGTCAAATTCAAACACAGCTTCAGCAAATTCAAGAAACACAACAAAAACAAATGAAAGAATTAAATACTAAAATTCAATCGCAATTACAGCAAATGAAAAAGGAATTAGATGGTCAAATTCAAACAGTAAATACTCAAACGCAAAAGCAATTGAAACAAGTCCAGGACACTCTACAGGCACAAATCAAACAAGTTCAAGCAGATGCAATGAAGGCGCAGGCTGCGGCCTCTAAAACACCCTAATTTATCTTAGGTTGATTTTTTGTATACATTCATTTAATTGGACATTTTTGTGCTTGTAGTGTAAAATATAAATACAATTTGTTTGATTTTGTGATGTCATTGAGGTCTGTAATGAGCGGAAATAAACGAGATCGCAGACTGGGCTCAGCCCAAAAAAGCAAGGCACTGTCTTATGAGTCAATGATGAAAGAACTCGCTGAGGCTGTCGCGCCTGTACTGTATTATCCTGAAACAGATGAGCAACAACAAGCTATTCGCGAACGCCGTGGGCATTGTTTTTATTTAGATAAAGATACCAAAGATCTGTTCTATATCAATTCAAGAGGCACTATTACGCCTATCTCCTCTACGTTCTTAACGTCCAAAGATATCCATGACATCAAAACTCAAGAAAATAATCATTTTCTTGAGTACAAAAAACCAAACACTAAAAAAGAAAAGGTGGCTGTAAGAAAAATACGTTCTCTTCGGTACGGGCCTGGTTTTCAGGTTAGTAAAAAGATTATGCAAGACTTGGTGGCAAAAAAAGAATTGCCAGAAGATCCTATCATGACACAAGCTGAAGAAACGTTAAAACATATCCGAACATATGATTCCAATTATAAAAAAGTAGTATCACTCTTTTCCGGAGGTCGAGAGTCTCTACAAAAAAATAGAATGATTGGGGTTATGCAGATCAAAGCTTTATTAAAGGGTGAACCTACCTGTAATTTTCAACAAATGTCCAAAAAGCCCCAAAAAGAAGATTTCATCGGTCAGGGTGACAATGTTTATGTGATTTTAAATGATCCGGCGCATCCTGAGCAAGTTGGTTTTTGGCATATCGATCGTTCGCAAGAAGATCCTGTATTAACAGAATGGCCCTTAAGTAAACATCGCGCCATGACTTTGCGTGATGAGATATTTCGTGGAACAACTTCAGATGTGGTGAGTTTGCCAATTGCTGCATCTAAACAAATATCTAAAGATTTGCTGTCTGATGGGAAATTGTATCCGCATTTTATGGAAGATTGGTCTTATAATGATTCATCCAATGCTTTAAATCGGGCAATAGAAAATCCTGGTGTACCCAATAAACGATTATATGATTTATGTCGAAAAATTCATCAAAACCTTACTGTTATTGGTCAAGACTATTACCATGCTTTTCCTGAATCAAGAGGCCTTATCCCACAAATAGAACGTCAAAAAATGATTCAAATGCTCACAAGTGTATTGGAAGACAAAGACTCTGCAGAAGCCAGGCATTTTTTGCGCACCAAACATCGTGTGTATCATGAGACCTATTCGGTACACAAAGACTATGAGGCTTCGAGTTTTGTTTGGAGTGATGATAAAACATTATACTATATAGATGAACACAAACAGCCTCAGAAGAGTCCGATGACAAAAGATATTTTATATCAATTACGCAAGATAGAAGCCGACTCATTAAGTGACGATTTATATATTTCCGCAAAAAAAGTGTATCAATTAATGTCTCGACCTAATTTTGCTTACTTCATTTGGGAAAACGTGTCTTATTATACCCCTTGGCAAGCGGATAGAAAAAAAACATATTTTCATACAGGCACTGCACAAGAAATGCTATATGAAATTCATGATATGAAGTTGTCGAGTCGTGCTGCTTTGTATCAGGCTGGTAAAATCATATTGCTTGCGGTCGTCCCAACAGTATTGGCTGCTTTTGGTTTGTGGATTCCTCTGGCATGGCTGGCGTTGAAAGGAGCCTATCTACTCGTATTCCAATGGACAATGGTTGGCTTGAATGTTGATTTTACTTATAAATGTTTACGTACTATGGGGCACATGATGCTCCATCCTGAATTGCAACAATTAGATTCGGCATTACAAGAACTTGATGAGGCCTTATACGATACAAGGCAGGGTACAACGGCTAGGGCGGATGTCACAGATGTGGAAGACGATGCTCCAGATTGCCCACTCTTAAATCCTTCGATGTAACAAACAAAATAGCTCTATATTTATCTTTTCAAGTTAGGTATTCATTTTCACATTTGCTACATCCCTTTTTTTATACTATCTTAAAATAGCCTGATACAGCTTACGGCTGTGCACTTATAGCTACTTCATCTGCTTTTATTTTCAGTGATACATTGTGGCTAAGGCAAATATGGATTGATTTAATGGACTTTTAACGTTTAAATAATCTTTTAAAGTGGTTATCGTACGAGCTTAGTAGGGTGATGGCTGAATCGTATTCATCGCTTTGGAGCGCCTGAAAATCACTGCATCTTTTTTTAGAATAAGAATTCAAAATAACGTCATAAAGGCTAGTGCAGTTGTCTAGACATAACTATATTCAGGAGAATGGGTATGACGAAGCAGATAGAACGTAAGCCTTATCAACGAGTTGCATTGGTATCAGGGGGCATGGGGGGGATAGGCACGGCTATTTGCCAAGCTTTGGCTTCTTCGGGCAATAAGGTGATCACCACTTATCATAAAAGCGGCGATCATGGACATGCAACGCGTTGGCAAGAAGAACAAGCTGAGCTTGGGTTTGATATTGATAAAATCCATGTGGATATTTCTGACGCGACAGCGTGCCAAACTGCCATAGAAGAGTTGCTGCAACGTTATGAAAAAATCGATATTTTAGTGAATAACGCAGGAATCACTCGCGATAGACTCTGCCATAAAATGGCGGTTGAAGATTGGCAACAAGTGATTTCTGTCAATTTAAACAGTATTTTTTACTTAACAAAGCCCGTGTTAGACAGCATGATGCGGCATACATATGGACGTATCATTAATATTTCGTCCATTAATGCACAAAAAGGGCAACGAGGACAAGTCAATTATTCTGCTGCCAAAGCTGGTATGCATGGATTTACCAAATCTTTAGCTCAAGAAGTAGCGGGTAAGCAAATTACAGTTAATACCATTTCACCCGGTTATATTAATACACAAATGGTGATGTCGGTTCGGGAAGATGTTCGTGATCAAATCATTGCTGACATTCCGGTAGGTCGATTGGGTGAGCCAAACGAAGTCGCTCGCGTGGTAGCTTTTTTAGCGGAGGATGCATCTGCATTTATTACGGGTGCAAATATTGCTGTGAATGGTGGGCAACACGTTTCATGATCTGATCAAACATTAAGGTTGATATGACAAGCATATAGGTGGTTTAAAAGATTTTGATAAGCAAAAAAAACCCAGGTTACAATGATGTATGCCTGGGTTATTTGACCATCGTTTTATAGGCTCTGTTTTATCAGATACAAAACGATCATTGGAATAAAATGTGACTAAACTAGTTCAACTTCTTCAGCCTGAGGACCTTTTTGGCCTTGACCTGGCTTGAACATAACTGCTGCGCCTTCAGACAAGGTTTTGAAACCGCTGCCTAAAATAGCACTGAAGTGAACAAAGTAATCTTTGCCATTGCTTTCAATGAAACCAAAACCTTTGCTTTCATTAAACCATTTTACTGTACCACGAACTTTTTCTGACATTTTCTATTTACCTTAATTAGCTGGAAGATGATTGTAACATTTAAAATATGCAATTGCCAAGGATTTTGAGACATCACATCGTAATACTCAACAGCACATGACTCATGCATTCACTTAGACTACACTAATTTTATGGGCTCGCATAGGGGCTATTGATATTTGCATCTGACATTACAAAATTTTGATGAAGGGGCGCATCTATGAGATGCCATGAAGGATGTCACTTATAAGCCTGGTGCGTAGAGAAGATACTACGTACCGCGGCTTGTCCGCGGTATCTATTTCAACGATTTCAATGATTGACTTCATGTTGAATGGTTTGCCAATTTTTAATCTGCGCTTTTTGTTTCACCTCTTCTGGAAGTTGATTCAATTGCGCTTCTGCAGCTTCACGAGTGGCATAACTCCCATGCAGCCCGATGTATGCGCCAGATTGTGATTTTACTTCGGCATTATGTTCATTTTTAGGTGTTTTAAGGAGCTGATTGGCCACGGGAGCAGGTTTGGTATCATCTGCAATTTGGATGGTATAACCATTTGGATTTTGGTTATCAACCCATTGTCTGTCTTCATCTTTGGATGCGACGGGTGTATTCATGACACCTAAATGGTAGCTTTGTGGTACCACAACGTTTTTTTGCGTTTTATAGGACCCATTATATTCCGAAGATTGATTCGTATACGTGGTGTCGTACCCTTCTGGATACAATTGATTATTTTCACCGTCGGGTGACGAATCCCAAAAATTGGAGCTATTGTTTGTCCCATCTAACATACAAGCTGATAGAGACAATATACATATCGATATGCAAGATAATCGTAAAAGTGTGAACATGATCGGGATCCTTATCGTGTGATAACCTTATCTCATACTAGGATTATCTGCATTTTTGCAATAAACTTAAGCAGAACTAAATTATTTTTTTAATGCAAGGTAACCTAATTTATTTATGTGGACACATCGTCGATCTGGTCAAACCCATCAGCGAGGTCATCTTGATCATCGTAATCCTTATGAGAGAGATAGAACTCGCGTGATTCATTGCGCTGCATTTCGTCGCTTACAGCGTAAAACCCAAATTCTAGGTACAGATGAAGGGGATTTTCATCGCACTCGCTTGACCCATTCTCTAGAAGTGGCTTCTATTGGCACAAGTATTGTACGTAGTTTGTGGATGAATCAACAAAACCACGCTCACACATCCCTATTACCTGATGATGATCTGATTTCTGTGATTTGTTTATTACATGATATTGGTCATCCACCTTTTGGTCATGGGGGTGAAGTAGCCTTAAATTATATGATGCGTGAACATGGTGGATTTGAGGGCAATGCACAAACACTAAGACTTTTGTCTAAAGTAGAAACCAGCTATGGGGCGTTTGGTTTGGATTTGACCCGACGTTCGTTGCTGGGTATTTTAAAATATCCTGTGCCTTGGTCTCGAGTTGCAGCTATGACTGCACCAGAAGACAGGGTCACTGAATTCAAAAGAACGATTCGTATCAATGATTGGTTGCCGCCAAAAGCATATTTTGACACGGAACAATCTGAAGTAGACTGGATCTTGGCCCCGTTTTTAGAACAAGACAAACAAGTATTTCAATCGTTGACGCGTTCTCCCGCTCTGAAGCAACATGGGCTTGCGTCGTATTATAGTTTTGATTGCTCCATCATGGACATCGCCGATGATATTGCCTATGGTGTTCATGATTTAGAAGATGCCATTCATTTACAATTGATCACCCGCGAGCAATTTGATACGCCGGCGTTGCGCGCCAGTTTGAACATGACCCCTTGGATGGGCCAAGAAACCCTGTTTATTGAACGATTGTTTGCACATTCTTTATCGGAACGTAAAGAAGCGATTGGCGAGTTGGTCAATTACTTTATCACCGCTGTGGGCGTGGGCGTATGCAATGAGCGCTTTGAGCATCCCATGTTGCAATATAATGTCATATTGAATGAAACAGCTAAGCCTCTGTTAGACTACTGTAAAGACTGTATTTACCAATATGTGATTGATTCGCAAGAAGCACGAACGTTTGAGTATGGTGGTCAAAAAGTGGTGATGCGCTTGTTTGAAGCATTTAGCTCCAATCCTGAAAATTTATTGGATGCCAAAAATCGATTGCTGTTTCAAGATGCAGAAGATACATCAAGCTCGTTTCGGGTGATTTGTGATTATATTGCGAATATGACAGATGAATATGCATACAGAATGCATGAGCGTTTGTTTGGATTTAACACTCGAACAATATTCGAACGGTTATAACCAATTGTACACTCATCACATCTGTCTGGTTTGACGCTCAAATGTGGCGTCCCCAAGGGGATTCGAACCCCTGTTGCCGCCGTGAAAGGGCAGTGTCCTAGGCCTCTAGACGATGGGGACAGTATGTGTTTCTTGGTGGAGCTAGGCGGGATCGAACCGCCGACCTCTTGCATGCCATGCAAGCGCTCTCCCAGCTGAGCTATAACCCCCAAACTGTGGAACGCGCGAATTATACCTAGATTCCGCTTTGGGTGTCAACATATAATTTCTTTAATTTGATTTAAATCGGTATTTGGTTTTATTTTTAAATTAAATGAGAATAATTTATTCATTTTAGGCCGAGCGAGCAACGCCATGCTCATGTCATTCATTGCTACATCATCATAGTAGCCGTGATGCAACGAAGTGTCATCAAGGGAGAGGTCAAAATGAATAAGATATATGTTGTTGAGAAAACCTTGATTTCGCTGACGCTACATCAAGGTTACGCGGGAGTAATATTGACTGAACGCTCAATCAACATGCGCCATTATGATAGAGAAGGTGCTGTAGGGATAAAAGCGATTTGATTGTCTAAGAACGTTGCGTTTTTCAAAGACTCTTTGACGGACTCTGTGAAAAACAGGGATGTGGCGTACTCTGAAATCGTATCAATGGCTTTAAATCCTTTGTTCATAGCCCAGCTGCCATTTGCTGAGAGAGAGGCTTGGATATGATCATCAGCAAGCGTATCAAAGTTACCCTCTGCATCTAGATACATACTCTTAGCAGCCGCTTGGAGTGCAATGAAAACAAGAGTGGGAATTAAAATGACGAAAGAAAGACTGAATATCACAGACAGCGCCTTCCATGCAATGTAAGTAGCAAGCAAATAACATAATGCTTGAATCACAAACTTGATATAGGCGCTCATCAATTTGAGACGTATTTCTTGCATATCTATAGCAGAACGCTGCGGTGCGGAAGCAGGGGCGGATCTAAAAATATTAAAAAAAGCAAAGTTTTGAGGAGTGAGTGGATTAAAATCCAACATCCAACGCGCTATCTCACTTTGTTCTACCACAGGTTGGTGATCTTCACCGCTTCTATTTGGTGTCTGCATGTTTATCCCTTGTTTGAAAATTTTGCCTGATTATAGGGATCAAGGGAAAGCGTTTCAAGCATTTTGGGTGAATTATATTCTTTTTTGAATATTAACCAACAAAGTCAGAAGCGATTGGTTGCCGTTTTCAAAATGGTCTAATGCCTGTTGTGCTGTTGTTATATGATGAAAAATCATCTTGGCTAAAGTTTCTTTGGGGTATAAATTGGCAAATGTTTGCTTTTGATTGGCCAAATCTGAAGAACGTCCTTTACCCAAACTATCGTGGGCACCGTACTGATCCAAATAATCATCTTGCATTTGAAACAATAATCCCAAATGATGACCAAATTGACGAAGTGCCGTGATGTCATGTGGCTGGGGTTGTCCTGCGGCAAGCACCATATTGATGCAAGCCAACATCAATTGTCCGGTTTTAAGATGATGAATGGTTTCCAACTGTTGTGCACTGACCGATGCTTGGAGATCAGACAAATCCAAACTTTGCCCGCTGACCATACCAGACGGACCACTGGCTTGAATCAGGGTTTGTACAATAGTAAGCGTTTGGGCTGGCGTCAGTGTTTTAGGCAAATGAGAGACTAAAATATCAATAGCCAACGCTTGCAAGCCGTCACCCACTAAAATCGCAGTGGCTTCATCAAAAGCACGATGACAGGTGGGTAAACCACGTCGCAGATCATCATTATCCATGGCGGGTAAATCATCATGAACCAAAGAATAAGCATGCATGATCTCAATGGCAGCTGCCATGATGTCTAAACGCTCCAGAGGGATGTCAAATAATTCCCCACAAGCATATACCAACAAAGGTCGCAAACGTTTTCCACCTGGGAACAACACATAGCGAAACGCTTCTTTAAGACGAGGAGCAGGGATATTGGTGGTTTCTAATAATTCAGATAAAACCCGTTCATGGCGTTCTTTATAGGCAAGTAGTTGTGATTCACTCATCCTTTGGCTCATTGGCAGCGGGTGTTGCTGATAATAATTCAATTTTTTGTTCAGCTTGTTGCAACAGAGTTTGGCACGTGCGCGATAATTGAATGCCTGTTTCAAATTGTTTCAAAGCTTCATCCAAATCTAATTCGCCTTTTTCTAAAAGGGTCACAATAGTTTCTAATTCAGTGATAGATTGCTCAAACGGTTTGGGTTTGGTCATGCAGATGCTCGGATAAAAACGTTGCAGGAGAGTATAACCCAAAATAGCAATTCTGAGGTAACATAAGTCATTGAAAAAGTTTGTGGATACATTAAGGTAGGCCTCATGAAAGTCAAAACATGTTTTGTATGTAGCCAGTGCGCTGCTACTTCTTCTCAATGGTCTGGATTATGCACACAATGTGGGGCATGGAATAGCATCAGTGAAGAAGCCAAATCCACGCCTCGAACCACCCACTATGCCAATCAACGTTCTGCGGTGACCTCTATTGTTGATGTGGTGATTGATCATGAAACGCGGATGGACTGCGGTTTATCTGAATTGAATCGGGTCTTGGGGGGTGGTTTAGTTGATGGCTCAGTGGTTTTGATCGGGGGTGATCCTGGGATCGGTAAATCCACTGTATTATTACAAACGTTGGCTAATTTATCTGCTCATGCAAAAGTATTATATGTGACGGGGGAAGAATCTTTACAACAAGTGGCGCTTCGTGCCAAACGCTTGCAGTTGCCCTTAGAAGGATTACGTCTTTTGGCAGAAACCCAAGTAGAAACTATTTTACAACATGCCAAACAAGAACAACCACGAGTGATGGTGATTGATTCGATTCAAACGTTATTCACCGAAACCGTAAGTTCGGCACCTGGTGGCGTGAGTCAAGTACGTGAAGCAGCTGCCATTTTAGTCCGTTATGCCAAAATGACGCAAACCGCGATATTTTTGGTAGGGCATGTTACCAAAGAAGGTGCTTTGGCGGGACCTCGTGTTTTAGAACATATGGTAGATTGTGTGCTGTATTTTGAAGGTCAATCAGATAATCGTTTTCGTGTGATTCGTGCAATAAAAAATCGGTTTGGTGCTGTCAATGAGTTGGGTGTGTTTGCAATGACAGATCGAGGCTTAAAAGAAGTGGCTAATCCTTCCGCCATTTTTTTATCGAAGCAACCTGAACCAACGCCAGGTTCTGCGGTGATGGTGACTTGGGAGGGATCGCGGCCGATGTTGGTCGAAGTACAAGCTTTGGTGGATGAAGCGCATGGGCAACAGGCTCGTCGGGTAGTGGCGGGTTTAGAACATAATCGCTTGGCGATTTTATTGGCTGTATTACACCGACACGGTGGTATTGCCATGTTTGACCAAGATGTATTTGTGTCTGTGGTAGGTGGGGTGAAAGTCATGGAAACTGGCAGTGATCTGGCGTTGATTGCGGCTATGGTTTCAAGTTTACGTAATCGAATTTTTGATCAAGAAACGATTATTTTTGGCGAAGTGGGTTTGGCGGGAGAAATTCGACCGGTGCAATCGGGTCAAGAGCGATTGAAAGAAGCGCTGAAACATGGATTTAAAAGAGCAATTATCCCAATTGGAAATGCACCCAAGCAATCCATGGGGATGGAGATTTTTGCCGTAAAACATGTGCAAGATGTGCTGGAAAAAATGTAATGACCCAGCTATGATGGCGACTTTATTCGGTATACGAGCTTAGAGCACTGTATGAAGATTTTGCATGTCTACAAAACATTTATTAATGATACGATGGGTGGTACGGAGCAAGTCATTGCTCAATTGGGTGCTACTTCGAAGTTTGATCATACCGTTTTATCTTTAACCCAACAATCTACGGGTATGATTCAAGGCTTTCGCGAGATCAAAAATTTACGCTACAAAGAGCAAGTGTCGATTGCATCGAATAGCATGTCTTTGGGGATGTTGCGTGATTACCCGCGCATTGTGAAAGACTATGATGTGATTCACTATCACTTTCCTTGGCCCTTTGCGGATTTACTGCATTTGATGTGGCAAGTGAAAAAACCTAGTATTGTGACGTATCATTCGGATGTGATTCGACAAAAATTGCTATTACGTTTTTATGATCCCATGATGCATCGATTTTTAAAATCGGTACAAGCAATTGTGGCTACTTCTCCGCCGTATTTGTCCACCAGCCCAATTCTTCAACAGTACAAAGACAAAACGGTGGTGGTGCCTATTGGGATTGATCGCACGTCCTATCCGATGCCTTCTGAAGAACGTTTGGCGTATTGGCGTAACCAGTTTGGCGAGCGTTTCTTCTTATTTGTAGGCGTGATGCGTTATTACAAAGGGTTGCCCGTGTTGTTAGAGGCGATGCAAGGCACGGATTATCCTGTGTTGATTGTTGGCCAGGGACCCTGTGCACAAGAATTAAAACTTCAAGCAAAGCGTTTAAACTTATCTAATGTCCATTTCTTGGGGAATATCTCTGAAGAAGACAAAATGGCCTTGTTACAATTGTGCTTAGCGTTTGTGTTTCCTTCCATCATGCGTTCAGAAGCGTTCGGAGTGTCTTTATTAGAAGCAGCGATGCTGGGCAAACCGATGATATCTACGGAATTAGGCACAGGAACCTCGTATATCAATATACATGAACAAACTGGGCTCGTTGTGCCACCTGCAGATGCCACCGCGTTACGAGCAGCTTTGACTCATTTGTGGTCACATCCTGAGATTGCTGTTGAAATGGGTAAAGAGGCGGCCAATCGTCATCAATCACTGTTTACTGGACAGCATATGACCGCAGGTTATGAAGCGTTGTATCAACGCTTAGGGTAAGTGGATAACGCTTGCGCTATTTCTTTGGCAAAATAGGTGATGATCAGATCTGCCCCGGCGCGTTGAATGGCCGTGATGCTTTCTATCATGGCATCTTGCTCATTGAGTAATCCCCCTGCAGCAGCAGCTTTGATCATGGCAAACTCTCCACTGACTTGATAAGCTGCAAGAGGGACTTCAGGATGGCGTTGTTTGATGCGATGAATCACATCCAAATACAGCATGGCGGGTTTCACCATTAAAATATCTGCGCCTTCTTCTAAATCCAATGCGGCTTCGCGCAAGGCCTCTTGGCCATTTGCTGGGTCCATTTGATATGTTTTTCGATCCCCAAATTGAGGCGCACCCATGGCTGCTTCACGAAAAGGGCCATACAGGCTGGAGCTGTATTTGACCGCATAACTTAAAATGGCCACCTGATAAAAGCCTTCGGCATCGAGTGCTTCTCGAATGGCACCCACCATGCCGTCGGTATTTGCACTGGGCGCCACCCAATCCACACCAGCTCTGGCAAAACTAAGCGCTTGCTGGGCCAGTTGTTCCAAGGTGGCATCATTATCAATGAGCTCCCCGTGCAAAATACCGCAATGACCGTGATCGGTGTATTCGCACAAACAAACATCCGCAATGACTGTCATGTTGGGATTGAGTTGTTTGATGCGTTGAATAGCCTGTTGAATGATGCCATTATCCGCAAGTGACGCAGATCCTTGTGCATCTTTATGGGTAGGAATCCCAAATAATAAAACAGCACCAATGCCTAAATGGGTTAGGGTGGCGATTTCTTCTTCTAAATCCGCCAGTGTCAATTGATAATGACCAGGCATGGTGCTTATGGCTTGTTTCTCAGATAAATTGGCATGAATAAATAAAGGCGCAATCAGGTTTGCAGTATGCAACCGTGTTTCGCGTAACATGTCTCGAATCGTTGCCGTTTTACGCAGTCGTTTCAAGCGCAGATTAGGTTTGTACGTCATGATGAGGTTCACTTCTATGAGTTTTCAAATGATCTCTTGCCATATCTAAAACTGGATGAGGGATCCCTGCGAGTGCCGCGACTTCTAATCCATAACTACGATTGGTTGCACCCGGTTCAACGTGATATAAAAATATAATTTTACCCCCGGACAAGGTTGCTGCCAAGTGGATGTTGCGGATTTGTGGGTACTGTTCAGGCAATTGGGTTAATTCAAAATAATGCGTCGAAAACAAGGTGAGTGCACGAATGGTGTGGGCCAAATACACACAGCACGCATAGGCCAAAGCCATGCCATCATAAGTGCTTGTGCCTCGACCAATTTCATCGATGAGCACCAAACTCAACGGCGTTGCTTCTTGCAAAATATAAGCTGTTTCGGACATTTCCACCATGAATGTGGATTGTCCTGCGGCCAAATCATCACTGGCGCCAATTCGAGTAAACACTTTATCAATCGGACCCAACAGAGCCTGTTTTGCAGGCACAAAACTACCAATATGCGCCATCAGTACAATCAAGGCGGTTTGACGCATATAAGTTGATTTTCCCCCCATGTTGGGCCCTGTGATGAGCAGCATATTGTTTTGGGGTTGCAGGCTGATATCGTTGGGAATAAATCGTTCTTGCATGATTTGTTCAACCACAGGGTGACGTCCGGCTTCAATATGTATCCCAGGTTCTTCTGACCAGGTTGGGCAAGACCAATGATGGGTTCTGGCTTGGTAGGTGAGATTGGCCAATACATCTAATTGTGCCAGAGCCGCTGCCATGCCTCGTAAGGCTGGTAGTTCTTCATTGATGGCTTCTAATAGACCTTCATATAACCATTTTTCGCGTGCCAGGGCTTTTGACTGGGCAGACAATACTTGTTCTTCGAAGGTTTTTAATTCTGGGGTGATGTAGCGTTCGACATTTTTTAAGGTTTGTTTGCGTTGAAAATGCGCGGGAACTTGAGCGGCTTGGGCTTTGGACAATTCGATATAATACCCTTGCACTCGATTGAACCCGAATTTTAAAGTCGATAAACCTGATTTGGTCCTTTCACTTTGCTCAAGCTTGACTAGCACGTCGGACGCATCATCGCTTAAATGATGTAATTCATCTAATTCTGCGTCAAAGCCTGGGGCTATCACACCGCCATCTCGAATCAAAATAGAAGGCTCCTCCAACAAGGCATCTTTCAACAATTGATATAAATGAGGTAATGCGGGTATATCTTGCAATAAGGACTGAATCAGGGGGGTATCACACGATTGTAACATGTGTTGTAAGCTAGGGATGATGCCCAACGTTTGGCGTAATAATACCAAATCACGAGGCTTCGCAGAGTGCAAAGCAATTCTTGAGGCAATACGCTCCAAATCACAAATTTGTCGCGCAAGATCATGCAACGGCGTATCGATTTGATACGTCATCATGGTTTGAATGGCTTGTTGGCGTTGGGTTAAAATTTCGTGGTTTCGCAAGGGTTTGGCCAACCAACGTTGTAATAATCGACTACCCATGGCTGAGGCAGTGTGGTCTATGGTATTCAATAGAGAGTGGCGATGTTGTCCCATGGTCGACTGAAACAATTCTAAATGACGTTGAGTTGACGCATCTAAGAGCAGAAATTCGGTCGTTCTCTCCAAGGTCATGGCGGTCAAATGAGGCAAAGTTTGGCATTGGGTCAGCTGTAAGTAGGCCAATAACGCACCTGCAGCTGGTATGGCCAAAGCGCAAGCTGGATCGGACAACACTTGCGTTTGTTTGAATTGTTCTTGTAATAATACATGAGCACGGTCGACATCAAAATCCCAAGCAGGGCGATGTGTCATGACGCCAAATTCTATTTGCAGTTTGCTGGTTTTGGATGCACAGAACAGTACTTCAGCGGGTCGCAAGCGGGCTATTTCTGCTGACAATTGAGCACTGTCATTGGCTTGTAACAAATGAAAACGTCCGCCGGCCAAATCTACCCATGCTAAGCCATATCGTTCGCGATGAGGATGAATGGCCAGTAAGATCACATCTTTGCGATCTTCGAGCAACGCATCATCTGTGATTGTACCTGGGGTAAGGACCCTGATGACTTTACGTTCCATAGGGCCTTTGCCATTAGAATCACCCACTTGTTCACAAATCGCAACTGATTCACCTTTTTTCAGCAAACGCGATAAATAATTATCGACGGCATGATAGGGGACACCTGCCATTGGGATGGGTTGGCCTGCCGATTGGCCGCGATGGGTGAGGGTCAAATCTAATAATTGAGCCCCCCGTTTGGCATCTTCAAAAAACAATTCATAAAAATCTCCCATACGATATAGGAGTAGGGTATCGGGATAGGCTTCTTTGATGTGCAAATATTGTTGCATCATTGGGGTATGCTCAGCATGCATGACGATATCAGTTTATTTGAAAACAATGGAAAGAATAGTACCGTAAAACAGAGAACTCTTCATCAACATTATCATTGCGTTGGGTGTCTCCGTGGTTTTCTTCCAAAGGACTTATTATGTTTAAGCATACTCTTAAAATTAGACTATGCTCGTTTTTTGTGCTATATTTATAGTAAGACTAGTGATTATCGAACAACCTATTACTACTGGCTGATTGGTCAGTTTAGACTGCAGTGCGCGAACTTTTCTGGCCTTGAATGTGATGTCAGAAGCCAAACCGGAAGCGTCTTGTTGTAACAGAGGTTGAAATCGATAACACGAGTCCTACTCATTTTTTTAACCCTCTAGTCAAAAAAAACGCACTTCAAGTTGAAAAAAAACACCTGTCATGTTATAAGTTATTCTTTTTTATAGATATTTTTAGTGTTAGGGTGTATACCTAATTCTGAATGCTTTTATTCGTGATGCAGGTTACATGCATTTGTTTGGGTTCATACCCATGATGTCTAGTGCAGAGGGCTATATAATGACGCGTCTTTTTATATTTGTAAGTCATGGTAATAAACCAGGTTCAAAAATGTTACCTAAAACAATTACGAGCTTAGATGATCCCAAGATGTTGGCTATTGCTGCGCATCATATACAAGGGGATACGTGGGATATCACGGGTAGCTCTGCTTTGGAGTTGCCACCCATTCGAGATAAAGAGAAAACATCGCCTCCTATGCAGATTGGTTTTGATGTTTTATTGAGTAAAATCAATAGTATAACGATGGCTCATGGTGTAAAATCAAAGGACATCTATTTATATTGTGAAGCGAATGTAACGAAGGCTGCAGAAGGCCAACTAACTACCCCGGCTTTAAGCCTGGCCAAAAACATTCAACCACACACAATTGTCTTTTTTACGGGCACTCCTGAGTGTCGAAGATTTGTTCACTATTGGAGAGATTATCACCAATACCCTATGCTCGAATTACCTGAGGAAATGAAAGAAGACAGTTATGATACTAAAAGTTTAAGCGGGGAAAGATTGGCAGAACTTGAGACATTGTCAAAAACCATGTCATTACAATGTACTTCAACCCCTCCAAATATAGCTGTGTTAGATAAACCGCAATGCATTGTCAGTATCAATTTTTTATTAGATCTTTTGAAAAACCCAAAACCTCCAAAACGTACTTGGCGATCATATCTATGTTTTTTGGTATCAGATGGTTATTGTAATACTGTGTTACCGACAAATAGCGACAAAAAAGAGGCCTCTGAATTAGATGGCTTGCAATTGCAAAAGTCATCAAAAACAAAATCCACTTTGCGATCGGGTCTGGATTTTTTTGGTTGTTGTTGCAATACGGTGGTACCGACTAGTGAGAAAACAGCAGCAGCCTCTGATACGACTGCTTCAATCTCGAATACCAGTGCCCCGTTTCACTAGAAAAAGGTTTAAAGAAAATAATCCAATAATCAATGCACACATAACGCTTAGAGCAGGGATGACGTGTTGACTAGGGTGGTTGACCATGCTGTATCTCAGTAGGTCGACCATATAAAAAATGGGATTAAACAGTGCCAGATGAT
Source organism: Legionella sp. (assembly GCA_002786165.1). Lineage (GTDB taxonomy): Bacteria > Pseudomonadota > Gammaproteobacteria > Legionellales > Legionellaceae. The sequence goes on from PEQK01000020.1 coordinate 273,477, forward strand.
ACCAAAAAGAGCTGAGCATATGGATAGAGTAAAATACGCCTCCTAAATAAGTCAGTGGCGATAGCACAAAGGTAGGCACTATCATCACATCATCGAAGGTTTTGGCCAAAATGCCATTGGTGAATCCTGCCAATGAAAACAAACAAGCGATTAAAATCACCACCAAAAAGGTAAACGGTAATTGTTCTAAACGAATATCAATAAAATATGCCGATACCAATAACACCAATGCAGCTACTATAACGCCACGCAATATACCTCCTAGAATATAGCCAAATAACATGAGGCTATAATGAATGGGGCTTATCAATACTTCTTCTATACTGCGTTGAAAACGAGCGGTAAACAAAGAGGAGGATGTATTGGTGTAGGCATTATTGATGACGGCAATCATCACCAAACCTGGTGCGATATAAGTGCTATAATCTAATCCTTCCACCAAACCAATTCTTCGGCCAACGATGGCACCAAAGATTGAAAAATAGAGTAAAGTAGTGATGACAGAAGGCAGAAAAGCTTGAATGGAGATGCGAAACATCCGAACCCATTCATGATGAACGATGGTGTACAATGCCACCAATTGTAAGTAGATATGTTTATTCTTCATGATGTATCAAGTCCATAAATAATTCTTCCAAACGATTGGTTTTATTGCGCATGCTATGAATACGAATTTCATGACGATTTAACGCATCAAACACATCATTCAACGCATACCGATTGTCTACCCGCACTTCGAATTGATTGTGGTCCAATTGTATGGCTTCAAAGGGGTCTAGATTCGGCAATTTATCCAGGGGATCAATGGTATCAAAAATAAAGGTTTGATGATGTAACGAATGCAATACCTTTTTGATTGAATTATGTTCCACAATGGTGCCTCGATCAATAATAGCGAGTTGATTGCATAATTGTTCAGCTTCTTCTAGATAATGTGTGGTCAAAATAATCGTGGTACCTGATGCATTGATTGTTTTTAAAAATTCCCACATCGAATGGCGGATTTCAATATCCACACCTGCTGTTGGCTCATCCAACAGTAATACACTAGGTTGATGCATCAGCGCGCGCGCTACCATGAGTCGCCGTTTCATACCACCTGATAAAAATCTCACGATGCTATGACGTTTATGCCAAATACCCATTTGCTTGAGCAATGTCATGGCGCGTTGTTTGGCTTCGCGGCGTGGAATCCCGTAATACCCTGCTTGGTTTATGAGGATTTGTTCGCAGTGTTCAAAGATATTCAAATTAATTTCTTGAGGCACCAAACCCAGAGATATTTTGGCTTGAGTAGGCTGCTGGTCTAGATCATGGCCATTGATAAGTATTTTTCCCGCAGTTTTGGTGAGCAGCGAACTTATTGCCCCAATAGTGGTTGATTTTCCAGCACCATTGGCGCCCAGTAAAGCAAAGAAATCACCTTTTTGAACGGTCAGATCAATTCCTTTCAGGGCTTCTACGCCAGAGCGGTAGGTTTTACGTAATCCGGTGATTTGTAAGGCCGGATGTGCATTGTTTGGATTAGATGAGGTCATGAGCAAGCATTCTCTTATGAGCACGAAAATAATGATAAGGGGATAGATTGAGCAGATCCGTTAATTTTTCCATATAAACGCAAGCATAGCGTTCTACTTGATAGGCAAAATAACTTTCTTCGGCGCCTGCGCGAAAGACTCTTCCCCATGTGGGATTGAAAAAAGCTTCTTGTTGTTCAATTAAGGCTGAAACTTGTGTATCAATATGAATAATTTGTTCATGTAACGCCTGAAGTGATAAGCGATCTTCGGGGGTTTTGTGATGGAATGTTTGCGATTGTAGCTCTACGTATTGATGTTCAAGCGTTTCTTTTTGCATCATTTGATGCATGATGTCTTCTTCAATAGGTAAAGCTTGGGTCTGAGCCTGAATTTCTGTACCCAGTTCTTCTACGACGAGCGCTGTACGCCAATTACAATCTTTTTTAAGGCGTAGAATATCACCATAGATATGATCACCAATATAAAGGATTTCATCGCCTTGCAACTGTAAATCGTCGGTAAATTGTTTGGCATTACCGCCTTGATAAATCCCTGGGACGATGGGTCCATGTAAATTGGTCATGTGTCCATCGGCTGCATTCACATTTAAAAACCTTAATTTGTCATAAAAAAAACGCGGTTTGGCGGATAAGGTGATCACATATTCAAAAATATCTTGCCAGTTCTGGCCTTCATCGAGAAAAGGATTGATGGCATAATCGAGTAATAGTTTGCTGTACGCATAATCAGAGTTGGTCAAAATAAAAAATTTCTTACCATGCTCTATATAACGTTTCAGGCCTTTGACCACATGGATGTCTTGAATTACAAACTCTTCTAAATGCTCCCCAATATATCGTTTCAAATCTCCAGCCGCATGGACTTGATCTACCGAATACAATACATCAAATGCGATGGTTTCATAACTGGGCAAGCTTCCGGGATATTTGTCTTTGAATCCAATGAGCTGTCCGAATAACACACAAAAAGCAATCGAAAAAGACGTGTCAATTGCAATGTAATTATCATCGCTGAGATCCACATAAGTACTACGATAAATCTGTTTTTGTTCGTTGTACTGAATCAATTGCGTGCCATGATAACTTTTACGAATAGCGCCATAGCGGTTTAATTTTAAAATATTACCGTTTTTGCTATCGACCACTGAGCCGCGAATGGCGGCTTCAAAATTGAACGAAAACTGTTTGATCTCAGGAGGATATTGTTTGTGTTGGATCAAATAATCCACGACGAACTCGTAAACCAAGGTTTCAAATCGTTTGGTATGATAACGAATCAAAGTATGATCCATATCCAGTCCAATGTATTTGATTTTTTTCATATTGATTGTACGATTCACAAACACTGAGTGATCCATGTATATCCTTAACCAGCATGATAATGATGACGCCTGACTCGCATGATATACCGTGTCATGGTCTGGTGCAAATACGGTTCGAAATCTCCCTCTTCCCTTGCGAGGGGAGGGAATAATAGTATTTTAAATCCTTAGCCTCGTAGGGGCGAAAGTGCTCATTCGTCGTTTTTGGTGTAATCTCGTCACGTATGTTTTAATTTTGTCCTAAAATTGCCGTATTAGTCTCGCAATCGCATCGGATCAAGAGTAGAATAAGGCGCTTTCCTCTTTTTGATATAAATCTAATGACCATGACCCGTCCAATTTCACGTAAACCTGCGGTTTTATATCGGCGTTTACTGAGCTATGTAAAGCCATTTTGGCCAGTTTTGGTCATAGGGTTACTTGCAAACATTGTGTACTCCGCCATTGATGCTGGATTGACTTATATGTTACGTCCTTTTTTAGACAAAGGATTTGTTCATACGGATATGGGCTTTATCAAAGATATTCCGCTGATTCTTTTGGTCGGAATTTCTATGCGAGGATTGGTGAGTGCTCTTGGTAGTTATAGCATGACATCTGTGGCTCGTTCTGTGGTTAATTTACTCCGCCAAAAAGTATTTTCTCATATACTGCGCTTGCCTGCTGATTACTATGATGAAGCTACTTCAGGGCAGCTATTGTCAAAAATTTTGTATGATGTAGAGCAAGTGGCACAAGTGAGTGCTGATGCATTGACGGATTTTGTGCAAAATACTTGTTTGATCATTGGATTGCTCAGCGTCATGATGGTCGTTTGTTGGCAATTATCGATGTTATTTTTGATCACCATTCCGTTCATTGGATTGGTGGTTAATTATACCAGTAAGCGGGTACGTCGTATCAGTCATCATATCCAAAAATCTATGGGACAAGTGACTGAAATTGCTTCTGAAGCCATCGATGGTTATCGTGTGGTGAGAATTTTTGGCGGCACAGCGTATGAAAAAGACAAATTTCAGTGTGCAACCGAGTTATCTCGTGTACAAGACATGAAAGTGGCGATGTCTAAAGCCATCAATGTTTCAGCGGTACAGATCATTATCGCTTTGGGCATTGCCTTGATCATTTTTGTAGCCATTAAATTGGCTACCGTGATCACATTTACTGCTGGGGCTTTTCTGGCCATTATTGCGGCCATGTTGCAACTGATCAAGCCTTTGAAAACGTTAACTACTTTGAATGCTTCTATTCAAAGAGGATTGGCAGGTGCTGAATCTGTATTTCGTCTTTTAGATCATGCAACAGAAGCGGATACTGGAGAACGTTTACAAGCACGTGTGCCTTGTAGCGTTCGTTTTGATAACGTATCGTTTGCCTATCGCCAAGGCGACGTTATATTACGCGATTTAGATTTTACAATTCATGCGGGAGAAACGGTTGCTTTGGTCGGTCATTCTGGAAGTGGTAAATCAACCATTGCCAGTTTGTTGCCTCGATTTTATGAAGTAAACTCTGGGCGTATTCTTGTGAATGAGGTACCTATTGAGGAAGTATCTTTGGCCTCTTTGCGAGATGCAATGGCTGTGGTCAGTCAACAAGTGACTTTATTTAATGACACCATTGCTGCCAATATTGCTTATGGTCGCTTTGATGCCAGCCGAGAGTCGATTGTGAACGCTGCGAAATTAGCCTACGCTGACGAATTTATTCAAATGTTGCCCAATGGATATGATACGCATGTTGGCGAAGATGGGGTGTTATTGTCTGGTGGTCAGCGCCAACGATTGGCTTTGGCTCGGGCCATTTTAAAAGATGCTCCTATTTTGATTTTAGATGAAGCCACTTCTGCTTTAGATAATGAATCAGAGCGATATATTCAAATTGCTTTGGAACAAGTGATGAAATCACGCACGACGCTGGTTATTGCCCACCGTTTGTCCACGATTCAACGCGCTGACCGCATCATGGTATTGCATCAAGGGCGTTTGGTTGAGTCTGGAACGCATGAAGAGTTGTTATTGAAAGGTGAGCATTACGCACAATTATATCAAGTGCAATCTAATGGGACTTATCATGCGGAACTTGTGGTTTAGTACTTGGGTAGAAGAGCTGTGGTATGGCCACAATCGTTTGCGTTTTTTGTTATGGCCTATTTCTTTGGTGTTTCAATGGGTGAGTTACTTACGTCGTAAATGGTTAGAACATGCCCGTCACGTCGCACCTGTGCCTATTATTGTCGTGGGTAACGTCACTGTCGGGGGCGTAGGCAAAACGCCCTTGGTGATTGCTTTGGCACAACAATTGTCTGCAAAAGGATTGCGTGTTGGGGTGGTCAGTCGCGGATATGGGGCAAAGATTCGACATTTTCCTCATGAGGTACAGACTGAAGATACTGCGCAACAAGTAGGGGATGAACCAAAATTAATTGCTATGAAGACCCATTGTCCAGTGGTCATTGCGCCCAAACGCATGAGCGCAGTTGATTATTTGATAACCCAACATCAGGTGCACATCATCATCAGTGATGATGGATTGCAACATTACGCGATGCCTCGTACGATTGAAATCGTTGTGATGGATGGCATGCGTGGATTTGGATCAGGCCTGTGTTTACCTGCAGGTCCTTTGCGTGAGTCACCAAAACGGCTACAAGAAGTTGATTTTATTGTTGTCAATGGAGAGCAGACAGAGCATACTCTGTATCCACACCATGTGGGTGTTTATCAGATGGATTTGAGACCTGAGTTACCTCGTTCATTATATACGGGGGAATCAGTAGCCTGGACGGCTTTGAGCACGCCATGTTCCGCAGTGGCAGGTATTGGTCATCCAGAACGTTTTTTTGCATTGCTCACTCACTTGGGTGTGGCATTTCAACCCTATGCTTTTCCAGATCATCATGTGTTTTTGCCCAAGGAATTGGAGCAATTGCGAAAACCGGTGGTGATGACGGAAAAAGATGCGGTAAAATGCGATGCTTTTGTGACAGAGTCAATGTATTGTGTACCAGTGGAGGCTAAGCTGAGTGATGAATTTTGGACGAAAATATGGTCGCGTATTAATTAGCCTAGTGCTCCTTTTTACGATACATACAGCGCATGCAGAAGAAGTAACTGAGCCCAAACCGGTACTGCCATTGGCTGAAAAACACGCCAATTGGGTTTTCTCCGGATCAGTATCTAACGAAACGGGTGAGACTTACGACTATTTTTTACAAGTCAAACGCAATGACGATAAAGTGCATGCGTTTGTATCTTTGGTAGATGCCCAATCTAAAGCAGTTATTTTTATGCAAAATGCTCAAGTGCAACTTAAAGAGGATGAAGCCGTAGATCATTGGGCGATTGGCGATATTTTTATAAGATATAATACGATTAATAGCTCATGGGTTTTTGGTTTCAAAACAACCAATCAAATGGGATTCAATTTCAAAGTCGATATGCTGAATCAGGCTGATCAAGATCCTAAAATGCAAAATTTGCATCAAGGGGTCAAGATGACGATTGTACAAACAGGTCAAGTCAATGGACATATGCGGCTGAAAGAAAATGATGCGTCACAATTTGTCAGCGGGCCTCATGCTTGGTTTCGTCAAATCGTGATGACTGCATTGCCATCCGAACTTTCAGAATTACACGGATTATTATGTCGTTTTAATGATGGTAGTGGGTTGTATTCTATGAAATGGGTTGATTCTGAAATGACCAAAGGTACCTTTTCAGGTTTATACAGTGCGGAAGGCACGTCCACAGCCATTTCCCAATTTATTCATATTGATCATTTGACGTCAGGTCCATGGCGAGTCCGAGTGACTTATCCGAAATTACAATTTGAACTCAGTGATGTTTTACAAGATCAATCGATTGTTTTGGGTTTTATTGATCAAAAAGAAAAACCAGGTTTTTGTGTGATCAGTAAAGAAGGGCTGGGCTAACGCCTCGCTATTTCTCAGGCAACACATTAATGTTGCTTACGAAACATTTGGTCTCACCACTCCAAGGGAATTTATACGCATCACAGTGATAACTAATGATGACATGTTTATTATGTTCCATCGCGAATTCAGCTTGTTTGACAAGTTCCGATTTAAATTGGCCCAAGGTAAAATAAAACGCTCGACCACTCGCGCCACTGGCATTTTCTAGGCCCCCTAAGATAATTTCTCCTTCATAGGTTCCCCAAAATTTTCCTTCTTTGGCAACTTTGACAATAACGCCAGATTTTTGTCCTTTTTGGACAGACCAGCATCCTGTCAATAAACAAGAAGAGAGCAATACAAGAGAAGGTAAGAGTGATTTTTTCATGATTTTCCATGGTTAGTAGCCTTGATCTGAGGCATCGAAATCAAGGATAACATCTACAGGCATACAACCTTGATTTCGCTGCGCTACATCAAGGCTACTTCAGGTAACACGTCTACGCTGGGATATCTGTCTTTATCCATTCGCTTAAAATTGTGATAATTTTTTGAGCTTGATCGTTGCTGGAAATATTAAATTTAGATTTTTGCCAATATTGATTATTTCGTTTTTGATAGCGTCTGATGGAATATTTGACAGGACCAAAACAATTTTTGGCGGCATCCCAATCTTGATATTGGAATATAATAGTCGTCCAAGCGCCTTTAGAAAGTACTTGCTTCCCTAGTTCTTTAACTTTTTCTACCTGATCTTCTGTAAATGCAACGGTTAAATCATCAATGGTTTCATTCATTAAGGCTACTCTGTGGGCCAATTAGTAAATGGATTGTAATATTCCATTAACAAAAGTCAAGGTAACACTTGGTTGATAAGGTAAAGCATAAATCCAAACTTGAGGGTTTTTGTTTTTAGGAATAGCTTGATTGATATAAGTATTGTTGATCATATCAGGGGAACCGCAAGCCGCAAACACGGCATCAATGGTATCTCCTATTTGAAACGTGCCCCCTTTACAAGCACTTAATCCATTGGTATGTCCTTGGTTGACCGTGATATCTGCCACTTGATTGTTGATCAAATTTACTTGGACATTGATACCTTGCGAGCCACTCGGCAAAGACCACATGTCATATAAGGGTTGAATACCAGGATAAAAATCGGGAGGACCTTGGTTGATGGTGGAATAGACCAATTGAGTCACCGGCACTTGTTGCATGACCGGGTTATTGCTGTCTTGACGAGAAGTGGGTTGACCACAGGCTTGGATGACTTGATCTTGAGTCATGCCGGCATTGATATAGGCATGATTTTGTGGACAATAAAATGAAGTTGCCGCTTCAGCAAGGGTACTGAAAAAAAGAATAAAACTGGTATAAAAATATTTATTCATGATGGGATTCAATCAATGAGTTTGTAGATAGAGTATAGCTGGTATTTACAATTTTCACAGGCATGCTTTAAGGCTTGCTATTTTTCCAGTCTCTCGTTACTCTTCAAATTTGACTCTAGTGTAACCCACCCCTCGCCCCTAGGGGTGAACAGACAACGGATTGGGTGTTTGAATGGATGGTTCAAAAGGAAAAGAATTTCGACGTTTGGTCAAACAACACGCCCCGTTGCCTATTATGGGTGCGGTCAATGCTTATAGTGCTATGCTGTTAGAACGTGCAGGTGGGCAAGCACTTTATCTATCTGGTGCAGGTGTGGCCAATGCGTCTTATGGATTGCCGGATTTGGGTATGACCAGTTTAACCGACGTTTTGGAAGATGTGCGACGCATCACCGAAGCCTGCTCATTACCCATGTTGGTGGATGTGGATACAGGCTGGGGGCACGCTTTTCAAATTGCGCGTACAGTCACATTAATGGAGCGCTCAGGGGTTGCTGCCATTCATATTGAAGATCAAGTCAGTGCCAAACGCTGCGGCCATCGACCGAACAAAGCCATTGTATCTATGCAAGAAATGGGTGACCGTCTGAAAGCCGCTGTAGATGCACGCCAAGATCCTGATTTTGTGATTATGGCTCGCACCGATGCGTATGCCAGAGAAGGGTTATCAGCCGCACTGGATCGAGCAGCTTATTATATTGATCAAGGGGCAGATATGTTATTTCCTGAAGCCCTAACCCACTTGGAAGATTATAGGGCTTTCACGGCTTTAAATGTACCGGTTCTCGCGAATATCACGGAGTTTGGACAAACGCCTTTATTGACACGCGAAGCGCTCCAACAAGTGGGCGTGAGTCTGGCACTGTACCCATTAAGCGCATTTAGAGCAATGTCACATGCAGCATTGCATGTATATCAAACTATTTTACAACAAGGCACACAACTTTCTTTATTAGATCAGATGCAGTCTCGTGAGGATTTGTATGATGTATTGGGATATCGTGCTTATGAACAACGTTTGGATACTATTTTAGGGAACTGTGATCAAGGAGAAAACGATGGGAGATAGTTCGGCAGGGTTAGCAGGTGTGGTGGCAGGCAGATCAGCCATATGTACAGTGGGCCAAGCTGGCAAAGGATTAACCTATCGCGGGTATACGATCGAAGATCTAACGAACCATGCAAGCTTTGAAGAGGTTGCGTATTTATTAATGTATGGCCATTTGCCCACCGAAATAGAATTAAAAGCGTATACCAAAAGATTAATTCAATTACGCACCTTACCTGATGCTTTAAAAGCAACTTTAAAATTAATCCCCAAAACAGCTCATCCTATGGACGTACTGAGAACCGGATGCTCCATGCTGGGAACGCTTGAGCCTGAAGAAACAATGGCCATGCAAACTGCCGTGGCTGACCGCCTATTGGCCTTGTTTCCTGGTATGTTATGTTATTGGTTTCATTATCATCAGTCTGGCAAAGAAATCAGTGGAGAAAGTGACGAATCAAGTTTAGGCGGACATTTTTTAGCCTTGTTACAGGATAAATCACCTACAGATTTACATCGTGATATGATGAATGTGTCGCTGATTTTGTATGCAGAACATGAGTTTAACGCATCTACGTTTGCGGCAAGGGTCACTGCAGCCACCTTGTCTGATTTTTATTCTTGTATCACGTCTGCTATTGGCACATTGCGTGGTCCACTGCATGGCGGCGCTAATGAAGCAGCCATGGCATTGATTGAACGCTTCCAAAGCCCCGATGATGTTGAAGAACAACTCATGAACATGTTAGCTGACAAAGAAAAAATCATGGGATTTGGTCACCGCGTTTATAAAGATTGTGATCCTCGTTCTGACATCATCAAACTATGGTCCAAACGTCTGGGAGAGGCAGCACATCACATGGCGTTATATGATATTTCAGAACGTATTGAACACATCATGAGACGTGAGAAACATTTGTTTCCCAATTTAGATTTTTATAGTGCGTCTGCCTATCATTACTGTGGCATTCCAACGCTCTTTTTTACACCCATTTTTGTGATGTCACGTATCACAGGGTGGTCAGCGCATGTGTTTGAGCAACGTGCAGATAATCGCCTCATTCGACCTTCTTCAGAATATACAGGCCCTGACCCGCGCGCTTTTTTGAAGATAAGTGAGCGTTAACCATGAGCCATACTGTCGAATCAAATATAAAACCGGACTACGATCGTATTATTACGGAGATTGCAGACTATGTGCTAGACACACCTATTCAAAGTCAATTGGCTTATGAAACCGCGCGTTGGTGTTTATTAGACACTTTAGGTTGTGGCATTTTGGCTCTTAGTTTCTCTGAATGTACCAAATTACTTGGACCCATTGTGCCGGGCGCTCAATGTGTGGGTGGTGCAAGAGTTCCTGGTACGTCTTATGAACTAGATCCCGTACAAGCTGCATTTAACATTGGCACTATGATTCGTTGGTTAGACTTTAATGACACCTGGTTGGCCGCAGAATGGGGACATCCTTCTGATAATTTAGGGGGAATTTTAGCGGTTGCCGATTATATGGCAAGGCAAGGCGAACGCGACGGCAAAGAACCTTTACTGATGCATCAAGTGCTGACGTTAATGATCAAAGCGCATGAAATTCAGGGTTGCCTGGCCTTAGAAAATAGCTTTAACCGCGTAGGATTGGATCATGTGATCTTAGTAAAACTTGCTACTGCCGCCGTGGTTTGTGTTTTATTAGGCGGGGATCGAGATATGTTGCATCGTACTCTTTCTCAGGTATTTGTGGATGGCCAAAGTTTACGAACCTATCGTCATGCTCCGAACGCAGGGTCCCGAAAATCATGGGCAGCAGGGGATGCAACGGCACGTGCTGTGCGTTTGGCTTTGTTATGTCAAGCAGGTGAAATGGGTTATCCCAGCGCGTTGACTGTACCAAAATGGGGCTTTTACGACGTTTCTTTTGGAGGACGACCTTTTACCATGCAGCGTCCTTATGGCTCGTATGTGATGGAACATGTCTTGTTTAAGATTTCTTATCCTGCCGAATTTCATGCACAAACTGCAGTCGAAGCTGCTATTCGTTTGTATCCTGAAGTCAAAGATCGTTGGCATGAGATAGCCGAAATTGACCTGATGACACATGAGTCTGCCATTCGGATTATTTCTAAAGAAGGTGTGCTGCACAATCCAGCTGACCGTGATCATTGTTTACAATACATGGTGGCGGTGGCCTTATTGTTCGGGGATCTAAAAGCAGATTATTATGAAGATAGCATTGCAGCTGATCCCAGAATTGATGGATTACGCTCTAAAATGCATGTGACAGAGGATGCTCAATTTTCTAAAGAATATCATGCTCCGCAGTTGCGCTCGATTGCCAATCGAATTCAAATCACCTTTACAGATGGCACTAAAACTCAACCCATCACTATTGAATATCCTCTTGGTCATCCAAAACGCCGAACAGAAGGGTTGCCTGTTTTGATGGAGAAATGTCGCGCTAATTTAGCAACGCATTATTCTGAGAACCAAGTAGACCATATATTGAATCGCATGCCAGATGTGACTACGTTATCTGCTATGTCGGTACTAGAATTTATGGAGTTGTGGAATGGCTAACACCATGGAAAAAAGAACAGTATTCATGATTTCGGATGGAACGGGCATCACCGTTGAATCTTTGAGCAACAGCTTGATATCACAATTTGAGTCGATTCAATTTGAAAAAAGAGTATTTCCGTTTGCAGACTCTATCGCAAAAATAGAAGCGATTTGCAATGAAATAGAGCAATTTTCTGAAAAATCACCTTTAAAACCATTAGTATTCATGACGTTAGTGAATCCTGATATTGGGGCTTGTATCAAACAAACATCAGCCTGCGTGTTTGATTTATTTGATACATTTTTATCGCCTTTAGAAGAAGAATTAGGCATCAAAGCCTCTGATACGGTGGGTAGGGCTCATGCTGCGGATAGTGCGAGTTATGATCAACGTATTGACGCGGTGAATTATGCATTGGCGTATGATGATGGCATCAAAATTCATGGGTATGAACAAGCCGATATGATCTTGGTGGGCGTGTCACGTTGTGGTAAAACGCCCAGTTGCTTGTATATGGCATTGCAATTTGGCATATTTGCAGCAAATTATCCGTTTACGATGGACGAATTGTCTCATCATCAATTACCCGAGATTTTGCAGCCTTTTCGATCAAAGTTGTTTGGTTTGACTATCGATCCTATACGTTTACAGTCTATTCGTTCCGAACGACGTCCGAATACCGCGTATTCTTCATTTGAGCAATGTCGCCGTGAAGTACAGGAAGCGGAATTGATGTATCAACGAGAGAAAATACCGTATTTGGATTCTACTCATTTTTCTATTGAAGAAATTGCCACTAAGATCATGTCGATTGCTAAAATAAAAAGACGAATTTGATGCGGCTTTAAAACATTTAAAAGGAGAGCACGATGATCTCACTATGGAAAAAGTTTAAAAAATTTTATAACGCATCTCCAGAGAATAGAATCAGTTTTTTTAATATTCTTGCCTTCGCGGTTATCCCTATTCTAGGTATGGCTATTTTATACATATTGGTACGAATTTTCTGGATTTAATGTTGGAATTCCTTCCTCAAGCATTGTAGGTTGGGCCTTACGATGCTGGTGTATAGCTTTTATTCCTCTTTCACCGCTTGCGCAGGACAGCCTTCCCATATAGAGCCAGCAGGCAGAGTTTCGCCTTTCATCAACAAAGACAAAGAGCCTAATTTAGAATGAGGTTCCATCTCGGTGTCGTAAAGTACAATGGAATCTCGTCCAATATTACAAAATGATCGAATATGGAGGTTAGACATTTTAAAAATTCTATCTTCATACAAATGGGTTTGAATGATGGCATTAGAGTTAATTTCGACTTCATCATCGATATGAATCAAATCAAATTCTTCAAAAGAGCCTGTTTCAATGTAAGCATAACGCCCAATCTTGGTGCCTAATAAGCGCAATAAAGCAGTCATGAAAGGGGTTCCTAAAATCAATTGAATGATTTGGCTATGTAGAAAATAGCCGTAGGTATATTCCACAATATCCTTGCGCCGAATAAATGGATGCCACAATGGAATCACATCAGGCTTATACTTACCAATAATAGCCCATTTTAAAAAGACAAACAGACCTGTGATAGATAGCATGATGCCTATTTCCACTATAGGGAATAATAAAAAAATTTGGGTTGAACTAAGATTGCTGAGAAATAAAGAGTACAGCAAAAAGAAATGACACAACATCAATGTAGGTGGAATTAAGATACGCAACGATTCGATGAAAAAGCGTGATAGTTTCATCCAACGGTTCGGTTCGTTATAAAGCGGTTCTGTATGGTGAGCGCTTGCTTCACGATTGGGTAATAAAATGGATGGAGAGCCTAACCAAGTGGCGTGTTTTAGACTTGCTTGTTCTGTATCGGTTGGCATAATAGAGAGGCATCCGAGCAGTCCACCGTCGTGCAAATGACTGTGTTGAGGCAGGATGCCGCGGTTACCGACAAAGCTTTCTTTACCAATCGTTGCTTGCGCAAATGATACTTGTTCATGATATATTTTAGAGGCAGCAATTGAAGCGTAAGCTGCCACAAAGCCATGATCATGGATAGTTAGTAAATCAGGAGACAAATGAGATACTTCACTCATCTCGACATCATGACCTAATTTGGCACCAAGCAACCGTAAAAATAGGGGATAGTATAAAGAATCAGCCATGACTAAAATTTCTGGCAGTTCTAACAATTTGAGCGTGATCCAATGTTTTAACCAGCCCAAACTATGCCGATCAACGTACCCTTTCTGAGTAGGTAGGCTGATATGTTTGAATGCGATAATGCTCGAACATAACAATCCAAGGTACATCAAAGCAGCAAAAGGCGTCAAAAAAATCGTTTCTATAAGTGACGTATGTACATACATGGATGCGATCCAGTATAAAGGCAGAAAATATAGGCCATAGTGGATGAGTTCTACCAGTAAAATAGCCGCACATTGTAGTCCTCCCATCACAAAGCGACGAAGTTTTGGTTGAGATGATCGCTGCGCTGCGTGTTGGGTGATATGCGTCTCTGGACAGGGGGCTTTCTGTGCAGGCGAGCCACTGTAATAGTTGTGTGCTTCTAAGATCTGATGGCTTGGCACCATAGAGAGATCTTCTAAAACTGAATGCGCGTTCATACCTGAATGAATAGACAAAACCGCTCGTACGCCAATAAAACAATCAGATCCTATAGTGATAGGGCCTAGATGCAACCAACCGTCTTCCACAAAATAAGCTTTCAATACGGCATCGTGATTGACTGAAGCGTGATCCCCGATGGTAATCAAATCGTGCACACTTAAATAGGGCGTATTGATATGACACTGTTTGCCAATTTTGGCGCCCATTAACCGGTGATATAAGGTCATCAACGGTGTCCCGACAAAATGATGCATGGGAAATAACATCTGCTCTAAACGCATGACGAACCACCACCGTAGATAAAACCAGCCCCATAATCGATGTTTACCCGGTTTTATTCGACCTAAGAGCAGCCATTTTGCGGCGATAACCACCAGAAGTGATCCAAGGGGGACCGCAATCGCAAGACCTAAAAATATTTTTATGGAGGTTAAGGACAAGAGGGGATATCGATATGAGACCCAGAAATAAGCAGACAAAAAGATAAAGATTTGCCAAGACGTTAAAGCATATCCGCTAATAATTCCCCAAGCTTGTCCTAAAGCATTTAAGCGGTAAGACCATTTTGAGGTACGTTGAAATTGAGGGGCATGCGCTGTATGAGTCTTATGGGAAAGAGTGTCGCAAGCTTTGGCTAATTGTTCAATGGTACGATGATGGTACAAATCTAGCATGGATAGATGATGACATTCTGGCTGTTTGCGCAACTGTGAAATCACTGCGGCAGCTGTTAAAGAATGTCCTCCTAGATCATAAAAAAAATCATCCTTAATCGAAACTTTTTTGGTTTTTAAAACCTCTGAAATGATCTGTGCGATCTTCATTTCTAGCGCAGTTTTGGGCGCATGATAGGGATTGCTTTGTGGTTTGGATGTTGGCAATGGCAATTGTTTGCGATTGACTTTCCCACTGGGTAGTAAGGGAAACTCATGCAAAGCCTCATAAATACTAGGCAGCATGAATGCAGGTAAACTTTGACTCAAAAAGGTTTTTAATGCTTGGATATCCAATTTTTTCGAAGATTCTGTGACGTAATAAGCAACCAATTTAGGCTCATCTTGAGTGACCACACTAACCACGGCTTGTTTGATACCGGGATAAGTCATTAAGACGGTTTCTATTTCATTGAGTTCTAAGCGAAATCCGCGTAATTTGACTTGATCATCAACGCGTCCTAGAAACATCAGATCGCCATGTTCATCCCATTGCGCCAAGTCTCCAGTGCGATATAAACGTTTAGTTGGGTCGTGCGGATTTTGGATAAATTTGGTTGCTGTGATCGTGGCTCTATTGATATATCCTTTGGCAAGACCTGAACCAGAAATACATAACTCACCTGCTTCCCCATATTCAACGGGTTCAAGATGTTCATTTAATAGGACGACTTCATACCCAGGTAGTGGCTTACCAATGGTCACCGGGCTGTCATGGATATATTCTGCGACCGTGGTCACCACCGTGGCTTCAGTTGGGCCATAGGTATTCAAGATTTTTAAACCAGCTCTTACCCAAGGTGAAACGATACTAGGCGTACATACTTCCCCTCCGAGAATTAATAATCGCAAAGATTCAACCATCCCTTTTAAATTGGATAATAAAGTAGGTACGGTTGAAAATACGGTGATGTGGTGGTGATTTAAAAAATCAATCAATCCTAATCCTGAGCGAAGGTCTTTCGATGTGGCCACGACCAAAGTTGCGCCGTTGGCGAATGCCATCCAAATTTCCTCAAAAGAAGCATCAAAGGCTAAGGAAAAGCCATGATATATTCGATCTTTTTGCTGAATACCATAGGTGGTACTGGCCACATTGATGTAATGACAAATACTGCTATGACCGACTTCGACCCCATTGGGTTTGCCCGTAGAACCTGAGGTATAAATCACGTAGCAAGTGGGATTATCAGAGATAGTAGATTCTGGTAAGGGTAATCGATTGGCAGATTGTTGTGCCAATTCTTGGGTGATATTTGGTAAAAGCAAAGTTTTGGGATAATGAATACTGGGATGTTTTGCATGTTCTTCTGAGGTCACCAGCAGAGCGAAGTTCATATCTTCTAAAATATGATTGATCCGTTCAGCGGGGTATTCTTCAGAAATAGGGACGTAAATCGCTCCAATTTTGTAAAGGGCCAGCATGGCAATATAACAATTGACCGATCGAGGCAGCAAGACTCCAACGATATCTCCAGCTTTGATGTGATGTGCACGGAGGTAATGAGCAAATTGATTGGCTTGTTGGTCAAGCGCGGCATACGTTAAAGAGACATGGTCACAGATCAGGGCGATATGGGCAGGGTAGCGATCGACGCTGTGTTGGAAGATAGAAATTAATTGGGGACTTCCTGCGTCAATGGCCATGAAAAACACCGTCCTTGGGGTTAAGTTTTATTATGCGAAGACTTTCATTTATTTTGCAATAGGTTTGTTGTAAAAGAAATTGCTATGACATGCCGCGGAGGACGTGTCTTGAATGATAATATTTTTTATTATTGTTTTTAATTAAACCTTATAGTAAAATATTTTAACTTTTTAGAGTGGGATTTATGTATGATAGATAAAAACGACCGGATCAACGTGGCATTACTAGGAACAGATAAAGTAGGAAAAAGTGAATTATCAACGGCAATCATTCAACCAAATAATGTCGTATGTCATAAGCAGTATTATCCAACTATAGGTGCATCTTATCACTACACAGCATTCTCTAATGGTAAGGGAAAATTGGGGATATGGGATACAGCTGGGCAGCAGCGATTCCGCTCATCGGTACCTATGTATATTAAATCTTCTCATATTATTTTTCTATTATTTGATATGACGAATCACAACTCTTTTTCTGATTTAAGCGCACATATGGCGCTTATAAAAAATAATGCTCCTAAGGATGTTACTATTATTTTAGTGGCGACTCATTTGGATAACAAAAATCAACGCATTATTTCTGAGGCACAAGCACAAGAGTTTGCTGAACAGCAAGGGATTAAAAATTATTTCGAAATTTCTTTAAAAACCAGAGAAAATTTTTTGGGATTATATGAGCATTTGATAAACACAGCTGGTTCTATATTAGATCAAAATCGTTTAAATCAATCTCGATCTAGGTTTGCGCATCCTCTACAACATATCGAAAATTTTAGAGAATTAAATCGTAACTTTGAAGGTAGAGTGTGTGATGTCATTAAGGAAATAGCTGATATTTTAAAGACTGGTTTAGAGCAATCAGATCCTCAAACTTACTTTAAAACAAATGAAAAAGCACTTGCTAGCTTTTTAAGCGCATTAAAAATGACCTCTAAGTCTGTACTGAACTCTGCATTAAACGTGATCGCGATGTCGTTGGCGTATTGTTCTGTGGTAGGTATATTAACCTTATGGTTGATAGGTCGTTTGGCGCATAATCAAAAAACAAAAGGCAGTCAGTTCATGTTTTTTGCGTTTGGTGAGAAACAACAGGCGCAAGTACTGGTGCATGAAGTGGCGTCTGAGGTGGCTTTTAGGATGTAAGCTTCGTTTACTTTCATCTCATCCGCCCTGTGGGCGAATGAGGTGGACTCACATCAACACACAAATTTTTCTTGTAGTTGTAATAAG
The DNA here is from genome assembly GCA_002786165.1 of Legionella sp. GTDB lineage: Bacteria > Pseudomonadota > Gammaproteobacteria > Legionellales > Legionellaceae. Next base: position 291,471 of record PEQK01000020.1, read on the forward strand.
TTTTTTTGTACGAAACGCTGCCCAATCCCGTGTACTGCAGCAAGATCGGTGATGGCTTTGAATTGACCATGGGTTTGTCGGTATTGCACGATGGCCTGCGCACGTTTTTCACCAATACCTCTGATCGCGTGCGTTAATTCCTTAGCCGATGCGTGATTGAGATTGATTTTGGTGGCGATGGTTTGTGTGGGATTGCTGTGTAGCGTTTCAGCATGGCTAGAGCCTGCAAGTAACGCTAGCGATAAAACAACAATAGATAAAGTGACCTTCATGAGATTCTCCTTGAGTGTTGGACTACATTTCCTTAATACCCTGGCATTGATACAATGCTGACGAAAGTATTGCAGGTATTAGGCTCTCATTCAAGATCTGCTTAAAAAATTATGTTCCATAAGGCCTATGCCTAAAAAACAGTCACACGTCTTGGGGTGTTTTGAGATATTTCTTGGGTGATGGTCATCGATTCAGGCAATGACAATGCAAGGGAATGGCGTAGAATTAGAGTTCTAAGGATGGTCGGTATGACAGGATGTCATTGCGCAAGGATGCGTAACTTCCACCACGTAGGCCGCTGCAGGGACGCAGCGTATTTTTAAGGCGGTACATACTCTATTGGTAATGCTCAGTAGAAAACATGAGTCTTTCTTTTTTCAAAATTCCCAATCGTGTAAACTCAATCATATGCTTATTGGCCATGCATGTCCACGTTTGTTGATGGTGGATATACTGATCTTTTTTGGGTTTAAACACCTCGGGTGTATACGCTGCAATGTTTTTGCTTTTCTTTAACGTTCTTGCAGAAAAATAAACAAATGCTTCAATCTGTGCTGATCGCATAGCGCTGCCTAAAGGTTGGCTATAGTGATAAGACAGTTTATCTGAAATTTTTGCAGTATGTGATTTGAACGGAGAACGAGTGAGATCGATGCCACGTTCTGTGTGTAGCAGAGTTCTAAATGCAGTCATAGGAATTTCTACATAATCCAACTGACCTTCTGTGTCTTTAAAAAATTGCAATCGATAATAAGCCACTTCTGCAAATGCGGTTTCCAAATCAATCGAGCCATACCATAGTGAAGGTTCATAATGCTGTCCAAAACGAGAACCATATTGCAATGGAGGGTATCGAAAGGGGGTGAAAATCAAATAATCTTTGTTTTTTTCAATCGTAGGCTTGGTATTCTCCAGTAACTCCTCTAAAAAATCATGTTCTTCTACCGTATCCACCAAATCTCTAGAGCTTGAAATATGCTGTGCTTCTACAATTCTCCAAGGTTCTACATTCAAAGAGACAATATGTTTTTCCCCTTCACAGGTCTGCCAAAGGGTCATAATTTACCACGCATGGCATCTAAATAATGGAGTACAGTCACTAACCCGGGAATAGTTTTCATCAAGGCAAAGGGCGTATTTTGAAAATAATGATTACGGCTGTACAGCCATATTTTAGCTTTGTCGTGATGATTTCCCAGTAACGCATTTAAACTGCGATAAATACGTATCAACAACAGGACGATCTCTCCTTCTTTGGTGTCAGGAGAAATTCCTTTTTTTCCTTGATGTAATCGACTCACGCTAGCTTCACTGATGCCAATGATGTCGCTTAAATCTTTGCCCGAAAAATCGTAAAAATGAGCTAAATTTAATAATGCTTTGGTCAAAACACGTTCTTTTTCAGGTAAATGGTTGTGAGAAAGTTTCATGCTGCACTCCTTTTTCAAATTAAATTATATATATAATTATTTTCATATGCAATAATATTTTGCTTTATTTTAATTCAAAACCAGATCTTTCTTTTCATCAAATGAGATAAAAATTTATCGTTTTTCCCTGAAATATCAGTTAGAATCTCAAAAAAAGAAATGAGGCTGTGTATTTTATGTTGAGAAAACTTCGTGGCGCTTTTTCCAATGATTTGTCCATTGATTTGGGAACTGCAAACACTTTAATTTATGTGAGAGACAAAGGCATCGTTTTAAACGAACCTTCTGTAGTGGCTTTGCGCAATGAATCAGGACAAAAACGAGTTGCAGCCGTCGGGATCGAAGCAAAGCGTATGTTAGGTCGTACGCCTGGCAATATCAATGCAATTCGTCCTATGAAAGATGGTGTGATTGCCGATTTCTTCGTGACAGAAAAAATGTTGCAACATTTTATTCATAAGGTCCACGAAAATAGATTTTTACGTCCCAGTCCTCGTGTGTTGGTGTGCGTGCCTTGCGGCTCTACGCAAGTAGAGCGTCGTGCCATACGCGAATCAGCAATGGGTGCAGGGGCTCGAGAAGTTTTTTTGATTGAAGAACCTATGGCTGCGGCATTGGGATCTGGCATGCCTGTCGAAGAGGCCAGTGGTTCGATGGTCGTAGACATTGGCGGTGGCACCACAGAAGTGGCGATCATTTCTTTAAGCGGTATTGTGTATCATCAGTCAGTACGGATTGGTGGTGATAAATTTGATGATGCCATTGTGTCCTATGTGCGACGTAACTATGGCACTTTGATTGGCGAAACCACGGCAGAGCGCATCAAACACGAAATCGGTTTTGCTTACCCTTCTCGTGATTTATACGAAATTGAAGTGCGCGGACGTAATTTGGCGGAAGGTGTGCCTCGGAGTTTCACCTTAACCAGTGCAGAAATTATGGAAGCGTTACAAGAACCTTTATCAGGTATTGTGGGTGCTGTTCGTGCGGCATTAGAATTAGCGCCTCCTGAATTGGCTGCGGATATCGCAGAGCGGGGTATGGTGTTGACAGGCGGTGGCGCTTTGTTGAAAAACATGGATACCTTGCTTATGGAAGAAACAGGCCTGCCAGTGTTGGTGGCAGAAGATCCTCTGACATGTGTGGCCAGAGGTGGTGGGAAAGCTTTAGAAACGATGGATTTACGCGGTGGCGATTTTCTCTCAACAGAATAAGCAAAGTCGTTTATTTGCAAAACAAAAACATACATCTGGTTGGTTTGTTTTGTCAGTATTATTGTCTTTCTCGGTCATGCTTGCGGACTATCATGACCGAAATTTAAGTCCTTTACGGGGTTTTTTCTCGATCCTCGTTGCGCCTTTACAATTTGCAATTGACTACCCAGTGCGGGTTATTGGTTGGGGCCATTCTTTGATGAGCTCTAAAAAAATCTTAGTCGATGAAAATATGCAATTACGTTATCAACAAACGATCTTAGAAGCTCAATTGCAAAAATTTCTGGCATTGAGAAACGAAAATTCAGAATTAAAAAGCTTATTGTCAGCCACTTCATCGGATAAAATGCGTACGATGGCTGCTCAAATTTTAGCAGTTGATACCTCCAGCTCACGCCAAATTGTGGTCATTTCTAAAGGCTCACGAGATGGTGTGGTGCGCGGACAAGCTGTCTTAGATGCCAAAGGCGTGATGGGGCAAGTTATTGATGTAGGGCTCATGACCAGTACTGTGTTACTGATTTCAGACTCTAAATGCGCGGTGCCTGTGATCAACCAACGCACCGGAGAGCGTGCGATTGTAGTTGGTACCAATCACATTGGGCGCTTAGCGTTGATTAATTTACCCAAAACCTCTTCTGTTTCTGCGGGAGATTTGTTGGTGACTTCTGGATTAGGCGGTCATTATCCTGAAGGGTATCCTGTTGGGTTTGTAGAAGACATACAGAATTCCAGCGGAGAAGATTTTATTAAAGTGCTGGTGAGTCCCATTGCTTGGTTGAATCGTACTAGATTGGTGTTGTTGATTTGGCCAGAAGAAGAACATAATGAATTTAGCTTGGAATTGACAGAGCGTTTGCGTTTTTTAGAGGGTGTGCGTTGATGATACCGGGTCGAATCTTATTTGCTATTGTGATTGCCAATGTCTTATCTATTTTGCCTTTGCCTTCAGTGGTGAGTGCGGTGCGCCCGGCTTGGGTTTTGTTATTGTTGTTGTATCTTCAATCTTATTTGCCAGGCTCTTTTCATGCATTACTGGCTTTATTTCTTGGACTATGTTTGGATGCTTTATTGTCTACGCCCATGGGTGAGCATGCTTTTGCATTGATCATCACGACTTGGTTGATGGTAAATCGTACCCAACGATTTATGTTCTTTTCGATCATGCAACAAATGTTGGTGATGGGTCTGGCTGTGTTCTGCTATCAATTCATTTTATTTATAGCAGACGCATCATTTGGACATATCAGCTCCATGTACACGGTATTTGGTGCTGCGTTAAGCAGTATGGTTTGTTGGCCGTTATTGGTGCAGATCAATTTGCGTAAATCGCAACCCCAATATATGTCGATTAGGAAATTTGTTCCATAATAAGGAGTGCATCATGTCAGATAAAATACATATCCCTAAAGAGGGCTCAGCGATAACAGTCAATGATAAATTGGTATTATCGGTGCCTAATCATCCTATTATTCCTTTTATTGAAGGGGACGGTATAGGTGTGGATGTGACGCCTGCCATGTTAAAAGTGGTGGATGCTGCAGTGGAAAAAGCCTATGGATCAGAGAAAAAAATTGCGTGGATGGAAGTGTATGCCGGCGAAAAAGCCACTAAACACTATGGAGCTGATCAATGGCTGCCCAAAGAAACTTTAGACGCTATGCAAAAATATGTGGTGTCTATCAAAGGTCCATTGACCACGCCAATCGGCGGAGGCATCCGATCTTTGAATGTGGCTATCCGTCAAGATTTGGATTTATACGTTTGTTTACGTCCAATACGTTATTTTGCAGGTACACCGAGCCCAGTGAAAGAGCCTTGGAAAACCAACATGGTTATTTTTAGAGAAAATTCAGAAGATATTTATGCTGGGATTGAATGGGCGGCTGATACAACAGAAGCAAACAAAGTCATTGAATTTTTACGTTCCGAAATGGGTGTTAAAAAAATTCGTTTTCCAGAACATTGTGGCATAGGTATCAAACCAGTTTCCAAAGAGGGTACGCAACGTTTGGTGCGTGCTGCAATTCAATATGCGATCGATAACCACCGTGATTCTGTGACTTTGGTACACAAAGGCAATATCATGAAGTTTACGGAAGGTGCCTTCAAAGATTGGGGATATGCGGTTGCACGTGAGGAATTTGGTGCAAGCCTGCTTGACGGTGGCCCTTGGATGCAATTGACTCATCCAAAAACCCAACAACCCATCATCATCAAAGATGTGATTGCAGATGCATTTCTACAACAAATTTTACTAAGACCTGAAGATTATAGTGTGATTGCTACTTTAAATTTGAACGGCGATTATATTTCGGATGCGCTTGCAGCTCAGGTAGGCGGTATTGGTATTGCACCGGGTGCTAATATGGGAGACAAAGTCGCTGTGTTTGAAGCAACCCATGGCACTGCGCCAAAATATGCTGGGCAAGACAAAGTGAATCCCGGCTCTTTGATTTTATCTGCTGAAATGATGTTGCGTCATATGGGTTGGACCGAAGCTGCAGATTTGATCTTGAATGGTATGGAAAAAGCCATTGAAACCAAACAAGTCACTTATGATTTTGCACGCTTATTAGAAGACACAGAAGCATTGAGTTCCTCAGCGTTTGCGAATGCTGTCATCCGCTTGATGTGATGTGAATCGAGCCCCGAAAGGGGCTTCCTCAAAAGCTCAAGGCATACCTTAGCTTGAAATAAATCTCATTCTATTTGCTTTTTCAACTATTCCTATGAATTACCCTCTATTTTTCTTTCTAAATTTACGCTAAATTGAACTTAACGCTGGCCAAATCGCGGATATCCGTCTATAAAATAGATATGGGGACAAAGAAATGAGAGGTGATATCGTCATTGAGCCGGCCATAGAAGATTTGGTTAAACCTATAACCCACTCTGTGCCTGTTTTGGAGGAACCGAAAAAATATCGGGTGCTTCTCCGCAATGATGATTACACGCCGATGAATTTTGTAGTCTTGGTGTTACAACGCTTTTTCTACATGGGCGAATCAATTGCCATGCAATTGATGATACAAGTTCATGTGAATGGATATGCAACTTGTGGCGTATATACGCGAGATGTTGCGGAAACCAAAGTGGCCCTGGTGAATGAGTATGCCAGATCAAATGAACATCCGTTGCTTTGTATTATGGAACAAGAGTGACTCTTAGTGTCATGTAAGCGACTGCAAAGGAGTAACCAAACATGTTAAACAAAGAGTTAGAGTTCACTTTAAATCTTGCTTTTAAAGAGGCAAAGGAACAGCGCCACGAGTTTATGACAGTGGAGCATCTATTGTTATCGTTACTCGATAACCCAGCTGCGGCAAACGTCTTACATGCTTGCGAAGCCAATATAGATGAGCTTCGTCGTGATTTAGAAACATTTATCCAAGAAACAACTCCTTTGATCCCTGTAGATGATGAATTACGTGAAACCCAACCTACTTTAGGATTTCAACGCGTATTGCAACGCGCGGTTTTCCATGTGCAATCTGCAGGAAAAACCGAAGTGAGTGGCGCTAATGTGTTGGCGGCTATTTTCAGTGAGCAAGAAAGCCAAGCGGTCTACTTTTTACGACGTGAAAACATCACTCGTTTAGATGTGATCAATTATATTTCTCATGGCGTGTCTAAATACCAAGGCACTGACATGCGGGAAGGCATCAATTCATCTATGATGGATGAAGAGATGATGAGCACTGACAATGTAGAATCTCCTCTAGAAAGTTATTGTGTGAACCTCAACAAACGTGCGCGATTAGGCAAAATTGATCCTTTGATCGGACGCTATGAAGAAGTACAGCGTACAGTGCAAGTCTTGTGTCGACGCCGTAAAAACAATCCTTTGCTGGTTGGTGAAGCAGGTGTGGGTAAAACTGCAATCGCTGAAGGTTTGGCACGCAGGATTGTGGATGGTGAAGTCCCTGAGGCTATCAACAAATGCGTGGTGTATTCCTTGGATTTGGGTGCTTTATTGGCCGGTACTAAATATCGAGGCGATTTTGAAAAAAGGTTGAAAGCGGTCTTAAAACAATTGAATGAAGTGGATGGCGGTATTTTATTCATCGATGAAATTCACACTATTATTGGTGCCGGTGCCGCATCAGGTGGCGTGATGGATGCTTCCAATTTGATCAAGCCATTATTAGCCAATGGCGAGTTAAAATGCATTGGCTCTACGACTTATCAAGAATATCGTGGTATTTTTGAAAAAGACAAAGCTTTGGCTCGCAGGTTTCAGAAAATCGATATCCCTGAACCTTCCATAGAAGAAACATTTGAAATTTTAAAAGGTTTAAAAGGCCGGTTGGAAGAGCATCACGGTGTGAAGTTTTCAACGGCGTCTTTGCGCTCTGCAGCAGAATTGGCTGCCAAATATATCAATGATCGGTTTTTGCCTGATAAAGCCATTGACGTGGTGGATGAAGCGGGTGCCTATCAAAACTTACTGACTGCTAATAAACGACGTAAAATCATTTCAGTGGCTGAAATCGAGTCGGTTGTGGCTAAAATAGCGCGTATTCCGGTCAAAAAAGTTTCTGCACGCGACAAAGATACCATGCGTAATTTAGAGCGAGATTTAAAACTACTGGTCTATGGGCAAGACAGTGCTATTTCTGCCTTAGCGTCTGCAATTAAATTGTCTCGCTCTGGGTTACGTGAACCTGAAAAACCAGTGGGTTGTTTCTTGTTTACCGGACCAACCGGGATAGGTAAAACAGAAGTGACCAAACAATTGGCGAATTTGTTGGGTATTGAATTATTACGCTTTGATATGTCTGAATATATGGAAAAACACACGGTATCACGATTAATCGGCGCGCCTCCAGGCTATGTTGGATATGATCAAGGTGGGTTGTTGACCGAAGCGGTCACCAAAAACCCGCATTCTGTATTGCTTTTGGACGAAATTGAAAAAGCCCATCCGGATGTTTTTAATTTGCTGTTGCAAATCATGGATCATGGGACTTTGACCGATACCAATGGTCGTCATGCTGATTTTAGACACGTGATTTTGGTGATGACGTCTAATATTGGTGCGTCTGAAGTCAGTCGTAATTCTATGGGCTTTTCAGCGCAAGACAATAGCAGTGATGGTCTGGCTATTTTGAAACAGCAATTTAGTCCGGAGTTTCGCAATCGTCTGGATGCTGTGATCAATTTCAAACCTTTAGATGAGCAAACCATTGGTTTGGTGGTAGACAAATTCATCATGGAATTAGAAGAACAATTGCGTAATAAGGGTGTGACGCTTGTTGTAGAAACATCTGCAAGAGAATGGCTCATCAGTCATGGTTATGATAAAGTTCTTGGTGCGCGGCCTATGGCCAGATTAATCCAAGAAAATATCAAAAAACCATTGGCTGATGAATTGCTCTTTGGTAAGCTTGCCAACGGCGGACATGTCTTATTGAGCATGCGAGATGATGAGTTGCATTTTGATAGTTACGACTATCGTGAAAAAGGGTTTGTTGATTAGTTTATGTTAAGTGTCATTATCATCGCAAAAAATGAAGCGCAGAATATACGTCGGTGTTTGGAATCTGTGGCCTGGGTGGATGAAATTATTGTCCTAGACTCAGGCAGTGCAGACAACACCGTCGCTATTAGTCGTGAATATACTCCCCATGTGTTTCAAACCGATTGGCAGGGCTTTGGTGTCCAAAAACAACGTGCTTTAGAGCTTGCTACAGGCGATTGGGTCTTAAATCTAGATGCAGATGAATGTGTAGGTGATACATTGCGTCAGCGCATTGTCGAGGTCATGGCTCAAAATACCCATGAAGGCTATCGCATCCCTATTCAAATGTGTTTTTATGGTAAACCATTGCGATTTGCATCGAGTCCCTCGAGACATATTCGTTTGTTTAAAAGGGCTGGTGCAGTATATAGTGCTGATTATGTGCATGAAAAGATTGAGTTACCGTTTGCTGCACGTATTGGTCAAATCAAAGCACCGATTTTGCATTATTCGGTTCGAGATGTGAGTCATGCGATCAACAAGCTTAATTTATATTCTTCTTATTCTGCAGCAATTCGTTGTCAAGCGCATCAACCGGCTAGTTTATTCAAAACAATAGCTAGTAGTTGTTGGATGTTTTTTCGTAGTTATATTTTACAATGCGGGTTTTTAGATGGAGCGCCTGGTTTGGTCTTTGCTTTATTGCAATCCCAAGGTTCATGGTATCGTGGTATCAAACAGTTATATAGAGATGAAATAGAGTGATGGTTTATTTCAGTAAAAGAGTGGCGTTCGGATTATTCATACTTATTTTTTTATCAGGGTGTATGCCGCCTCGGCCACCTTCCGATGTTTCCAATATTTGTCGTATTTTCAAAGAAAACCCAAGATGGTATCGGGATGCCAAAGCCGCTGAAAGACGGTGGTGGGTGCCCGTACCGGTGCAAATGGCTATTGTTCATCAAGAATCAAAATTTGATGCGCACGCTAGACCACCACGCTCTAAATTATTTTCTTTGATTCCTTGGGGACGACCAACCACGGCGTATGGGTATTCTCAAGCGTTAAATGGTACTTGGGCCCTATATCGAAAAGCAGAGGGCGGTTTTTTCGCATCTCGCACCAACTTTGCAGATGCTGTAGATTTTATTGGTTGGTATGCCCAAGACGCGCATCGTCGTGCAGACATTTCCCGTTCGGATGCATATGCTTTATATCTAGCCTATCATGAAGGCGTTGGCGGCTATATGCGAAAAACTTATTTGCACAAAGCGTGGTTACCGCCGGTTGCGCGTAAGGTTGAGAATCGAGCACGCATTTATCGAGCGCAACTAGCCTATTGCAAATTGCGGTAAGATTTTCCATGGGGTCTGTTGACTTCATTGCTATAACAGTGAATAGTTATAATTTTGGTTTTGTTGCCAACAGACTGGTATACAACATAACTTTCTATCATTTTTGGAGTTACATCGATGAGCGTGATGCGCTTAATGTTATTGGGTGGGCCTGGAGCAGGTAAAGGCACGCAAGCGTTAAAATTAATGAAAACGTTTGATATCCCACAAATTTCTACAGGAGATATGTTGCGCGCTGCCATTGCCTCCGGCAGTCCCGTAGGTTTGAGTGCAAAAAAAATCATGGATGAAGGTCGTCTAGTCTCTGACGACATCATGATCAAATTGGTAGAGGAGCGACTTAAGCAAGATGATTGTAAATCTGGCTTTTTATTAGATGGCTTTCCTCGAACGATTCCTCAAGCGCAAGCGCTACGAGATGCGCATATTCAATTGGATCATGTGATTGAAATCTCGGTTGAAGATGAGGAAATCGTGCGACGCATCAGCGGGCGGCGGGTTCATCCTGCTTCGGGTCGAGTGTATCATGTGGTCTATCATCCCCCCAAACAAGAAGGGTTAGATGATGAAACTCAAGAACCTTTGGTGTTACGTGAAGATGATAGCGAAGACATCATTCGCAAACGTTTACAAGTTTATTATGAAAAAACCGAACCTTTGATTGACTATTATCAGTCTTGGGCTGATAGCGGTGACGAAACCGCTCCAAAATTTCATCGAGTCTCCGGAGCAGGGGATGTAGAAGATATTTTTCAACGTTTATTAACCACATTAGGGCATCAACAGCCATCTTTGGTCAAACCAATTCGTAGTGCAGAATTTGAATCATTATTAACAGACAATGACATTGTGTTTGTTGATTTTTGGGCACCTTGGTGCATGCCTTGTAAGCAATTTAAAGATACGTATGACCATGTATCTGCTCAATATCCAGATATAGTCTTTGGATCTGTGAATATTGAAGAAGAAACTGCTTTGGCTGATTTATTCGAATTGCGTTCTATTCCACACTTGATGGTGTTTAAGCAAGGGGTAGCCATTTACTCCGAATCAGGCAGTATGCCTGAATCCATTTTACAAGAATTGGTTGAACAAGCACTGGTAGTCGATATTAATACAGTCAAAGAACATTAGACGACAAAGCATCCTTATGACCAGCAATCTGCCCAAGTCGCACTTGGGTGGCCACCTGGTCCTGCAGCAATGCTTTGCTCTCCTTGATCATTCAAGCGTAATGTTTGGCACCAATGATCTTGTGTGGCTTGACCACGCGTAGGTGTGGCTTGCACGATAAAATGATCGTCAGTTGCCATAATAATCGATAATTCATACCATCCTTGCGTTGTTTGACGTTGTCTCAATACATCATACGCCGTGCCCGTTTCTATGGCTGCATTGGCATAGGTGGCATAGTGATCATAATATTTTTCCATGCGATTCGCCAAATCAAACAACGCCATTTGACCTTCTATCCGATGCGCACGCACGATATAAGCTTGATAAGAAGGATAAGCAAATCCTAAAATAATACTCATGATGGCAATCACTATCATTAATTCAATCAAAGAAAATCCTTTAAGAGTGAGGGACATGATCTTCCTCCATGCAAAATCGGAAAATGAACTGAGTTTATGTTAAACTAGGGTCTGTTGACAATTGCCCAGAGTAGAAAGTGCTTGTAGAGCAGATGAGGGGCAAACTATTATTTCAAATCAAGAGTAATTATGACAAATTATTGCGGTTATATTGCCCTAGTGGGGCGTCCTAATGTGGGTAAATCCACATTGTTGAATCAAATTTTAGATCAAAAATTGAGTATCACGTCGCGCAAGCCGCAAACCACACGGCATAGTATTTTAGGCGTACGAACGGATGATGAATACCAATACGTGTACGTAGACACCCCTGGAATTCATTTGGGTTCTAAAAAAGTGATGAATCGCATGATGAATAAAACAGCGATTCGAGTCTTAAATGATGTCGATGTGATTGTATTTGTCATTGACGGTACTCATTGGCGAGAAGAAGATGATTATGTGTTAGAACTTGTCCAAAAATCAAAAGTACCCTGTGTGTTGGTCATCAATAAAGTGGATAAAGTTGCTGATAAATCAACGCTATTGCCCTGGATAGAACAAGTTGCGCAACGCCATGATTTTGCAGCCATTATTCCTGTGTCTGCGCGCACAGGTGTACAAATTGATACATTGCATTCCAAATTACAAGCGTTTTTACCTGAATCTCCTCATCTCTTTCCGGACGATCAACTCACTGATCGCTCTGTGCGCTTTTTATGCGCTGAATTGCTGAGAGAAAAAATTTTCAGACAATGTGGTCAAGAGTTGCCTTATTCTACCACTGTAGAGATTGAATCTTATCAAGATACGCCTAAATTGGTGCGTATTTGTGCATTGGTCTGGGTAGAGAAGGAAACCCATAAACGTATGATCATCGGAGAAAATGGCGCCAAACTCAAAGATATGGCGACGCAAGCTCGGATTGACATGGAAAAATTGTTAGACAAAAAAGTTTTCTTGCAATGTTGGTGTAAAGTGAAATCTGGCTGGTCTGACAATGAAAAGATACTTCAAGAATTGGGCTATGAATGAGCGATGACGACACCCGTTTGGACTATTCATAAAACCTTATCCGGAGACAGTTCAGTTCAGGCGCTTTTTTTTACGCGCGATCAAGGGTTGGTTCGTGCTTTATATAAGGGGGGACGAACCCCTAAGAAACAAGCTTTATTAAGAGAGTTTACGCCCTTATGGGTAGAGTTCTCTGAGCGTCGTGGATGGTATTATGTGCGTCATATAGAAATTGCTGGCGCATCTTTACCTCTGACTCATACGCATTTGTTTTCAGCTTTATACCTCAATGAACTTTTGTATCATGCTTTGCAACCCCAAGAATCTTATCCTGAGCTGTATGACGGGTATGTCACCTCATTGCAACATATCCAGACAGCGAGTGATATGCAGGATTTGGAGCGTATTTTGCGGCGGTTTGAATGGGCTCTATTGGTGTCATTAGGCTATGGTATTTCTTTGACGCATGATGCCGAATCTAGGTTACCTATTGAGGCATCTAATTATTATGATCTTCAAGTAAGCCAAGGGTTTATTCAAAGTAAACGAGGTATATTAGGCGCGCATATTTTGGCTTTGGCTCGTGATGATTTAACCGATCCAGTTGTTCTTAGAACGGCCAAATATGTGATGCGCCAAACCATCGCACATGCTTTAAATGGGAAAGAAATCAGAACCAGAGCCCTGTTTAAAATATCAATTGACAAACATTCCTAACAGCAGTTATATAGTGGGTTCATTTAAAATGCCTCTGAAATTCTTCATCCTGTGCCTTGCTCAGGATCTAATGCAAGCAATCAGGACGCTCCCCGCAAAATGGTCATGTGTGTTGCGGTTTTATGGTGATATATACTATGAATTTATTACGTAAAAAAAGTATCAAAGAAAACACGGAACAATCCAATCAGCTTTTGCGTTGCTTAACAGCGTTCGATCTGACCTTGTTGGGGATTGGCGCTATCATTGGAGCGGGTATTTTTGTACTCACTGGTGTGGTTGCTGCGACCAAAGCAGGTCCTGCCATTATTCTTTCTTACATTATTGCGGGTTTTGCCTGTCTTTTTTCTGCTCTTTCTTATGCTGAATTGGCCACAGCCATTGGTGGATGTGGTAGCGCTTATGCCTATGCTTATGTGGGTTTTGGTGAAATTATTGCCTGGATTGTTGGTTGGGATTTATTGCTCGAATATTCTATTACTATTTCTACTGTGGCAGTAGGCTGGAGTAGTTATGTGAAAAGTTTATTAGAGTCCTTTAAAGTTCATCTATCCGGTACTATGCAGATTGCACCCCGTGTCAATCTTGATATCTTGGCATTGGGCGTTATCTCAATCATTAGCATGTTGTTGATTTGGGGGGTGCGTTCCAGTACACGATTCAATAATATGATTGTGGGTATAAAATTATTGGTGATTTTACTATTTATCGTGGTTGCGTCGATGCATGTGGAGCCGAGCAATTGGCATCCTTTTTTGCCGTTTGGTTGGTTGGGTGTGGCTCAAGGCGCTTCTCTGATTTTTTTCGCTTATATTGGCTTTGATGCCGTTTCTACCACTGCTGAAGAAGTGATTAATCCACAACGGAATCTACCAATTGGTATCATTGGATCTCTGACTGTTTCGACATTGCTGTATATCGTTATTTCAGGGTTATTGACGGGTATGGTTTCTTATAAAACGTTAAATGTGGCATCACCCATTAGTGATGCGTTGCTGGCAATTGGGTTTAAAACAGCAGCAGGTGTGATTAGTGTCGGCGCGCTTGCAGGTCTAACAACGGTGATGTTGGTTTTGTTTTATGGATTAAGTCGGATATTTTATGCCATTGCACGTGATGGTTTATTGCCTACCTATTTTGCTGTGATTAATGAAAAAACCCATACACCCATTCGTATTATCGTAGTCTGTGGCATCTGGGTGGGTTTGATTTCTGCTTTATTCCCCATTGGTGTTCTGGCTGAATTGGTGAATATTGGAACTCTGGTGGCGTTTACGATGGTGTGCCTGGGTGTATTGATTTTGCATTACACCAGACCAGAATTACCTCGACCCTTTAAGACACCTTTTATGCCGTATGTCCCAATTTTAGGTATGATGTCCTGCATTTATTTGATTTTTAATTTACCTCTGTTAACACTTCTACGATTTGCAGTTTGGTTTGGCGTAGGGATGATAATTTATTTTTCATTCGGACGAAAAAACAGTGCGTTGGCCATCAAACACCGCATGCAGTCTTAAGCTGAGATCTCGCTGGTCACACGTAATATTTCTGCAATAGACGTGTCACCAGCCAATACGCGCCTGAAGCCATCTTGACGAATACTGAGTGTCGTAGGGCGCAAATAAGTTTCCATATTTTGAATGCTGTCATTATGATGAATCATTCTACGCAAATGCTCGTCGACCACAATCAATTCATAAATACCCGTTCGACCTCGATAGCCTTGTTGATGGCACTGGTCACAGCCGTTTGGCTCGTACACTAGAGCGTCTTCAGTATCCTTCTGTTGATATTGCATCAAGACGCATTCGTCTTCTGTGATAGAGTGTGGTGTTTTACAATCAGGACATAACAGTCGCACCAAACGTTGTGCTAATACGCCAATGATGCTGGAGGACAATAGAAAAGATTCAACACCCATATCATGCAATCGCGTCAGCGCACCTAAGGCACTATTGGTATGTAAAGTTGATAAGACCAAATGGCCAGTCAAACTGGCTTGCACAGCGATTTCAGCGGTTTCTAAATCGCGAATTTCACCAATCATAACCACATCTGGATCTTGGCGCAAAATCGCACGGAGCCCTTTGGCAAAGGTCATATCGACTTTGGTATTTACTTGAGTTTGACCAATACCTGGCAAATCATATTCAATCGGATCTTCAATAGTTAAAATATTGCGACTGACTTGATTGAGTTCCGTAAGCATGGCATATAAGGATGTCGTTTTACCCGAACCGGTTGGACCGGTGACCAGTAAAATACCATGGGGTTGTGCGATCAAATTTTGAGTCTTAGGTAAAATATAAGAGGGCATACCCAAAATACTTAAATCCAATTGAGCCGATTCTTGATCGAGGATCCGTAACACAATGCGCTCGCCATGATTAGACGGTAATGTAGAAACACGCACGTCAATGTTATGCCCACCAATGCGCAAAGAAATACGCCCATCTTGAGGGATGCGTTTCTCGGCAATGTCTAATTTGGCCATGACTTTTACTCGCGAAATCACCAAAGGTGCAATCACTCGTTGAATTTCTAAAATTTCTTGTAAAACACCATCCACTCGATTGCGAACTAAAACGCGATCTTCATACGTTTCAATGTGGATGTCGGAGGCTTTTTGTTTGATAGCTTGTGTGAATAACGCATTGATCAAACGAATGATAGGCGCGTCATCTTGTGTATCCAACAAATCTTCACTGGTAGGGAGTTGTCCTGCTAATTTTAGCAAATCCAAGTCCTCTTCCATGCCTTCCGCCGCATCCAAAATAGACGCATTGGATTGGTAAACTTTGGCCAAATGCTGTTGAAACTCAGATGCAGTGACTTTTTTAAGATCTAATGTTTTTTGTAACACACGTTTGACTTCACTCAATGCACTAAGCGGTGTTTCAGGTAAATAATAGACATATACTTTATCATGATCGGGTGATTCCGTGGCTACAATACCATGGGTTTTGGCGAAGAGATAGGGCAAGCGTTTGATCTTTTCGTCCTGTAGGCTCATGATTAGTTCTTCATTTCAGCTGATGCAGATTTGTTGGTATGACAAAAAGGCTTGGGTAATTTAGATTGATGCCAAGGTGGTGCAATCGTGTTGGCATCTGTTTTATTATATTCTTCTTGAGAGCGCGCGATGTCCATTTGATCTTGGCGCATATGATTATATTTTCCACCTGTGTAGTCTAAAATATCTTTTTCCGTTCTTAAAATGTGCGGACGAATAAAGACCATCAATACTTTCTTGGTACGAGTCACCACATCGCGCTGGAACAAACGTCCCACCCCTGGGATATCTCCTAGAATAGGTAGGCGATCATTATCATCATTGATGCTATCTTGAGCCAGTCCACCGAGGACTACAATATCACCGCTTTGCACATGAACTGACGTGACAATCGCTGAAATATTAAAGGTGGGAAACACATTATCTGTTAAATCAGGTTGCGCTAGGGTATCGTTACCTTGGTCGATTTGCAATTGGATGCCTTGCCCACGGGTAATTTGGGGACGAACATACAAATGCAGAGCGACATTGACCCGATCATAGTTGGTATACGGACTTGCAGTTGTGGTGCCGCTGGCATTGTTTGGATAAGAAGATGATGCCACCGATACTTGCTTACCAATCAGAATTTTTGCCTGACGATTGTCCAAAACAACCACAGAAGGCGTGGATAAAATATTGGCTTTATGCCGACGTGCTAACGCATAAATTTGAGCTTGGAATTTATCAATCGATGTTTGTGAATTGATGACGGCAAAACCAGGTCTGAATGTAGTTGTGTCTTTAGTGGCTTGATTGAGACTGCCCCATTCTATGCCTAAATCTTTAAAATCAGTTTCATCAATCTCAGCAATCAATGCTTCAACTAATAATTGAGCGGGTTTGATATCGAGTTGCATAATGACGGATTTCAAGGTTCTGATTAATTTTGCTGGGCCATTGATGATCACGGCATTGGTATTAGGCTCAGCGATGATCTGAATATTAGGTTTGGTAGATCCTTCATTTTGGGAGTTAGCGCCTGAAGCATTATTAGCATTTGGCATATTATTGGTTTGAGTAGCTGGTGTTTGATTAGACAGATCACTAGGATTAAGGTTACCCATGCTGGCAGCCGGATTTGTACTATCTAACACAGGCAATGTGACGGTACCAATCGTTGTTCCGACTGTGCCACTGAAGCTGGCTTGAGCGATACCTGCTAAAATAGGCACCAGGTCTTCAGCGCGTAAATAATTCAGATAAATGACTTGCGTGTTGTTATTGGTAGAGTTTGTATTTTGTTGATCCAATTGTAAAATCAACATTCGAATTCGAATTCGATCTGTTTTGGTACCGCTGATAAGAATAGAATTACCGCGATCATCTGCGGCTATCATGGTTTGATTGTTTTTATGTTGATTCAATTGAGTCAATAGCAAATCCTTTAAAGTAGCGGCAACATCCATAGCCAAGGCATGTTGGAGAGGAACGATATCAATGCCGCTGGCAGAGGAGTTGTCCACTTGGCTGATGATCTCAGCTAATTGCTGAATGTTAGAAGCGCGCCCGGATAAAATCAGCATATTAGAAGGTGTATAGGCTGATACAGAGCTCCATTGAGGCATCAACGGTCGCAGAATAGGCACCAATTGCTCTGCAGGCACGTATTGTACTGGAATCACCTGTACCATCATATCATCCCCAAGATAGGTTTGATGTCCATTTAACGGACTGGCTGATGACGTACGTGCCTCCATATTCGGTAATATTTTAATCACATCACCATTAGGAATAGCAGCATAACCGGAAACTTGCAGCATAGATAAAAAGACGGCATATAACTCTTGATCAGCAATGGGTGTACTAGACACAATAGAAATTTTACCAGTGACGCGTGGATCTACCACAAAATTCTTTTTAGTGATGCGTGACACTTCACCGATCACAGCCCGAATATCAGCATTGCGAAGGTTCCATATTTTTGCTTCAGACGTGTTATTTTGATGTTCATCTGTTGATACAGACTCCGGAACCGTCCATTTTTTTTCCAATTCTAACGCCAGACGATAATCATCAATGGGCCCTATTTTTACGATATATTGGCTTTTGTCGGCTTGGTGTTGAATGGTGATAGGTTGTTGAATGCTAGCGCTTACTTTTTTTTGTAGCGCTTCAGCATCAGTTTGCTGAGAAAATATGCCTATCTGGACCCAAAAAGCAGGTTTGCCTTGTTGAGATGTGGTGACGATGCCTAAATCCCCAGAAATTGCTAGACAAGAAAACAATACTAACCAAACACCTATAAAAAAATTTCTCATGCAACAGCCAAGCAAAAATTAGTGATGACATCATAACTCAGGGATTTAGGCAATGTCATCATTTACTTCAGAGTAACAGCAACTAAATTATTTATCTCTTAGCCCAATAGGGGAGCAGAAAAGACTTTCAAACCACGGGAATTCGTTTGCGAACATCATATAACATCTGCAAATCAATATCTCCGTACGCAATTCCTGTCCCAGGATGTTTGACTTCATCTAAGATTTCTCCCCAAGGATTCACAATCATAGAATGCCCATGTGTGATTCTGCCATTAGAATGAGTACCGCCTTGCCCTGCGCCTATCATATAAGAAAAGCAATCTAAAGCACGACATCGCATTAAGGTTTCCCAATGGGCTTGACCCGTTTGAACCGTGAATGCAGCAGGAATAGCAATGACTTCAGCGCCAAGCGCGGATAATTCACTGAATAATGAAGGAAATCTTATATCAAAACAAACACCCAAACCCAGAGTGCCTACTGGTGTGGGGACCACGATAACTTGCGTTCCTGCTTCTGTTGTATCAGATTCTACATAGGACTCTTGGTTTGAAAGAACAGCATCAAACAAATGCATTTTATCGTAACGCGCCATTTGTTGTCCCTGATCATCAAACACAATGCAAGCGGCTTTTATTTTGTTGGGATGATCGGCTTGGATAGGAATAGTGCCACCGACAATCCATATGCGATGTTTAAGTGCTATTTCAGCAAGGCAGTCTTGTATTTTACCGTGTCCGTAGGATTCTTTATAAAGATTGATATCGTGAGGGATTTGACCTATTTTGGGAAACATTTCTGGAAGAACTGCTAATACAGCGCCAGAAGCAGCTGCTTGTTCGAGGAGCAGATGAGCTTGTGTTAAGTTTTCATCTATATTGCTGGTGGAGCACATTTGAATCGCAGCAACTTTCTTCATGTTTGATCCAATACATGCAAATGGTGGCTATGGGTGGACTCGAACCACCGACCTCAGCATTATGAGTGCCGCGCTCTAACCAACTGAGCTACATAGCCAGAAGGGCAGAATTCTCGCGTTTTTAGAGACAGATGTCAAGTAGTAATAGTTAATGAAAAAGAGATCCCGAATCATCTGGCGTATTGCTAGCCTTAGAATCGATTTACTTTGATCAAATGCAACAACATCCCATTGAATGAGCGCATAATCGATCCTCAGAAACCATGGCAGAAAGAAATAATGAGCCATTTTGATTTTATCAAGTAGCTTAAAACACAACGAGATATTCTAAGCTACTAGAGATTAACTGGAAAAATAGGTTGTCCCAGGAGCTATAATTCTTCAATATCGCATGGTTGGATTTAGCATTCCATTGAATTGCAAAGGTATATGTTTTTGATGGGCAAATCAACATAGTGCTTTCCACAAAATGTAGGTTGGGCCGTTCGGACAAACCTACATTGCGGGTCCAGATCCGTGTCTTTTACGCGCTTGCTCTTTTTCAATCGCGGCATCATATTGATCAAACATTTCTTGAATGACTTGATATAATTCTCCACCATTGTCTTTAAAATCTTCTCTATGTTTTTTACCATTAATGACTAATTCTTCAGGTAATTCAAAGCCATCAGAAGCAGGGATACCCATGGATTTTAAAACCACACGAGCTCGTTCCGCGATAGGAATAGCTGGATCTTCAGTGAATCGCCGATATACAGTGACTTTATCAACCGTTGCATCCAGTAATCTCTTAGGAGAATGACTTGCATCTGTGGCAATTTTTTCCAATCGGACAAATTTATTATTAATAATGTGCTGCGTATACGAGGTTGCGTTATCAGCTACCGCCTCTCTAATGTCATCCTCAACATCTTGTAATGTTCGGTTGCCGTACATTGTTACTGACATAGGGCCAGATGGCTCAGCAGAAGATCGATTGCTACTGGAACTTGGACTTGCTGTTTTCTGTGTTATTTTAGGTGAAACAGGCTTAGACTGTTCTTGTTTAGGCGGATCATAGCTATGTCTCAGATGCGATTTAGCTCGATGATAATCTTCTTTTGGTGAGAAAAGCGTCGATCTTGGCACGGTTTTTTTCGTGACACTTAAATCTTGCTCATCCTCTTCAGTCGTGTTACCAGAATACTCTCCGCGATCAATCTCTGATAATGGAGCAGATGCAGTATCATGACGCGTGATAAAAAGACTTTCTTCATTATCACTCTCACTTGAAGCGTGATCTGATAATTGGGAGGTTCTAAACGTTCTTTTATATTTATGATGTACAGATCTTGCTGTTGGCCTTGAATCGCTCCTTGATAAAGATGATGTATGATGTTTACGTCCGTTCCTTTTCTCTTTTTGCAATTGTGTTATGGTTTTTTGAGCTTCACGATAAAGTTGTAGTAGTTCTTCTTGTTCTACACGTGCGCATTCTAAATCCAAATTGCTTAGATCATCGCGTAACTGTGTTTGCAAGCCCCTACATTGTGCTTCAATCTGTAAGATATAATCATCTTTTTCTTGAATTGTTTGTTGTAGTTGTTGAATCATGGCGTCTCTTGACGTGAGCGTACGCGCTAGGCTAGCTACGTCTTTCACCATATTTTCAATGTCTCGCTCTGATGCTTTAAGTTGTGAAGCTAAGGTGCTATTTCCCCCCATTTCTTGCGTAATGAGTGCTATAAGGTCATCATTTTGATTGTGCAAAGCAAAGATACTATCCTCTAGATTAGTGATTTGAAGTTTTTGACCTTCAGTCTTCGCTAAGAAATCAGTATGAGATTGATACATCGAGGTATAGTCTTTCTGCAACGCTTCAAGGTCATTTTTTAAAGTTGTATTTTCTTCTTCTGAGGCAAATAACTGCTCTCTAATATCTTCCTGAGCCTTAAGGTTATTTTCTAAGCGTTGTTTTGACTGAGATAATTCTTTATCAAGTTCTGCATATTCTAATTGTAGTGTTTCAATGTTTGCATTTGCTTGTTCGATTTCTAACATTTGATCTGTAACTCGTTGTTCAAGGGTTTTAACTGTATCTTGAAGTTCTTCGATGGTTTTTTGAGCATCAGTTTGAGCCTGGGTAAGTTCTTTTTGGGTTTTTGCCAAAGAGGTTTTTAATTCAGTATTGTCTTCTTTGGAAGTATTTAATTCTTTCTCTAATCGAGTCGCGGTGTTTTGAGCTTCTTCTAAAGTTCGTTGTAAATCAGAGATAGCACGTAAATGTGTTTCTAATTGCGCATGTAGGCTGTTGATGTCAGTTTGTAATTGTTCTTGGTTTGTTGTGCCTAAACGAATGGCTTGTGTCAATTCAGCTTCTTTTGTTTCAAGTGTGGTTTGTAGGGTTGCGGCAAGAGTGGTTTGCGCTTCTAAGTTTTGTTTGGTAGAGGCAACTTCAACACTGAGTGTTTCAACCCGTTGTTCAAGGGTTTTAACTGTATCTTGAAGTTCTTCAATGGTTTGTTGAGCATTAGTTTGAGCCTGGGTAAGTTCTTTTTGGGTTTTTGCCAAAGAGGTTTTTAATTCAGTATTGTCTTCTTTAGAAGTACTTAATTCTTTCTCTAATCGAGTTGC
>PEQK01000007.1 GCA_002786165.1 Legionella sp.
TTTGTTAGAGTTACGTGGCAAAGCTCATCGAGCTCATTTTGTGTATAGTGGTATGTTGTTTCAAGAGTTGGCATGCTTGCTCAGTGAGGAGGGATTTGTTAGCTGCTCATTAGGATTTGGACAGAGCTCTGATACATTATATGCTATGGCGGTAGGGAAGCCTTGTGAGAAGAAAAAAGTTAATGAGCGTGTTTCAACTTTTAACAAACAGGTAGAACAATACTTGGGTCATTGGTTGCCACCTTATATGATGCCTCAATTTTATGAGGTGATTGAAGGATTACCTTTAACTTCTAATGGTAAATTAGACCGAACAGCATTGCCTAAGCTTACATTAAAAAAAATTTCCCATAATCCTCCTACTACTGCGATGGAGTTGCATTTAGCCAATATTTGGAGTGAAGTGCTTAAATTAGAGTCGTTTATAGATGTATCTGCGTCTTTTTTTGAATTAGGAGGAAGTTCTTTATCTGCGATGATTCTTCTGGGAAAAATTAACACGATGTTTGATCGCAAATTAATCTTAAAAGATTTATTTGAAAATTTTACGATTCGCCATTTGGCTAAAAAGATTGAACATGATGTTAAAAACACTTGGAATGCTTTGGTTCCGGTCAATCATCAAGATAGTCATAAGCGAAACCTATATATTTTACCTGGCCTTATTGGGTGTAGCTCTGCATACTATCCTTTAGCTAATTATTTATCTAAACATTTTTCGGTTAATATCATTGAAGCAAAAGGGTTGTATGGAGATATTAAACCTCATTTTAATGGAAAGAAAATGTTGGTTGATTATTTTGATGCGATCAAAAAAGGAGCAGTAACAAAAAATATAGTTTTAGTTGGACATTCGGCAGGTTGTTTGCACGTAGTAGAACTTTGTAAAAAACTTGAAGAATATCACTTTAACGTACAAGTTATATTAATTGATGGCGCTATTTTTCCTAGTGACACCATTCAAAATAAAATAGAAAATTGTGATACAGATGCGCTTCTATTAACGGCGATAAAAGAACTATATGGCTATTCTGGTTTAGAATATAAGTTTCAACATGCTGAAAGCAGTATGTTAGATCAAATTGCTGATTATTTGTTTGCGGATGAAGAAATTGATAAAGCTTACAAATTAAGAGTAGCTAATGGATTTAGTCATGTGTTTCAAAAACAGATAAGCTTTCTAAATACTTTTAAATCGTCCTATGTTGAACCCAATCGAGCCAAAGCTATATATATTGCATCCGAAGAAAACAAGAATAAAGAAGAGCAGATAAATAGTTATCTTTCTAAATTTGAAATTCTAGAGTCAGATATTTCTGAAGGAGGACATTTGACTATGTTAGATAGACATCATGCTAGTAAACTAGCTGATCGAATTCTCCAATGGTGCCAACTCGATGTTTTGGTGGAACAGGAATCCTCGATGTAGTTAATGCTTACAGTCTTGAGTACCGTAGGTTCATTCCTAGGTACTCATTTTTTCATAACAACGATTCGATGATGTTGTAATATAAATCGGTCAAGATCACCAAATCATCTAATGCAACTGCCTCGTTGATCTGGTGAATGGTTTTATTCACAGGCCCCAATTCTACGACTTCTACCCCATAAGGTGCGATAAAACGCCCGTCCGACGTGCCACCACTGGTGGAGCATTCGGGTGTACGGTGGGTGTGTTGTTGGATCACCTTTTGGCAGGCATCTAATAAGCGGCCTGTTTGCGTTAAAAAGGGCTTACCACTGAGTATCCATTCTATGGCGGGTTGCACATGATGACGGGTCATACAGTCCATAATGATGGTTTGTAGGCTTTCTGCGGTATGCTGCGTAGAGTAACGAATATTAAAATGAACATGGATGTCTTGTGGAATGATATTATTTGCCTGCCCACCCGCCTGGATATGAGTGATCTGAAAAGAAGTTGGTGGAAAATGCTCTGATCCTTCATCCCACACCAACGCACTGAGCTCAGCCAATACAGGTGCTATCATGTGAATAGGGTTTTTGGCCAAATGAGGATAAGCCACATGCCCTTGTTTGCCTTGAAGATGAAGTTTGCCGTTGAGTGACCCCCGTCGACCCACTTTCATCACATCCCCCACATGCTCGGTACTGGAAGGTTCGCCTACCACACAAAAATGAGGTTGAATGCCTAGTGTTTGAAGTTGGGCCATGACAAAAGGCGTGCCCATATCGTAATGATCGCCTTCTTCTCCTGACGTGATTAAAAATCCTAAACGACCTTGTTGTGGATGTTGGCTGACCCAACGTTGCGCCGCCAACATCATAGCTGCCAAGCTGCCTTTCATGTCGGCAACACCCCGACCATAGAGCATGCCATCTTTCAGGGTGAGTTCGAAAGGATTTGTGTTCCATAGGGTTGATTCGCCCACAGGCACCACATCGGTATGACCAGCAAACATCAGCAACGTGTCACCCTCACCATATTCCGCATAAAAATTTGCTACAGGAGGATGGTTGAACGTCTGACATTTAAATCCTAAGCGTTGTAAAAACTCCAAAAGAATGGTTTGACAACCAGCGTCCTCAGGGGTGATAGAAGGACAAGCAACTAAGGCTTTTAAGAGTGTTTGTAATGCTTCAGTATTTGAATTCAATCCAGATCTCGCAATAGGTCATTGATATGAGTTTTAGCACGGGTTTGTTCATCGACTTGCTTGACGATCACGGCGCAATAAAGATTCACTTTATCCCCGGGTAAACTACCGGGCACGACCACTGAACCGGAGGGAATACGCCCGTAGCTTATCTCACCCGTCATGCGATTGAATATTTTGGTACTTTGTCCGATAAAAACGCCCATAGATAATACGGAATTTTTTTCAACCACAACGCCTTCCACGACCTCTGAGCGAGCGCCGATAAAGCAATTGTCTTCAATAATCGTCGGATTAGCTTGTAATGGCTCAAGCACACCGCCAATGCCCACACCGCCAGAAAGATGTACGTTTTTGCCTATTTGTGCACACGATCCAACCGTTGCCCACGTATCCACCATGACGCCTTCGTCTACATAAGCACCAATATTGACAAATGATGGCATGAGTATGGCGGATTGGCCAATGTACGCACCCTGTCGGACGATGGCACCAGGCACAACACGCGCATTTTGTGTGCTGAATTCATGAAGCGTGTATTGATCAAATTTCAAGGGTATTTTGTCATAACTTGGTGAAACACCAGTCATAACTTGAGTAGGGTAGAGTTTAAAAGAGAGTAAAATCGCTTTTTTTAACCACTCATGGACTACCCATTGCTGGTTGATCTGTTCGGCGACTCTTACCTTACCTTGATCTAGAAGTGCTAAGACTTCATCGACGGTTTGACGTAATTCGCTAGGACCTTGATCGGCTTTGAGTGTATGACGTTCTTCAAAATAATGTTCAATAATAGATTGCATAAAGTATTTTTCCATAAGGCCAAGTGTTCACTATAACATAGCAAAAATGATTTTTAGAATATAGATCGCTGACACAGTGTTGGTGGCATGATTCGCGCACCATGAGAATTAATGGTACCATGGGATATCTTATGATGATTCTGTATACCCTTTGCGTATGATAAATTCAGCTCTTAAAGTGTCCATTGTAGCGCCGATGTATAATGAAGAAGCGGTCATTGCCCAGTATTTGCAAGAAACTTTGGCAGTGTTGACCCAACATTTTCATTATTACGAATTGATTCTGGTGGACGATGGTTCTACGGATCATACGGTTGCTCGGTGCGAGTCTTTCATCAAGCACCATCCCGAGGTTCGATTGTTATCATTCTCCCGTAACTATGGACATGAAATTGCATCCACGGCAGGGTTGGAGCATGCAACGGGTGATTTGGTTATTTTGATGGATACCGATTTACAACATCCACCTAGTTTGATCCCTGATTTGGTGAATAAAGCCAGTGAAGGATTTGATGTGGTGTGCGCATTACGCACCAATCGTGACGAAGAATCTTGGTTTAAAAAAACCACAGCCAAATGGTTTTATAGATTATCACGTAAAATGACTGGATTTGATTTGAATGATGGTACGGGTAATTTTCGTTTATTGAATCGTAATGTGGTTGATTCTTTAAACAAAATGAAAGAAAGCAATCGACACTTGATCATGATGTTTGCTTACATTGGATTTAAAACGGCGTATATTACCTATCACTGTCCACCGAGAGTTGCTGGAAAAACAAAATATAATTTACGTAAATTGATTTCCTTATCTTTAGATTCGATTATTGGATTTTCATCACGTCCTTTGCGTTTGATGTCTGTTTTTTCGGTGTTGGTCAGTATTATCATGATGTTTTATGCAGGATTTATCTTAATTCAAAAACTATTTACTCATCAACAACTTGCAGATGGCATGGCATCGATTATCTTTTTGATATCAGGCCTGTTTTCGCTGTTGTTTTTATTTTTGGCAGTCATATCGGAGTACATCAGTCGAATTTTGATCGAAACCAAGAACAGACCGTTGTATACTATTGAAAAACAAATTAGCTACCACTCACTGAATCATATTGATGAATAATCCGACTTCTAAAAAAATACAGCAATTTTGGACGTACCTCACAGAATCACAACATTTACGCATTGTACGTTATTTGATGGTTGGTTTGACGAATATGACCGTTTGTGTTTTTTTTATGTATATAGGATCTTTAGCCGGGTTACATTATTTAGAATATACCATTCTAGGTTATTTAATTTCTATATTGTATAGTTTTTATATGAATCTACGCTTTACATTTCAAGTGACGGGCAATATTAAAAAACGTTTGATTTTATTTTTTGTAATTAACCTATCTAATTTAGGTTTGGTCGGAATCATTGAATATGTGATGATTGATATTTTTAAATATAACCATCAGCTTTCTATTATTTGCGCCATGCTGTGGTATTCGATAGCCGGCTTTACAATGAATACTTTTTGGGTCTACCGACGTTCAATGGATTAAGGAATGGAAAAAGAGCTAATTTTATGCGCAGATGATTATGCGCAATCCGAATCAATTTCTGCAGCAATTCTTAGTCTAGCCAATCAGCAGCGTATCAATGCCATCAGTTGTTTGGTCAACATGCCATTTTGGCATGAAGCATCTCTGGATTTGCAACCTATAAAAACATCGCATTTTATTGGATTACATTTGAACCTGACCTTTGGTCAGCCTTTAAGTGCGGTATGGCGAGCGCACTACGGTGAGCAATTTTGGCCATTGCCCAAGCTTTTGCAGCGGGCTTATACACGACAGCTTGATATCACTATTGTAACGGCTGAAATTCAAGCGCAAATAGATCTTTTTGTGCAAGACATGCAAATATATCCAGATTTCATCGATGGCCATCAACACGTGCAACAATTCCCTGTGATTCGAGATGCTTTATTGGCCATCTATCGCAAACAACATAGCATGGTGCATGAGTATTCGGCAGTGTATCCTTTTGATGTGCATACTGATGTAGAACCAAGTCCTTGTTTTTTACGTAAAACTTATGATGATTGGCGTGATTTGTTATCCCTTCAAGGGTTTCCAAAACGTCAAATTTTGGCGCTTTTGGGTGGTATAACTTGGAAAAATAGATTGAATGCCGGTCATGTATTCACCAATAGTAATTTTGGTGGCATTTACAATTTTCATGCTTCCATACAATATCGAACTTATTTTAAGCAATTTTTGACAGATTTAAAGGATGGCGGCTTGATTATGTGTCATCCGGGTTATGATGCGAGTGACGCACTTGATCCTATTTGCGCGTTTCGTCACCATGAATTTGATTATTTAAGTGGTGATACCTTTTTACAAGATCTGCAAGATCATGCGGTGCAATTTATGAAGAAACACCATTAGGATGCGATGATGCTGAACAAAATGAAGAGCAATGGTTTCTTAGAGCAAATGTCACGAGGCATGTTTTGGGTTTTATTGTTTTTAACGGTGATTCGTATTGTAGCGATGATAGTGGTGCCTTTAAATGACTCTACCGAAGCCCGTTACGCGGAAATTGCAAGAATCATGGTAGAAACCCATGATTGGATTACCCCAATGCATCAATATAATGTGCCTTTTTGGGCAAAGCCACCGTTATCTACCTGGTTGTCTGCTGTTTCTATGACTTATTTTGGAGTAACGCCTTTTGCAGCGCGTTTGCCTGCTTTGTTGTTGTCTTTTGGGGTGCTGGCTTTGGTCTGGGGATTGGCACGGCAGCGAAGTGGGCGTCTTACCGCTATCATTGCTACGATTGTATTGGCAAGTAGCCTGTATTTTTATTTGGATGAAGGGACGGTGATGACTGATCCGTCTTTATTGTTTTCTACCACTTTGATGATCGTAGCGTTTTGGCGAGCAGTGGTAGAGCAGCAGCGTACATGGTCCTATGTTTTTTTTATTGCGATGGCGATAGGGTTATTGGCCAAAGGCCCCGTTGCATTAATTTTAGCAGGGATGCCAATTGGGTTTTGGGTGATTATAGAGAATAAATGGTCACAAATCTGGCAGCGTTTGCCCTGGATTGTGGGGACATTGCTCATGATGGCGATTGCCTTTCCCTGGTATTATTTGGCAGAGCAAAAAACGCCTGGGTTTTTGAACTATTTCATTATGGGCGAGCATGTACAACGCTTTTTACAACCGGGATGGCAAGGTGACAAATATGGATTTGCGCACACCGCACCTCTGGGCATGATTTGGATTTATGCCTTCATGGGCACCATTCCTTGGTGTATTCCTGGCATCGCTTGGGGGATACGGCATGCAAAGCGATTACCTAGTTTATGTCGTGATGAACAAGGTTGGGCACGGTATTTATTATTATGTGCGCTTACGCCTTTGGTGTTCTTTACGTTCGCACGCAATATTATTTATCCGTATGTGTTTCCCAGTTTGCCTGCGTTTGCTTTATTGTTTGCGGAAATGGTCAAACGTTCCGACACACATGAAAGACATATCAAACGATTTATTCCTGTAGCGACGTTCTGTGGATGGGGATTTTTAGTGATCAGTGCGATATTTGTGTGGCGGCCAGAGTGGGTGGCAAAATCTCAGGACAGAGTCATAGCTGCTTTTTATGCACAGCACCCGAGTCAAAACGACTCGTTAATGTATTGGTTGGAAAAAACCGATTACTCGGCGCAGTTTTATTCCGCAGGACATGCCCTCTCTACTTTAGATGCTCAAGTACTATGCCAATGGCTAAGTAGGCCAGGTCAACATTATGTGGTGTTTGATGCTGAAACACCACCAATCCCGGCCCAGATTTTGACCCATTTGACAGAAGTTGACAAAGTCACAGTACTCTCTAAGCAATTTCATCTTTTTGTGAGTCATCCAAATGTGGATTATTGCAAGGCCTGATCTAAATCGGCTTGGAGATCTTCCTGGTGCTCTATGCCAACAGATAAGCGAATCAGTCCGTCCTCGATGCCCAGGTTATGACGTACATCCGCAGGAATTGATGCGTGTGTCATCAATGCTGGATGCTCAATTAAGCTTTCTACGCCACCTAGGCTTTCAGCCAATGTAAATAATTTACAGCGAGTTAAGCAACGTTTTGCCGGTTCCAAGCCCCCCTTGACTACGATAGACATCATGCCTCCAAATGCATGCATTTGTTTTTTTGCCAAATGATGTTGAGGATGTTCTGCTAGACCAGGGTAAATAACGCTTTGAATAGACGGATGCTGCTGAAGCCAATTTGCCAAAAAAAGTGCTGAATCGCAATGTTGACGCATACGTAATGCCAACGTTTTGAGTCCCCTTAATACTAAAAACGAATCAAAAGGACTGGCAATTGCGCCACAAGAGTTTTGTAAAAAAGCGAGTTGTTCCGTGAGATCCTGTCGGTCGCCTACAATCGCAATGCCGGATATGACATCAGAATGGCCATTTAAATATTTTGTTGCAGAATGCACAACCAGATCAAAGCCTAATTCCAAGGGTCTTTGAATCCAAGGCGAAGCGAAGGTATTGTCAGCAACTGTAATGATGTTATGGCGTTTTCCAAGGGCTGCAACCTGCTGTAAATCCACCACATGCAACATTGGATTAGATGGGGTTTCTATCCAAATCATCTTGGTTTTGGGCGTGATTGCTGCTTCAATAGCCTCAATTTGAGTGGCATCTACATATGAAAAAGCTAAATTAGCGCTGCGTCTTTTGACTTTATCAAACAAGCGAAAGGTGCCCCCATAAAGATCCGATGAGGCTATGACATGATCGCCTGGCGATAATAATTCAATAATGGTATTAATGGCTGCCATGCCTGAAGCAAAAGCAAACGCATGTTGGCCTGATTCTAAATCTGCCATGCATTCTTCCAGGGCAAAGCGTGTGGGATTTTGCGTGCGTGAATATTCAAATCCCTGGTGGACTCCTGGTGCTGTTTGGCGATAAGTTGACGTGGCGTAAATAGGGGTAATCACAGCCCCCGTACTTGGATCAGGATGTAGGCCTGCATGAATAACGCGTGTGTTAAAGTGGGTTTTATCCATGTATGATCACTCCATATTGTTATTGAGTACTAGCAGGCTTCTTCCAAACCATTGTATGATATACCATATGCAGATATTCTAGAGCAAATAATGTTTTCTGTTACAGACATTGAAGATAGATTATTAAAACCTCACACTGCACAAATTATTTTTTTGTTGGTTGCCTGTGTATTAGGGTACGAATTGATATCAGGTGTTGTCACATACTATCAATTGCATTCTGAATTAAAGCTTCCAATACCGCAAAGTGCGCACCCGAAAACCCTGAAACGATCTACGATCACCCAGAGTTTGAATACGCAAATTTTTGGTGAATAT
This sequence comes from Legionella sp., assembly GCA_002786165.1. GTDB lineage: Bacteria > Pseudomonadota > Gammaproteobacteria > Legionellales > Legionellaceae. The sequence continues at coordinate 8,820 of PEQK01000007.1, forward strand.
GTGCCTAAAGCATTGGTTGATGCGGATGTAAAACCATCAGGGCTCAATTTGTCGTTGGTGGGTATTTTATTCTCTACCAAAAATGAGGCATCTCATGCGATTATTAATATTTCCGATGGTAATGCGCACCTATTTTCTGTGGGCGATGCGGTGCCAGGTGGTGCGAAGATCAAACAAATTACGCCCGATGGCGTCATTTTGGAGCGAGAGGGTGAATTTGAAAGTTTAAGTTTGCCCAAAAATGAATTAACCTTTGAGCCTTTGCCAAAGCCTTTAGATGGGGATAGTGAGTAATGCGTGGTGTATTGATAAGTGTGATGTTAAGTATGTTGGTTGCTTGTACCAGTTCTTATAATTTACAAGAAGGGATCAAAAGTTTTCAAGTTCAAGATTTTCGACAAGCGTTTATTCGATTAAGACCAGCCGCAGAAAAGGGCTCACCAGAAGCACAATATGCTATTGGTTATATGTATTATTACGGTCAAGGCATCATAGAAGATCGGCGTAAAGCCTGGTATTGGATCACCTTGGCTGCTAAAAACGGTAATACAGATGCCCAGATGGCGATGCAAGTATTGCAAAAAAATGCGGGAAAAACTGATAAAGCAGCATGATTTGGTTTATTTTCCCCAAAAAAACTCTAAAATTCGTTTGACCGGTTTTGCTAATCCCAAATCGTTCAATTCCTCTTGCGTGACCCAACGTCCTTTTGCAGAGAACTTTTTTGTTTTTATACTATAAGCGCTAATCTCTAAGTGAAAATGGGTAAAAGAATGCTTAAAAGCGATCAAAGGCTGCATGCTGAGATGCTCTAGCCCATACACTTGCTTTAAATAGCTCATCTGGCAAGCGTCTTGATCAATCGCGGGTAAACACCATAATCCCCCCCAAATGCCAGTAGCCGGACGTTGTTCTAAATAAATGTTTTTATCGGAAGTATATAAAAGCAAAAACTGTTCTTTGTGTGTAGGACGTATTTTTCGAATTTTCTTTTGCGGATATTCTTGCACGACACCGCGTTGAAAGGCTTGGCACTCTTTTTGCAAGGGGCAGGTGGTACATAAGGGCTGTTTGTTGGTACAACAGGTGGCACCCATATCCATGATGGCTTGGGTGTAATCACGACATTGTGTAATGGGCATGCATGCTTGAGCTTGCATCCATAGTTGTTTTTCAAAAGCGCTACCTGTCCCAGATAGCAAAAAATAGCGGCTTAATACGCGTTTGACGTTCCCATCTAAAATCGCAGTAGGTTGCTCAAAAGCCAATGATGCAATTGCAGCAGCGGTGGAAGGTCCAATTCCAGGTAAATTTTTGAGGTCTTCGAGATTGTGCGGAAATATACCCCCATAGCTGGTGACAATGTCTTGAGCGGTACGGTGCAAATTACGGGCACGAGAGTAATATCCCAACCCTGACCATAATGCCAATACCTCATCCAGAGAAGCCTGTGCCAAAGCCTGCACATCTGGATAGCGCTCCATAAAACGAAGAAAGTATGGAATGACCGTTTTTACCTGGGTTTGTTGCAGCATGATTTCAGAGACCCAAACCCGATAACCGCTATAAGGATTTTGCCAGGGTAATTCTTTGCGGCCATGTTTGGCATACCAATTTAACACCGATCCGGTGAAGTTTTTTGTGATCCGATTCATTCTTGCTGATCCAGTTCAAAATTATTTTTAGACGACATATTGCAATTCATAATGAGCAAGTGATAACCTAAATGTATCCAGTAAAATGGGATATGTAGCATTAGCAGTACGCAATTTACACGATTATTTGTACTTTGATTTAAGCTTTTCATTTTGTACTCATGATGAGTAACCTCAGGAGAGCATTATGTCACAAACGCAGTCTTGTATTATTGTTTTAAAACCAACTTCTTTTTTTGCTGCTTTGATTGCTGAGCAATTACCGGATTTTAATTACCCTTATGAGGTAGAATTAAATGCGGATAATACTGCATATACTATACCTGTCTGTGATAATGATGAAGTGTTACTTGAACATCTAGAACGCTTGTTTCCATTTATGTTTCGTCACGAAGTGACTCGTTTGTTAGGCAAGGAATTGGCAGCCAAAATTGAAGCTGATTTTTTGGATTTTTTATATTGCTTCAAATTTGAGATGCATGAGCAAACCGTGTTAACCGAAGCGTCTTTAAATGAATGTCATCAATGGGTGCATGTCAAACCAAGGGTGATTGATTTAGATTGGATGCCGGCCACGACCGATGATCAGATTGACGTAAAAGATTTTTTGCAAACGTTGCAGTGTTCCCCTGTGACCTGGGGAGAAACTGTTTTGGTCAAAAGTTTTGACAAATTATCCGATCTGAGGCCGTTGATGCAACGCTATTGTCGACCTATATTGAAGAATGAATTGATGAAAAAAGCAGCACAAATCATTCAGTGGCCGACCATGACGTCTTTGCAAATGTTTCATCGTTATTTCGCTGTAGAAGTACATACACAATTGGTTCATCTTCATTGATCAAAACGGGAACAAAAAGCCGATAAACCCATGTCGGATAAATGTTCCCTTTTTTTGCATCAACCGTTAGTTCGAAATAGCATAATTATCTATCAATCTGATTGCTCCAATATATACAGCTGCAAAACGACGTTGATCATGTTCTTCAATATAATCTACTTTAATGCCCAATTGTGTGAGAGCTGCGCTGATCTCTGCACAAGATTTATTTTGATGAAATAAACCTGCAAATTGTTCCGCCAATTGGCGTTCCGCTGGGCTCAAACGATTATTACGAGAGCTATAAGCCAAACCGCTTTTTTCTCGAATAGTGGGGCAAAGTGTGATATTGATATCCAGAAAAAAAGCGTTGATCATATCTCGAATGAGCACATATTGTTGGTAATCCTTTTCCCCAAAATAAGCCCGGTGTGGTTTGACAAGCTGGAATAACATCATGACGACCGTCAAAACACCATGAAAATGTCCCGGTCTTTTTAATCCCTCTAGCGGCAAGCTATGTAAGGTTTCTTCAATACGATACCGATACCCGTCAGGATACATCGACGTTTCATCAGGCAGCAAACAATAATCCACACCCATGTTTTGAAGTAAGGCCAGATCATCGTCCAAGGTTTTGGGATACTGTTGATAATCCTCAATTTGATTGAATTGAGTCGGGTTGATAAAAATGCTCGCAACGCTCAGATCATTATCGCGACGGCTGAGCTCATATAAAGAGGCATGTCCTGAGTGTAAATTACCCATGGTTGGCACAAAGCCCACAGACAGATCGCTGGATATTTGGTTTCTAATGTTTCGCCATTGTGTGATGGAATGAATGATTTGCATGATTCACCTTAGGAATAAGAATGCTCTAGGCTTGGAAACTGGCCTTGTTGGACTTCCAGCGTATACCGATGGATGGCGTCCTCAAAGAGGGATTTGCCGTCGGCAAATTGCTTAACGAAACGACAATTGAGATCGCTATATAAGCCTAAAAAATCATGCCACACTAAGACTTGCCCGTCTGTTTCAGAGCCTGCTCCAATACCAATGGTGGGGATGTGTAAGGCTTGCGTGATGGTTTTGGCCAAGTGGCTGGGGACACATTCTAAAACCACAGCAAAACAACCTGCGGCTTCTAATTGGTGTGCTTGTGCAAGGAGTTGCTCTGCTTGTGTATCCGTACGCCCTTGAATTTTATAGCCGCCTAGTTGTAAAACGGATTGTGGCGTGAGGCCAATATGGCCTACAACGGGTACACCTGAAGTTACAATGTGTGCGATAGTCTCACACGTGTTCCCATCACCGCCTTCAATTTTTAGGGCATGGGCGCCGGCTTGAACCAAACGTTTGACATTGGTCATAGTGTCCGAACGTGATCCGCGGTGGCCTAAAAAGGGAAGATCAGCGATTAAAAATTGACGACCCAGTCCACGCGCCACCGCAGCTGTATGCATGGTCATCATATCCATGTCTGCCATGATGGTGCTGGTATGACCGTGTACGGTCATGGCGACTGAATCACCCACCAGAATGCAATCCAGATTACTGCTAGCAATAGAACGAGCAGAAGGGTAGTCATAACAGGTTAAAACGGTAATTTTGGCATTATTTTTTTTACGGGCAAAATCGTGTAGTTTCATAAGATGCTCCGAGCAGGTCGAAGATCAAAGGCATATATAGAAAAAGCATAAGTGCTCATAGGTACCTGTCGCATGGATCAAGTCCTCCTTATCAATCAGTTTATAGTACGAGTCACCGCGATGGCTTGTCGGTGCTGTTGCGATCATAATCTATATTGCGGGAAAAATAAATTTTTATGATAAGGGTTTGACCGTAGGAGGGCAGTAGACCCGATACCGCGCGCAAAAGCACGGTATCAGACTTATTACACCATTTATAGCGGTTTAAATTTATAAGAAATGTTTAGTCGCTCTTCTTTATTCAGATCCAATGTCCAGGTTATCAAGGCGTTTTGTGTATTATTGATAGAGGTTTCAAATTCAGATCTGTTTTCTTTGGCCAATTCACGGATAGCATGAATGTAAAAAACAGTGTGGCCTAAATTTAATTTACCATCACATTCTTTGGTCGAATTTGCCGCGATCATACCTTGGCAGGTCTCAAGAGGATTCATAAATTGTTGACGTAATGTGACATAATAATCATTTGGCGTATTGTTGATAATTTGATATTTAACATATCCAATATTTGCAAAAGAGGCTGAAGTGGATAAAGTGAATAAAAACGTGGTCAGTAATTTTTTAAGTTTCATGATCTAGTTCGGTACCTTAACATATGTAATTTTGAGTCATTATTGTATTTAATAATGTTTTTTTGTCAATCATCGATAGTGACGGCTATGGTAGTTTTATAACCTAAAAAACTAGCTTATAATGTCACCTCTTTAAATTGTGAACAACTGATATGCCAAATTCTCCTAGTGAACTGACGATAAGTGATTCATTGCATATCGCGGGCGAACATCGCGTCATGATTCAAGGTCTCGTGGGTAGACTTGAAGTGATCTTAGATGTACCCATTGACGCTGATCAGCGTTATTTGGCTATTTTAGGTCATCCGCATTCTTTGCAGGGCGGGACTATGAATAACAAAGTCGTGACGACAATGGCGCGCGCGTTTCGAGAGTTGGGTATTGCATCGATTCGATTTAATTTTCGTGGCGTCGAAAAATCTGAGGGAACCTATGATGCGGGTGTAGGTGAAAGTGATGATATGCTGCATCTACTGAGTTTATGTGAACGTCCTGAGGCCACAGTGTTCTTTGCTGGCTTTTCTTTTGGATCGTATGTGGCATTTCGTGCGCTCAGCCTGTATCAAATGGAATCTACTCATCCTAGCGCTTTGATCAGCATTGCCCCTCCAGTTCATCATTATGAGTATACACCTACTCCGAAAACACCTTGGTTGGTGGTGATTGGCAATGACGATGAAGTTGTGCCTGTTGACCTGGTCACAGAGTTTGTACAAATCCAAAATCCTGCTCCAGACCTAGACTATTTTGCAGCTACCGGTCATTTTTTTCATGGGAAATTGCTTGAACTAAAGGCACGTTTACAGCAGCATATCCGTGTTTGGATCGCTTAAATGATGCTAAGGGATGCGTATGATGCTGCTTTGCAATGCAGCGATATTAAAGAAGATAGTGAACAACGGCGGTTGTTAGCGCCATTACAACGGGTGGCAAATGTCATCGCTTCCCAACATGCCTGGTATCGATTTTTACTCCCCAAACAAACGCTCAAAGGATTGTATATCTCGGGTCCTGTTGGGGTGGGTAAAACTTATATGATGGATTTATTTTATCAAAATTTACCCGATGAACGGAAAATGAGAATTCATTTTTTGCATTTCATGCAGCAAATTGATGAGAAATTGAGATTTTTACAAGGTCAAGCAGATCCTGTACAAAAAATTGCTGCAGAATTTGCCAAACAGTATCGTTTGATATGTATTGATGAATTTATGGTGAACGATGTTGCGCATGCGATGATTTTGGCAGAATTATTGCACGCATTATTCACTCAGCGCGTGATCTTGGTGGCCACCTCAAATACTAAGATTGATGATCTTTATCTGCATGGTATGAATCGTGAACGTTTTTTACCCGCCCTTGGGTTATTGCACCAATATTGTGAAGAAATTGCGTTACACTCTTCGATTGATTATCGTTTGGGCAAGCCAGTTACTTTACATGCGTATGTTTATCCTTTGACAGCAAATAATCAACGATTATTAGAAGCGCAATTTCATGGTTTGGCAGAGAACGACATCACGCTTGGGGGGACTATATTAATCCAATCTCGGCTGATTTCAGTGATACAATCGAGTCAGGATATCATATGGTTTGATTTTAATGTGATTTGTGCCATGCCGCGCTCTCAGTTGGATTATCTTGAATTGGCTGATAAATTTCATACTATCTTTATTTCAAATGTGCCTGATCTGGGTCAGCTGGCATCCCATACAGCCGTAGTCCTGTTGATTCAATTGGTAGATGTCTTATATGACCGCGGGATACGTTTGGTGATGTCGGCCGCGGTCGAGATGCACCAATTATATTTGTCTGGCCCTATGCAACAAGACTTTGTAAGGACATTAAGTCGTTTAGAGGAAATGCAATCAGATAGTTATTTGTCAAGGCATTGTCCTCAATATTTTTAACAACGAAGTTTATGTTTTTGTAGCCTTGATGTAGCACAACGCGTAATCAAGGTTGTTAGAACAAACGCTTTAGTTGCTCAAATCCCATGTGACAAGACCAAAGCTATCATGAGAGCTACAACAACCCAACTCAACAGGTTTTGCAGTATGTTTTTCAAAAACGTTTACCGCATTGATTGCATGGGCATCGATACTGGTATGTTTGTGATTTTTCTTAGCATATTGTTTCATGACCAAAGAAATATTTTTATTAGTGCCACAATTATAAGTTAACGTCACATCAATCTCAGTGCCACTCAAAGTCAAATAAAATACCTCTCCTGTAGAGGGCAAAAAAAGGGGAGTATTGCTGCCATAGAGCGTTCCTTTGTGAAGATCCTGTTTTTCTAGATTACAATTTTCCGTACCAAGATTTTTAATTTCTACACGAAGATCATAAAAGCCAGGATTATCTTTGGTCCAACAACAATGAGCGCTAAGCTCTGTATTGAAAAGTAAACACCCTATAACACATGTAAATACGACTGGTAATTTCATTCATACATCCCGTTCTGGTAAAAGAGGCCCGACCTTATTAGATTTGTTTGGCAGTTTCAACTGCCAAATTTTAGCGGATACTAAACCAAATTCAAATAACTGTTATTGTTATCTCCAATAAGCTCACACTGTTCCTCATTAGAGTCTGTTTCATATTGCTGAACATTCTGGTTTTGATACCCTACTGAGCAAAAATGCTTTTTGATAAGAGATTTGTGCTGGTCTAGTATGGTAGAAAATTTTGATGGGGGTGAGTATAATTTGTGTAGGTCTTGTCTTTGCTGGAACCAGTTTTTGTAAAAATGTGTATGAGCAGCTGTAATAGCTGTAAGCTCGTCATATGTACCTTGTTCCATGATTTCTTTTTGTAAATAAAATATTCTATTCACATACCTGTCTAGTAAATATAATTTATCCGTTATCATAATAGTTGGTATGTTTGCAGACAAGTTAATAAGGGTTTTTAAAATCGATATCTCATCATGATGAGCCAAGTCTTTTGTTGGATTATCTAAAATTAAACATAAGCCTCCTTTTAATATGGCTCTTGCTATAGCAAGACGGCGTTTTTCTAAACGCTCCCGATTGGTATCATGATCATTTATTATGTTCACAACACGATTTTTTAAAGTATTTATATTGTCATCGGGCCCAATCAACTCAGCCGCCCGAGCTGCTTCTAAAACGTCTGAATCACTGGCATTTTTATTGCCATATTTGATCGTATCCAACCAGCTATCTCGATCAATAAACTCATCTTTACTATCAATAATAGCAAGAAAACTATATAAGGCCTGTTTATCTAACGTATTGATATCTAATGAATCAAACATGATTGTCCCATTTGAAGGAATTGCTTTTTTGAGTAGTAATTGCACAAGTGCAAATTGATCACCCAGTTCTTTACCAACAAAAGCAAAAAATTCATTTTTTTGGATAGAGAAATTGAAGTTGAGTAACATTTGCTCTGGATTGGAGTGTATATACGACACGTTATGAAACGCAATGCGCGTCAGATCCCAAACCTGTGAACCGTTATTGTTTTGCTCTAGACCGTGTGGCGCAATACTTCGATGGATTTTATCTTTATACAAGCTTTGTGCTTTATTGTCTGACCACATCGAGTACTGTATTAGCCGCTTTGTGTACTCTGCTGAAGAGAGTAATTGTGATAATAATGGAGACATTTGATTCAGTCTCATAGCAAACATGTAAAGATAATAAAAAAGCAATATATAATCTGTTAGACTCTCCTCCGATTGTTGATACGTACTGCCCCAATAGATAGCGCCCACTAGAAATGTGACATGACCTGTTAATATTCCAAGAATTTTGGTTTGAGAGTCGTAGTAAGATTTGTTCTTAGTGGTAGAGAGTGCGTTTTTCACAACACGTTTAATAGCATCCTTTTCATGATCTTGCTGATTATGCAGCTGTATAAAATCTCCCATACCTATTGAGGTTCGTAGTCGCTCAAATAATTGTTGATTTTCTGCTAAATTTGATTTGAATGAATTGGTATATCTAGGATTTAAAAAGTAGAACGTATAGGCAAGATATAAAAACACAGCCGAGGCGGCAATGCCTCCTATTAATTTATCTTTGAATCCAAGGGCGATGGTAAAGCCAAACAAATCAATATAAACAGGTAATAATTTACCATAGGTTTGTCTAATAAAAACTGAGATGTGATCGGTATACTCCGACGTAAACGCTTTTGTAAACCTTTCTACACTGTTCACATTAGGATTAAAAAGAACTTCTAGTAAATCTAGCGTAAATTTTTCTATCACATCAGTGCTAATATCAATAAGAAGCTTGTTTTTTAGTTCAGAGAATAGTGGCAAGAACAAAACCATTAGGATAAGAAAAGAAAATTGAGTCCTATCAGGATTTTGACTGAAGGTGTTCAGAAAGAAAATGGGTAACCCTATTTTCAAACTGATGGATGCTAGATCAATCGCATGTATAAAAAGCATACTCAGCAAGTTGGACTTGCTATAGGTGTATTTTGAGAAAAAATATGCAACATGAACCAGAGACTTTCTGTTGTTCACATAATGCAGCGAATCACTTGCCAAAAGACATTTACCTAACGCACTGTTCAAACCAGGGTAAATTTTTATACTTTGTATAGCGCGTATTTCTTCAATATATCCAATAAGTTCCTCAAATGTAACAGCATCATGAATGTCTTGAATGAGTTTTTTGCATATGATTTGTATGTTTTCTAGAACGTGTCGATTATTTGTGTCTGAAAGTTCTTCGCGTGAAAAAGGTGTTATTAGGTCAACGCAGGTTGATTTAAGGTTGGATAAATGAGCGGGACGCTCTTGTTCTAATAAATCTTGGGCTAGATTTATAATAATGTTTGTATTCAGTGGACTCATCATTTCATCGTAAGCACTTGCTAACCAATTGAGCTCAGTAGGTCCATTCAACAGACTCACATTACGTATGTCTGGTCTGATTGACTTGATAAATATTAAAGCTTTGATGAGTTTGCTTGTTAGTGGAAAATGATTTTCTTTTGCAGCTAGGCCGTATTCAGGTATTTTTTTTTGAAAACTATTCCAAGTTTCCAAACTTGCAAAACTAGCCCTTGGAAGAGGATCGGACAACAGGTTATCCTCTTCTCTATCAAGTTTTAATGCCAAATCAATATCGACACAAACACATCTACCATCAGGTAAGGTTAGGCAATTCCCCATCGTTGTCGCATCAATCAGTATCCGTCCGGTGGTATTGTATATGTATAATACGAGCGCTTTGATTTCTTCATCAGTTGCTTGACGCCCATCTATATACGCACTAATCCAACCATGGGCTGGGGTTCGTATGCTATATTCAGGAGGAAGATTGTCTATTTCTATTTCTTTTGCAGGGCGTGTTAGGTTTTTGTTAATTTCATTATATATTCTTACAGAGCGTTTTGAATCTTCATAGGGATGCCTCATGTCATTTTCATCTGGGATCAACATCTTAAAGACCCATTTTTTGTCTTTATCGACGAAAGCCACATGTGAAGAGCCGCTTCCAATAAATTTCCATTCTGTTTTTTGCTCCATGATATAATCCTTGTACAAAGTCAAAAACTTAGTGATCGTAGTTGAAAAAAGAGGGCGCTTTTTAAGCCGCTTTTTTGAGGTCGAATGATACAGGTATTTTATACCTCAGTATCGAATAAAAGTGCTTTCGATTGTAATTAATTTTGATGAGTGATGGGTACAGGGAGATCAGTATGAGCTTAGGTGTGGTGATTTTATTTTCTAATAAGTGCTTAATATCATTGAATGTTTAAACCATTATTTGTGTAAAGTATTTTCACCTATATGATATGGAGTGTCGTATATATACATGATATTATGCCTTTGTTTTTACAAGAGATCTGTCAATGATTAACAATTTTTTGTGAGGCTATGTTAATGAAAAGCATAATATTCGAAATGAATAGATTGTTTGGTAGTTTAGAAGAAAAATATTTAAGCATGATAACTGACCACATCTCTGCCTCAGTATATCCGCAAATTGCGGTCGATATTAAAACGCTAGCTAGTACACTATTAGACTTGTTACCGGAAGCAGTTTCACTTGAATCCCCAAAATTAAGTACTATATTGGATTGTTTTTTCAGTCATTTGTATACACCATGGTACGAAATATGCATAGAATCATTGGATGGCCAAAACCCCTCTGATGAACAGCTTAGTTCAATTCTTGATGAAAGAAAACAAATCAAATTACGAGAAATATTTTTAATGGAATTATCCAAAGATGAACCACTGATGACACGTCTTATCCAGTATTCGGCAAATACTTCCGAACCACTGAAGCCTATAACATTAAAAATTTTTGCTTCATTAAAAATGAACCCTTTAATAAGCGATGGATTAGTAAGAAACGTCATCAATAATCGACCTAAACACGGTTCTGCTGCGGAGGCTATTATTGATGCACATCGAACGGATCTAACTCATTTTCTATGGCCGACAAATACTAGAATAAAACTCAATGCTGCAATACAACGCGTTGAACAAAGGTCTCATAGCCATTACCCAGATGTTTTTTTTAACAACAGTAATTCTTTTAGTAAAGTATCCTCTGTATCAGAGCGGAATCAGGACGGCTATATTACTGATTCGGATTCACTGAATGATTGGCCACAAATGGTAATGTGATGTCCATCTGATGATAAAAATTTATCCCCGTATAAAAGGCTAAGCTATGAATCATACTCATCAAAGCGGTGTAACCAACCAGTTGCAATTTTTTTCAGTACCTTTAACAAAACCGCGTATGGCATCTGCTGTAGGTACAGGAATAGCAGGGTTTTTTCTTTGCGGAATAATCAATCATTTGTCAGAAGATGATTTTTTTTCATCTGGAATAGGGGGGGCCTTATTATTTGGCATCCTGGGCGGATATTTTCGAGAGACTTATTGGATAGCACCTAGTTTTCGAGAGCTGGGGCCCGACGAACCAGAAGATATCATGGGTAGTGATGGCATTCCGCATCCTAACGGACAGACTTTCGCCGGATTTTTTAAAGTGTCTTCATCTCTCTTATGTATAATGATGTGCAAGCCAGTAGGTGATTTTTTTATTAAAAATCATGAGGTAGGGGTGCTTTCATATACTTTGACCTGGACTTTTATTACTGCCACTCTAGCTTTACAGGATTGGCAAGTTATGAACAACCGTTCGGATTATCAAGAAATCCCCTCAGAACAAAACACGCCCCGTGGTATGGCATACGTCTAATATAAAATGTTTTTCATGATGCCTCGGCCGGGGCAACCAATTGTCAACACGTTTTGTTCAATGTCATGTTATTCCCGCTTTGTAGGAACTAATGACCAAGGAGATGGTCGAGTAGGGTCATCATGGCTGTATTTTTGAGAATGATTCTCGATTACATTTGTGATATAATATCTCTTTGGTTCTCTTACATGTCAAATGAGTGATTTATGGCTATATCAAATGACTGGGCACCGGGAGATCAGTTTCGTCTCTTAGATTATGGAACGATTGACACATTGTTTCGTAGCCAATTACTAGCAATGGGTATGACCTTAGGTGTGGTGATCCGAGTAGTGCGTATTGCGCCTTTAAAAAGCCCTATACAAATAGACGTGCGTGGTGCCATGATGGCGTTGCGGCGTGATGATCTGTTGGCCTTGCATTGGGAAAAACTATGATGAAACAGGTGATGCTGGTAGGGAATCCAAATTGTGGCAAAACCACCATTTTTAATGGGTTAACTGGCGGTCATCAGCGTGTGGGTAATTGGCCAGGCGTGACCGTTGAAAAAAAATCGGCTTCTTATCTAGATGCGGGACACAAGATTGAGATCACTGATTTACCTGGGGTATATGCCTTGGGTGTTCCAGAGCATGTCAACGCTAAAGATGCTCAAATTACGGCGCAAGTTGTTGCTACAAGAGATATGGATTTGATCATCAATGTGGTAGATGCGTGTTATTTAGAGCGTCATTTGTATTTGACCAGTCAATTGCTAGAACTGGGAAAACCCATGGTGATTGCTCTGAATATGATGGATATTGCACGCCAACAAGGTATCCAGATCGATGTCAACGCATTATCTCATCAATTAAATTGTCCTGTGGTGATTTTAGAGGCACATCGCCAAATCGGATTAACTGAATTGCAACAGTGTATTCATTCTAGCGACACTTTATGCCCACCAACGTCTGTTTTCAACCATTTTTTACCCCCTCATGCTGTTTCTTGCTTTGATGCATTACAGAAAACGTTGTTATCTCAATATGACACAGCCTGCGCTATTTATTATGCCCATCGTTGGATGGAACAGAGCGAGTTGCAATTAGAAGGTGTCTCCGTCATCAAAGATTTGGATGTCATTGTAGCAGATGCTCGCTATCAGATGGTGCATGCTTGGGTGGATGCTGTGCAAACCAAGCACTCGGATGCCAAAGAGCATTTTACGGCCAAATTAGATCGCCTTATCTTACATCGTTTTTGGGCTTTACCTATTTTTTTCTCGTTGATGTATCTGGTATTTTTTTTAGCCATTGGTATCGGTGGAGCGTTTCAAAGCGGGTTTGATATTTTATCCAAAGCGTTGTTTGTACAAGCACCTGAATCGCTGTTACACACCCTCAATGCACCATCGTGGTTGATTGCTTTGTTTGCGCATGGCATTGGTCAAGCATGTAATACTATTTTAACGTTTATTCCTGTTTTGGCCGTTATGTATTTTCTATTGGCATTTTTAGAATCTTCTGGATATATGGCGCGTGCTGCGTTTGTCGTAGATCGCGTGATGCGTAGTTTGGGATTGCCTGGACAAGCTTTTGTTCCGATGATTGTAGGGTTTGGTTGTAATGTGCCCGCTATTATGGCCGCACGTACCATGCAAACCGAACGTGACCGCTTTTTGACGGTGTTGATGAACCCTTATATGTCATGTAGCGCACGTTTGGCGATTTATGCGGTGTTTGTTGCTGCTTTTTTCCCGACCAAAGGCTATCAAATTATTTTCTCTTTATATGCGATTGGTATCTTGATGGCTGTTGTCACTGGGTACTTGGTTCGACACACGTTACTACCCGGTAAAAGTACGCCCTTGATTTTAGAATTACCCGCCTACCATCGTCCTTCTATGAAACGTTTGTGTAAAGATGCTGGGTTTCGTTTGCGTTATTTCTTAGTACGGGCAGGACGAGTGATTTTACCGGTTTGTGTGGTGTTGAGTGGGTTGAATGCTTGGACTATAGGTGTAAACCATCAGTCTGTGTTGGCTGTAGTTGGTCAGTGGTTGACCCCCATTTTTGCCCCAATGGGCATTGGTTCAGAAAATTGGCCTGCGGTGGTGAGTCTTATCACTGGCATGTTGGCAAAAGAAGTCGTGATTGGTACTTTGAATAGTTTGTATTTGCAAATTAATCACGTCAGCGATTTAGGTGGCGTGGATATTTTGGGGGCTTGTCAGCAAGCAATGATGTCTGTGTATGAGCATTTGGTGTTGTTGTTTACATCTCCTACAGATGACGCAGTTATCACGTCCGCGCCTACTATTTATGGGATGTTGAGCCAACAATTTGGATCGGGATTTGCTGCTTATTCTTATTTGCTGTTTGTTTTATTATACATTCCTTGTGCTTCTACCATGGCGGCTATTCGGCAAGAGGCGAATAGTCGTTTGATGTGGTTTTCAATTCTTTGGTCATTGGTTCTTGCTTATGGTGTTGCAGTCATTTTTTATCAAGTGGCCACTTGGAGCACTCATCCTCAACATAGTATGGCATATGGCATTGCTGGGTTGATGGCGCTGATTATTGTAAGCTTGCGGTGGGTATCAAAAACAGGAGGGCATCGTGCTCTTGGCGCTTCGTGATTTTATTCAACGACATCAAGTGGTGAGCACAGAGCAGTTGGGACGAGAGTTTCGAATTGCTTTGGATGCATTGGAACCGATTTTGGCAATTTGGATCAATAAAGGATCTATTCGACAAGCTCAAGACAAAAAAGGTTGTGGGACAACGTGCCGCTCATGTCGGCCTCAACGTATTGTGTACTACGAATGGTGTGGTGAGTAACTATCACCTTCTACAAAATAGAAGGTGATAGAAGGGTAGCTAAAGGTGCTATCAGCCTTTATGATGTTTTTCTTTCCAATCTTTGATGATTTGATTCATCTTTTCTTTTTGTTTATCATCTAAGGTACTATATATATCATATCGTTCGTGCAGTCTGATTTTTGCCATAGAACCAATAACTTTTTCTTCTTGATTGGCAAATTCATCAACTTTGGCTTCATTGATGCTGGATGAACGGAATGCCTCATTCACTTGGTTATGAATTTCACGCCATTCGTGATGTTTGACAGTCAGCTCCATTTTTGCTTTTTCAGCGTAAATTTTGATTTTTGCTTTTTGTGCTGTGGTTAAATCTAATTTTTCTGTGACTTTAACCATCCAATCTTCTTTATCCATTTTAGGACATGCAACTGCGGCAGGTGCGTGAGCAACGGCGAACGCTAAAGCTAAAGCTGATAAGCTAAAAAATTTAACTGACATGATGTATCTCCTGATTTGAGTAATACCCCATTATGACTATAGGATATCTTCGGCAGATTGACAACTCAGGTTTAGATTGCAGTTTACCTCCTAATATGCTATAAATATCGCGATTTTAACGACACACACGATTCGTCACATGCGTCAGGGTCTTTAAGCATAACCTTTGCCTAAAGTGCCGCATGGGAATTGTGGAGGTTTAACCCGGAGAGGACATAATGAAAGTAAGTATGAAAGAATTGTTAGAAGCAGGCGCTCATTTTGGCCATAAAACACGCTACTGGAATCCTAAAATGGGCGAATACATTTTTGGTTCTCGTAACAAAATCCATATTATTGATCTTGAAAAAACCATGCCATTGATGACTGAGGCATTGCACTATATCAGTAAGTTGGCATCTAACAAAGCCAAGATTTTATTTGTAGGCACGAAGCGTGCTGCACAAGAAAGTATACGTGAGCATGCAAAACGTTGTGGTATGCCTTACGTTGATCACCGTTGGTTGGGTGGTATGTTGACTAACTACAAAACAGTTCGCCAATCTATTTTCCGATTAAAAGAATTGAAAAAATTGCGTGACGAAGGCGCTTTTCAACATATGATTAAGAAAGAAGCGTTGATGTTGACACGTGAACTAGAAAAATTAGAGCGTAGTTTGGGTGGTATTGAAGACATGGGCGGTTTGCCTGATGCGCTATTTGTAGTTGACGTTGGCTTTGAGCACATTGCAGTAGAAGAAGCTCGTCGATTAAAAATTCCTGTGATTGGTATTGTAGATACTAATAACGACCCAGACAAAATTGATTATATTATTCCAGGCAATGATGATTCTATGCGTGCCATCAATATTTATTTGTCAAGTGTAGCTGATGCCATATTGGATGCAGGGCAATCCACTGGTCGTGGTGCGGTCGAAGCTGAATTTATTGAAGTTTAAGTCCGGAGAATATATATGACAGTTAGTGCTGCAATGGTAATGAGTCTCCGCGAGCGTACAGGCGCGGGGATGATGGAATGTAAGAAGTTTTTAGTAGCTGCCAATGGTGATATTGAACTAGCGATTACTGAAATGCGTAAAGCTGGGCAAGCTAAAGCTGATAAAAAAGCAGATCGTGTTGCTGCGGAAGGCGTGATTGTGGTTGCGAGAAGCCAAGACAGTCGACATGCTGTGATTCTTGAAATCAACAGTGAAACTGACTTTGTTGCACGGGATGAAAACTTCACCAAGTTCGCACAAGCAGCGGTGGATACAGCATTGCAAACCAATGCCAATACCGTTGACGAATTAAGCCAAAAAACTTTGGTCGGTCAAACCATCACAGTAGAACAAGCTAGACAAGAATTGGTGGCCAAAATTGGCGAAAACATCAAATTGCGTCGTTTGGAACATGTGCATTGTGCAGAAGATGGCGTGGCTGGATTTTACTTGCATGGCAATCGAATCGGTGTGGTTGTGTCATTGCAAAAAGGCGACATTGAATTGGGTCGTGATTTGGGCATGCATATTGCAGCAAGCCGTCCAATGGTTGTTCAACGTGAAGACGTGGATACGCAATCTATTGATCGTGAACGTGAGATTTTTATTGCTCAAGCACGTGAAAGCGGTAAGCCTCAAGACATCATTGATAAAATGATTGATGGGCGTATCAGCAAATTCTTAGATGAAGTGAGCTTATACGGTCAACCATTTGTCAAAGATCCGAATACCAAAGTGGGTCAATTGCTGAAACAAAAACAAGTGAATGTATTGTCTTTCATTCGTTTTGAAGTTGGTGAAGGTATTGAAAAGAAAGAAGATAATTTTGTCGAAGAAGTGATGGCGCAGGTTCGCGAAACATCATGAGTGAGTCCAAACCTCTAAAATACAAGCGAGTCTTGCTGAAGTGTAGTGGTGAGGCATTGATGGGGCAATTGCAGTTTGGGATTGACCCCGCTATTTTGGATAGTTTGGCTCGTGATGTGGCTGAGTTGATCACCATGGGTGTTGAAGTTGGCCTGGTGATTGGTGGCGGAAATTTGTTTCGTGGTAAAGCGTTATCTGCAGTAGGCTTGGGCCGTGTGACTGGCGACCATATGGGTATGTTGGCCACGGTGATGAATGCTTTGGCAGTGCGTGATGCGTTGGAGCGGATTGATCTGCCTGCACGCATCATGTCTGCGATTCCGATGCTGGGTGTGGTTGATCCGTATCATCGACGTAAAGCCATGACGCATTTGCGCAATGGCCATGTTGTGATTTTTGCAGCAGGCATAGGCAATCCCTTTTTTACCACGGATACGGCAGCTTGTTTACGTGCTATTGAGGTGGGTGCAGATATCGTCTTAAAAGCAACCAAAGTAGATGGTATTTACTCTAGCGATCCTGTACACAATCCTGATGCTGTCAAATATGATTTTTTAACGTATCGCGACGTCTTGAACAAAGGCTTAGAAGTAATGGATTTGACTGCTATTTGTTTGTGTCAGGATCAGCACATGCCCTTACAAGTCTTTAACATGAGCACGCCTTCTGTGTTGAAAAAAATTGTGATGGGTGAACCCATTGGTACCATAGTAGGAGATGAGAATGATCGATAATATCAAATCAGATGCTGAAAAAAAGATGAAAAAAGCTGTTGAATCTTTACAGCATGAAATGTCTAAAGTCAGAACTGGTAGAGCAAGCGCTGGGTTATTGGATCATGTTCAAGTAGATTATTACGGTAATTTGACACCTATTAATCAAGTTGCTTCTGTGACTCATTCTGATTCTCGCACTTTATTGGTGACGCCCTTTGAGAAAACAATGGCTGCAGCCATTGAAAAAGCAATTTTGACGTCAGGCTTAGGATTGAACCCAGCATCTACTGGACATGCCATTCGTGTGCCTATGCCTCCTTTGACAGAAGAGCGCCGTAAAGATTTGATCAAGGTGGTTCGTGCTGAAGCTGAACAAGGGCGTGTCACCATTCGGAATATTCGACGTGATG
Source organism: Legionella sp. (assembly GCA_002786165.1). Taxonomy (GTDB): domain Bacteria; phylum Pseudomonadota; class Gammaproteobacteria; order Legionellales; family Legionellaceae. Next base: position 27,053 of record PEQK01000007.1, read on the forward strand.
CCAATCAGCAGCTTAAAGATCTTAAAACCATTTCTGAAGATGATGAACGTCGTGCTAATGATCTAGTACAAAAAATGACAGACAAATATACAGCTGAAGTGGATGTTGTTCTTGCCCAAAAAGAAAAAGATTTAATGGAAATTTGATCTTTACCTCATTCACCCTCTCCGCCCTACGGAACGTTATTCCTTACGGTAGAAGGTTCCGTAGGGCGGAGAAGGTAGGCAAATCATCACTTGCTTTTAGGTGTCGATGTAGTCCCTGGAGTACTGGACAACTCTTTGACTTCTTTTAGCTCCAGCAAACACTGTTTGATGGCCGATAAAGCGGGATGCGTGGTTAGTGCAAGTAGTGTAGGTTTGATTTTGTTATAAAAACCAACATAAACATTTGCCTGCTCTTCTGAAGATGTGAGCTTTGAAAGAGATTCAATTGTAGTTTCTACGTTAAAATCCTTAAGAAATGCCCTAAGAGCTCTGTGTTCAGCTTGGTTATGATTAGAAGGATAACGTTCTAGTTTTTTTGTATAATCTTCTAGCAATCTTACAATTTCTCGGATGTTTAATACTCTTCTGAGTTTTTCTTTGTTCGGATCCATTGTAGCGCGAGCTTTTATCAATTGTTTTTCTTGTGTTGCTACTATTTGCTCAAATTCTTCTTTAAACCTAGTTTTTGCTGCGGTTGTATCCACAGCTATATAAGCCTCTTTACTTCGAGCAGTCTCTATCAAGAACTCTACTGCTTTTCGGATAGGGTGATTGTGATCTAATTGTTCGAGTTTTGTCTGCATTTCTGTAAACATGTTTTCATTAAGAGCAAAATCTTTTTCATGATCGGTTGTGAGTGTGATTAAAAAAGTGGCGATGTCTTTAAACAAATGGTGATAGTTTGAGCTCAATGAATCTGGCTTTGATAACACTTCAATATAGCTGGTAATATGTGACATCACATTCATTATGATATCTTGTTTTGCGTCATCTGAAGCGGTCCCGTCTCTATATTCTGTTGTATGCTGATTTATAAGCTCCAGCATGTCCCGACACAAACGGTTGATTTTCTTTTCTTGTTTGGGAGTAGGTTGGAAAAAATTAGGTCTGGGATTGTCTTGATTGATGAGTAGTTCTTCTGATTCTATCACAGGTTTTTTAACTACTTTGACTTGTAATTCTTGGGCGGTCAAAATGACACTCATCAATTCTTTGACCAACAATGCCAACTGAGGTTTTTCTGTATAATAAGATGGATTGTGTTGCAGCGCTTGCTCCATCCTATTAAAATTTCCCCAAGTTGGTTCGCGAATAAAATCAAGCAAACTAATGGCAAGAGCTTTGTGACGCATTTCGTCAGGCTCAGTTGAATCGCGCAATGTGATAAGTTCTTTTAAATATTTCACTCTAAGATTGTAAGCTATATCATTTGGAAATCGAAACATAGTCTTTTTTTGTTCCAATTCTAACTGTTTGATAGATTCTGGATAAAGTGATTTCAAGTAGCGTGCAGTATCTTTTTGATAAGAATCAGCTTGAGAAAGCGTGCAAAATTCGTAAAGGTTTTTTAAGTTTTCTCCGGAGCGCGTTTTCCAAAATGCCCCCAGTAGATTGGTGAACTTTATTCTGTTGTTTAGTATTGGTGTTTCTTTTTCTAGATAGTTGTCTATTTTTTTGATTCTTTCATCTATGTTTTGTATTGTTGGATAATCCAAAATAGGCACTAATTTACTTTTTTCACGGACAGATAGGTTGCGCAACTCATGTGCTTTTGCTATTTTTTCAGCTAAAATTTTATTTTCTTCGAAGATCGTATGTCCCCTTTTACCCAAGATAGTAAGCATTTCAGTGGCGCTTAATTGGCTTAAAATCTCTGTATGAAAGGAGTCTAATGCTTCGCTGACCTCAGGATATAATTCTTGTAAGGTCATAAGGGTTGCGTGTAAAGAGGTGGTATTTTCTTTTTGGGTCATTTTTGCTTTATATTCATAATGTGTCATTTGGCGCACTAATTCAAAAAGAGTGGTATACGTAGGATTTTTTTGAAATTGTGCATAAGACTCTTTTAACTCAGGATGATCATAGGATTGTAGGGTATTGTTTAATGTTTCTAGTTTATGGGATAGTTTTTCATAATCAGCCTTGTTTTTCCGTAGGTTTTTCACTTGATGGTCGTTGATACGTTCATACCTATCTTGTGTGTTTTGCCATTGTTTTTCAAATGCTGTATGTAATTGGTCTAGTTCATCCGTATATTCGTCATATTTTGCAACGAGCTCTGCACCTAACTCAATCGCTTCATCAAGATGATTATTGGGATAAAAATAGCGATAAATCGTAATGATACTGGGAAAATATTGAAGAAAAAAATATAATATTTGCGGAACAATAATCGATTGTATGCTGGTTTCTATGCCAGATATTAAACCAGTTAGACGATCATACTCTATGCTGTATTCTTTTTTAGCTTGTCTGTATTGTTCAATATTTGCTAAAAAGTCAGTTTGACGGTGATCATAGCGTTCTATTAAAGATGTAATCGTTGCATTGCAGTTAGGTAGATCGGGGATAGCAGTAGGTTGTGTAAACTGACCGAGTAAAAGTACTTCTGATTTCAATTGGCGGATGCTTTGGAGGTATTTAAAAAAAGCATCATCCCGTTTTAAATAGTTTTCTGCTGATTCTTGTTTGAGTTTATTGCATAAACTCAAACAATCTGCCTGTTGTGACTCAAGATGGGTTAGATAAGCGTTTGTGGTTTTATTGTCATCTAGACCTTCAGCTTGTAGTACGGTTTTGTTCACGCTCATGAGTACACCATAAAATGAATAGTTCTTAATGATAAGTTTAGTTCATTTTTTGTGTATATCAATTAAATTTCAGCCAATAATGGGATTGGTAATTAAACAAATCGTGCCATATATCCAAATACACCATCCCAAATCAGCGTTTTCAAATGAGGGGATTGCTGGATCAAAGACATAAGATGAGTCTGAGAAGAGCAAGCTAATACGATCATATTGGCCGATCCTGGAACGGGGATACACACTGTTGCGTGTTTAAAAACGTCGCGAATGTGCTGTAAAATAGCAAATTCTTGATGAATATTGACCAAATTAAGTGCTAGAATACCCTTAAAAGTAAGCAGTCGTTGGCAATGCTCAAAAAAATCAATTGCCGCACAGCTCGCTGGAAATCCTTCCGAGGTGTAAATGTCAATTAGAATGTGTTGGTAGAGGTTTGTGCTTTGTGACACATAATCATAGGCATCTTGATGCAAAATATTGAGATTTTTAATCGTATTTGTCATAAAATATCGGGACGCCAGTGTGATGACCTCTCGACTCGCTTCTATGGCGACCATAGAATAGGCTGCGAGGTGAGGCGCTGCCAAATGAGCAATCGCACCACCACCCAGACCTAAAAGGCATGTAGGGCCTGGTTGCAGGCGCAGCGCTATTGTAAAAGGGTGGAGATACTGCAAGACGGGTTTGTGAGGATGGTGTCGGTGCAGTAAGGTTTGAAAATGAGTTTGATCTTGAAACATCAGCCAGCGATAGAGGGGGTTTTGATACACACTCAGCTCTGAAGACTTATAAATGCATGTGCCAATAACAGTTTTCCAATAAATTTTCATGGTAGATTGCACGAGATTAGGTAGTATTATGATCCTAGATATATATCAGGACTAACACGAAACGTCGAGCTAGGAATAGGATAGATGACCGTACATCACAAATTATTAGAAGAAGCGTTCGCCAACGTACATCCTGAGTGGCATGACCTTATTGAACACTCGTTAAGCGCGATGGATCAAACGTATTTGCAAACATTGGAGCAGTCTGAAATATGGCTGCCAGGTCGACATGCCTTATTTGCTGCGTTTCACCAGCCTTTGAGTGCTACGCAATATTTGCTATTAGGCGAGTCTCCTTATCCGAGAAAGCAATCGGCCAATGGATTTGCGTTTTGGGACGCAGCCGTCGATGGTTTGTGGTCTGAAACTGGTTTGAGTAAAGCCGTGAATCGAGCTACTTCCTTGCGAAATTTGATTAAAATGATGTTATATGCGAGGGGAGACTTACAACAGGATTTCTCCCAAGAAGCCATATCTCGTTTGGACAAATCAGCCTATGTACAAACTTTAGAACAGCTTTTTCAACAATTTTTACATCAAGGATTTTTACTGCTCAATGCGTCTTTGGTATATGAGCCCAAACGAGTGCCTTATCACGCAAAACATTGGCGTCCTTTTATGGCACAGTTGTTGTTGAGTCTCAGTCAGAAACGGCCTTCTTTACAATTGATTTTATTAGGTAGAATCGCCCAAAAAATCGCTCAGAAGGACGCTTTTTCTTGTTTTGAGGCAGAACATCCTTATCAACTAACCTTTGTGAAAAATCCCAAAGTGGTGGATTTTTTCAAACCTTTGAATTTACTGGAGCATCATGGCATCAAGTATTGATTTGGACGAAGTTGCTAAATTTGCACGACATGCTTCAGAGTGGTGGGCGCCTGATGGCCCATTGCATACGTTGCATGACATCAATCCAGCACGTTTGGGGTATATTGAATCTCATGTGACGCTGAAAGGTCAGCGAGTCTTAGACATTGGTTGTGGTGGTGGCATTTTAGCGGAAAGTATGGCGCGACACGGCGCTATTGTCACAGGTTTGGATGTGGAGCCAGATGCTATTGCTGCGGCACAACAGCATGCAGCAGCAGAGCAGGTCCAGATGACCTATGTTTGTCAACCCGTAGAGTATTTTGTCGCGGAGCCTTTCCCGATCATCACGTGTATGGAAATGTTAGAGCACGTACCTGAGCCACAATTCATTTTAGAGCAAGCCGCTCGATTGTTAGCTCCAGGAGGGTATTTGTTTTTATCTACTATCAATCGTACGTTTCAAGCTTATGCCAGTGTAGTGTTTGCAGCAGAATATGTGCTGGATTTATTACCACGCCAGACCCATGACTATCAGCGATTTATAAAACCAAGCGAATTGGCTGCAATAGTCAGATCACTAGATTTAGAGGTGATTGGTTTAACTGGTTTGGCCTATCACCCCTGGAGTCGCACTGCTTCATTAGTGGCCTCGGTTTCAGAAAATTATGTGTTGGTTTGTCGTTCCTGCATATAACGGTCTTGATAGCGTTTTTGAGCATAGGCTGCTTGCTCTTCATTGACTACCCCATTCGGTTGTCCAAATAAATCAAGGCGCATTGTATTTGGTTTTTGGCACGCCAGATACGATTTGGACGCCGTATAATAATTTAATGCTTCTCGTAAAAGCTTTTTGCTAAATGGCGGGTCGTCTAAGCGTTCGTATACATCCATAATATCTTCAAACACCCCTAATTTTAGGGGTTTGACGAGATGTGATTTATGAAAGAAGGCATTAGGGAACTGGTCAATCAACCAATCAATCACGATTTGTTTTTCAGATTTTGAAGTCATAGGGTTTGTATAAAACTAGAGATATAATTTACAAAGTTACCACAAGGCGAAGTGAGGAACAATGTTTTAACGTCAAGTCAGGGTGAATCATATGACATATGGTGATCCGCCTATGCGGGTATGACATGATGTTAGAGCGGATTCATCGCAGAGGTAGTCTCACGTACCGCGGCTTTCCGCGGTATCTAATGCCAAAAGTGTCATGAATAAAGCCCAGAGTAGGGCTTCATGCTTGATTGCATATATACTATGCTATATGCGCATAACCAGAATGTTTGAGATAATTATGATCGGGATAATACGCAAACAATACCGAGCCCCCTTTCAACAAGTGAATGATGGGTTTAGAAATTTTTTGTCCGATAGAAGGGCAACCCCAGCTGCGGCCTGCGCGGCCTGATTTCTGAATGAAACTAGGATCCATATACCATGCGCCATGCATGACGACCCGGCGATCGTATGCGTTGTCATTAAATCCTTTTTCTAAGCCTTTTAGATTTAAGGACAAACCATTTGAACCCATATACGTATCCTGGGTCACATATGTACCAAGACTACTGGCTCTACTGGATGCTTGATTAGAGAAATGTTTCGGTATCACGCTGCCTGAATTTACGCCATGGGCCACATAGGTATTGTACAGCAAACGATTGCGATGCAAGTCAAAAATCCAAAGACGTTGCTTAGAAGAGGGTAAGGAATAATCAATGACTGCCAAGACTGGTTTTTTTGCTGAGCCTTTGAGAACCGCCTTTTTATAGGCAGTTAATGCAAGTTTTAACACAGAACGGCTTAATTTAGGCGCTGCGCGACCCAAATATTCTGCTTTGCTATTGATATCAATCGGTGTTGTGGCAAAACTGGTAGAATTAGAGAGGAGGTTTCCCGTCAATAAAACAACGGCTAATAACGATATAAGAGTATTCATAAATGCTCCATTCTTCTTTTAAAAACAAACAATTATAACAAAAAACAGGTCTAATGTAAAATCGAAAGACTCCAACTCGTGTTTCTATGTGTTATACAGGATGCTTGTAACTTGATCATCTTATGCTTGGTTTTGGAATGATGAATACTTTTCCTACGAACCTGGTTTTATGTGCGACATCCGTGTGATTTCGTCGTGAATAAAGTTTTATTTGAAACATAAAGAAAAAAATTAGGGCAATTACATGGAGTGAAAAAGCTAAAAATTGTGATTCTTAAATATTTTCGGCTATACTTGCGCCCATCTAAATAGTCATTGAGAAAAAATATGCTGGATAAGCGTCAACTAAATGTACCCAAAGGCCTTCGCGCTCAAATCAATCAATTGTATCGTGCATCTGAGTTACAAGTGGTAACTGATTTGATTGAGGCTGCTCGCCTTGATCCAGACATGACGCATGCTATTCAAACAACAGCCATCAATTTGGTAGAAGCCGTCCGTGCGGGCCGTAAAAAAACGGTTGGCATTGATTCTTTTCTAACAGAATATTCTTTATCCAGTGAAGAAGGTATTGCTTTGATGTGTTTGGCGGAAGCTTTATTGCGGGTGCCTGATAACCCTACGATTGATGGCTTGATCAAAGATAAAATTGCTGCTGCTGATTGGAAATCTCATCAAGGACAAAGTGATTCTTTTTTTATCAACGCTACGACTTGGGCCTTAATGTTGACTGGCAAAGTGTTATCTCCTGAAAAAGCCGCTTCGCGATTGAGTCAAGTCATTCGAACGTTGATCAGTCGTTCGGGCGAAGGCGTCGTACGAATTGCTGCGGACAAAGCCATGCGTATCATGAGCAAACAATTTGTGATGGGGCGTACCATTGAAGAAGCATTGAAACGTGCTAAGAAAAAAGAAGCCGAAGGGTATCGTTATTCCTATGATATGCTGGGTGAAGCGGCCTTAACTGTGGCGGATGCGGAACGCTATTTTCAAGCTTATAGAGCGGCGATTGAAGCCATTGGGATAGAAGCCAAAGATATGGGGCACATGTATGCCAAACCAGGGATTTCTATCAAATTATCTGCGCTGCATCCTCGATATAGTGAAGCTCAATCCGAAAGGGTGTTGGCAGAGTTATCCCCTAAATTATTAAGTTTGGCCCAATTGGCAAAGCAACATGCAATCAGTTTGACCATAGATGCGGAAGAATCAGAGCGTCTTGAATTATCGATGGATGTGATGGAGTGCGTGTTTGATGATCCCAGTTTATCAGGATGGGATGGATTTGGTTTGGCTGTTCAATCGTATCAAAAACGGGCCTTTTATCTGTTAGATTGGGTCGCGGATTTGGCGCGACGTAATCAGCGTCGTATCATGGTGCGTTTGATCAAAGGTGCTTATTGGGACAGTGAGATTAAGAAATCTCAAATGCAAGGATTCGCAGATTATCCTGTATTTACTCGTAAAGTTTTCACGGATTTGTCGTTTCAAGCGTGTGCAAAAAAGATTTTGACTATGACGGATGCGATTTATCCTCAGTTTGCAACACATAATGCTTATTCTGTGGCTGTGATCATGGGTCTGGTTGGAGAGTATCGAGACTTTGAATTTCAATGCTTACACGGGATGGGCAATGAACTATACGAACAAGTTGTACCAAACAATTGTTACAATATTCCTTGTCGTATTTATGCACCTGTAGGTAGCCATGAAGACTTACTACCTTATTTGGTACGTCGATTATTAGAAAATGGCGCCAATTCTTCGTTCGTGAACCGAATTGTAGATGAATCTGCGCCTATTGCAGATTTGGTGGATGATCCTGTCCAGAAATCAGTGCATCTTCTACCTAAAATCAACCATAATATTCCATTACCCATTTCTATTTTTTCACCACGACTTAATTCTAAGGGGATTGATTTGTCAGATCGAACTACACTTGCTAATTTGCAAGACACTATTGCAGCTTTAGAGCCTTTTGAATGGCACTCAGGACCTATTGTAGGAAAACAGTTTATAAAATCTGGTGCAGAAAAAGACGTTATTTCTCCACAAACCAAACAAGTCATTGGCCAAGTGATTTCTGCCAGTGGAGAAGATATTGAGCAGGCTTTGATTGAAGCTGAGCACGCTTTTGAATCGTGGAGAACGACGCCTGTAGAAAAACGCGCTGCTTGTTTGTTACGATTTGCAGATCTGTTAGAAGAAAACATGCCTAAGTGTCTTGCTATTTTATGCTTAGAAGCTGGGAAAACTTGGTCAGATAGCGTAGGCGAAGTACGCGAAGCTGTTGATTTTTGTCGTTATTATGCAGCAGAAGCCATCAAATTGATGGCGCAGCCGACTCAATTACAAGGATACACCGGGGAAACCAATATTTTGAGTTTACATCCTCGTGGCACGGTATTGTGTATCAGTCCTTGGAATTTTCCTTTGGCCATTTTTACAGGTCAAATCGTTGCCGCTTTAGTCACAGGAAATTGTGTGATTGCAAAACCCGCTGAACAAACCCCTTTGATAGCGTATTATGCAGTAGAGTGGATGTTGCAAGCTGGATTTCCTGCAGGGGTCATGCAATTACTACCTGGTTCTGGCGCTACAGTAGGCGCAACTTTGGTCGCTGATAAGCGCATCAAAGGTGTTATTTTTACTGGATCGACTCAAACGGCTAACCGTATTCATCAAAGTTTGGCAACACGCGAAGAAATCATCCCTTTGATCGCAGAAACAGGTGGACAAAATGCGATGATCGTTGATTCTTCGGCTTTATTAGAGCAAGTGACTGTAGATGTGATGACATCTGCATTTGGATCAGCTGGACAACGTTGCTCGGCATTAAGAGTGTTATACATCCAAGAGGATGTGTATCCGCGTATGATGGACTTGCTGAAAGGCGCAATGAGTGAATTGCGTATTGGTGATCCGCGTTGGTTGGTGTCAGATATTGGTCCAGTGATTGATGAAACAGCATTAGATAATCTGAAAAAACATGTTGCGTCTATGACCGAGCGTTATGAATTGATTTATCAATGTGCGTTGGAAGAATCGTGTAGTGCCGGTTATTTTATGCCGCCTACAGCCATTGCAATTGATCATATTAGCACGTTAGAAAAGGAAGTGTTTGGACCCGTGTTACATGTGATTTCTTACAAGCGCGAGCATTTGGATCAAGTGATTGAGCAAATCAATCAAACTGGATATGGTTTAACCTTAGGGATTCATAGCCGCTTAAATTCTACTGTTGATTATATTCGTCATCGGGTGAAAGTTGGTAATTGTTACGTCAATCGTAATATAGTGGGTGCTGTGGTAGGGTTACAACCTTTTGGTGGAGAGGGTCTCTCTGGTACTGGGCCAAAAGCCGGTGGACCACATTATTTGCCACGCTTGTGTATAGAACGTACTTTTACGGTAGATACAACGGCTGCGGGTGGTAATGCCAGTTTGATGTCAATTCCAGACGAAGAATGATGTTTCTGCTTGATGTCCTCTTTTGTTAGAAGACATCAAGCCAAAGAACCTGCGAAGAAATGCCCCTCATCCGCCCGCGCGGTCGGCCACCGGCAAAGGAGTTTAGCCAAACATGCCGTTTGATAATGCTGCCTGTAGCTCTTCATCGGTCATATCATCTCGCCGCTCTGAATCGAGACTGTATATTGGTGATGGGGACCTTGAGGATTGTGGTGTTGAAAACAGACTATTCGGATGTGATGCAGGTGACGTACGGAGTTGTAGGCCAATGCTAAGAATAAATGCTTCCATGGCTTCACATAATTCTAATGTCAAAGGATGACCCATGACTAATTCATAGGGATGATGCACATAACGACAAGAATTCGAAGAGCCTTTTTTGGAGTCATAACCCCTATCTCCAGGTTTTCGTTCGTTAGGGTATGTACATGGCTTATTGAACACTTCACGTGTTGATGGATGAAATGCTGTTTTACCAGTTTCCTGCAAAAATAATGATTCTAGTCCGATGCCCTCATCATTTTTTATGAAAACTTCTGTTCTTGCTGCATGATACGTGTGGCCAACTTTATACTGTTTTTCAAGAATAACAAAATCCTTGAATTCATTAGGGTTCTTTGGATCGACCGATGCGAGTGAGATCGGACACGCGTTTTTAAAAAATTCTGTTTCTATATTTAAATAATTGTCCAGTGTCTTTTTTTGCGCTTCAGATAAATTTTTTGTGTAGTCACCGTAATGCTGTTGGATGGCTGCATGTGCTTTATGATGAAGAGCATTAAGTTCTTTTGGTAAGCTAGCAATAGCTGTTTTTAATCTCTCACGTAATGCATTGAGTTCAGCAGGGGGCATAGCAAAATCTTCATAATGCAATCGTTCTACTTGTTGAGTAGGCGTTGTTCTTACCCTATTGAGAATAGTGCGAAGGCCCGTCAACATGTCCACGTTATCCCTATTCAGCTCATTAATGAGCTGTTGCCTGGTGCTGGGATTCCATGTGCGTGGATCTCCTAAAAGACGTTGCATTGAATCTGAGCAGCTCTGTAGCATACTTAGGAGGTATACAAACACAGGAAGAATAAATTGTATGTAAGGGATGGCGCCTAGTAGTAAAACAACATGAGGTAGAGCGGTGCACATAGTGAGTGCAAGGACTGTAGTAAGAGCGAACTTAATGAATCCAACTGACAGTGCCTTACTAAGTTGGACGATTAAATATACTGAAACGATGATATACGCAATTATTAGCGTGAAAACACTGCTAATTTGAAAAGAAATAAAGCTCATTAAAGCAAGCATAATTGCTAGTTTGATAAACCGTTCAATGCTTTTTATATATGCATTTAAGAGTGCGAACATAAACCACTTCCTGAGTAAGACGGCTATTGGTCAGGATTTTATCATGCTGTTTGTTTGGATCCAAGTAAATTGTTATGTGTCACAGGTTTTATAAAGAGCCATCAAACCCGTGACACAAATTAAGGTTTATAAATTTCTTAGCACATACTGTAAAATACCACCATGCTTATAATACTCAAGCTCATTTCCTGTATCGATTCTACACAGCGCTTGTATCGTTTGTTGCTGACCGTCGCTATCTTCAATACTTACTTCTAGAATGGCTCCAGGTTGTAAGTGTTGATCTAGAGCGATGCTGATTTTTTCATCCCCTTTGAGGTTTAAGGTCAGTCGGGTGGTATTATCCATAAATTGTAAGGGTAACACGCCCATACCGACCAAATTTGAGCGATGGATGCGTTCAAAACTTTCAGCAATCACGGCTTTCACGCCTAGCAAATTGGTACCTTTCGCCGCCCAATCTCGTGATGAACCCGTGCCATATTCTTTACCAGCAATAATCACCAAGGGATGGTGTTCATCTTGATACAGCATGGCCGCATCATAAATGGGCATCACGGTTTGTGACGGAATATGACGGGTCATACCGCCGACAATTTCGGGGGTCATTTCGTTGCGGATTCGAATATTAGCAAACGTGCCACGCATCATCACTTCATGATTACCCCGTCGTGATCCATAAGAGTTGAAATCTGCTTCTTCCACACCTTTAGAGGTTAAATATAAACCAGCAGGGGAGTTTGCTTTGATGGAGCCCGCGGGAGAAATATGATCTGTGGTAATGGAGTCTCCAAAAACACCTAAAATATAAGCTGTTTTAATGGCATGAATGGGATCGGGTTGTTTTTTTAAATTTTGAAAGAAAGGGGGGTGTTGAATATAAGTCGAGGTATCAGACCAAGTATACGTACTGCTGTCAGCGACAGGAATCGATTGCCAATGTGTATCGCCCGAAAAGACCTCAGCATATACTTTACGAAACATACTGGATTTGACTTGAGTCATTTCTTGTGCGATTTCCGCATTGGAAGGCCAAATATCTTTCAAATAAACGTCTTGACCTGTTTGATCTTGACCCAAAGGTTGTGTGTTCAAATCGATAGTAGTGGTACCAGCCAAAGCAAACGCAACGACCAAAGGAGGAGATGCAAGCCAATTGGCACGAATTTGCGGGTGAATTCTACCCTCAAAATTACGATTTCCAGATAAGACGGCACTAACGACCAGATCGTTGTCGCTAATGGTATGTGCGATAGGATCAGGTAAGGGACCTGAATTACCAATACACGTGGTACATCCATATCCTACCAAATTAAAACCCAATTCATCGAGGTAACGTTGTAAGCCAGCGTGATGCAAATAATCAGTGACTACTTTTGAGCCAGGCGCCAAAGATGTTTTGACCCACGGTTTACACAACAACCCTTTTTCACGGGCTTTTTTAGCAACTAGTCCTGCGGCCATTAATACCTCAGGGTTAGAGGTATTGGTACAGCTGGTAATTGCAGCAATGACGACGTCCCCATGATGCAATGCATAAGACTCTCCGGCAACAGGGTAGGCAGTGTGCTGCTCTTGATGTTTTCCTGTTTCTGTCAATAACTCGTCAAATGCTTGAGATAAGGTGTGGAGGGTTACTTTGTCTTGAGGACGTTTTGGACCGGCCAAAGAAGGTTCTACACTGGCCAAATCTAGCTCTAATGTATCGGTAAAGATAGGATCGGGTTGATCGGCGTCATACCAAAGTCCCTGGGCTTTTGAATAGGCTTCTACCAATTGAACAGTATGTTCATCACGTCCAGAGAGTGTCAAATAATGTAAGGTTTCTTGGTCAACTGGGAAAAATCCGCAGGTTGCGCCGTATTCAGGGGCCATATTGGCTATGGTCGCACGATTGGCCAGAGGTAGAGCAGACAAGCCTGGTCCGTAATATTCTACAAATTTTCCGACCACGCCCTTTTTGCGTAACATCGCTGTGATGGTCAACACTAAATCTGTTGCGGTGACGCCTTCAGACAATTTACCGATCAATTTAAAGCCGATTACTTCTGGAATCAACATGGAAACAGGTTGACCTAGCATGGCGGCTTCGGCTTCAATACCGCCTACGCCCCATCCTAAAATACCCAAGGCATTAATCATGGTGGTATGGGAGTCTGTGCCTACTAAAGTATCAGGGTAAGCATACGTATCTTGACCAATCTTTGTTTGCCATACCGTTTTACCCAGATATTCCAAATTGACTTGATGACAAATCCCAGTACCAGGGGGCACTACTTGAAAATTATCAAATGCTTTTTGTCCCCAACGTAAAAATTCGTAACGCTCTAGATTACGTCGCATTTCAATCGTAGTATTTTCGGTCAATGCATTGCTTGTGCCAAACGCATCTACCATCACAGAATGATCAATCACCAAATCTACGGGTGACAAGGGTGATATTTTTTGTGGATCATCGCCCATTGATTCTAAAGCTGTACGCATGGCAGCCAAATCTACAACAGCGGGTACACCTGTAAAATCTTGCATCAAGACGCGAGCAGGGCGAAACGCAATTTCATGATGCGAGGTTTTGGTTTTAAGCCAATCTGCCAAAGCAGTGATGTCTTGCGTGGTTACGGTAGAACCATCTTCAAAACGTAATAAATTTTCTAAGAGTACTTTTAATGAATACGGCAGACGTTGAATGTCTGGAAAGTGAGTATGTTCGGCTTTTTTTAAACTGAAATAATGATAAGCGGTGTTGTCTACATGTAAGACATCTTTGGTTTGCAACGTGTCTTTGCCAATATTCATATATACTCCTGTTAAAATAAACTCTCATCAGAGTTTTGAGAATGCCCGGGTTCTGGTGATGACTCTTCATCCATTGGTGGTAATTCTGTTTCTTTAAAATATTCTGTAATGGTGTTGACTTGATTCGGTCTCGCCCGTAATCCATTCACGGGATTGATACCCAATGAAATGACACCAGGGGGTATAGGAAGTGTATGCTCAGGTTTGTCTTGAAGTGCGATTTTCATGAAATCAATCCATAAAGGCAACGCAAGACGAGCCGCATATTCATGTAAAGGTTGAGGCGTATCAAAACCAACCCAGGTGGTCACCACCAAATCGCGGTTATACCCAGAGAACCAAGCATCCACTTGATCATTGGTGGTGCCCGTTTTACCTGCAATGTCTTGGCGATTGAGTACTTTTGCGGCACTTGCAGTGCCGTGTTGGATCACGTTCTGTAAGGCAGAGGTAATCAAAAAAGCATTTTCAGCTGGAATCACTCTAGGTGCAGCCAAATCAACGCCGGGTTCTTCTTCAGCGCCAGGTACTTCGGTGGGCTTGGCTTGTAACAACACATATCCTTTGGTATTCGTGATATGATCAATCAAATAAGGCTCAATTTTATAACCGCCATTGGCAAAAATGGCATAAGCTGCGGTTAGATCCATTGGCGTAACGGTCAAACTGCCCAATGCCAAAGATAATGCATGGGGTAAGCTTTCTTTTCTAAATCCAAACCGTGTGGCATATTCAATCGCATAATCTATGCCAATGTCATCTAAAATACGAATGGATACCAGATTTCTTGAATTAGTCAGAGCGGCCTTTAAACGGGTAGGCCCTCCAAATTTTAAGTTGTCATTGTGAGGACGCCATTCTGGTTGACTGGGATCGCGAATCACGATGGGCGCATCATTGATAACGGTGGCTAACGTATAGCCTTTGTTTAAAGCAGCTGAATAAACAAAAGGCTTAAAGCTTGAGCCTGGTTGACGCTCTGATTGTGTGGCTCGATTGAATTTGCTTTTTTCAAAATTAAATCCGCCTACTAACGCCTGAATGCCGCCATTATTGGCGTTTAGAGCGATGAGCGCTACTTCTGCCTCTGGATTTTGTGTGAGTTCGTATTGCTCATTTTGGCCTTTGATATACACAATATCTCCAGCTTTTAACACTTGATGAGCCTGTGAAGGTGCTCGTCCTACATAGCCCTTTCGCAATTCTGGGCGAGCCCAAGATAGGGCATCCCAAGATAAAGTGATGAGTTTGTTTTTTTGGGTCACCACAGTAGCGCTACGCTCTTCCACAGAAAGAACAGCCACAGGTTGTAAATCACCAACTGTAGGAAATGTATGGAGTTTTTGATTGCGAATGCTAGGGGAGTCAAGAGAGGACACATGCCCAATGGGACCTCGATAACCATGGCGACGATCATAAGCCAGCAAATGATTTTCGGTGATTTGATTGGCTGCGATTTGGAGACGGCTATCAATCGTAGTGTATACTTTATATCCTCTGGTATAGGCTTCTTGTCCAAAATGTTCTACCAAGGATTGACGAATCATTTCGGCAACATAAGGGGCGTGCACTTGGGGGTTGGTGCCGTGATAATATTCAATCAGCGGCTGTTGTAATGCTTCTTCATATTGTTCTTGGGTGATATATTTTTCTTCATAGAGACGATCTAAAACATGATCTCTGCGTTTTTTAGCGGCTTTGGGATTGATAATGGGATTGTGTGTGGAAGGTGCTTGCGGTAAACCTGCTATCATCGCTAATTGTGCAATATTGAGCTCTTTGATTTGTTTGCCATAATATATTTTTGCAGCAGCACCCACGCCATAAGCGCGGTTACCTAGATAAATTTGGTTCAAATAAAGTTCTAAAATTTTTTCTTTGCTGAGCTCTTGATCAATTTTGATGGCCAGCATGATTTCATTAAATTTACGTAAAAAAGTTTTTTTTCGATTCAGAAAGAAATTACGAGCGACTTGCATCGTGATGGTACTGCCACCCTGAGACTTGGTACCGGTTTGAATCATTCTGACGGCCGCACGACCTAATCCAAAAATATCAACCCCGGGGTGATCAAAAAAACGCTGGTCTTCTGTGGCCAATAAAGCGTGAACGAGTGTGGCTGGAATTTGATCGTAAGTCAGTGGGATACGTCGTTTTTCGCCATATTCTTGAATCAATAGTCCATCTTTGGTAAAAATTTGTAAGGGAACTTGTAATTCCATGGTTTTGAGGGAGGCAACGTCGGGCAGTTGGCTTTGTGCATACACATATAGAACAATCACAGCAGTGGCGACGACAAATAAAAGGCTTAATAGTGCCCAAAGGCCAGATTTCCAAAAATACGATAATTTTTTCAACTCAAAATGACCTCAGTGATTGCAATAAGTCAATATCATGCATGCTGTTATAATGGCGAATGAACCACTCACTTGACGTAAAACCTACTATCCCACGTAAAGTGCATTAAATACTATATTATAAACTTTGAAACCCAGGTTGCAACCTTATTTGGCGTTTTCCGGGGTAAATGCAGAAAATGCTGATGTTCTTTCATTTATAGGTGCTAACTAAGCTAAGATACCGCGGACAAGCCGCGGTACGTTGGGGGTTCTCTCAGCCTCTCTACATACCGCGACTTGTTCGCGGTATCTGGGTTTGTGTTGACTGAGGAAGATTAGATACCGCGGACAAGCCCTGGTACGTTGGGGTTCTCTCAACATTTCTACATACCGCGACTTGCTCGCGGTATCTTGGGGTTGCGTTGACTCAGGAAGATTAGATACCGCGGACAAGCCCTGGTACGTTGGGTGTTCTCTCAACCTCTCTACATACCGCGACTTGTTCGCGGTATCTGGGTTTGTGTTGACTAAGGAAGATTAGATACTGCGGACAAGCCCTGGTACGTTGGGGTTCTCTCAACCTCTCTACATACCGCGACTTGTTCGCGGTATCTTGGGTTTGTGTTGACTAAGGAAGATTAGATACCGCGGACAAGCCCTGGTACGTTGGGGTTCTCTCAACATTTCTACGTACCGCGACTTGTTCGCGGTATCTGGGTTTGTGTTGACTGAGGAAGATTAGATACTGCGGACAAGCCCTGGTACGTTGGGGTTCTCTCAACATTTCTACGTACCGCGGCTTGTTCGCAGTATCTAGAGCGTGTCGTGGGCATTTTTAAGATAATTGTGGTGTAACTGCAGAACGTTTTTTTGTAAGTTTTCCAATGAACCCTTGTTCATCAAGATATCATCGGCGACAGCGCGATAAACTGGCTCACTCGCTTGGGTCTGTAATATATTGGTCGCGTGTTGTATTGAGCTTTTATCTCTTTGGATGATGCGTTCAATTTGTAATGAGGGCTCAGCGAGTACTAATAACACACGGTTTAAATAAGCATAGTCCTTTTTACTCGTTAACAAAGGTATCTCAATCATATAATAAGTACGTGGCGGGATTTGAATGAGGGTTTCAATTTTTTTTCGAATCAATGGATGCAACAGTTGCTCTAACCACAGGCGCTCTTTGGGATGTTGCATGATGTGCTCTCGTAACTGAGCGCGTTTGAGATGGCCAGTTTCATCCAGGATAGATGAACCAAAATGTTCAATGATGCGTGCTAATGCGGGTTGATCAGGTGTAGTCAATTGCTTAGCGATGAGATCAGCATTGATGAGCTCCACCCCAAGTTGAGCAAATAAAGTGGCCACGGTGGTTTTACCACTAGCGATAGAGCCAGTTAATCCTACACAGTACATAGATCACCTTGAAATACACTTTGAATAGATTGATGAGTGATATCAGCCAGTTGATCGATCGTGGCACGTGAGGTATTGAGTGGGGGCAACCAATATAAGGTCTGGTCAATAGGGCGTAAAAGTGCGCCACGCTCTTGGGCAGCCCTTGCCAGTGCACGGCTGAAATTTGGATGTATGCCAGTAACATCAGCTGCCACAATGGCACCTAACGTACGACAGGATGTGAAGTGCCCAGTGGCTGTAATGACCTCTAGAAAACATTGATGCATATAGGCACCCAACTCTCGTGCTTGTTGATTGATATGTTCCGCACGCATGGTTTGTATCGTAGCGAGTGCGGCAGCTATTCCTAAGGGATTACCACTATAGGTGTGAGAATGTAAAAAACACCGTTTGGGATCATCTTCATGATAAAACAAGTCGTAAAGGCTGTGATCAATCAAAACACAGCTCAAAGGCACGGTGCCGGATGTTAATCCTTTTGATAAACAAATCATATCAGGATTGATATTCGCGTGGTGACTTGCCAGCCATTCGCCTGTTCGGCCCAAACCGGTCATAATTTCATCAGCAATCAGGTAAATGTCATGTTGTTTGGCAAAAGCAGCTAGTTTTGTTAGAAAATCAGCACTGTAAGGACGTAATCCATTGGCACCTTGAATCACAGGTTCTAAAATAATGGCGCAAACTTGATGTTTTAAGGCGTCTAATTGAGGTAAAAGTTGTGACCAATAAGACGCTGCATCGTTCCATAAGGGATCTTGACGATCATTGACATAGGGTATGGGATCTAAAAAATGGCAATTCACGCCAAAAGACGCCCAGGCATCTTTGTAGATGCCCATATCTGTCACGCTAAGTGCGCCCAATGTTTCGCCATGATAGGCATGCCGTAATGCAATGAACTGATTGCGTTCACGTTGGCCTTTGAGAACAGTGGCTTGAATGGCTAATTTTAAAGCAATTTCAACAGCTGAAGAACCATCGCTCGCAAAAAAAACATGTTGTTTGCCGCTGATGGCTGCTAATTCTTCTGCTAAGGCTACAATGCTTGGATGCGTCGTATTGGCTGAAATGACATGTTCAAACTGATGAAGTTGCTGTTGGATAGCTGCTAAAATAGCAGGGTGACCGTGTCCCAACGACTTACACCACCAACTAGAAATAGCGTCAATCAAGCGACCTTGATGGGTTTCTAAATAACTGCCTTTTGCGCCCGTCACAATCAAAGGAGGGTCTTGTTCAAGATTTTTCATAATAGTGCAAGGATGCCAAACATGGTTCAAATCTTTTGCAATCAAGGCGTCTGATGTGCGCATGGTTTTTCGAAAGTCCTGTTGACAAACTGAGTAAGAACTTTATCATGTTTAGCACTTATAAAACACCGGTGGTATTTTAATGACTTTATCGCAGCGTTGGACTGTAGCCCAAGTAACAGAGATATATACGCTTTCATTTCCTGATTTATTGTATCGGGCCCATACAACGCATCGTGAACATCACGATCCTTCTGCTATTCAATTGGCACAATTACTAAGCATAAAAACCGGAGCTTGTCCCGAAGACTGTGGTTATTGCTCACAAAGTGGTCATCATTCCACGACGGTTGAAAAAGAAAAATTAATGTCCGTTGAGGATGTGTTGCAGAAAGCTCAAGAAGCCAAAGCCAATGGTGCGACGCGTTTTTGTATGGGCGGTGCGTGGCGCAGTCCTCCGGAAAAAGCGATGCCTGCATTGGCTCAAATGATCCAAGGGGTAAAAGACATGGGATTGGAGACTTGCATGACGCTAGGCATGTTATCGCAAGCACAAGCTGAAACGCTGAAAACGGCAGGGTTAGACTATTACAACCATAATATAGATACGTCACCAAGTTACTATGAGAAAGTGATCACCACTCGTACTTTTGGTGATCGATTAGAAACATTAGAGCGGGTACGCCAAGCCGGTATTTCTGTATGTTGCGGAGGAATTCTTGGGCTGGGTGAAACCCGAGATGATCGTATAGAATTTTTATTGACCTTAGCAAATTTAGAAACGCCTCCAGAAAGTGTGCCCATCAATCGATTGATTCCTGTTACGGGAACGCCATTGGCGAATGCTCAACAAGTAGAAGGGATTGAATTGGTTCGAACTGTTGCGACGGTTCGTATTTTAATGCCGACTTCTGCGGTACGCTTAACCGCGGGACGTACAGAAATGAGTGATGAATTGCAGGCGTTATGCTTTTTCGCAGGTGCTAATTCCATTTTTATTGGCAACAAATTATTGACAGAAGCCAATCCTCAAATGGACAAAGATGAACAATTATTTCTTAAGCTAGGCGTGAAGGCTTGTGCTGCCGGATGATGAATACTGGATGGGCCAAGCACTTACCCTGGCCCAACAAGCTTGGGATGAAGGTGAGGTGCCTGTAGGCGCAGTATTGGTGAGTGACAATCAGGTGTTACTAGGTTCTGGTTACAATCAAGTGATCCAACGCCATGATCCTACTGCGCATGCGGAGGTGCTGGCGTTGCGAGCTGCTGGTGCTTATGTCCATAATTATCGTTTAAACGATACAACACTCTATGTAACGCTGGAGCCTTGTTGTATGTGTGCAGGCGCTTTGGTGCACGCACGTTTAAAACGCGTCGTCTTTGGTGCATTTGATCCTAAAACAGGTGCAGCAGGTTCCGTATTTGATGTATTGACTGGCCCTGCATTGAATCATCGAGTTATGGTCACAGGGGGCTGTTTAAATGAAACCTGTGGTTTGATGCTAAAGCGTTTTTTTAAAGAAAGACGTTAACCTCTATCCCTTGATTTCTTTTTTGGATATTTTCAGCTAAGATTAAGGCTATCTAATATAAGCACTGAGTTGGTTGCAATGGTCAAACCCATGGATGAGTTACCTGAAGGCGCTGAGAAAAAAAAGAAAAAATCCAAACAAAATGCCATGGATACGACTGCCCCAACACCTTCTGAGGGGACGCCAGATTTAGACACGTTTGACGCATCTGAGATAGCGGATGACATCACTTTTGAGACGGCTGATGGACACGATCCCGCGGCAATTGCTATGCAAATCAATCAAGGTCACAGTGACGAAGAGATAGCGCTGGATTTGATGGACGAAGACAGTTTATTACAGCAAGTAGCCGGTGTTTTTGTGTTATGGTGGCATTGGGCTTATTTTGAAATTTCTGTGGTGAGCCCCAATTTTCCAACTTATTCTCCTCCTAAAACAGTTCAACCAGACCTTATTCCTGGAAGTCAGGGCGATTATGAGTTTGTGTACGATATTTGTGATCATGGATATAAACTAGCAACATCCAAAGGCTCAGATATGTATTCTACCGGGATGTCCATGTGTAAATTGTTTTACACCATCGAAAAAATGATTTTTATTTTAATCAAACGTTTGCAAGATGAAGGGATCGATACCGCAACCGAAGTTCAGGTGATGTTTGATGGTCATCTCTTAGCTCAAAGAAAGGCGTTTGAATCGATCATCAATTTGAATTATAACGTTGTGGTCACTAATTTTGATCCGGGTACTTGGGGTGAGCGTTATTTGGAAGTGGTCAAACGCTTGGCCGATCGTGGTTATGGCTATCCGGCAGAAGCGCCACGTGAGATATATAAACTCCATAAAAAAGGTACTGTGCCTACAAATCGTTAAGATGAGTACGGCACAAGAAAGAATTATTTTTTAGCCAGTACAACGTCAATCACGTGCATATCTTGATAAGGAAACGTGAATATTTTATTGAATAGCCGTTTGATGCGCTGCAATAAAAAATTCTTTGGTAGCATACGAATAGATAAACTATTCAAAAACCATGTTCCTTCGATACCAAACAATGCTAATTCATCAATATTATTCAATGTAATTGGGATATATAACCGTTGATGGTGAATGACTTCGAATTGGTGTTCGCGAAATGCTTGTAGTAATTCACTTTCACCTGCAGCAACGGTGGTGTTTTTGACAATAGCTTTGTAATAATGCCCTACAATACTGCTTAAAATAGATTCGCGTGCGATAAAATCAGCCAAATGTTGTTGGGCAACTGGGAAGGATTCGTACGTGGTGGTGATGATTGAAAAATGTCCGTTGGCCCGTGTAAGCATTTGAGCTTGTTTGAACAAGACATTGATTGGGATATAAGCATTGATAAAATGTGCCAGCACCAAATCTTGGCTATGAGCGGGGAGATATTGTGTGGCTTGTGCCGCACTGGCTTCAATGGTGTTTAAAGATAAGCCGTCACCCGCACGTTTCAACATTTCTTCAGACACGTCAATGCCGGTCAGATCAGCCAAAGGAAAATGTTGTTTTAATTTGCGTAAAAAAGCACCGTCGCCTACGCCGAGATCTAAAATTTTAAAATGAGGTTTATAACCAATATTAGATTGATTGATTTGTTTGATGGCGCAATTATGACTTTCCGTTATTGAACCAAAGCAATCTGCAGTAGCATATTGGCTCGCGAGCGCGTTATACATAGCCTTAAGAGGCATGCTCAATCCCTAATTTTTTGTTATTTCTCAAAGTATATATTCAATTCGTAGCAGAATGCGAATCTTCTTTCGAGATTTTATAATATTTTGTGATTTATTTGTTACATATAAGTCTCAGTGATTTTTAAAGCGGCATTCTGTCTTATATTGAAGAACGCTTACGGATTGTATGGTCTAAATTTTATCAGATGAGATTGACGTAATTCAGGATGATTGTTACCATAACTCCCAGTTGATTTTATTAAGATTTACGCAAACCCAGGATCTCTGCGTTAAAATTTGTTTGGTTTCGATTCGAGATTTTTTCGTAAGTCCGATTTACTAGGATTCAGGCATGCAATTTATTGATTTAAAAACACAATTACATCACATTGAAGATCAAGTGATGGCACGTATCAAAACAGTTTTGGCACATGGTGCTTATATCATGGGCCCAGAAATTACGGAACTTGAAACCCGATTAGCACAATTCGTGGGTGTGAAGCACGCATTAACCGTTTCAAGTGGTACAGATGCTTTATTAATCGCACTTATGGCCTTAGAAGTAGGGCCCGGTGATGAGGTCATCACATCTCCGTTTAGTTTTTTTGCGACAGCAGAGGTGATTCTTTTGTTGGGTGCAAAACCGGTTTTTGTGGATATTGATCCGAAAACTTATAATATGGATGCCACCTTATTGGAGGCAGCTATTACCTCGCGCACAAAAGCCATTATGCCTGTGAGTTTATACGGACAGTGTGCAGATATGGATGCAATAAATGCCATTGCAGCGCGGTATCAACTTCCAGTGATCGAAGATGCTGCTCAAAGTTTCGGGGGTTCTTATCATGGTCGTGTGTCTTGTTCATTGACCACAATTGCTTGCACAAGCTTTTTTCCATCTAAGCCATTAGGCTGTTATGGAGATGGTGGCGCTTGTTTTACGCAAGATGATGTTCTTGCGCAACGCATGGAAGAAATTCGAAATCATGGTCAATCGAAACGCTATGTGCATACACGTCTCGGATTAAATGGTCGTATGGATACACTTCAAGCTGCTATTTTGTTGGAAAAAATGAATATATTCCCTTTAGAAATCGCCATGCGGACTAAAGTGGCGCAACGATATGCGCAACAATTACCACAAGACATTATCAAACCTTATATTGAACCTCATAATATGAGTGTGTTTGCGCAATATACAATACAAGTCGAGGATCGTAATCATGTACAGCAAGCCTTGCAAAAACAAGGCATTCCTACGGCGGTGCATTACCCAATTGGCTTGCATCGACAAGATATTTTACAATCGATGTATCCTGACGATACTAAGTATCCTCATACAGAGGCAGCTGCCAATCGTGTGATGAGTTTGCCAATGCATCCCTACTTAACAGAGCAAGACCAAGACAAAATCTGTGCTGCTTTGGCAGATGTTTTGAGTTATGCAGAATTAGCTTAATGTAAGATGTTACTATTAACGCTCTTTTTCTTTGTATTGTCTTGGATGGGTACCGGTTGGTATCGACGTTATGCGTTAACCCATCAGATCTTAGATATACCTAATCATCGTTCTGCTCATGCTGCCCCAATCCCACGGGGTGGCGGGTTAGTGTTTGTCTCAGGGTTTCTTTGTGTGATGTTTTACAATCAACTTGATCATATTTTACTGCCTTTATCCGCATTGGGTATCGCTTTGGTGGGCTATTATGATGATAAATTTTCTTTGTCTGCTGGCAGAAGATTAACCTGTCATGTGATTTTAAGTGCTATGGCCATCAGCACATTCAGTACGCTGCCTGGGATCCCAATAGGACTATGGAGTCTGCATTTTAACGCATGGACTATGATATTAGGTGTTCTGTATTTGGTTTGGATGTTGAATCTATATAATTTTATGGATGGTATCAATGGTATTGCCGGCTGTGAGGCCCTTTG
This sequence comes from Legionella sp., assembly GCA_002786165.1. Lineage (GTDB taxonomy): Bacteria > Pseudomonadota > Gammaproteobacteria > Legionellales > Legionellaceae. The sequence continues at coordinate 51,230 of PEQK01000007.1, forward strand.
TGTTACTTTAGGCATGACAGTTTTATATGGTGTTTTAGGATTACAGGCAGCAATGTTCTTACCTTTGATGCTTGCGGCCGGAGTCGCAGGGTTCTTAGTGTGGAACTTCCCCAAAGCAAAAATTTTTATGGGGGACGCAGGTAGTGGGTTTTTAGGATTTGTATTTGGTGTCTGGTCGTTGCAATCCGTATATGATAATCCGACTCTATTTTGGTCTTGGTTGATTTTATTGGGTGTCTTTGTAGTGGATGCCACATGGACCTTACTATGGCGAATGCTGCATCACAAACCCTTGCACGTGGCTCATGCAACACATGCCTATCAACACGCATTTCGCCGTTATCACTCTCATAGTCGCGTGACGTTGGCGATTATTGTCTTAAATGTGGTTTGGTTATGGCCCTGGTCGCTTTTGGTGGCATTGGGTATGGTCAATGGGGTGTTGGGATTATGTATCGCTTATATTCCCTTAGCTATCCTAGCTTGGCGATTTCATGCCGGTCAATCAGAATAGTCGGGTAACTTTTTTGGATTTTGAATTATTTTTTACCAATCTCTTAAGGTTCTCTTAAGAATTCATCTGTATAATCAGGGGCGACGGATATTTATTAGAAAACATAAAATTGCTAGCCAAACTGATATCGCGGCTGTTCATGAGGGAGATGTATTATGTTAATTTTAACAAGACGTATTGGAGAGACACTTATCATTGGTGATGATGTTAATATTACCGTATTGGGTGTGAAAGGTAATCAAGTTCGTTTGGGCATTAATGCACCCAAAGATGTGTCTGTGCATCGGGAAGAAATTTATTTGCGAATTCAACAAGAAAAACAAGATACTGATGTTGAAATCGTAGACGCCGACTAAAAATATTGTGTTCATTTGTCATAACCAACCTTTTGAGGCCATCCAGGATTTCAACAGGTTGGGTTGTACTCGGTACATTTAAGATATGACGATCGTTGTTTCGCCCGAAGAACAATAGTGTACGCTTTGAGTGTGATCCACCATCATCAATTGTCCCTGAACATTAATACCCATAGCTGTACCCCGTATCGATTGACCCGCATGCCCAATTTCAATGGTCTTACCATATAGATAATCCCACTTTTGCCAACTTTCTAAAAAAGGCTCAAACCCGTGAGTGATAAATTGTGAGATATGTTGCTCTAAATGAATCACCATAGATGCAATCAAACGATTACGATCTAATGTTTGCTTTGTGATTTCAAATAAAGAACACCATGGTTTATTTTGAGCTTGGATCCAAGAGGTATCGGAAGGGTCGCTATTCACATTTAATCCAATACCAATGACCACACCCAATGTATCGTCATGAGTTTGGGTGGACTCAATTAAGATCCCACATAATTTTTTATCTTGCCAAAGCAGATCATTTGGCCATTTAAGACGGATATCATTTGTAATCTGGGCTTGCTCTAACACTCGCATCATAGAAATACCCACCAATAGACTCAAAGCAGACAAATCCGACACGTGAGCATTGAGTGTGAAACGAATAGAGCAATAGATATTTTCTGCATAGGGTGAAAACCAAGGACGATTGAAACGACCTCGTCCTTGAGTCTGCATTTCTGCACAACAAACTTCTATGGGAAATCTATACGGTAATTCTTTAAGATATCGGTTGGTAGAGTCTACGGTAGGTAATAGGTGTAAACCAACTGAAGGTTGAAAATTGGCAGCGATCAACTGTTGTCGAATAGAGGTTTCATTCAATAAAGACATGCGTATCCTTTGAGTACCGTATCGTTTGAATAGTAGGGTGATAACATAATGCAGCACAACATGCTATTTGGGGCATGAAGGATGTCATATGCCAGGATGTACGATGCTTGAGGTCTTCGATGAAGGCATCTGTAGGGGGCATGACTGGGACATCAAATGTTTGCGTTGGGTAAGACAATCCCATCCCACATGCTTTGATAAAGGCTTCCTTTTGTGCCCAAATATGAAAAAAAGCCAAAGATCTCATGCTAGAAGGTACTTTAGAATAATCATTTATTTCTGCAGGAGAAAACATAAGTTGGCCTATGCCTTGAAAAGGCCGTCCGGAAAAATATTCTAAATCTATGCCCATAGGATGGGTTTGGCCAATAGACAACAGTGCAAGATCGCGAGAATGGCTTAAATTGAATTGTATCTGGTTTTGGCGTGCAATACTGGGCTTGCCGTAAGCATTAGTGATGAATTCTAAGCTGTTGGGCTGTGTATTGAGATACCGTGCCAAAATAAGGCGCAACATAGCGCGTGCTATGGTGAATCGACGCTGGTGACGTTGAAAATGGTAACGTTTTGAACGCGCGTATTCCTCGGCGTTTAATAGGGACTCTGCTTCTGGCCAAAGTCTATCTAAAGGGTATTCCCATATATCAATACGTCCGGGCGCCAGTGTATAATCATCGGCTGGTATTGATAAAAAAGCAGGGTCATCTGAATTTAGCTTGGCTTTAAGCATGATAAAAGACACGCAAAATAACAGCTGTTTTTTGATTTGTTTCGCCAATTATGCTACTTTTTAGCCCTACATACAACTTTGGTGAAGTAATGAGCCTGCAATTTTTAGATTTTGAACAACCGATAGAAGAATTAAACCAAAAAATCGAAGCCTTACGGATGGTTAGCGGGGACAATCGAGTTAATTTAAGTGAGGAAATAGCAAAATTACAAGCGAAATCCACAGAGTTAACTGAACATGTGTTTTCACGTTTGGAGCCCTGGCAAGTGGCCCAAATGGCACGTCATCCTTTACGACCCCAAACGACTGATTATATTGAAGAGATGTTTACTGATTTCGATGAATTGCATGGCGATCGTCATAGTTCTGCTGCGCCAGCAATTATTGGTGGATTGGCACGATTAAATGGTGAGCCTGTGATGATTTTGGGGCATCAAAAAGGCAAACGTACCAAAGAAAAAGTCTATAGAAATTTCGGTATGGCCAGACCAGAAGAATATCGTAAGGCTTTGCGTTTGATGAAGTTGGCGGAAAAATTTAAAGTGCCCATCATCACGTTTATTGATACAGCAGGGGCTTATCCTGGAATTGGGGCTGAAGAACGCAACCAATCTGAAGCCATTGCACGTAATTTACAAGAAATGTCTACTTTGGAAACGCCTATTATTTGTGTGGTGACTGGAGAAGCTGGGTCTGGTGGTGCTTTGGCGATTGGTGTGGGTGATCGGGTGATCATGTTGCAATATGCTATTTATTCGGTTATTTCACCGGAAGGTTGTGCTTCTATTTTGTGGAAAGATCCATCAAAAGCAGCAGATGCTGCGCGTGCAATGGGTATCACTGCTCAACAAATCTTAGAAAATGGCCTGATTGATGTGGTTTTACCCGAACCTCTTGGTGGCGCACACCGCGATTTGCCTTTGATGGCGTCAACTTTGAAAGATGTATTATTACATGAGTTGTATCAATTAAAAGCTTTGTCTGTGAAAGAGCTTTTAGATCATCGCTATCAAAAATGGATGGCAATGGGTGCATGTGAGTAATGGAGTGTCATTACTTCAAAATTGGCAGCAACGCCTCATCCAATATGAGCAGTTGTATGTCGGATTGAGTGGTGGTCTTGATTCTACCGTATTGTTGGATGCTGTATCGGCTTGTCCCGCACTCAAAGATAAAATAACGGCGATCCATGTTCACCATGGGATCAGTTCTCATGCTGATCAGTGGTTGGTGCATTGTGAACAATATTGCCAACGTATAGGCGTGCCTATTGTGACACACCGTGTGGCAATAGGCTTAGGCGCTAATCTTGAAGAGCGGGCGCGTGACGCCCGTTATCAGGTGTTCGAATCCTATTTGAATCAAAACGCCGCTTTGCTTTTGGCCCATCATCAAGATGATCAAAGTGAAACCGTGTTATTGAATTTATTACGGGGTGCCGGCATTGACGGATTAAGTGCGATGGGTGAAGAACGTGTATGTGGTCAGGGCGTGGTGCTACGACCATTTTTACAATACCCACGCGCTACATTGGAACTGTATGCACGCACTCATACTTTAGAATGGGTCGAAGACGAAACCAATGGGTCAGATCAGTGGTCACGCTCTTATTTGCGTCATTATATTATGCCTTTGTTAAAAGAAAAATGGCCAGGGGCAACCGCCACTATTGCGACTGCTGCAGCGCATTGCCAACAAGCTAAAGTAAATTTAGAAGCATTAGCCTGGCTGGATCATCCTCAGATGGCGCTTAAAACCTTGCAATGTACCCCTGAAGTGCTCGCAAGACCTGATCGCTTACAAAATGTTTTGAGAGTCTGGTTAAAATGTCATGTGCAGCAAGCGCTTTCTACGGAGCAATTGCGTCAAATCATTGATACGGTATTGTTTGCTCGAGAGGATGCAACACCGTGTGTTCGTATTCAGCACCTGGTGATACGCCGTTATCGTCAACGCTTATATTTGTGTGATGAAAAGAACTTGGTTGTGTCTGATCAAATATGGCAAAACTTTCCAAACCCACTCCGTTTGTTTCAGCACAGTTATCTTATGGCTCAGCCTGATCCAAGTGGCATTAGTATTCCTGAAAATAGCCAAATTGAAATTAAATATCGTCGCGGAGGGGAGCAATTTCATTGGCGAGGTCAAACCAAATGTTTAAAAAAACTATTTCAAGATTGGAAAATCCCTCCTTGGGAGCGTGCCCATGTGCCTTTGTTATATGTCAATGATTGTTTGATGGCCGTGATAGGGTATGCTGTCACGGATTTGATCTTGTTTCTCGGCCCTAGTGAGCGGTACACTATGGTATTAAATCGAGAGCATGATGCAACCACTAATTAATATCACCCGCAAGCAAGCCTTATTATTTGCTTCCTTTTTTGTTTTATATGAATTTTTGACTTATATTGCCAATGATATGATCATGCCAGGCATGCTCGCTGTGGTTCATACCTTTCGAGCAGAAGAGTCAAACGTTGCCACCTCTTTGACAGCGTATGTACTGGGCGGCGCCAGTTTGCAATTATTTTTAGGTCCCTTGTCCGACCGTTTTGGTCGTAGACCGGTCATGTTGGTGGGTACTGCTTTATTTGCGCTTGCAACCTTATTACTGCCTTGGGCACAAACTATCGAACAGTTTTTGTGGGGCCGTTTTTTTGAGGGCATGGGTTTGTGTTACATCAATGTGGTGGGTTATGCCATATTGCAAGAAATATTCTCTGAACAAGATGCGATTCGTTTGATTGCAGTGATGGCCAATGTCGCTATTCTTGCCCCTTTATTAGGTCCTTTAGCTGGATCAATCTTATTACAATATGGCAGTTGGCATGTGATGTTTTATCTTGTGGGTGCTTTATCCATAGTTGCTTTTTGGGGATTATGGCGGTTTATGCCGGAGTCTGTGGGGCAACAAAAGCGAGATGGGCGGATGATTAAGCGTACTGCTATTTCTATCCCTGCCGTTTTATCCAATTATGCAACTCTACTCAAACATCGTGTTTTTCTATTTGGCACTTTGGCTTACGGTTTAATGGGGGTTATGTGCGTGGTGTGGATTGCTCTGGCCCCTGTCATGCTGGTGAGCGGCGCCAAAATGTCGTTGGTTGCTTATGGTGTATGGCAAATCCCCGTTTTCGGTGCTTTTATTTTGGGCAATATCATTTTGTCGTATTTGTCGTATCGTTATTCAGTGAGACAATTGTCTTTGATTGGCAGTGCCATTGTATGCAGTGGGTTAGGCTTGATGTGGGTCTTGCCAGAGATTTTTGGTGTGAAGCCTTTTTGGTTGATGCCTGGTTTGATCGCCTATTGTTTGGGATATGGTTTAGCCATCACCGCATTGAATCGATTTATCTTATTTGTGACTCAAGTTAGCACCGGAACAACGTCTGCTTTGATTAGTATGGTATCGATGTGTTTTCAAGCAGGGGGTATTGAGGTTGCTAATCATTTATATGTGCATGGTAATAATTTGGCGATTGCACGATATGCTGGATGGATTGGGGTGTTATATATGATTTTCGTTCTATTAAGCACACTGTATCATCATTATTATCATGAGAAAGCTTTGGGAGTAGAAAATTTATGATAGCGGGCGTGGATGAGGTGGGTCGTGGTCCTTTAGCGGGTCCTGTGGTGGCAGCAGCGGTTATCATCGATGAGCCTATTGTAGGGGTCATGGATTCTAAACGTTTGACCCCTAAAAAACGTCAAATTTTGGCAGATGTCATTCGCAACAAAGCAGTAGCCTACGCTTTTGGACGTGCGGAAGTACATGAAATTGATCAATTGAATATCCATCACGCCACTTTGCTGGCCATGCAACGTGCTATCGAAGCTTTACCTTTTCCGCCCTCTGAAGTATTGGTCGATGGATTGTATCTTCCTAGCGTCACTATGGCTTGTCGCGCAATTGTTCAAGGCGACAGTACGATCTATCAAATCAGTGCTGCATCCATTCTTGCCAAAGTATGGCGTGATACAGAAATGATGGAAATGGATAATTTATATCCTGGGTATGGGTTTGCGGCACATAAAGGTTATGGAACAGTGCAACATCAAACTGCTTTACGCAGTTTAGGACCTTGTCCTATCCATCGTAAAAGTTTTGCTCCGGTGGCAAATTTGCTCATAAGGTAAACGTTTAGGTCGTAAAATCTAGAAATTATTAAATAATATGCGATGAGAACTGATCGACATCAATATGCCAAAGCTGGCTAAGAATGTAATCATGGCTGTTCCACCGTAACTCACCAAAGGCAAAGGAATGCCTACGACGGGTAAAATACCCATGACCATTCCGATATTCACAAATGCTGATAAGAAAAAAGTCATGATGAGTCCTGCAGCCAACAAGCGGGTGAATATGGTTTGCGCGTTTTTTACAATCTGCAATCCGCGTAGTGTGATCAACATGATCAAAACGATCAAAATCATGCTGCCAACAAAGCCGAATTCTTCGCCGCAGACTGCAAAAATAAAATCGGTTGCATGTTCGGGTAAAAAATTCAGGTGCGATTGACTGCCTTCAAGCCATCCTTTCCCAAAAGTGCCTCCGGATCCAATAGCGATTTTAGATTGAATAATATGATAGCCACTACCCAAAGGATCCTGTTCGGGATTTAAGAGGGTATAAATGCGTTGTTTTTGATAATCGTGCATCACATGCCAAAGTAACGGTGCTGCGCAAGCAATGCTGACCAAGGCGATAAGACTGATACGAGTGGGAATACCCGCCATAAATATCACACATAAACCGCTTGCAACCACCATAATGGCAGTTCCTAAATCAGGCTGTTTGGCAATTAAGATGGCAGGAATAAAGATAAACAACCCCGCAATTGCAAAATATTTAAAATCGATAGGGTGTCGACGACGATCTAAGTACCAGGCTGTCATCATAGGCACGGCTAATTTCATGATTTCAGAGGGCTGAAAGCGTAATAATCCTAAATCTAACCAGCGTTGCGCACCTTTACCAATTTTACCCATGACCATCACTGCAAGTAATAAACTTAGCCCAAATCCATATAACCACGGGGTCCAGCGCTTGTAGGTGTGGGGTGGTATGAAAGCGAAGATCGTCATGACCCCAAGAGCGAGCAGTAATCTCAACGCTTGGCGTAAAATCATCCCTACATTTTCATTTGATGCACTGTATAAAATAATCAAACCAAATGTGATGAGTAACAGCAACAATCCAAATAAGGGTAAATCTAAAGATAAAGAGCGATCTGTGAATCGGTACATGGGTTTGGATTTCAATTGTGTCATGGTGAGACCTTGGGTTGTGAATTCAATTGCGTCTGTTCTTTGATCTCAAAATAAGCGTCTAATACTTGGCGAGCAACTTGGGAGGCAGTGGTATCGTGTTCGACAATGACAGCAATCGCTACCTCTGGGTGTTCAACAGGCGCAAAAGCGATAAATAAAGAATGATCTCGTAATTCAGGTGGAATATTTAAATATTGTTTTTTGTCATCTTGACTGAGACTAAATACTTGAGCGGTGCCTGTTTTGGCAGCAACAGAATAAGGGGCATTTCGACCAAAACGATAGCCTGTTCCTTCGTTGTTCGTAATGACAGAATGCATGGCGTCATGAACCGTGTCCCAGTGATCTTTTGATTTCAGTTTCAACGGGTATTCTTCGATAGATTTATAAGGCATTTTTTGATGGTGATCTTGCATCATATGGTGGAGCAAATGGGGTCGAAAACGACGCCCTTGTTGACTGAGAGAAGCGGTAGCATTGGCTAATTGTAAAGGAGTGGTGAGCATAAATCCTTGCCCGATAGACGTAATTAACGTGTCCCCAGGATACCAAGGTAATTTTTTATATTGACGTTTCCAATGCGCATTCGGCATTAATCCCGCTGCTTCTTCATGCAGATCGACGTGAGTTAATTGCCCAAAGCCGAATTGAACCAGCATTTCTTCCATAGCGCTGATTCCCATTTTATTACCTAATTGATAAAAATAGGTATCGCAAGAGACAGTAATGGCGCGTTTGAGATTAATGACGCCATGCCCCGTATGTTTCCAGTCTCGATAAGCATGTTTTACGCCGGGCAAACGATACCAACCTGGATCATAAATATGGTCATGAATATTGGCAAATCCTTTATCTAAACCCGCAATGGCCATAAAGGGTTTGATGGTGGAAGCCGGAGGGTATAAGCCACGAACTGCTCGATTATACAAAGGACGGTCTTGCTCGTCAGACAAGAGTTTGTAGTCAGCGGAACTGATGCCATTGACAAATAAATTGGGGTTAAAGCTGGGGGAGCTGATCATGGCCAAGATGTTCCCGTTGACAGCAGATATCAATACCACAGCACCCCGTTTGCCACGTAAAGCCTCATAACCTGCAGTTTGTAATCGGGTGTCAATCGTAAGATATAGTTTACTTCCTGACAAAGGGGCTTGTTTGCTGAGAATACGTAATGTCCGTCCACTGACGTCGGTTTCAATTTGTTGATACCCTACTTGACCATGCAATTCGGACTCGTAAAATTTTTCAATGCCTGATTTGCCAATAAAATTCGTGGCTCGATAATTAGTCGGATCGACTTTTTGTAATTCTTCTTGGTTGATGCGCCCCACATACCCTAATAAATGGGCGGTGATTTCTCCTAATGGGTAATATCTCATTAAAACAGCTTTGATGCTTACCCCGGGAAATTGATATTGGTTACTGGCGAATATAGCGACTTCTTCTTGAGTTAATTTGAGTTTTAACGGAATGGGAACATAAGAGGGGTTTTGTTTGCGAGCTCGATAAAAATGTTTGATGTCATCTTGGGTGATGGAAGGAAGTAATTGTTGTAATTGGGCAACCACATCAGGCAAAGATTTGATGCGTTCTGGAATAACTTCTAGAACATATACAGGAATGTTTTCTGCCAATACCACCCCATTTTTATCATAAATGATGCCTCTTGAAGGCGCTATAGGCAGGATGCTCATTTGATTTTTTAATGACAACGTGGCAAAACGTTTATATTGAGATACTTGCAAATAAGCCAAACGCAATATTAAAACAAGCGACAAGATAATCAGAAAAGCGACCAACAAGTGAAAACGAAACAAATAAGATTGGTTTTCGTGAGAGGGGGAGCGATGGCCGCGTACTTTATTCATGGTGAACCAAGTTTGGAGATTAAGCTTTAAGGTCCCACAGTTCTTCTAAACGGTAAAAAGAACGAGAGTCTGGTTGCATGATATGCACCACACAATCCCCAAAATCAACCAAAGCCCAGTCTCCATTTTCAAGACCTGAGTGATTCAATGGAGGCAAACCGATAGATTTCATTTTGACCATCACAGCATCTGCGATGGCTTTGACATGACGAGTTGCTCGGCCGCTGCAAACAATCATATAATCCGTGACTGTGGTTTGCTTACTCACATCTATCACAACAATTTCGTTGGCTTGGATATCTTCTAAAGCTTGAATTAAAATGGGTAATTGAGGAAATAAGTTGGACATTAAAACACCTACACGTTTAAATGACAATTGTACCATAAATCAAACGAATATTCAAAACACAGAGCAAGACATAGCAATGTGGTTCTAATCCATAGTCTTTCTAGGAATCAAAACATTATTTCATCCAACTGACTTTCTATAGGGCTCAAAGCAGGTGCTGATGCTTTATGCTTTCTCAAGCTCCGCTATTTGCCCTAGGTAAATAGAACTCTCCAAGGTTCAGAGATATCTGAGATGGGCCGATTGATGCTATGGCGACTGGCATTTTTGGCGTAAACAATCTTTCACGTTGCAAAGGATTTCCTCTGAGTTTTTGCGGTACCATATCCACAGTGGCCGTGTTAAATTGCGAGAGAGGCACTGATTTTTGAGTCAGGCTCATCTGATTTTGGTGCTTTATAGTGAGATGATGTGCATAAATAATGGTTAATAATAAAAATTCTTGAGTCAATTTGATTCTTGTTTCTTGGGATTGTTGGTGAAAATAAAGGGCCATTGATGCCATGTTTTTGGCATCAATCATTGCAATATCAGTGTTCACCAGTGGCTGAAAAGTTCCTGTCGTCAGTGATGCTGCAGAACGATGAGAAAATCCAAGTGTTACCAATTGTAAAGCACTTGCTCTGATGCGACCTGTATGACTCGATTTACGGGATTGGGCGACATCAAAACCTGTATCAAATAATAAAGCATGAATCATCGGTTCAAATTGTGCAATATTGACATGGGTTTTGAACCATACAATGAATTCCGAGTATTCTACTTGTTGCAATTTTTCTTGCGATAGCGCAAGCACACTTTGAATTGATTGTGCATCATCCTGATGGTCATTGTCTTTGACCGTAATGGTCTTGTAAATTTTTGTAATAAGAGCGTTCATGAAAATAGGGGGATTAGGATTACCTTGATCTTTTTGACTATAGTATTCTTTAAATCCTGCTTCTGAGTTTTGAAAGAAAGTGTCCAATTCTAACGGTGTATCTTGAGACGATTTCAACAATGAGACTATCGCATCATCCGGATGTTGCTCTTGTAATGCAACGACGTCATAAAACGCATAGGGCGAATGCTTACATATCATGACCGTTAACATGGTGGCATGAATATTGACCATCATTTTTTTATTGGTGTCTGCAACTAAAACCAGATCAGTATCTAAAGTCAGATTTTGCAGCAAAAAAAAGAGTTCTAAACAATCCATATCACGAGATTCACCTTCAATGAGGTGGGTACTTAGATAAAAATGATCCGTGATCAAATGTATGATATGCGACATGTCGGATTTGTATGGAATGCCTAAAATATGTTTGATCCATTTCGCTGCATCTTTAGGTGAACGCTGTACAAACTCTGAACTCCATTCCATCATGATACTCATCACCAAACGCAAAAAATGGGATGCTGAATCGGATTCACTGAATATGCCTAATTGAGTCATAATATGCGATACGGATTGCTGTAATGGTGATCGAGTGACACATATGGTTTCCAGTTCTGTAAAAAGAGTTTTTTTGCTGTCATCTTTTAAGAACTGTTGAATGGTTGCCATTGCATCGCGTGGAATATTAAGTTGATCGGTTAATGCAGCGATGACCAAATGAACTGCATCTGCTTTTAGGCATAAATGTAATTGCTGTAATTTACCGACGAGTTTTTGCACGCCTGCAGCATTAGATTTGGCCACAGAACGTAAAAAGCCTAAACTAGAGTCATTCAGCTGGCCTTCGACGCAAAGCGAAAAGCTATCAACCAACTCTTGTGGTGTTTTGAGTACTACTTTGTTAAGTGGGCACACTGATATATCCTTATATCACCTTTTTGACCGGTAAAGGAAAATTTAGACCAGATTTTGAGATAGTCAAGTTATTGTGACTGAATTCTCAAAAGATGTGAAAAAAGGGGCGCTGAGGTCACTCAAGGCTTGCTATGAAATACGTATCTATACACGTTGCTAAACATCTGTCATAATTTGGCCTCCGTTTGTTCTGAGTCTACTCAAGATTAACATTAAGGGTTCTCGTGCACACTCATCCACATCCTAAAACATTACGCATCTTTTTTGCCACTGAAATGTGGGAGCGATATGGCTTCTATGTGGTACAAACGCTTTTAGCACTCTACCTTGCTTTGCATTTCAAATGGCCAGATAAATCTGTTTATGAATTGGTTGGGTCGTTTACAGCATTAACGTATTTATCACCAGTGATAGGTGGCTGGATAGCCGATCATCTTATAGGACAAAAACGTGCTATTTTATTAGGTGCTTTGGTTTTATTGATCAGCTATGTGCTACTTAGTTTGAGTACTTCGGACAAAGCGTTGTGTTTTTGTTTGGCAGGGATTGTGGTGGGTACAGGCTTGTTGAAGCCTAATATTTCTTCGTTACTTGGTAATGAATACCCAGAAGGTTCTCCCAATCGTGAAAGCGGCTTTACCATTTTTTATATGGGATTGACCACAGGTATTATTTTTGGCACGACGTTACCGAGTTATTTGAGCGATCATTTTGGATGGTCAACAGCATTCCTTTCTGCTGCATTTGGAATGGTTGTAGCCGGATTGATTTTTTTGTATGGCATTCGATTTTATCGAATCCAAGATTATCATGGTTATGTTTTTTCTTATCAAAAAATTGCGACAGCTGTGATTTTGATGCTTGGCCTTTGGGCTTTGTCTTTTTACATTTTGAATTTTCCAATGTTGGCTGATTTGATCTTTGTATTGGTTGTGGTTTTGTCTGTCTGGTATTTGATTTATTGTGTGAAAAATGAACCTCCTGTGCAAGCCAAACAAACCATTGTGATTGGATTGCTTTGTTTGATTTCCGTGATGTTTTGGGCATTTTATTTTCAAATGTTTATGTCTTTGACGTTGTTTATTGTTCGGGTCGTGAATCCTACGGTCTTTGGTATTTCGTTTCCTCCTCCTTATTACGTAGGGATTCAAAGTGTCGGGATGATTATTTTAGGATTGGTGTTATCACGTGGCAAACGTCCTTTATCTCAAGCGCAGCAGATCATTCGTACCGGGAATAAATTTCTGACGTCGATGTTTTGTATGACACTCGCTTATGGTTTGATTACCATCATCTGTCATTTTAATTTTCCATACGGTTTATTATCGCCTTTGTATTTAATTCCAGCTTATTTGGTGATTTCTTTGGCAGAGTTGTTATTGTCACCGGTGGGATTGTCGGCAGTCACTGTGCTTGCCAGCCGAAAAAAGGTCAGCACCATGATGGGGATATTTTTTGTATCTCTTGGTATCGGTGGCTTTCTTTCGGGTAAATTAGCAACCCTTACAGCTATATCATTGAATACGGCGTCCATAAGTGAGTTAAAAGTACATTATGCCAGCTCTTTTGGCTATTTATTGTATATTTTAGTAGGAGCAACGGTAATTTGTATCTTTTTGAATATGGGAATCAAAAAGTTAATGATGCGAATTACCGAGTAGGATTGCTCCCTTGCGCTATGAGTATTACAATGGAGTCTTCTCTATATAGTCTGAGCCCAAATGATTGATCTTCAAGCTCGTAAGAAAACCTCTGATCCTTTAAAACGTCCTCCTCATTCTATCGAAGCAGAACAAGCCATTCTTGGCGGTTTGATGTTGGAAAATCAAGCTTGGGACAAAATCAGTCTCACTTTGTGTGAAGCCGATTTTTACCGCAGTGAGCATCGCATTTTATTTCGTGCCATGGTGAATTTGGCCCATAAAAATCAACCCTTTGATTTGGTCACCCTGGTCGACCATTTAAAAGCCATGCATGATTTGGAGGATGCCGGAGGAGAAACTTATTTATTTGAATTAGCCTCTAATACCCCTAGCATCGCGAATGTGTCTGCATACGCAGATATCGTGCGAGAAAAATCCGTACAACGCCAACTGATCACCGTCGCGACCGATATTGCAGATGCTGCGTATAACCCAGGCGCTCGTGAAGTCTCTGAATTATTAGATTTTGCCGAAAGCCGTGTGTTTGCAATTGCGGAGCAAACTGCCAGTGATGGTGGTCCAGAAGTGATCAAATCTGTTCTGGAGCGCGCTGTGGAGCGGATTGATGCGTTATACCATAGCGGAGATTCTATCACAGGCTTGGCAACGGGTCTGACTGACCTCGATGAGTTAACTTCAGGGTTGCAGCGTTCTGATTTGGTGATTGTGGCAGGTCGTCCTTCGATGGGTAAAACCACTTTGGTCATGAACATGGCAGAGCACGCTGCTATCAAGGGCACTCAGCCCGTGCTGGTATTTTCGATGGAAATGCCGTCTGACTCTTTGGCCATGCGGATGATGTCTTCTTTAGGCAGGATTGATCAACATCGTATTCGTACTGGAAAATTAGACGACGATGATTGGCCCCGTGTGACCTCGGCGGTTCATATGTTATCTGAGTCTTCGTTGTTTATTGATGATACAGCAGCATTAAGTCCCGCAGAAATGAGAGCTCGAGCACGCAGAGTGATGAAAGAACACGGTCAACTGGCCTTGATTGTGGTGGATTATTTGCAGCTCATGAAAGTGCCAGGATTTAAAGCGGACAACCGTACAGCAGAAATCTCGGAAATTTCCAGAAGTTTGAAATCATTGGCCAAAGAATTGAATGTTCCTGTGGTAGCCTTATCGCAGTTAAATCGAAGTTTGGAGCAACGGCAAGATAAACGGCCCTTGATGTCGGATCTGCGTGAATCAGGCGCGATTGAGCAAGATGCGGATGTGATTTGTTTTATTTATCGTGATGAAGTGTATAACGAAGATAGTCCTGACAAAGGATGTGCTGAAATTATCATAGCAAAACAGCGGAATGGCCCTATTGGTAAAGTACGTGTTGCTTTCTTAGGCAAATATACTCGTTTTGAAGATTTGGCCTTTACGGGATATCAAGGAGCGCATGCCAGTGACTAGACCGTCGTACTTGGCCATTGATAAAGAAGCATTGCAACATAATGTTGCTCGCATCAAACATTATGCCCCACAACAGCACATTTTGGCGATGGTCAAAGCCAATGCCTATGGTTGTGGGTTACATTTGGTTGCGCCTATTTTAGCGCCTTTGGTCGAGAGCTTTGGTGTGGCATGTATAGAAGAAGCTGCAGCCTTACGCCAAGTATGTCCGGAAAGTGACTGTGTACTACTCCAAGGTATTTTTTCGCCCGATGAAGTATCGACGGTGATCGATTTGCGCGTGATACCTGTTATTCATAATCCTCAGCAATTGGCGTGGTTTACAACAACACCGATGTCTGTGCCCTTGAAAGTATGGGTAAAAGTAGACACTGGGATGCATCGCTTGGGGTTCGCACCGCATGAAATTCCTGGGGTGCTCCAAACTTTAAAATTATGTCCATGGATTGATGAACAGATTGGTTTGATGACGCATTTAGGTTGCGCAGATACCCCAGATTCAACGGTTTGTCAGCAGCAATTAAAACATTGGCAAGACCTAAGCATACGTTATCATGCTATGAAACAATCTGTCGCCAATTCAGCCGCCATCATTGCCTTACCACAAACGCATGCAAACATGATTCGCCCTGGATTGATACTCTATGGGGTTTCGCCGTTTGAAGATCGGTTGGGAGCGGAATTTGACTTGCAACCTGTGATGCATTTCCTGTCGTCTATCACCACCATTCATCAATATTCCGCGGGTGAAGCTATTGGATATGGCGCAACTTGGCGTTGCGAAAGATCTTCAGTCATTGGCGTGATTCCTGTAGGATATGGGGATGGATATCCTAGGCACATCCAATCGGGTACTTGTGTTTGGGTGAATGGACATCGTGTGCCAATCGTTGGCAGAGTTTCAATGGATATGATGACGGTTGATTTGACAGATTGTCCACAGATTAAGATTGGCGATCGCGTTGAATTATGGGGAAAACATATGCCAGTTGAAATAGTTGCGAAACAATCGAATACGATTGCATATGAATTGATGACACAAGTGTCGCAACGTGTGGTGAGACAATATTATTCAGAAACGAGGTCAAAATGATGAAAAAAACCGTAATCCTTTTATCTTTGTCGTGTGCGTTAGCGGCGTGTGGTCCTGTGAACAATGAAGGCGTAGGTTCCATCACAGGGGGCGTTGTGGGCGGCTTATTGGGTAGCCAGTTTGGTGGCGGTGCAGGCAAAGTGGCGGCAGCAGCTGGCGGCGCTTTGTTGGGCGCATTTCTAGGCGGTAACATTGGAAAATATATGGATCGCCAAGATAAACTTGAAATGCAACATGCGCTGGAGACTGCGCCTGTAGGACACGCTGTAGATTGGAAAAACCCTGATAATGGTAATCAATATCGTGTCAAACCGACACGCACGTATTACAAACAGCAACAACCTTGCCGCGAATATACCACGGAAGCTGTGATTAGTGGTAAAAAGCAAACCATTTATGGCAAAGCTTGTCGACAAGCAGATGGTTCCTGGAAAGTTGCAGGGTAATCAATAAGGTCTTGGTGAATACATTATCAAGACCTGTACTCGATCATGAGTCAACCTATAACACATGGAATGGTGGGTAAATGAAAATATTGGTCACCGTAAAACGAGTCATTGATCCTTATGTTCGGATTCGAGTCAATGCGGATCAATCCGGCGTAGAGATGCAAAATATCAAAATGTCGATGAATCCTTTCGATGAAATTGCTTTGGAAGAAGCATTACGTTTGCGCGAAAAACAATTGGTTGAAGAAGTCATTGTGTTGACCATTGGTGCACAAGATAGTCAAGAAACGCTACGGCATGGATTGGCTTTAGGGGCGGATCGTGCGATTTTGGTGTCTACTGACAAGGCTTATTGTAGTTTGAATAGAGCCAAAATCCTTCAAAACATAGTCATGATTGAACATCCGGATTTGATTTTTATGGGCAAACAAGCCATTGATGATGATAACAATCAAACGCCTCAGATGCTGGCTGGTTTGTTGAATTGGCCTCAAATCACCTTTGCGTCACAGCTTGAGCTAACGGGTAAAGAGTTGTCTGTGACACGAGAAATTGATCAAGGATTAGAAGTCCTTCAAACAACGGTGCCTGTTGTGGTTAGTGTGGATTTGAGATTAAATGAACCGCGTTATGCCAGTTTACCCAATATCATGAAAGCCAAACAAAAACCTCTACAAACAATTGAGTTGAGTGATTTGAATCTAGAACTACACGATCATTTAAAAAGAATCCAAGTGAAAAGCCCTGCCATCAGACCCGGGGGGATTAAGGTGGATACAGTTGGTGCTTTATTGGATAAATTACAACACGACGAGAAGGTGTTATGATGAGCTTGTTTATTGTTGCGGAGCATGACGAGCAGCGTTTAGATGGCTCTTTTTCTCATGTTTTAAATGCGGCTTTACAATTGGATAAACACCCCATTGTTATTGTCGCTGGTCATCAATGTACTGCTGTTGCAGAAGAAGTAGCGACTATGGCAGGTGTTGGGTCCGTGTGTCTTATTGACGAACCTGCTTATGAGCATATTTTAGCAGAGCAACTATCGCCAGTGATTGCTGATTTGGTTAAAGATGGCTCTTATGTATTGATGGCATCAAGCACTTTTGGCAAAAACATCTTACCGCGTGTTGCGGCTTTACTGGATGTTGCGCAAGTGTCTGATGTGACGGCTATCTTAGACGCGCAAACATTTGAACACCCCATTTATGCAGGCAATGCCATTGAAACTGTCCAAGCCTTGGATACTAATAAACTGATCAGTATTCGAGCTACGGCATTTCCTCCTATTTTAGAAAAACAACCAGCGTGTTCTATTCAAAAACAAACGGTGACTGTTCCGAAAACTCCTAC
Organism: Legionella sp.; assembly: GCA_002786165.1. Classification (GTDB taxonomy): domain Bacteria; phylum Pseudomonadota; class Gammaproteobacteria; order Legionellales; family Legionellaceae. Next base: position 69,006 of record PEQK01000007.1, read on the forward strand.
TCGTTTTTTACGACGCGATCACAGTCCGTCACTTCGACCGAGTTTATCCAATGCTAAAATTATTGTATCAGGAGGCAGAGGACTACAATCTGCAGAGCATTTTAAATTAGTAGAGCATTTGGCTGATGCCTTAGGCGCTGCCTTGGGTGCATCTCGTGCGGCGGTTGATGCTGGATTTATTTCTAATGATCATCAAGTGGGGCAAACAGGTAAAATTGTTGCACCAACGTTATATATTGCAGTAGGTATTTCAGGTGCGATTCAACATCTTGCTGGCATAAAAGACGCGCAAGTGATTGTTGCAATCAATAAAGATGAAAATGCACCTATTTTTCAGGTCGCAAATTATGGATTGGTAGGTGATTTATTTGAAGAAATACCGAAATTTATTTCGGAACTCCAACAACGAGGATTATCTAAATGCTGATAGGTGTGCCGAAAGAAATCAAATCACAGGAATATCGTGTTGGTCTGGTACCAGCAGGGGTAAGAGACTTAGTACGGATTGGTGCAACTGTATTGGTGCAACAGGATGCAGGGCGCGGTATTCGAATTACCGACGATGATTATCGAGCGGCTGGTGCTGAAATTGTGGCATCTGCCGAAGATATTTTTGCGCGATCTGACTTGGTGGTCAAAGTCAAAGAACCGCAACCTGAAGAGTGTCGACAATTGCGCAAAGGGCAGACTTTATTTACATTTTTACATTTAGCGCCCGATTTACAGCAAATACGTTTGTTGCAAGCGTCAGGTGTTACGGCGATTGCTTATGAAACAGTGACGTGTGAGGGAGGGGGGTTACCCTTACTGACACCAATGTCCGAAGTAGCCGGAAGATTAGCCATTCAAGCAGGTGCGCACTGTCTTGAAATCGCTCAGGGTGGTAAGGGGATGTTATTGGGGGGTGTGCCGGGTGTTGCACCTGCGCATGTTGTTGTGATTGGCGGTGGTGTGGTGGGCACTCAAGCCATCCAAATTGCTATTGGTATGGGTGCACGAGTAACGGTATTGGATCGGTCTTTATCGCGGCTGCGGGTGTTGGACAGTCAATTTCAAACCCATTTAACGACCCTATATGCTACTCATGATGCCATCAGCCGAGCAGTTGCAGATGCTGATTTGTTGATTGGTGCAGTTCTGATTCCAGGTGCGACAGCCCCTAAATTGGTCAGTGAATCGATGATCAAATCTATGCGTGCAGGTAGTGTGGTGGTAGATGTCGCTATTGATCAGGGCGGCTGTTTTGCTACGAGTCATCCGACTACCCATCATGAGCCTACTTTTGTGATTGATAATGTTATCCACTATTGTGTGGCCAATATGCCTGGTTCTGTTCCTATGACATCTACGTTTGCTTTGACCAATGCGACTTTACCCTTTGTCATGAATATGGTCACACAAGGTGTCAAAGGCGCTTTATTAGCCGACCCACACCTGCTCAATGGTCTATCTGTACATGCAGGACATTTGACGTATGCAGCGGTTGCTGCAGCTGCAAATGATACTTATGTGCCAGCACGGGATGCATTGAATGGTTAAACCTACACCCGATTATAAATCCCAAGTTGCAATGGCAGCCCTAGACTACATAAAAGATCATCAGATCATTGGTGTTGGGACAGGACGGACGGTCAACTGTTTTATTGAGGCGTTGTCTCAACACAACCATCGAATTGATGCCTGTGTGGCAAGCTCTATTGAAACTGCTCGTCGTTTAAAAGAGCACGGATTTGTTGTTCTAGAATTGCCTGTTGTGGAACGAGTTGATATTTATTTTGATGGTGCAGATGAAGTCAATCATCAACATCAAATGATCAAAGGCGGTGGTGGTGCTTTAACGAGAGAAAAAATTCTGGCTACTGCTGCACAAACATTCGTGTGCATGATTGAATCGCACAAATGGGTCGATCATTTGGGACAATTTCCCATCGCTATTGAAGTATTACCCATGGCCAGAAGTTTGGCAGCACGCGCTTTGGTGAATTTAGGAGGGGATCCTGTGTATCGCCAAGGGTTTGTCACCGATAACGGTAATATTATTTTGGATGTGTATCATATGGATACCGCCCGTTTTTTAGACTTAGAGTTTGAAATAAAGCATATACCGGGTGTGGTAGAAACAGGATTATTCATGCATTGTAAGGCTGATGTAGTATTAAGTGCAGGACCTTTGGGGGTGGAAACACGGGTTTTGTCTGAGCATACCGCATAGATGAGATTGACGTCTTGCGAAAAATCGCGAGACGTCAATGACGCTGATTTAATTGCTTTTTTTAGATTTGTTCGTGCCAAGAAAATCTTGAGTTCCTTTTTCAATCGTATTAATGCCTTTTTTAGTGGCTTGTCCTACGCCTTCTGCTGCACCTTTGATTGCGTTTCCAGTGCCTTTTAGGACATTTTCAGTACCTTTTACTGCGCCATTCGCAACATCTTCAGCACCTTGAGTGATTTGATTGGTTGCAGATTGTCCGGCAAAACTTTGAGTGTTCACGCAAAGACAAGCGGCACTCAACACAAAAGCAGACAAAGTCATAAATTGTTTCATCGAAAACTCCTTGTAAATTTTCTGGGTCAGTAATAAAGAAATAGCCAATTCATACTCTAATATAGGTTGCATGAATGATCAACTGCTACTTGGCTTAATCAAAATACGGGACAAACAAATCCCTGATTCATATAACCCCCATAATGGAACCGCTAGAAGAATTTGCGATAAGACATCTGGTGGCGTGAGTAACATGCCTAACGTAAACGCTGCTACGATGATGTAAGGACGTGCGGCAATTAAATGAGATATCTGGATCATTTGAATTTGAATGAGCACCATACAGAGCAAAGGAATTTGAAAGCTCAGTCCAAAAATGATCATCATCCAAGTAATAAAGCTCGCAGCGGATCCCATGTCGGGTAAAAATAATACGTCTTTAGGAAGAGCATGGATAATACATTGAAACATAAAGGGCAAAATCAAAAAATAACAAAATAAATTTCCTAATACAAATAACCCTATACTTAGACCCAAAACAAATTGTATTTTTTTTTGCTCCGAGCGATATAACGCGGGTGACGCAAAGCGCCATAGATGAAATAATCCATAAGGTATCGTGCACAATAATGCTAGGTTTGTTGCCATGCATAAGGGTGTGAGGAGTGGTGTGGCAATTTGTGTCGCGATCAAATGAGTGCTTTTGGGTAAAACACGCTGCAGTGGCAACATGTACCAATAAAATAAGGGTGTAGAGAAACAAAAGAATGCAGCAAATAATACGCCAAATACACCAAACGTATTGAGTAAACGTTTGCGTAATTCAATCAAAAATTTAATGGAATTAGTCATGGTTGCCTCGAATCGGTTTTAGATGACTTCGCTCATGCCGCAAAGACGATTAGACTTTTACAAAAAACCTACATTCAAAAATTTTCTGACGTAATATATCATGTTTGTTTAAGACTCGTACATCTGCCATCTACACTCACACATGATCCATGATCTCGTAGACAAGCTGGCACATAGAGTGGAATGAGAATATTACGCCAGAGTTGAAAGATAACTCGGTTTTTAGACCAGGTTTTTTTCAAATATTCAAAAATAGTATGCGGTGTAAGGTGAGTTTTTACGCTGATTATTTTAGATTTTGTGTTATCATAATCGGATTATTTTGTAAGTCTCATGAGTGAAACAATCGCGTCCTGAGTGTTAAATCAGTTAAGAGGAATCCATTTATGGAACAAGGTGCTGTATTTTATACTATGTTTTTGATTTTTTCCGGTGCCGCTGTTTTCTCCACGATTGTGCTTTATACCCGTCAGTCTTTATTGGTAGCGTATATTCTACTAGGAGCCGCTTTAGGTCCTTGGGGTTTAAAATGGATCTCTGATTTGGGGACTGTGAATGACGTTGGTGATGTGGGTATCATTTTCCTTTTGTTTTTATTAGGCCTGCATTTACAACCACAGAATTTATTGCATATGTTAAAAAAGGTGACTTGGATTGCTGCGTCCAGTTCGTTGCTTTTTGCTGTGATCGCTTATTTTATTGGGCGTTGGTTCGGATTAACCCAAATAGAAAGCATGATTTTAGGCGCTGCCATGATGTTTTCAAGTACCATCATTGGATTAAAACTGTTGCCAACAACCATTTTGCATCATCAACATACGGGTGAAGTGATGATCTCGGTCTTATTGATGCAAGACATTATTGCGATTATTGTGCTTATTTCTATCAATGGCGCACAAGATGGTTCATTTCACTGGCATGATTGGTTATTGATTTTGATATCGCTCCCCTTATTGATATTGTTTGCTTTTGTATTTGAACGCTATGTCCTGGTTAAGTTATTAGCAAGATTCGATCGAACCCAAGAATATGTATTTCTCTTATCGATTGGCTGGTGTTTGGGCATGGCGCTGTTCGCTGAAAAAATTGGAGTGTCTAGAGAAGTAGGTGCTTTTATTGGTGGGGTTGCTTTGGCATCTAGCCCTATCTCGTTGTTTATTGCGGAAAGCTTAAAACCTTTGAGAGATTTTTTCTTGGTGATGTTTTTCTTTTCTGTTGGAGCAACGTTTAATTTCTCCTATGTATCGCAAGTTGTGATCCCTGCGTTGATGTTAGCGGGATTGATGTTGGTGGTTAAACCGGTTTGTTTTCATTTTTTATTGATGAAAGCAGGCGAAAAGAAATCAGTAGCCAAAGAAGTCGGGCTTCGTTTGGGTCAAGCCAGTGAGTTTTCGCTATTGTTAGCCACTATTGGTTTAAGTACCAAAGTCATTTCTGAAGTGGCCTCTAATTTAATTCAAGCTACCACGATATTAACTTTCATTGTGTCCTCCTATTTGGTTGTATTAAAATACCCGACACCTATGTCTTTGTCTGACAATCTGAGAAAAGATTAATGCCAAATTTAAACAATGCTTTAAAAGTAATTTGTGTGGGTTTAAGCCTGCTTATGATGAGCGCATGTTCTTATTATCATCATGAACGACAGGTCGTTGCCCAAAAGAAAACGTGTTACGCGAATTGCGTTAAAAAATGCAAACATTGCTTAGATGTCTGTGATCAAAACACGACCGTATGCCAAGCCAAGGCGGATGCCATGGCTGCTGTGCATTTTAGTCAATATCGCCATCAACAAAATGTGCAAGGCGAGTTGACAATGGCAGAATTGAAGTCATTTCGCGATCCTTTGGCGTGTTTGAAAACCACTTGTGATTGTGTGCAAGATAAGAGAGTGTGCCAGCAATCTTGTGATGGTAAAGTATATAAACGCATGCAGAGTGCGATGCGTTCTCATTAATGTAATTTGTGATTTTTAGCTTTATAAAGTAAGGATTTTTCATGGTAAACGAAACAAAAAAAGACATTGATCCTATTGAAACCCAAGAATGGTTGGACGCGCTGTCTGACGTGGTAGCCTTTGATGGATCAGAGCGTGCTTCTTTTTTGCTTCAAGCGCTTCTCGAACACGCAAATAAAGAAGGCTTGTCTGGTGCATTGCCTGTGACCACGCCATATCGCAATACGATCAACCCAGAGGACGAAAAAGAAATACCCTCCGATGAAGGTATGGCTGCGCGTGTTGCGGCACTTATTCGTTGGAATGCGGTAGCCATGGTGTTACGCGCTGGACGATATGCTCCCGAATTAGGTGGCCACATTGCTACCTATGCATCTTCTGCGACGTTGTATGAAGTTGGATTTAATCATTACTTCAGAGCTGCCAATGAAAAACATCTTGGCGATTTGTTGTATATTCAAGGCCATTCATCTCCTGGTATTTATGCAAGGGCTTTTTTAGAAGGCAGATTGTCTGCTGCACAATTAGATAAATTTAGACAGGAAGTTGAAGTAGATGGTTTGTCGTCTTACCCGCATCCATGGCTGATGGGCGATTTTTGGCAATTTCCAACAGTTTCTATGGGATTAGGGCCTTTGCAAGCGATTTACCAAGCCAGATTTTTAAAATACCTAGAGAATCGTGGTTTGATTAAAGAAGAGGGCCGTAAAGTTTGGGCCTTTTTAGGCGATGGTGAAACGGATGAGCCAGAATCTTTGGGCGCATTAGCGATTGCTGCTCGCGAAAAATTAGACAATCTGATTTTTGTGATCAATTGTAATTTGCAACGTTTGGACGGTCCTGTTCGCGGTAATAGCAAAGTGATTCAAGAATTAGAAGGCGTATTTCGGGGCGCAGGTTGGTCTGTCATCAAAGTGGTATGGGGCGGACGTTGGGATGAATTATTAGCCCAAGACCACGATGGTTTATTACAAAAAAGAATGAATGAATGTATCGATGGTGAATATCAAAGTTATAAAGCCAAAGATGGTGCTTTTGTGCGTGAAAAATTCTTTGGTGCTTATCCTGAATTGAAGAAAAGGGTTGAACATTTAACGGATGACGAGATTTGGCATTTGAACCGTGGTGGTCATGATTCACAAAAAATTTATGCTGCTTATGCCAAAGCAACCGCGCATCGTGGAAGTCCTACCGTGGTTTTAGCTAAAACAGTGAAGGGCTATGGAATGGGTGCTGCTGGTGAAGGTATGAACATCACTCATCAACAAAAAAAGATGAGTACCGAACAAGTACGCGCATTTCGTGATAGGTTCGATATTCCTATTCCTGATGATCAAATCGAAGAAATTCCTTTTTATCGTCCAGATGATAACAGCCCAGAAATTCGTTACTTAAAAAAACAACGTGAGAATTTGGGTGGCTATTTGCCCGCTCGGTCACACGCCTGCGATACGTTAAAGATTCCTGATTTAAGTGCTTTTGCCAGCGTTACTCATAATTTAGGCACTCGTGAAATCTCAACGACAATGGCTTTTGTAAGAATTTTATCGACGCTTCTGAAAGACAAAGCACTTTCGGACAGAATTGTACCGATTGTGCCGGATGAATGTCGAACGTTTGGTATGGAAGGATTGTTTCGACAAATAGGGATTTATTCTCCTGTAGGGCAGTTATATACCCCTGTCGATCATGAACAAGTCATGTATTATCGTGAAGCCAAAGATGGACAAATTTTAGAAGAAGGCATCAACGAAGCAGGCGCATTTTGCTCATGGATTGCTGCTGCAACATCGTACAGTTCTAACAAACTGGCCATGATTCCTTTCTATATCTATTATTCAATGTTTGGATTTCAGCGTATTGGCGATTTGGCCTGGGCTGCTGGAGATATCCAAGCACGTGGTTTCCTTTTAGGCGGTACAGCGGGTCGCACCACCTTAGCAGGCGAAGGCTTACAGCATCAAGATGGCCATAGCTTCTTAATGGCTGCAACTATTCCAAATTGTGTTGCTTATGATCCCTGCTTTGCGTATGAATTGACTGTTATCATTCATGATGGTTTAAAACGAATGTACGAACAGCAAGAAAATATTTTCTATTATATTGCTGTGATGAATGAAAACTACACTCATCCTGATATGCCAGAAGGTTCAGAAGAAGGCATTATTAAAGGGATGTATTTGTTGCAAGAAGCGAAGAAGACACACAAGCATCATGTGCAATTGCTGGGTGGTGGTACTATTTTACGTGAAGTGATAGCGGCAGCTGAATTATTGGAAACAGATTTTTCTGTGTCGGTAGATATCTGGTCAGTGACCAGTTTTAATGAATTACGACGAGAAGGTCTAGCGGTTGAGCGTGATAATCGCATGCATCCTGAAGCAACCCCCAAAGTACCTTATGTGACGACGTGCTTGAATCAGCGCAAAGGCCCTGTGATTGCTGCAACGGATTATATGCGTTTGTACGCTGATCAAATTAGACCTTTTTTGTCGAATGATTATGTGACTTTAGGAACAGACGGTTATGGACGAAGCGACACGCGTCAACAATTGCGACATTTCTTTGAAGTGGATGCAAAATATATTGCGGTAACGGCATTGTATGCTTTGGCTTCCCAGGGTGAAATTGAATCATCTATCGTGACCAAAGCCATGAAAAAATACGGGATTGATCCGGAAAAATTAGATCCTGTGACACATTAAGATCCATTGATTAAAGAGGAATATATGGAACAAAAGCAAAATATTGTTGTGCCAGATATTGGCGGCGCTTCGGATGTCGATGTGATTGAACTTTTGGTGAAAGCCGGAGATCGCATTGAATTAGAAACCCCATTGGTGACCTTAGAATCTGATAAAGCGACGATGGAAATTCCATCTCCCAAAGCAGGCATCGTATCTTCTTTGGCGATTCAAGTAGGTGATAAGGTGTCCGAAGGGGATTTGATCCTGATCATGACCTTAGACGAATCTTCTGAAGCTGATGCAGAAGCGCCTCAAACAGAAACAACGTCTAAAGCAGCAGAACCTGTAAAGATGCCTGAAAAAGAAGAGGAAGAACCCGTTTCATCCCAGGCTCAAAGCAAATCGGACAATCTAAATGTTGATTCAGACACTAAAATTGCAGCGGGTCCTGCAACCAGACGTTTGGCCAGAACATTAGGCATTGATTTGGCTGATATCATTGGTACTGGGCGCAAAGATAGAATCAATAGAGAAGATGTGGAACACTATGTGAAGCAACGCTTAGCGCACTCTGGAAGCGGCGCTTCTATGTCGATGCCTCGTGCGAAATCGATTGATTTTACTAAGTTTGGTGAGATTGAAACCAAACCATTGTCCAAAATCAAACGTTTGACAGGTGTTAATGTGCACCAAGCATGGGTTACTATTCCGCAAGTGACGCAATTTGATCATGCAGATATTACTGATTTAGAAGCCTTTCGAAAAGCTGAATTATCTCAAGCTGATGCACAAGGTTACAAGTTAACTCTGGTTGCTTTTGTCTGTAAAGTGGTCAGTAACGCTTTGGCAAAATTTCCACAATTCAATAGTTCTTTGGATGAAACTGGGGACAATTTAATCTATAAAAAATATTGCCATATTGGTATTGCTGCTGAAACCCCTAATGGATTAGTCGTCCCTGTGATCAAAGATGTGAATCACAAATCAGTGTCTGAAATTGCTCGCGATTTAGGGCATTTAAGTTCCAAAGCGCGTGATAAAGGGTTAGCACCTGCGGACATGAGTGGAGGTTGTTTTACAATTTCTAGCTTGGGTGGCATTGGTGGTACAGCTTTTACACCGATTGTGAATCCGCCGGAAGTGGCTATTTTGGGATTATCACGATCTGCTATGCAACCTATATACCAAAATGGACAATTCGTACCTCGTTTGATGCTGCCTTTATCTCTAACGTACGATCATCGTGTGATTGATGGTGCTGAAGCTGCTCGTTTCACTCGATATTTGAGTGAAAGTTTAAGCGATATACGAAAAATTTTACTTTAATGTGACCGCGCGATTGACCTTATGACAGGGGCAATCGCCTAAAAATTGATTTTTTGGAGTTTTTCTTTATGGCCGATAATATGAAAACAAAATTGGTGGTGTTAGGCGCTGGTCCTGGTGGATATACCGCAGCTTTTCGTGCTGCAGACTTGGGTATGGATGTCGTCTTGATCAATCAATACGACTCTTTAGGTGGTGTGTGTTTGAATGTTGGATGTATTCCCTCAAAAGCACTTCTACATATTGCCAAAGTACTAGATGATGTTAAGGATTTGGCTTCTCAAGGGATTGCCTTTGAAAAACCACAATTAGACGCCAGTAAATTGGTCAATTGGAAATCTAGTGTCGTTAAGCGTTTGACCGGTGGATTATCTGCATTGGCTAAGCAACGCAAAGTACAAGTGGTCGTTGGTGATGCTGCATTTTCTGGATCACATCAAGTGACTGTGACGACGAAAGAAGGCAAAACAGTGATTGATTTTGAAGAAGCTATTATTGCAGTGGGCAGTGAATCAGTGAATTTACCTTTTATTCCTGAAGACAAGCGTATTTTCAGCTCAACAGGTGCATTAGAGTTGGCTGACATCAAAGGAAATTTATTGGTTCTAGGTGGTGGCATCATTGGTTTAGAGATGGCGACTGTATACGCATCTTTAGGTGTTGAAGTGACTGTTGTTGAATTTATGGATCAAATTATTCCTGGCGCGGATGCGGATTTGGTTTCAGTATTGCAAAAACGCATGGGCAAACATGGTGTTGATTTTAAATTACAAACCAAAGTGACCTCAGTAGAAGCCAAAGAAGAAGGGATCTACGTGGGTATGGAAGGCGTGCATGCCGCTGATAAACCTGTGTTATTCCAGCAAGTATTAGTCGCAGTGGGTCGTAAACCGAATGGCGGAAAAATTGCTGCAGAAAAAGCGGGTGTTCATGTGGATGAGCGTGGCTTTATCCCCGTTGATAAGCAAATGCGTACGAATGTCGGTCATATTTTTGCAATCGGTGATGTGGTTGGTCAACCGATGTTGGCCCATAAAGCAATCCCAGAAGGCAAGGTTGCGGCTGAAGTTATTGCTGGCAAAAAACATTATTTTGATCCCAAATGTATTCCCAGTGTGGCTTATACGGATCCAGAAATTGCTTGGACAGGATTAACTGAAAAAGAAGCTAAGGCACAAGAGATACCTTTTGAAAAGGCTGTATTCCCTTGGGCAGCCAGTGGCCGCGCACTTAGCATGGGTCGTGAAGAAGGTTTAACCAAACTGTTGTTTTGCCCAAAGACCAAGCGTATTTTGGGTGGCGGTATTGTTGGCGTGAATGCCGGCGAACTGATCGCAGAGATTTGTTTGGCTATAGAGATGTGCTGTGATGTCGAAGATATTGCCTTAACCATTCATCCTCATCCGACTTTGGCTGAAACCATTGCTCAAGCATCAGAAATGTTTGAGGGCACGATCACTGATTTATATTTGCCAAAGAAAAAATAAAAAACGGAACAAGCATAACAGTACGTAGGTTGGGCCGTTCGGCCCAACAGGTCATTTCATTCATTATGTATTAGCACGTATGTTTTAATTGTAGGGTGTTGGGTCGAACGACCCAACCTACGTTAGAACAGGAGAAACCGGATGCGTGCTACACAAGCAATGATAATTGAATTAAGCAAAGGCCTTCTCACAAAGACAAACACAAAACCATTGAATCCATGTGACTTTATACGTAAAAGTTTTTCATTCGACCTCAATGGCGCAGCTGCAAAAAAAACCATGATGCCAGTATTCGATACGATAGACACTCTTTCTATTGTCCTGTGATATGAGTGACGTACTTAAGATGGGTTAACAAGTGTGTTGGGCCGAACGGGCAAACAAATGATTTTATATGTCATTTGTGTTATTATAAAAACCAAATTGATTTAAAATTTCCGAGAAATCATGGTAAGCAATCTCAGATGTTGAGCATAATAAAAGCAATTAAACGAGGGAAATTACATTATTTGGTTCAATTGGTTGCTGAAGGCAATACGGATTGGATTCAAACTCCTTTTGAGTTTGATGACGGCTACAGTACGTTTGCTGTTCACTATGCTGCGCAATATGGGCAGCTAAGCATTTTACAGTTTTTACTTGAACAACAACCTGATGTACTAAACACAACCGATGGTTTAAACCATACATCACTATCTTACGCAGTATTGCATGGGCATTTGAATGTTATAGAGTATTTGGTAAACAACGGTGCCGCTTTAGATGGAAAATATCATGAATATCCATTGATGTATTGGGCCATGTGGAACAAGCATTACGAGATTGTTTTATGGTTAATAGAGTATGTTGCTGAGATTGATATGCAATGGGGTGACAGAGGTTCTCATTTGATACATCGCGCAGCAAGTGCAGGGCAAAAGGAAATAGTTCGTTCTTTACTGAAAAAAAATCCTAATCTATTAGATCTAAAAAATACCTACGACGAAACCCCCGTGCTCTGCGCTGCAACTCACGGACACAATCGTATTGTAAGCTATCTTATTTCTAAGGGTGCTGATTTAAATATTGCAATCAATCGATCTCAGCACCGTGACCATGGTAAAACGGCGATAGAAAAAGCATTGGATGGCGAACATTATGACTGTGTGTTGGAAATGGCTGCCAAACAAGGCAAAAGTATGCTCTTTTCTTATATCAAATCTGGAAGACAAGCGCTTGAGATTATGAGCCGAGATTCTGATTTCATCAGTCCTTTTTTGCATAATTCTATAATTTTTTCTTTATTGAAAGAAACAGATGGTTGCAATATCACAAAGAAATCTATTGTTTGTTATAACAAATCTAATCGACGACGGTCATCAAAATTGATACAAATCAATATACCAGAAAAAGTCTCTTGTATATTTGAATATAAGCGTCATATAGGGGAAGGCGGTTATGGCATAGTACGTTCTTTTCAAGATGCAGATGGTCAAGAAATTGCAGTTAAATCACCCAAAGAAGACCGTTCTAATCGCATCAGTGCTTTAGCCAATGAAGCCAGATGCCAACGCATCGCTTATCCAAATGACAACATGCTACATTTATTTGAGTTTTTTAAGGGAGGTCATACTAGTCGTTATGTTATGCCGTTTATTGATGGTATAACAGCACATGATTTTATATCATCCACCACTCTTTCTCTGCGAGATCTAGCCGACATTATTTTAAAAATTGCACAAGAGCTACAGCGGATTCATAAGACAGGCGTGATCCATGGTGATCTTAGTTATGAAAACATTATGATTTATGTTGAAAATGACATCTATATGGTACGTTTTATTGATTTTGGATGTGCTACTTTGGATACTGATGAGAGCATTCTTTTTTTTAGAGGGGATGATCCGCAATGGCATGCTCCTGAAGTGATGGTAGATAATGTAATAGGTCCAATAAAACCAAATCCAAATCAAGATGTTTATTCATTAGGTTTTTCATTACGCAAGGTACTCCACGCTCATTACTCTTATGAAGAACTGATACAACTATTTCCCTCCATTAAAGCGTTTATATTAAAATCTCAAAATAAAGATCCAATTCAGAGGCCTTCTTTAGAAGAGTTTTGCGCTCACTTAAGTTATGACATTCATGTGGCCTATAACCTTTCCAACAAACTATCTACACATCAGTTTTGGTCTAGACCGCAACAAGAACTAAGGCCGGAAGTTTATGCATCTCAACAAAATGATGCGCCCGAGAGTTTGACAAAAGGGTGCTGTAGTATTTCTTAATGATCAACTTTGTAATCCTCATCTAGAGCATTGATGATATAAATTTGAACTTTTTATTAATTTTGATTTCGGAGATTGCTACGCTCGTTATTCAGGAATTAATGATATTTAATCTCTCTAACTCTTTTGGTATAGACTTTTAAGGTGTAAATATTCATCCCAATGACTTGAACTGATCAATTAAATTAAATGAGTTACTTCAAATTTCAAACAACCGTCATCCCTAGATGATCGAGAAAACCAAAGACGCTTCCTCGATCACTCGCTCCCATCCTATTGGCGTTAATTCATACCTAAACCACGAGCAGGCTCATCCATCAAAGACATATCAAATTTATCGAGAGGAATACCCGCCTCAGATGATAGCTGCTTTCCTTTTTCAAGCTCTTTACCATCAGGTTGATACAGGTTGCCGTCTCCATTTGAATAACCCAGAACATTTACTCTATCCTTATCCATGATGACAAACTTTGCTGTTTTAGCGACCTCAGTAAAAAAAGAGGTTACTTCCTTAAATCTTTCGGCATCAGTCATTGTTTCGCCATTTTCTTTTGTTGACGGGAATGACAACGTAATACTTCCATCGCTGTTCTTTATGGACTCTTTGTACTCAGGATTTTTACCATATTTTTCTTTAAACATGTTAAGAATAATGTCCATTTCTTCGCTTTGAACATTGAAATTGTTTTTATTGTCATTTAATTTATGTTTTATTCCATTCCCTAGAGCAATATTTTGATTGTCTACAGCATTTAGACTGGCTTTAATATTTTCAAATACGTTTGGATCTTTTAGCATTTTTTCTTTATCTAGATAAACGGTTATCTGTCCATCTTGGATGTTTATAGCCCACAGCTGTGCTTTTTCATAAGTGTATTGGCTAAATGCATCTACTCGATTAATGTTTATTTTTATTCCAATAAATTCATTTTCGTTTCTTGTTATTTGAAATTTGGGATCAAAGGCACTTAATTGTTGGCTTAATCCTTGAATAAGGATGGATAATGAAATTTCCTTTTGAAGGGCTTTCATAGTTTGTATTTGTATTTTATCATCCTTCAAGGAGGGTTCTTTAAGTAACACTGAATATGCATAAGACAGTTTTTGAAGTGAGTCAATACTCTGAAACTCTAAAGTAGCGGCTCTGGTGCTTGCATTCATGCCCTCAAGGTGTTGCCGAAATCTTTTTCTGCGACCACTATCAGCAGGATTGTTGCTACAGATATCACTATATTGGCCCAAAGCCTGTTTGCTGTCTAAGGGATTTACTATTTTTTGGGGAGCTAATGACTGTTCACGCTGGTGTTTATCAACCGCATTTGATACGCGCGATACATAATCATTGACTTGTCTGGCAATATCGAATGCTGGATTTTTGCTCTGGAGCATTGTAATCAAGTGGCGTCCCTCCAGACTCAATTCCTTTAAAGACGGGTTCTCCTTGCGGGAAGAATCACTTTCGCAACTTAGATAAGCTTTAAAAAATATTTCTCGGAGTTTTAGTATCTCCTGTGATGACATTGACGGGCGTGAGGATGCTTTATTTTCTAAATTTTCAGCGGGCACAGTGGGCGTTGCCTTCTGCTCTTGAGCTGCCAATCTTTGATCAATCAACATTAATTTATCCGTAGCTGGTATGATTTCATCAAAACGAAAAGGAATTTTAGTGGTTGGATCTTCTCCTTTAGACAACTTTAAAATTTCCATTAAATCAAAAAATTCTTTAGAACGCTGATCTTGGTTTTGTGGATTAGGCAGATAAACAGGAATCGAGGGTATCTCATATAAAATGGGCGTTTGTAAGGAGGCTGTACCTAACTGGACACCCTCAGGCAATGCCGCAAGTCGATCATTTATATTTTTAACATAGCAAGTGATAATATGATCTTGTAATGCTCTACTGAGCTCACTCCAACTTTCTTTGATTTCAGGCTCCAAACGTGACCAAACATGTGCATTAACATGTGCAGGCTTACTCGTTTTTTGTTGTTGCATCAGTTCATATTGACTTAATTTATCATAATCAATTTGTTCTATCATAAAACCATTGAATTGATTTGCACCAGAGCTTATTCTTGTTTTTTTATAATCAATGATATTTCTTAAGCTAAGTTTACGGATAAGCTCATCAAAACGATCTTTTATTTCGCTTGTTAGGTGATTAGAGGCGTTTTCCAAAATTACCAACTCACCACTTTGAAGCCTTTTAATGGCATAATGATCCTGTAAAGCATGAGATTGTAGTAGTCGATTTAGTTTTCGTTCCGCACTTTCTGCTTTCTCTTTCACTAAGCCTTTAAATGATTTTTTAGGCATAATAATATCCTTATTGTGTTTTTATTACATATTTTAATTGTAGACCATGTCATATCTTTACACAAAAATCATTTATATTGTGGTTTGACAGCAGAGTACCACCAGCAGGAAGGAGCATTCAGTTGAATCACTCCAAGCTAGCTCTAGCCTATAATGTTGTTTTCAATTGTTTGACTTCAGCCACAATTTCTAGATAGTGCGCAATTGGTTGTTACTTTCAAGAGAGAAGGTTTGCGTAGCAGCAGTTGGTGGAGATGCCTCAGATCAAGTCTACAGTTGTTAATAAATCGTCCAATGCACGGTCGCTGGTTTATTGGACCAATAGCTTGCCGGAGTGGTTTCAGGGTTTGCGCTTAAGTTAGCAGCAGATAGCAAAAAAGCTGTGGTGGTGTTGTCATTGCCGCACATATTCTTTTCTGTATGTAAGGTGATATAGCGTCCTTCACCACATTCGTATTGTAAATCAATATTAGGGCCTGAAGACAGGCCATTGATAAGATCTAAAACAGATGATTCTTCACCAGGAAGAATTTTGAAAGCTAAGTCGTGTTTCTCAGAATAGATAAAGCCACTTTGAGCCTCATGTTCAATCAAATAACATGTATTTTGAGTATTGTTTTTGATGGTTATTTCTAAGTGCAGGCATGCATAATCAGAAAAACCTGCCATGACTGGGCTAGATAACATTAAAAAGGAGAATATAATATATTTTTTCATCAATAAAATGTCCAATGAATGATGCCGGGTGTTCCTGCCCAATAGCTGCCTGGGGTGATAGAAAAAGTAGCGTCCATGTTTTGTGTGGAAAGTTTTTTTCCCGTAATAGTACCGCTTTTTGCGCACGCATTTTTTGTTGAGCTAAACGTAATGGTTCGCCCTTCATTGCATTCATAAGTCAATGTCATATGAATCTGGCCATTATATTCTGAAAGTTCAAAAGCCGTATTTTCGGTACCTGACGGGATTTTAAAAGAAGCTGTTTCATAAATATCACCCATTTTCAATGTTCTTTTAATCATATAACAATGAAAAGGCGTATCATTTTTGATTATAATTTTTAAATACTGACACGCTTGACCCGGATGATGGCCTCGATGACCTGCATTTGCGTCCATCATAGAGGTTAAACCAAGTAATAATAATATAATCGTATATTTTTTCATCATAACCCTTATAATTTGGATTAAAATTATACTTGTTTTTTATTAAAGGATCAATCATATGGTGGCATTTATAACAAATGCTTAAAAGCCACGATTCTTTCATACGCTTGATCAATAGTATGTTCAGAAATCACGCCAGCTATGACTTGGGATTCAATATAATCAATTAAGGGCTTAGGATCTTGAGGTGTGGCGCTGAGTTGGTTTCCAAAAATCAACATATCGGCACCGGCATTAATGGCCAAAGTCATGGCTTTTTCGATACTAAAATGATCGGCAATGGCCTTCATTTGCATATCATCTGTGATGATGATGCCTTTATAGTTGAGTCTTTTTCTAAGAATATCAGTGAGAATAGGATGTGAAAGGGTCGCCGGTAAACCAGAAGGGTCAAGCGTACGATTGACAATATGTGCGGTCATTATCATCGAGCAATTTTTTTCTTTGAGTAAGAGCTCATAAGGCATAAGCTCTTCTTCTTGCCAGGTTTCCGTTACATCTACAAATCCCAAATGCGAGTCAGTTAATGAGCTGCCATGTCCTGGAAAATGTTTATAGGCACATTGAACGCCATGCTCAGCGAATGCGTTCACATAAATTTGAGCATATTCGGCAACCTTTTGGGGATCAGAGGAAAAACTTCGGTCTAATTTTCCGATAATCGGATTGTCTGGATTTATATTGACATCAACCACAGGCGTGAAGTCTAAATTAAATCCCAATTGCTGCAAAGTTGCTGCCATAGTGCGCGCGGCCTCAACCACTTCTGCATGCGCCATCTGACTTGCTTCCACAGCAGAAATTGTTTTAGGAAAACCACAAGCTTCTTTCAATCGATTGACCTGTCCACCTTCATAATCCACAGAAATGATCAAAGGAAGTGGAGGTTGATGATGTTGGAGACGTGCTTGAGTATTCAGGTCTTGTAAGGACTCATTGAGTTGTCGAACTTGTTCCGGATTTTGAATGTTTTTGATATAACATTGTGTTTGATAATGATAATCAAATAATAGGACACCGCCAATTGCGTCTTGTTGAATAGAGTGAGCAATAGGAGAGTCTGTTTGGATGCTCGTTCCTTCAAAGCCCATAATGAACATTTGACCAATTTTATATCTTAACGGCGTGTGCACGGTGTTATCCTTTTTCTTTCATGAAGTTCAGATTTAATAATAAAATACGAATGGACGCAATCATTTCTTTAAGGAAACGTCGTGCGTGTTAATCCTTGCCCAGGCGTGGCAATGGCGCTTCTTTGTGGCCTCTGGGGTGTCGTATGTGAACCAAAAAAAGACAGCCAGTCAGATTGGCAATCTCTGATACTTGAGGCACGAACCAAATCTTGATAGCGTTGTTGGCGTTCAGGCGTATACAACCCAATTGCTGTAAATAAAGAAATCATGCAATCTAACAACCAATCTAAACAATGCGTATAGGTCGGTACATGAGGCGCTAAGAGAGTCGCTTCAGAAGCATTGATCATGGATATGAGTGTGGTTAAACGACTATTTAAATGGGTAATAGAATGTCCACCAACTTGGTCTGTGTTTTCAAACATTGCATGCATTGCTTTTAGACAATCTGATTTTCTTTGTTTTATAGTGGGCGCAATTCTTTTGTCTCGCTCAAGGTGAGCCTGAAATTGTTCAATAGCAGTTTGAATTTTATCCAGGCGTTCGTAACGAGAAAAATATGTTTTTTCAAACGTTTCTTCAATCGATTTTATTTTAGAGGCAATGTGTTGATCAATATCAGTCTGATGCTCAATATCTTCAAATAACTCGTTTTGTTGTCGCATGATATGTTGTTGAAGTTCATAATGATATTCTTGATGAATATTTTTGTGAGATAGCTTTAGTTTGTGTCGTGGCAGATGATTCAGATAGGCATGCAAATAATGGGTGGCATAAGAGCGACGGTAGCGTGATCTAGAACTCTGTTCTTCTTGTGTTTTAAGTTCTTTTAGATGTTTTAATTTTTCAAGAGAATTGGCGTAGGACAATTGGTGGGTGGTTTGAAGCCCGAGCAAATAAGCCAAATAAGTATCCACTTGCTGTTCAATATCTGGTAACTGACCACTCGATAACTCTGGTGTGATGTTTTTAATCCATTCAGGTATCAGTTTTTGTATATGACATTGTTGTTGATGAGACTCTAATAATGGCAGTACGGTAGTTGCATATTGTTCAACCAAGTTATTTATAGACAACAGCCAAGAATTTTTAAATTCCTTTATATCCTCTATAAAATGCTTGATCAAAGAGATATTTGAAGCACTCTCTTTGAGTTGCGCGTGAGCAAGCTGTAGACGCTCATCTTCTGCATGAATGCGTTTGGTGATGGAGCCGTTTTCACAAACCAAGTCTTCTTTTTCTTGAAATTTTAATTTTAAGGGAGAAACGAAACCTTTGTACCATTCATCAATGATTTTTTTGAGAGGCAAGGTTATCGTGCCAGCGAGTACCCCTAGACGATGCTCCCAAAGATCTGCCTTTAATAAAATGGGGGTGAAATATGTACTGTACAGACTATTTAATTGACTCATAGCCACCGATTGAGTCGTTTGCGTAAAGGTTTGTAATTTCGCACGTATTTCCGAATTTAAGCGATAAATCATCCAGCTGGATAAAAATAATTTTAAATAAGAATTAGAATGCTCAATAATGTATTCAATGTTCTTTGTGGTTTGTTTGGCTGCTTTTTGTAATGAATCAAATTCAGTAGTATGACAATTTTCTTGCACCAAATAGTCGTATAAAGCTTGATATTTTTTATCATAATTTAGCGAGGAAACGCTAAAATCAAGGTTCAACTCTTCAATTAATTGACGAGGCAGTGGTCTTAAGGCCCATTGCTGTCCTAATCCATTGCCGTATATAGTGTACTGACCATCGT
Organism: Legionella sp.; assembly: GCA_002786165.1. Taxonomy (GTDB): domain Bacteria; phylum Pseudomonadota; class Gammaproteobacteria; order Legionellales; family Legionellaceae. The sequence continues at coordinate 88,444 of PEQK01000007.1, forward strand.
GTTGAATTAAAGTTAATCTCTGGGCGGCAGGTTGTTGTATGGGGTACTGATATTGGGTTTGTAAGAAAATGGTATGCCCCATATTGGGATCACTTTGTTCTGTCAAGGCTAAAAGATGAGTGGGTGTGATATAGAAAGAATTTAAGGTGTACCAAAGCCCAGAAGATTGAGCGGTGACACCCACGGGCTGCACATTTATGACATTAGGTGTATGCGGTTGTAGAAGATTCAATGCACGAGGCAGTACGGCTGTATATTGTGCTTGTATGCTTTCGCTCATGGCTGCAATAATAGGATCTGCATATAATTTCGGACCTAAGCTTATCAAATGCTGGCCATGGTTTTGCCATAGAGCAATAAGACTATGAATATTATTGTCTCGTAGGAGGGTATTTTTAGCAATTTTCAAAGATTCAATTTGCTTGGCTGCTTGTTCAAGGTGATAGAGCGTGTTAAATAGGCGTTTAAAAAACAACACAAAAGGGGTTTCTTTTAATGCACTATTGAGTTCATAAATGTCTGGATAAGGTGTGCCCGTCGTATTGGAACGTAACTCTTCTTGTATTCTAGGTTTCAATAACGGTATCCATTTTTTTAAAGAGGTAATGAAGGTGGTGAGTGTTTTAGAGACTTGTTCGTTTTTAAATATAAACTCTGAGCGTGCTGTATTTTCAATCGTCGTAAGAGCGGGTGGTATTTGGTTAAGCTCCGTAAACATAGCTTTTTTTGCATAATCCAAGACATTTTTTGATCGTTTTTGCCAAAAATGGACGCGTTTTTTGTCATTGTCTAACGACACTGACTGTAGAAAATCATGAAATTCTTGGACACCGAGTTTATATAATGAATTAGGATCTGGATAAAATGATAGAGCAGCAATCATTTTTTTATCAAATTCTGGAAAATTACGCATACCAATCAGATAAGGTTGTAATGCGTGATAGAGACGTTTGTACTCTTGATGCAGTTTGAGCTGGGGTTCAAAGACAATCATGTCGTTGCTTGTAAAATACTGATTCAATAGCGTTTTAAATCGTTTGAGGTTGTTGCGCGCCTCTTTGTACTGGCGTATTTTATCTTTGTACCATAGGTGCAGGGTGAACGCTTGATCGGAGGTTAATGTTTCAAGATGTTGGAAGTGCGTATTGCGCTGATCAAGATAAATAAATAGGGGTGTGGTGGGTGTGGGTTGTGTTGACTGCGTCTCTTCGGATTTTTGAGGCAGCGTTTGTCCCAATTGCCTACGAAACCAATCTATGTTGTTGAAGCAATGTTTGATTGGTTTGATGACATCGTTTGTTTGGGCGAAGAGCTCAGACTCCATACAATCAAATTGAGATTGATAGTGTGTATGTGCTTTATGGAGGTTTAGTTCTTCATAAAATAGATGATATTTTTGATGATAACGTAGTATGTATAACTCATTCAGGTTTTGTTTGGATTGATGAGGTTTGAGTCGATTAAATTGTGTAATGATAAATCGCGGGATAAATTGTTCCTCAATCGGCGTGAAATCCCATTTCGTACCATCTGTATTCCCGTAGACCATATATTTGGTTTCAGATTTTATCTTTTGTTGAATCAAAATTGGATACTGCTGAGACAGGGGTAAATCTCGGAGATTTTTGATGCTTTTAATAGGTTGTAAGGCGATGTCATAACCGACTCGTGTATTATACGGAAGAAAGGTCAGCGTGGTATCATCGTGGATGGTCTTCATGACTGCGCCGCATTGTTTGAGACGCAATTGCTCTGTTTCAATGATGGTCGTACAATAAGACAATACTCTATTTTTTATGAGATCTCGTTCAGGCCTGCCTAAACACCGTGTCTGATTCAAATCATGTATGATGGCGTTATGCGCTTCAGGATTGAGTTGTTTAAGGTGCGGCGCGATCATAGCGTATAGAGATAGTTTCTTAGTTTGCTCAAGGGGTGACTCTGAAAAAAAATCATTAGTAGCGCTGATGACTTCATTGATTTGTAAAATATTCTTTTTACTGTTATTCATAAAATCATAGATATAGGCCAGACGTTTTCTTAAAACCTGCTGATTTTCTATGGTCAAAAGTTCAAGTCCTATGAAAGAAAAATTTGCAATATTTTTCGTCTGATTGATCAGTAAATTATAATATTCATTGATTTTTTGCATCAAAGGTTGGGAAAAAGTGCCTGGTTCTAGGACAAGCTCAATTTCAATCTGACCTGCCAGGGCAAGGATGCGTGGAAAGAGGTGCTCATTTAAAATTTTTAAATAGCTTCGAATAGATTTTTGACTCGCATTATTTAAAAAGCCAATTTGAGTGACCGTACTGTCTAATAGAATAATGACTTGACGGATAAGAAAGGCATAATTGATGATCTGATAAATTTGATAAAAAGGATTGAGACCAAAACCCGAGGGTGCTTGCGTGTTTTTTAACGTATTTAATAATTTGGTGGCTTCCTGTTGTAAGGCTTTGAGTTGTTGCGCATTGATATTAGGTGCATATTGGGGCGTATCAGATAAGTGTGTATTCAATAGGGTGGTGATGGTGTCGATGTGTTTTGGGAAATCAGCAGATAACTGACTCAAGACTTGAAAATCAAATTTGCCTTCTGGATCATAGATATATCGAGTGATAAACCCTACACCTTGGCCAAATTGAAAGGCCCAATGCTCTTGATGATCAGGCGCAATGATGTCAGGTTGGGGAGAGGAGTCAGAGTACTCATTAAATTGAGTTAAAAAATAATTAAAAGCGACTATCTCTTCTTTAAATCTTTGAGCAAAATCGATGTCGAGATCAGAAAAAGAGCTTAGGGCTGCATGAGCGTGTTCATATATAATTTTATATTCACCAGAGCCGACTTTTTTTAAGGTGCTCATATCTAATTTTACTTCTTCTTCGATATACTTGAAGGCTTGCTCAACATAAAATAATCCATTAATGATTTTTTGAATTTGAGTGATTTGCTGTGGTTGTGTCGAAAAATGAGTGTGTGCTTTTTTTGCAATGATATGATCGTACATTGAAAAATATTTTGACTGATACTCTAAAATATAAGGTTCTTCGGTAAACATGATGGCTTGCAGATTTTTTTTGAGGATATTTTGATCGAGCTCAGTAAAAGACCACTGATTTCCATTGGTATTACCATATAAAACATACCCGCCTGGGTGCGATAGGAGTATGGGTACATTTCGACATTTTTCATGGCGTGCAACTAAGGTTTGAATAAACTTATATTGATTACTTTTATCCTCTTGGAACTGAATACACACCATACTGGAGAACGGTATAAAAGGCGTGTCGCTAGGGTGCGCAAAATAAGAACGAAGTAACGTGCTATTGAAGCTGAAGGGCTGTTTTATAGAATGAGATATTGCCGCAGTCAACGTATTGAGTTCTTCGTCTATACTGGTTTTTAAAGGTTCTGGCTCAAACGGAAATAGTTTTTGGATTTGAGAAAGCGCTTCACCTGATAATTTTTCTTTAAATGTTAAGGGTGTAATGATGGGTTGATTGGCTTCAAAACGAATGTGATAGGGGCTATTTTCAAATAAGGCATATCCTGGCTTGTGATCAAATCGAGCTTGCAACCAAGCCGGGTGGGTGGTTGCTAATATATTGGGATCCGTGTCTAAGCCACTGCGCCCAATGGTACCTTGGACGAGTAGCAGAAGATCTTGTCTACGTGCATTGGCAATTTCAGAAATCTTACTATCTTGTAAGCTACGAAGACTGTTGACTGTTTCAGTGATCCATTGATACATATCGCATCGATTTTGATGTAAATTGTTAGGTATTATACTCTTTTTCTGATTAAAATAAAGACAATGTTAAGAGTTAAAACGGGATTGCCAAGTCGTTAGAAACTCAGAAAAATGAGGTTTGTGAGATTCTTCTTGCAAATAAGTAGTCAGTATATCTAATGCTTTTTGGTGTTCAGATAATGTGATTGTCCCTCGCATGAGCTCAAAACGCAAAAAAATACCGTAGGTATTGAGCACATCCGTTTCGCAATAATCTCGAATTTCTTTCAGATGCCCCTGCAAATATTTAGGCCATACCTGATCGCCATGCATGCCTACTTTACCCGGAAATCCCAACATATTGGCAATATCGTCTAGAGGCGCAAACGCTTTATTTTGATAACCCGCTAAGACATCCATAAGATCCAAATGGCGGTAATGAAAACGATTTAAATAATTAGACCAACGAAACGTTGAGTTTTGTTCGCCTGTTTCCCAATAGGTTGGTGCGGGGATTTGATGCAAGAGTGCGCGATAGTGCAAGACTGGCAAATCAAATCCGCTGCCATTCCAAGAGACCAAAGTGGGCGTATGCTTTTCAATTCCAGAGAAAAAACGTTGAATCAACTCTGCTTCAGAAGATTGCTCATCGCCTAATGACCAGACTGTGATGCTGTTTTGTGTGGCCAAAACCAAAGAAATGGCTACAATTTTTTGTAAATGATGAGGTAGGAAATCATGACCTACTTTGGCACGGCGTAATGCGAACATTGCCGAAGCTGTATCTTCGTCGGACAAACCTACCAAATCATAAAGTTTACGTCCAGTCACCACATCAGGTACTGTCTCTATGTCAAAAACAAGAATACTCATGGAGAGCGCTCCTTTGTAGAGTCAACAGGCTAGTTTTAATTGTTCCCAGTACACATTGTAGAGTTCCATGATCTCTTCGCTGATATCGCGTTGATAATATCCTTTTTCCACCACGGATTTCTCTGGATAAATGTAAGGATTTTGGGTGATAGATTTTGGCAGCAAGTCGATACTGGCTTGATTGGTGGCGCTGTACCCGGTGTTTAAAACAATGGTAGCACCACTTTGAGCGCGTAATAGAAAGTTAATAAATTCATAGGCTTCATCCAAATGGGGTGCGTTTTTGGGAATAGCCAAACAGTCTACCCACATCAAAATACCATCTTCAGGATAAACAAAACGAACATTGTGATTTTCAGCTTGTGCCTTAACGATATCACCATTCCAGGACGCACCAATATTAGCATCTTCGTCAATGATCAAGGATTGTATTGCGTCACTGGCAAATAATTTAATATTGGGCACTAAAGCCAATAAATGTAAATAAGCCTCTTTGATATGTTCATGGTTATCATCATTGGGTTTATAGCCTAAACTCATCAGGCTGATTGAAAAGACGTCTCGCATATCATCAACCAGCATCAATTGATTGGTTAATTTAGGATTCCATAAATCTTGCCATTTTTTAGGCGGATGTTTGATCCAGTGTTGATTATAAAAAATGCCTGTGACGCCCCATAATAAAGGAACATGATATTCATTGTTCGGATCATACGGATTAGTTTTGAAAAAAGGGTTAAGATTTTTTAAATTGGGTAACTTTTTGACATCAAGTTTTGTGAGAAGATCATATTTTTTCATGCGCTCGACAAAATAAGACGAAGGTAAAATCACATCATAGAAGTTTTTCTTACTGGCATGTAATTTTGCGTACATTGTTTCATTGCTATCATACGTTGATAAATTGACCTTAATGCCTGTTTCTTTTTGAAACGCCCAAATCAAGCTTTGAGGTACTTCACCACCCGTTAAATAGACATTGACGATACGACCAGACCAAGACGCGGTAGATAATAGAGCACAGCCAACACAAATTAAAAATCGTAAAAGAGTCATGAGGCTTTCCGAGTCAGACTTGAGGAAATCAGTACCAAAATCAATGAAAGAAATAGCGTTATTGTACCGAGCGCATTTAATTCAGGCGTGATGCCAGAACGAATCATAGAGTAGATGGCCAACGGGAGAATATTAAATTCCGGGCCTGCAACAAAATAAGAAATCACCACATCGTCAAAAGACAACGTAAAAGACAATAATAGTGCGCTTAAAATACTAGGGAATAACAAAGGTAATAATACCTTAATCAAGGCTCGCGTATGGCTCGCACCCAAATCCAAAGCACTAAGATAAATGTTCATATCGAGTGTTTCAATACGACTGAATATGGTTAATAACACAAACGGCAAACTAAAAGTGATATGAGCAATCAGCAAACTGAAAAATCCCAAAGGTATATGTGCATAATTAAAAAAGATGAGTAAGGCCACGCCCAGCACCAAATCAGGAATGATGATCAATAGTAATAAAAGCGTCATGAATCCGTCATGTTTTTTTAATTTTTGGGATAAAAATAATTGTACAGCGGCTAATAAGCCAGCGGTGGTGGCAATCAAAGAAGCGGTAATGCCGAGTAAGGCAGAATGCATAAATGCTGTCCAAATTTCGGTATTCTCTAATAAAGTTTGATACCAAATAGTGGATGGTCCTTGCCAGATCATAGAGTATTTTGCTTTGTTGACAGAATACAAAACCAATACCCCAATAGGGAGATATAAAAAACCATAAATAAAAAACAAATATAATTTTTGCATCAGAGATTTCAAAGGAGAACCCCCTGCTTTTTGGGACGATAAAAGCATAATATAGCAATCAGGATAAAGGTGAGCACCATACTCGTGGCTGCGCCTTGAGGCCAATTTTCAATGACTAAAAATTGATTTTGAATCAGATTTCCCAGCAACACTGAGCGCGCACCACCTAATATATTTGAAATATAAAATAGGGTCATAGAGGGGAGAAATACCATGAGCGATCCCGCAATGATACCTGATACGGTGTTCGGTAGGAAAACGCGGAAAAAGGTGACCCATCGATTGGCGCCTAGATCTTGGGCTGCTTCAATCAAACAAAAGTCAAAACGTTCCATATTGGAAAAAATCGGTAACACCATAAACGGTAAAAGATTATACACTAGCCCAAACATTACGGCACCATTAGAATACAAAAACGTAATAGGTTCATGAATAATGTGTAATTTTAAAAGTACGGTATTAAAAATGCCATGAATTTTGAGCATCGCAATTAACGAATAAATGCGAATCAAAGAGCTGGTCCAAAATGGGATGATGATCAAAAACAACCACAGTGTTTGATGCTTTGATTTGACCAATATATAACTTAGTGGATAAGCCAGGAGCAAGCATAACAAGGTTGCAGAGCCCGCCATTACTGTGGATCGCAAAAAAACTTTTAAAAATAACGGCGACATTAAGGCTGTGTAATTATGCGCGGTGATTGGAAGAGATGCCAAATGTAGGGTGTTATCTGTCAGGCACGAGACGACAAAAATCAAACCAATGGGTATAAGGCCAAATACTACCAACCATGTATAGATAAAATAAATAGAAAATGGTTTAGATCTCATAAGGTAATAATAATTCCCAGCCAGTTAACCATTGCACCCAAACAGACTCTTGCTCTTTATATTCCAAAGTGTCGTCATCTTCATTAAAAAATTCTATGGCAGAAATTAATTTACCGGAAGCCAGTTCGACTTTCAGCGCTACAGTAGATCCTTTATATACCATGTCAATAATTTTACCTGGAATCAGATGAGTGCGATCTTTTATTTCATGTTCTGACCATACACGTATATCTTCAGGTCTAACAATCAGATGAAATTGATCACCCATTTTAGCATGTGGGATTTTTTTGCATTGAATAGGTATTGATTCCACCACGACGTTAATATGGTCATCAATGGTATCTGCTTTGACGTCAAAGCAATTGGTTTCTCCAATAAATTGTGCCACAGATAAATTACACGGTGTTTCATAAATTTGACGCGGTGTGCCAATTTGCTCAATAACCCCTTGTTTCATCACCACGATTCGATCAGACATCGATAAGGCTTCTTCTTGGTCATGTGTGACAAAAATGAAGGTCATATTAAGAGTTTTTTGCAATTGCTTGAGTTCATACTGCATGGTTTTACGTAAATTATAATCCAGCGAACTTAAAGGTTCATCTAATAACAATACTTGTGGACGATTAATAACGGCCCGCGCGATAGCAACACGTTGTTGCTGACCACCACTTAATTGTGTGATGCTGCGATTACCGAAAGCATCTAATTGAACCAAAGCTAGAGAATCCTTAACGCGTTCTTTGATTTCTATTTCGGGTACACCCCGACAACGCAACGCAAAGGCCACGTTTTCAAAAACGGATAAATGAGGGAATAAGGCATAACTTTGGAATACTGTGTGGACATCACGTTGCTGAGGCGGTAAGTGATTCACACAAGTACCGTTTATAAAAATTTCTCCGCTAGTGGGGTATTCAAATCCCGAGATCAAACGTAATAGGGTGGTTTTCCCGCATCCAGAAGGACCGAGTAAGGTTAAAAACTCACCTCTGTAAACATCGAGGGACATATGTTTAAGAATTTCTGCATGTCCATATGATTTATGCAGGTGTTTGATTTGAATCAGCGGATGAGGCATTTATTTTTAATATAAAAAATTAGAATTATGCAGTTTATCGAGTACCTTGTCCAGCAAGGTCTTGCATTCTTAACTTTGTTTACATTATTTATAGATTAACATATAATCACTTCGCTTTAATATTAGGGGAAATTTGTGATTAAAAAACTATTGTTACAAAAAACAATCATCGGCGGATTGTGCGCCTTGATATGCCAAGGTGCATTGGCGAGTACAAATTTTACGGTATGTCCTTCTGTTGATATGTTGAAAAAATTTGATGGCAGTTTAGTGGTGTCTATGCCAGAAGGGTTTGATAAAGAAGCCCAAGCTATGAAGGCTGTTGTATTCCAACAAAGAGCTTTTTCTGAAAATGACACTGAATTTCAAGGTTATGGCAATCTAGTTTTTGTAATGTCTTCCATTTTGATTCACGAAGGCGAAGATCCAGAGAAGCAAGCAGCTACCATATTAAGTAATATGCAAGCGGACTTTGAACAGCCATTGATGTTCAAATTTGATGCCGATCACACGTTACCTGTTTGCTCCTATTCTGTACCTGGAGTAGAAACAAAAGCTATCGTTGTGCAATTACCTGAAGATGAAACATTTGATTTGCCATTTTTTGCAAAACGCTAATCATCAAGAAGGTTTTGGATGTAAACGTTTCTCCTAAATCGGGAGAAACGTTTTTTTAATAGATGGCTATATTGTCATGTGGAATTTGTAAAGCGCATATTTCAGAAGATGATCCATCATTACAACGCACTTGTCCGGTATCCTCAATTTTTGCGACCCCTCCTTGCCACATACAACATCCCATGAATTTTTGTAAATCCATGACCGCATGACGTGTGCAATAACAGCTAGAGTAATCACCGTTATTACATACATAACGTCCGGCAGAAGAATCACAATAACTAATACCTGACATCTTGTCACAGCACTGTGCATATGTTGAGGAAAGAGGCTGCATACATAGTAGGACGCTGGCTAAAAAATAAGACTGTTGAGAGCGCATATGAACCCACTCTGAATATAATGATCTTAATCTAAGCATAGCACAAATCTGAATGAGCAATTCACGACGTAATCTCTTTATGAACTCATCGCCCGCGTACCGCGGCTTGTTGGCGGTATCTATCAATTTCTTAATGAGGCTGAGCAAGATTGGGCGCATAAAGCGCGGAACGTAGGGCGCCGTATCCACCATCGCCCGCGTACCGCGGCTTGTCAGTGGTATCTATCAATTTCTTAATGAGGCTGAGCAAGATTGGGCGCATAAAGCGCGGAACGTAGGGCGCCGTATCCACCATCGCCTACGTACCGCGGCTTGTCCGCGGTATCTATCTAGATTTGGTTAGGCCTAGACGTGCTTAGGTTTTTTCTTCAAGAAGTTCAAGCGATTCAGGTGCTGATTCAAGTTCAACAGCTTCAATTTTTTGAAAACGCTGAGCAATTTTCTTAGCAGATGTATTGACCTCATTGACATCTTGATGGGCCAAATCAATATGTTTTGTCAATTTGTCCATGCGTTTTTCGAAGCGTTGAAAATCATCAGCTAAAGAATGCAAGTGTTTTTGAATGATATGGACTTGTTTGCGGGTGGCATCATCTTTTAGTACCGCACGGGCCGTGGTTAAAACAGCCATCAATGTGCTGGGAGACACCAACCAGACTTTTAATCGTTGTGATAAGGCAATGACTTCTGGGTAATTGGTATGTACTTCCGCGAAAATTGCCTCTGCAGGGATAAACATCACCGCACCATCTGCTGTTTCATTAGGTATAATATATTTTTCAGCGATGTCTTTAATGTGTTTTTGTAAATCTTGGCGAAACTGTTGTTGTAGCGATTTGCGTTCCACCGCCATGACATTGGTATTCATTAGTTTTTGGTACGTTTCTAAAGGAAATTTGGCGTCAATGACCAAATTTCCATTGGGTTCAGGTAAAAACAAGATACAATCCGCTCTTTTTTGATTGCTCAATGTGTATTGCAGACTGTAATGAGAACTCGGTAAGACATTTGCGATCAAACTGGCTAGTTGCACTTCTCCAAACGCACCTCTTGCTCGTTTATCAACCAAAACGTCCTGTAAACTGACCACATGTTGGGATAATTCGGTGATTTTCTTTTGGGCTTCATCAATGAGTGCCAAACGTTGGACCACATCGATGAAGGTCGCAGAGGTTTTTTCAAAACCTTCTGTCAAACGATGTTGGACTTGTTGTGTTAATGCGTGTAGGTGGGTACGAATTTCTTCGGTGACTGCACGTAAACTTTGGGACAAAGCGCTGCTGTGCTGAGTAAAACTATGGCCAATTTGTTCGCGAACATCCGTCATTTGGCGTTGAATATTTTCTACAATTAAAGGTTGTATCGAAAGATGGCTTTGGGTTATTTTATCATGAATTCCAATTTGCCCGATTTGCATAGAGTGTTGCAAGTCTTTGTTTAACTCATGCAAGCTAAGGCGAAGTATCTGTTTTAAGTCTTCGTGTTGGCTCTGAACTTGGTGCATTAAGCGGCGTTGACGGTATGCAATGAATGAAAATAAGAAAAATAATATGCCTAACAACATGAAACCGCCGTATAGCAATGTCGTAGGGTTGAATAAGTTCATGGCCATGATACAACACAAAAGAGAAGTTGGGAGAGATAAGGTACCGTATCTGTCACTGATTTGTCCACCGGAGAAACTATGATGTCATCTATTTCTGATCAAATTTCAATATTGCGCGATCAGATTCGTCTTTACGATCAGCATTATTACGGATTGGATGCGCCTTTGGTGCCTGATGCGGAATATGATCGTTGTATGCAAGCTTTACTCAAACTCGAAGCACAATATCCGCAATACACGACACCGGATTCTCCCACTCAGCGTGTGGGTGCACCCATTGCAAGTGAATTGCCGGCTTTGGCGCATCGTTTGCCAATGTTGTCTTTGGCCAATGTGTTTTTTGAAGAAGAGTTAACGGGGTTTGTACAACGCATTACGGATAAAATTGCTTGTTCGCCTGATGCATTATGGTTTACTTGTGAGCCCAAATTAGATGGTTTGGCAGTCAACTTAAGTTATGAAAACGGTATATTGGTCCATGCAGCGACCCGTGGTGACGGGGCAGTTGGAGAAGAAATAACCAATAATATACGAACTATTGCAGCAGTGCCTTTGCGACTGTTGGCACCTCATCCTCCGGCCTTTATTGAAATACGAGGCGAAGTCTATATGCCGAAAGCTGGATTTGAGGCACTCAATGCCAAAGCCCGTGATGCCGGCGACAAAACCTTTGCTAATCCACGTAACGCGGCGGCAGGTAGCTTACGCCAACTGAATCCTAACGTAACGGCCCAACGTCCTTTGGCAATTTATTGTTACTCTGTTGGCGCTTGTGAGGGATTTCACTTGCCTGAGAGTCATTTTGAACAATTGCAATTATTGCAATCTTGGGGCTGCCGAGTGTCTCCTGATAATAAACGAGTACAAGGCATATCAGGCTGTTTGGCGTACTATTATGATATGAGCAACAAACGAGACACATTAGAGTTTGATATCGATGGTGTCGTTTATAAAGTAGATGATATTGCTCATCAACAGTTATTGGGTTATGTGTCACGTGCACCACGCTTTGCTTGTGCGCATAAATTTCCAGCGCAAGAAGAGATCACCATTTTATTGGCTGTGGATTTCCAAGTGGGCAGAACAGGTGCATTGACGCCCGTGGCACGATTACAGCCTGTGCATGTAGGGGGTGTGATTGTATCTAATGCGACTTTACATAATATGGATGAAATTGAACGAAAAGACATCAGGATTGGCGACACCGTGATCATTCGTCGTGCAGGGGATGTGATTCCGGAAGTGGTGGCAGTGGTTAAAGACAAGCGTCCTCCTCAGACCGAAACTATTGTATTGCCCACTCATTGCCCAGTCTGCCATGCAGACGTGGTGCGAGAGCTGGATGAAGCTGTAGCGCGTTGTTCAGGGGGGTTATATTGTCGTGCTCAGCTCAAAAGAATGATTTGGCATTTTGCATCTCGAAAAGCGATGAACATTGATGGGTTAGGTAAAGCAGTTATTGATCTTTTAGTGGATCACAACATCATAAAAGATGTCTCGGATGTTTATTATCTAGATCCCGTTTTATTGTCTAGTTTACCCAGAATGGGAAAATTGTCTGCAGACAATTTGATTCAGGCCATTGAAACCTCTAAACATACCAGTTTTGCGCGCTTTATTTATGCCTTAGGTATCAAAGAAATTGGGGAAGCTTCTGCACGTATTCTCGCAAAGCATTACCCCACACTCGATACTTTGCAAGCAGCAACGATGGACGAATTATTAGCTTTAAAAGATATTGGTCCGGTAGGCGCACAAGCCATACGGCAGTTTTTTTCTCAAGCCCATCATAGTGATATTATAGAGCGGTTGTTGGCAGCTGGCATCGATTGGCCAATAGAAGCGTCGACCCCTGTTTCTGAGTCGCATCCTTTGTATCAGAAAAAAATTGTTATTACCGGGACCTTGGATCATATGAGCAGGGAAGATGCCAAAGCACAATTGCTGGCGGTTGGCGCGGAAGTCGTTGGATCGGTGTCTTCGAAAACTGATTTTGTTTTAGCAGGTCATGAAGCAGGGTCAAAATTAGACAAGGCTTTGGCTTTAGGAGTACCTATTTTAACCCAAGAAGCCTTTGTAGAATTGATGAAATCCGACCAATAGAATGTTAAGATATCTCTTATACTACCTCCCGAAATTCCTTCGTGCCGCAAAGAGCGTGATGAGGGAAATAAAAAAATCATTTTTAACCTGGATAATCGAATGACCGATAAGAGCACAGCCCCAGAATTTGTACATTTACATGTGCGTACTGAATATTCCTTGATGGACAGTATCATTCGTATTCCTACATTAATGAATGCGCTCCCTAAATTGAATATGAATGCGGTTGCGGTGACAGATTTTTGTAATTTATTTGCAGCAGTCAAAGTGTATCAAGCGGCATTAGATGCGGGTATTAAACCTATTTTGGGTTGTGATGTCTTATGCTGTCACGCACAAACACCCGAACAAACATTTTCATTGGTATTACTTTGTCAAAATGAGGCGGGGTATCGTAATCTGACGCGTTTGGTTTCTAAAGCCTATCAAGAAGGACAATATCAGGGGCAGCCACGTATTTATTACGAATGGTTGGCTCAGCACGCAGATGGATTGATTGCATTGTCAGGCGGGTTTAGTGGCGATATTGGCCAAGCATTGCTGATGTCAGATGAGGTCCGTGCACGTGAGTTGACCAAAAATTGGCTCACTGTATTTGGAGATCGATTTTACTTAGAGATGACCAGAACCAACCGTCCTGAAGAGCTGGATTATAATCAAAAAATAGTCCAATTGGCAGATGAATTGATGGTACCACTGGTGGCTACCAATGATGTCAGATTTTTGTCGTCCACCGAGTATGAAGCGCATGAAGCACGTGTTTGCATCCATGAAGGACAAGTGTTAGCCGATGAGAGACGCCCCAAACGGTACTCCAAACAACAATATCTAAGATCAGCAACTGAAATGGCGACTTTGTTTGCCGATTTGCCGCAAGCGTTGCAAAATTCGGTTGAAATTTCTAAGCGCTGCACGGTTATATTGAATTTAGGTCAACCCTATTTGCCCAATTTTCCTACGCCTGAAGGGGTATCTGTAGAAGGCTATTTAACCACACTGGCCAGAGAAGGGTTAGAGGAGCGCATGCGGCGTCTTCCAGCAAAATTGCAAGAGTCGCGCGATACTTATGATCAACGATTACAAATCGAATTAGATGTGATAAATCCAATGGGATTTGCTGGCTATTTTTTGATTGTTGCAGATTTTATCCAATGGGCCAAATCGAATGGCGTTCCGGTAGGTCCAGGACGGGGTTCAGGTGCGGGATCATTGGTGGCATATGCATTAGGGATAACGGATTTGGATCCATTGCAGTATGATTTGCTGTTTGAGCGATTTTTAAATCCCGAACGTGTCTCTATGCCTGACTTTGATATTGATTTTTGTATGGAAGGCCGTGATCGTGTGATCGATTATGTGGCAGAAAAATATGGTCGCCAAGCAGTATCTCAGATCATTACGTTTGGTACGATGGCTGCCAAAGCGGTGATACGTGATGTTGGTCGTGTTTTAGGTCATCCTTACGGATTTGTCGATAAAATTGCAAAATTAATTCCATTTGAGCTTGGCATCACGCTCAGTGATGCTATCAAACGCGAACCAGAATTAGCCCAACGATATCAAAATGAAGAGGACGTCAAAGAGTTATTGGATTTGGCGCTTTCTTTAGAAGGCATCACCCGCAATGCTGGAAAACATGCGGGTGGCGTGGTGATTGCGCCCTCTGAACTGACTGATTTTACGGCTATTTATTGTGAAGAAGGGTCGTCTCAATTGGTGTCGCAATTTGATAAAGACGATGTAGAATCCGCTGGATTGGTCAAATTCGACTTTTTGGGCTTGCGTACTTTGACCATTATTCATTTGGCATTGAATATCATTAATCGAAAACGCAGCACACAAGGACTAGAGGCGATCGATATCACCACGATTTCATTGGAAGACCAACCTAGTTTTTCGTTGTTAAAATCATGTCAAACCACTGCTGTGTTTCAGCTTGAATCACGTGGTATGAAAGATTTGATCCATCGTTTACAGCCTGATACGTTTGAAGATGTGGTGGCATTGGTTGCTTTATTTCGACCTGGTCCTTTGCAATCAGGGATGGTAGATGACTTTATTGAACGGAAACACGGGTTATCAGCAATTGAATATCCGCATCCTGATTTAGAGCCCATTTTAAAACCCACTTATGGCGTTATTCTTTATCAAGAGCAGGTCATGCAAATTGCCCAGGTTTTGGCAAATTATACCCTAGGGGGCGCGGATTTATTACGACGTGCAATGGGTAAGAAAAAAGCTGAAGAAATGGCCAACCAACGTGCTATTTTTACTCAAGGTGCTTTGGATCGTGGTGTGAGCCTGGAAACCTCAACGGCTATTTTTGATTTGATGGAAAAATTTGCCGGATATGGGTTTAATAAATCACATTCAGCAGCGTATGCTTTGATTGCTTATCAAACCGCATGGCTTAAAACCCATTATCCCGCTGCATTTATGGCCGCAGTATTGTCTTCAGATATGGACAATACGGACAAAGTGGTTGGATTTATCCAAGAATGTTACAGCATGGGGTTAACGGTACTACCGCCTTCTATTCAAAACTCTGAGCAGGGATTCACGGTTGTTGATGATAAAACAATTCGCTACGGCATGGGTGCTATCAAAGGTTTAGGTAGTGGCGCGATTGAAAGTTTGTTGGAAGAACGTCACGCAGGAGGTCCTTGGACAGATTTATTTGATGTGTGTCGTCGTTTAGACCTGAGAAAAATCAATCGTCGTGTTCTAGAAGCGTTGATCAAAAGTGGTAGCATGGATGATTGGGGCATCGAGCGTGCGGTCTTAGTGCACAATTTAGACAAAGCGATGGACTTAGGTGCTCAACATTTGCAAAATAATAATAGTGGGCAAGGTGATTTATTTGCTTTACTAGATGAACCAACGGATACCCATTCTTATGTGCCTTGCGTTTCTTGGACAGTAAAAGAGCGGCTTGAGGGTGAAAAAGATACGCTAGGATTGTATCTAACTGGTCATCCTATTGAGCCCTACGAGCAAGAATTTCGGGCGTTTATTCAACCTTTGGCTCAATTGGCACAGTTACATCTTAAAAAGATCCTGACCTGTGGTTTGATCACCCAATCAAAAAAAGTGGTGACCAAACGAGGTAAAAGTTTGGTGATTTATAAAATAGAAGCGGCTCATGCTGCTGTAGATGTTGTGGTGTTCTCCGAAGTTTTAGAGGACATGGCAGAGCCTTTGCAAAACGGAGACATTGTGTTTGTCGAAGGGGAGTTAAGCCAAGATGACTATACGGGTGGCCTAAAAATTATGGCACTCAAATTGCTAACTTTGGAGGACGCTCGTTCTCGTTTTGCGCGATGTTTGCGTTTAAAACTTACCCATGCAGATGAGGGATTGATACCACAAATAAAGTTGATTTTGGAAGCTCATAAAGGTGATTGTGTGGTACAAATTTGTTATTCTAATTCTATCGCAAATGCTACATTGACGTTGGATAAAGCATTTTGTGTTCAGCCTGGAGAAAAGTTATTGTCTCTTTTAGGTCAAACGATTGCGCATGAGCGCGTTGATTTATGTTACTAGTAGGATGAATAGATGAGTCGATTGAAGTGGTTGCTGAGCATAGGGATGCTGTTTTTAGGGGTACAGGGGAGTGTGGCAGCCGCTGTGTCTAAACACTATGCGCACGATTATTGGGCGCCTTTTTACCATGGCAAGCGTCTTAATTATTGTTTATCGAACGCTTCTGAATGTGGCAATGCTGTTGCCAATCACTATTGTCAAATCTTAGGATACGACAAAGCAGAGCGTTCGACGATTGCTTATAATGTGGGTATAACGTCCTATTTGGATAAAAAGAAATGCTGTTTTGGTTGGGAATGCCATGGATTTAAATTAATTCGCTGTACGGCACAAACGCTACATGAACCTAGACGTGACTATTATTATCGATCCAAAGAGTTTGCCTTACCTATGTTTCAACATTATCGAGTCGATTGGTGTTACGAGAATGGTAAGCAATGTGGAAAACACGTAGCAACTTCGTTTTGTAGACGAATGGGATATCAGAAAGCTGTACGCTATAGTCCTGAATCTAATGTGGGTGCAACGCGAGCGTTAGGCAATCAACGCTTGTGTTTTGATACGAATTGTAAGGGGTTTGAAAGTATTACTTGTTATAGGTGATGACTTTAAGCCCCTTTAGGCTTATGTTGGTGGATCCCGATCGGTGGCTCTGCGGTAGAAACGGCAGTATCAAACATTTTCATTTGGTAGGTGCTGCTGTTATTTTTTATATTAAGAAACCAGCAAACACAATCATAAAGATAACGTCCAATTGGACTCTTGGTTAGAAGATTCTGATTGGTTTGAATGGTCTTTAATAAGTCATCTAAGTTGGTTGTTTGTGTGAGTTGGTCTATCAATTGTAATTTCTTTGTCTTATACGGATCCGTATACGAGTGTTGGACTTCTTCTTTATAGTGCAAAACCAGTTCTTGAATCAAATAGACAATGGATTCATCAATCATGGGACGGAGACTGTGTTTTGCGTCGAGATCAATCTGAGTCATTAATTTTTTAAATTGGAGCTGCGATTTTAAATTTGGCAGTGTTTCATGTAGCGTGGTACGGTCAGCATAACGTGTAAATTGATGGATTTTTTTTTGAATGTGAGTTGTGATAGATTGTAATGAGTTGTGAATGACCTCCTGTGTTTCTGCGTCTTCTGTGTTTAGCTGCTGAATAATGTCTCTAAAATTTAATAAATCCTCCAAATTAAGCTCAGGCATAATTGACTCTAATTGTGTCATGAGTAACATGGGTTTATTCAATAGATTATGCCTATTAAATTGACATTTTAGGAGCGCATCTGACAAATTTTCCTTGATGGTTTCGATGGTTGAAAAAAGCAATCCATCCATATAACGCAAAACAATGGCGCCCTCTGGGTGATCAGAAACATAATCAGAATTTAATGAGCTAAGTTTTAATCGGGTGATAAACGCTTTCACTGAGATTAAATAATCAATAGTGTCTGTTTTTAAAATTTGATTGAAATGCTGGCTTAATACCGTGGTAAGTTCACCTGCGTCGAGGTCTGATTTTATAGCCAAATTTAAATTTAGAGGAATTTTTTTAGGGTTACAGATCTGGTATGAGTAGCCCACATTGTCTTCTATCTGATGTGTTTCAATTTTAATGCCAAGGTGATGTTCATAGTATGTTTTGATCAATGGGACCATGCCATCAACATCTTGTTGTAAAATCTCATCTATGTTTTTCATCAAAAGTCCTTGAGCATTTTTGTATTGAGTAAAGTATAGTATTTGTTTTAATTTAACTCAATATTGATATTTTTATATCAAAATATGGACATGACAACTGTATTTATTGTATAATATATGTTCATTTTTGAGAGAGGTAACGCAAATGACTGCATTAAATCAAGAGCAATTTACCCGGGTGATGGTTTCTTTAAAAAAGCTTGTTGATCAAACAGCTAAAGTCCAGTTGGCGCGTAATATTTCTGTAGATGACGGTGTTCAAATACAGGGCCATGAGGTTACATTCACTCTATTTAGCATGGCTGTTCCTAATAGTGCTCCTCACTCGATTCAAAGGCCAGATCCTTGCGATATAAACCGCAAGAGATGTATGGCGCCGCAGTTATTGGTTGAGCAAGAACGTGAGCTTGAATTGGCTGTGATGGAGTATTTAGAATCATTGGTTGATATTTATGGAGAAAAAGAAGAAGTGCCTAAATTATTTTTTGATAGTTTAAAAACCATGATTATTTCCAATAATGACACGAAATTCACTCACCATAATCAAGCGACTGACGCGCATTATAAAATGCAGCTGCATTTGGACGTAAGATCTCTTATTCAACAATTAAATCAAGATGCAGGGACTAATTTCACATTCTCCAAAACAGCATATGAAACAGAGTATGCTATGACTAAACTGTGTAGTGAAACATATTATATTCATTTTCCACACATTCCCGATCGTGAAATTGAATTTACTTTAAATACTATTTTCAATTACATTGATAGCATTTTAATAAGATTAGGCCTAGTAAACCAACCTGTTTTGGCCCCCTTGGTCAGGAGATTTTTTGATCCTAAGGCTACTACGGCTGATTTTGAAAAGAGCAGTACGATTCAGCAGGGTGAGCCACTATCAATTAGTGATGAGCTTTCAGCGGGTATATCAGTTATTGCTCCAAGTACTGTTTTTCAATAACGGCGGTGTTGTGAAAGCCTGTCATGCCTCACGTCGTTTAGGATGACGTGAGGAGTTGCCTCACCTATTTTTACGCTATTTTCAAAATCAATTGTTCCAATTCATACCATATCCCTGTACTGCGGTTGGATTTCAATTGTTCGTCCAGGTATTGGCATATTTTTAGTAACGTATAAAGTGTCGTTACTGATAGACGCTGAGATGCTTGTTGATACATGGCAGTTTTTTGTGACCATATTTTTAGTTGTTGGCAAGCTGCTTGGTACGACATAGATTGTAATAAATGATGAAGTTGAATCAGTTTGCGTACTTCTTGACTCAACAACCACAAGATCAAAGTAGGTTCCGTTTGGGCTTGATTGAGCTGACGAAAAATATGAATGGCTTTGGTGGTCTGAGCACTTAAGCACGCATCTCCTAGTTCATACAAAGTAAACTCACTTTGATCTCTCAAATAGGTCATGATTGTGGCTTGGTCTAAAATGTGCGTGGTGTCATGCATCAAAGACAATTGCTCTATAAATTGACTACAGGCCAACAAATTTGCTTGATGATATTGATAAATCAAATCTGGCACATCGGAATCGCAGCGCAATTGTAAAGTTTGTAGACGTTGTGCAATAAACTTTTTAAATGCTTGCGGTGTCAAAGGTGTGATGTGGGTATGCACGATATTAGGGTGGGTGACAAGAGATTGTACCTGCTTGGCGGGTAAAGAGGGTGCTTGAATGAGCACCAAAGAGCTGGGGTTCGGGTGTTCTAAATACGATTGAAGGTGCTTTTTGCTTGCAGCATCTAATGTTTTTTTATCGAAACGCAGATCTAATAAACTATGATTGGAAAATAAGGAATACGTATTGGCTTCTTGAAAACTTTGCGCCCAATCAGCCGCTTGTTGAACGCTAGAAATACTTTCTTCATGCGTATCTTGACTCGTATGTTTCCATGCTTGCTTGATCAAAGTAACGGCTTGATGAAACAAATAAAGATCAAGCCCTGTGACAAGATAAACAGGCGCACATTGTTTTTTAAGATGCTGTTCTAAGGCTGGGTAAGGGATAATCATGGTGAGTAATGCCCAATACGATCCATGATTTGAATGACTGCGTCGCGACGCATTTCACGTTTTAATGTGTTTTCTTCATCATTTGATCCTAAGATGCGATCGCTGTTGACTGTAAGCTGGCGTGTGGTGGTTACTGTGCCTGAGGGCATCATTTCTTTGCCTTTGGCGGCTTGAAGTTTGAATTTGACTCGATACGTCATTTGATATTGACGCGGTGTTGTACTGGAACTCACTGAAGTGATATGTTGTTCTTCTTCATCCTCTTCTATGATGAGCCAATAACGAGCAGTGGTAGGATCCGTAGAAACCTGAATATGATAAGCTTGTAATTGGTCCTTTAACATCGGTTCTAAATCTCGATTTGCAGCTTCAATGATGATTGCCACATGAGACAGCCAAGGTGGCATGCTTAAAATGCCGCGTAAATGGAATCCACATGCCGTAATTGCGAATCCTAGCAGGAGTAAGAGAAAAAATCGTTGTATGCTGCATACCTTCTCCTTGAGGGAGAAGGTGCTCAAAGGGCGGATGAGGGGTGCGCGACGCATTAGAGACTCACGACCAAATTAATCAATTTTCGATGAGGCACAATAATCGATTTACTGACGCATTTTCCTTCTAAAAACGCCGCAGCATGGTGTTTTGCCATTTCGATCAATTTGTCCTCTGGAGTATTGGTTCCTGCGGTAAATTCAGCACGTAATTTACCATTCACCTGTACCACGAAATCAGATTCCTCAGTTTTAAGCGCATTTTTATCTACTTTAGGCCAAGGCGCATCAATGATGGCTTTTTCGAATCCTAAATTCTGCCAGATGACATGACAAATATGTGGCGTAATCGGTGCAAGCAATTTGAGTAAAAATCCAAGCCCACTATGTATCAAATAATCATCTTCTGGAGTTTGGCATTCATAAGCAGACAATTCATTCAAAAGCTTCATGCACCCTGATACCACTGTATTGAATTGTTGGCGTTCATAATCTTGTAACGCTTGTTGTAAAATTTGATGAATATGTAAACGTGCCTTTTTCAGTCTTGGTTCGCAGTCAGGCCAATTGATGGCATGGCTAGGATCTTGAATGGTTTTGTTGATGTCGATAAAGGTATCACGATGTTGGTGAGCAAGGCTCCACAAGCGCTTTAAGAAGCGATGTGAGCCTTCTACACCTGCATCTGACCATTCTAATGATTGTTCAGGGGGTGCTGCAAACATGACAAACAAACGAGCTGTATCCGCACCATAAGTAGCAACCAAGCTATTGGGATCAACTGTATTCCCAACAGACTTAGACATTTTATGACCATCACGCAATACCATTCCTTGACTCAGCAAGGCTTTAAAAGGTTCGTCAGAATTGACCAAACCTTCGTCTCGCATCAGTTTGTGAAAGAAACGCGCGTATAACAAATGCATGACGGCATGTTCAATGCCACCAATATATTGATCAACAGGCGTCCAATATTTGGCACGATCGTCGAGCATGGCGCTGGCCTGACCTTTGCATGCAAAACGTGCATAGTACCAAGAAGATTCAACAAATGTGTCAAATGTGTCTGTTTCACGTTGCGCATCTTGGCCGCATTTGGGACATGTAGTGTGTAAGAACTCTTGGCAATGAGCCAATGGTGAACCTGCTCCGGTTATTTCGACCTGTTCTGGTAAAACAACGGGTAAATCTGTTTCAGGCACAGGAACAATACCGCATTGTTCACAATTGATCATTGGGATAGGGGTTCCCCAATAACGTTGGCGTGATACGCCCCAGTCACGTAAGCGATAATTAACGGTTGCTTTGCCTGCTTTGTGTTGCTCTAAATAGGTTGTGATGGCTTTTTTACCGGCACTGGTGGATAAGCCATCAAATGCTCCAGAATGACATAATATGCCTTCACCTGTATAGGCTGCTTGGGTGAAATCATGGTTTCTAGCAGGGGTAATAATAGGTTTTATGGGTAAGTTATACGTTTGAGCAAACTCCCAATCACGTTGATCATGTGCAGGTACGGACATAACGGCGCCAGAACCATAGGTCATCAATACAAAGTTAGCAATCCAAATAGGTAGCTCTTCCCCAGTGATTGGATGCTGAGCGGTGAAACCTGAATCAATACCTCGTTTTTCCATCGTGGCAATTTCAGCTTCTACCATGCGTACGTGCTGACAACTTTCTACAAATGCTTGAATAGTGTCGTTGGTTTTCGCTGCTTTTTTAGCCAAAGGATGATCGGGCGCAATGGCCAAATAAGTGGCACCCATCAATGTGTCTGGACGAGTCGTATATATTTTGATGGTTTTTTCATCTTGGAGCTTAAAATGAATATCACATCCTTCAGACCTGCCAATCCAGTTGCGCTGCATTTGCTTCACTTGTGCTGGCCAACCGTCTAAAGTATCCAAACCTTCAAGTAATTCATCGGCATACGCTGTAATTTTAAGGAACCATTGGGAAATTTCTTTACGTTCTACCAATGCTCCTGATCGCCAACCACGACCGTCTACAACTTGTTCATTCGCTAATACGGTTTGATCGACTGGATCCCAGTTCACAACCGCTGATTTTTTATACGCCAAACCACGTTCATAAAGTTTTATGAAAAACCATTGTTCCCAACGATAATAACAAGGATCGCAGGTGGTGATTTCGCGACGCCAATCGATAGCATTTCCTAATTTGAGAAATTGCTCTTTCATGGCAGCAATATTTTGTTTGGTCCATTGTGAGGGAGGAATGCCATTTTTAATGGCAGCATTTTCGGCAGGCAAACCAAAAGCATCCCAACCAAAAGGTTGTAACACATTTTTACCTAAAGCGCGTTGATAACGTGAGATCACATCCCCTAATGTATAATTACGCACATGTCCCATGTGCAAAGATCCACTAGGATAAGGAAACATTGATAAGCAATAAAATTTCTCTTTATTCAAATCTTCAGATGCATGAAAAGACTGTTTTTTTTGCCAATAAGTTTGGGCTTGCTCTTCCACGCTACTAGGTATATAGCTCATGTCCATAGTAATATCATAATTTTGGGTCAATTATTAAGGATAACTCCTCTTGAGTACGACAGCAAGAGATTCTAATGTCTCTTAGGGGAAAACACATATAAAATAGGTGTTTTTTGCTTTTGCGGTGTGCTTTGTGCCTGCTATTCAGACTGTTTAGATTGAAATAAAAACAAGTAGTCTTTATGCGGCGCAGTGTAATCAGGGGTCTATTGCTGATGTTTTTCTAAAGACAAACCTTGATTACGCTGCGCTGCATCAAGGCTACGGGAGTCTTTTTTATATTGAGGGCTTTGTTAACGTTACCGCACTGACTGCGCCAAAATCTTCAAGTAAACGAACGATTGCAGGATGATTTTTAGGTACATAATCAAGGGCGGTCTTATTCTCAGAAGATGTTCCATTGACATCTAATCCTAATTCTTTCCCGTAACACACCAAATCATAAATGAGTTCAAATTCTGAATAAGCGCATGCGTTTCGTAGTGCTTTTCCGAAATTTTCTTCGCTAATGGCTTGGTAAATGATGGATTGTGCTTTATTTATTGCTGGAGCTCTGGCTATCCTGGCTTTGAAAAGATCTAAGATAGCATCTTTTTTTGCTGTCTCGGGACTTGCAAACAAACCAACTGTAGCAACAGACGGTGTATGTTGAAATAAATTCAACAACTCTTCAAACAGCTCAGCATGCTCTAAACCATGAGGAGAGCATTCAATCTGTTGTAATTGAGGCATCTCTTCAAGGTCTTCAATGAAAAACTTATCGGCCTTTTCATCAAGAGCTAACAGGTTAGAACATGTCTCTTGTCCCTTTTTTAACATACGCACAAGTTCTTTGTGATCACATGCATCTAATCGATTTGGATTTACTAATAAGCTTAAAGGAATATTGTGATCGTGTAACAATTTATTTAATAAAATCACACAGGTGCGCATATTACCGTCTAGAAAAGGATGTAGCTGTTCTATACGTTGTATGTGTTTGAGAATAATGCTTATTTTTTGATCATTCGTGCTGGCTTGTGAGATGTCAGCATGATATTCGTCAAAAATGGCTTCCATTCCTCGGCTCACAGTGGGGTGAATCATGTTGTTCTCGATATCTACAGTCATAGTGTTGATATAACAGGTATAATCAAATTGAAAACATAATTCATCAAGTTTAGTTGTGATATCGGCTAAATTAACAGGCGTTAGAGTGCGTTTTCCATTGATATATTCGCTCCAGTTTAATTGCTTATTTAAGTTATATAGCGCGTAACCGAATTGGTTCTTCTCATTTTCAAAGGATAAAACATGTCCATATTTAGGGTTCTCAATCATCCAATACTGAATAAAATCAAGGATACCTTGTTTATTGGCACTATAACGAGTATTAACACCTCGATTGGATCGTTGTCCGTAAATGATAAATTTGCTTGATTCGTTTTTATATTCTCCAGACTGCACGTTGGGTAAATGGCTGGTTGCTATTGCATGAATAGTCTTAATCAGTAAATGAGACATTTTGCCAGTTTTTGGGGCTTTGAATGCAGCAATATAAGCGTCTAAAAAAGGTATCGCATAGCCAGGTTCATGTTCTTCATATTGCTCAAAACTAAGGTTTAAAGCTGCAGCAGGATCCATAATAAGAAGATATAAAAAGCGGTTCATCATGACCATTGCAGGGATTAGCGATGGCTGATTATATTTAAAACTGTTCTTTTTGACAATATTTAAATCATCATTGTTTGGCAAAGCCAAAGATCTTGGTGGTTGGATCATCCTTACAAATATTCAATGTATTTGAGTCTCACGTTGTACAGAGAGCCTTCTACGTACCGCGGCTTGTCCGCGGTATCTAAGGTCAAACAGGTCATTCATAAAACATGGTACTGTATATTTTAATGCGCCTTGTCTTTCCTAAAACAGTGGATAAATTTCTGCAAAAACATACTCAAAATGATCAACATAGCCAAGCTCAGTATGGGCCGATCGCCCCATTTTACCCAGGGTGTATTGCCTGTTGCAGCGTAAATAGTGCCTTCCAATATGCCTGCTGAAAATGCGGGCAACTCATGGCTGATGTGACCTTGGGACGTAATAATGGACGACAAGCCATCATTATTTGCTACAATTTGATAACGCGCCGTGAGTAGTGATAAGGACTGCGCGATTTGCAAATGTTGATACAAAGCCAGTGAGTGGCCAAACCAGCCATCATCGCTGAGCGATACAATCCATTGTGCAGCTGGTAGTTGCTGGCGGAGTAATTGGGGGTAGGCCAATTCATAGCAAATTAAGGTTGCAAAAGGATGTTGGTGTGCGAGCGTTAAGGGTTGTCCAATCTGGCCCTCTTGCATATTCGACATATCTAAATTCAACCACTGCAACAAATGGATTAAAGGATGCGGAATATATTCGCCAAAAGGTACCAAATGTTGTTTCCGATAAGAACCAGACGCAAGGCCTAGCGTGGTCAGCGTGTTATAAAAATAAGTTTGTTCATGGTTGGCTTCTTCAGGAATGCCCATTAATACAGCCGTTCCTGCTTTTTGAGCTTGTTGGTCAATGTCGTTCAGAAATTCATGCACATAGGAAGCGGGAAGCGGGATCGCTGATTCGGGCAGTACAATGAGATGTTTGCCCATCAACGCAGTGATATGCGTGTTGTAATGATCGATGATGTTCCAAAAAAGGCGTTCATCCCATTTGTCTCGCATCGAAAGATTGGCTTGAATAATACCTATGGAAATAGGCTGATTATCTACACGTGACCAATGGATCGTACTTAGGCCGCTTGGTAAAATTAAGATAACAACAAAGGCTATAAGCCATGACACATAAAATTTATGGTTATTGACCGCCTGTGCGAGGCAACAAGCAGCCAAAATTGTTAAAAATCCAACACCATATACGCCCACGATGGGCATGAGGTATTTTAGAGGGGTATCTATCTGCCCAAATCCAATCAAAAGCCATGGGAATCCAGTGAATACTGTGGCACGCAAATACTCGGACAAACACCATAAGCTACTGAATAGCAAACAATTTTGCAATGTAGATGTCTGAGGTTGACGAAGACAGTGAAATGCAAAAGCACACAATCCTGGAAATAATGCCAAATAAAAAATCAAAAGAGTGGTGATCCCCGCTGAGACTAATAAGTTCAAATGCCCATACGTATGGACACTGATATTAACCCAAGAAATACCAACCCCTAAAAACCCTAATCCAAATAACCATCCAAGTAAAAACGCTTTTTTACGAGTGGTTTTTTGAATCTGGGTATAAAACAGTGCTATACCTAAGATCGCAGCGCCTGGAATATGAAATGGGGCGAAGCCCAAAGGTAGGAGCGTGCCAGTGAGAACCGCCAATAACCAAGGTAGATATTTGATTTTGCTGTTTTTTCTCAGAGATTCAAAAGGAGTATTCAAAAATGAAATCATAACAGCGCCAAGCCCCATGTGTCGATATTGACAAGATCTGCCATATGAGGCGGTGCAAAATCTTTAAATAAAGTAAATCCAGTGCCCATCATCATGGCACTGCCGGTTGATGCAATCAACACCGCTGTATGGGCCATAGTGAAACCCAAAATACTACTTAATGGCGTGGCCAAAGACTTTATACTGGTTGTAAGCAGTAATAGGCCTACCGCGGCAAAGTTTCCAGAAATAAGGGTCATTAATATCAACATGATAAGGCTTACCAAACCAGATAACATGAGCATTAATCCAGCAAGGCACAACGCTGAGGAGATATGACTTTCTTCTTCCACTGGGAGTTGGGGATGTTGTTCTATAGTTGAAATGTGATGTCTATGTCTTAAAGAACGCTGGTCAATATCAAACTCCATGGCGTGGATAGTGTTTGCCAGATCTTTGATGTGATGGTTGGCGGAGGGTAATAGTTGCAAAGCACGCTCTTTAAGATCAGCGATATTGTTTGCATAACATGTTTTACTCCAATCTTGTTGAACATTTTTTGTATTAGGAAGATAGAGCGTATTAATGACGAACAGTAATAATTCTTTTACTATCAGTAAGCTTGTGCGATCGTTTTTTTGTGCAAATTCCTTACTAGTATTTGAGATTTTTTGCAATAAAGGGTGCAGATGTTTGAATCTATGATGTTGCGCATCGATGAGCTTTTGTAATAACTCCGCCTTTCTACAGAGAAAGAGTTGTAACTCCTGTATAGAGGTATCGTCGGACATCATATCAAATTCTTTGCGCATGGCGCGTATGGATTGCGATTCCACAGACGCTATTTCTAACGCAGTGAGATGATCGGGGCTGTCATCTACGTCGGATAAATCGAGAGGTGTTGGTGTTGGAAATAAGCGATTTTGAGCACGGCGGATCTCCTCTTTATCATCCGGCTGCATAGGCACAGAAATTTTTCTTGGCGTTTTATTCTGTACTAAGAGTTGTAACCATTGCGCAAAGCCGTTATAAAGGCAATTATTGCCATAGCCCGAGGTTGCAGAACCATCTCCTTCATGAATATACCAGTGCATATTATTGGCACAATAAAAATGTATGGTCTTGTTTCCATGATTGCCTAATGTAAGCATAGTGCCTTGAATATCATTGGTTAGCGGAGTGACTTGGCATCGCAGATCAAACAAATCAAGCAAAGCTTCTAATTCTAAGTACGTACCAAAAGTCCCTTCTTGCTGTTGATCTTCGAGTTTTATGAGCCAAGCATGCTTACCTAGGGTCTGTATAAAGTCTTGTTTTAACCTATTTGCAATATCTCTGGCTTTAGGATGAATACTTCCTAGTTTTTTAGTGGCATCCCACGATGAGGCGCCCCATTTTTCAAGAAAGTGCTGTTTTCTTTCCGCATAATCTGCAAGGCTAAGCTCGTTGCTGTCAGTAGAGTCCGTTTGGTTTTCTTCATGATATAAGCGATTCCATGTCGCCTCTCCCCATTTTTCTACAAAAGCATCTTTGACGCTGTCAAAAGATTCAATAAAATCGTCGGGATAAAAAATTCTACGCCATTGTTGTGTTGCAAGTTTTATGGAGATTTCTTCGATGTCGGCTTGCCGTTCAGCGCTATAATAAAAATTTTTTAACCCATAGTCCTCATTGTCGTCATTCTCAAGTTCAGGTAGCACGTGAGAAGGGTTTAAAGTGTCTGCGCCCCATTTATCAATAAATTGTTGCTTCTGGTGGAAAAAATAAGTTGCCCTTGATGGATCCAAATAAGTTGCAGCATCATCGATGATCAACTGCTTCCAAAGTATAGAACCAATCTGTGTGAAGAAATCGTGTTGCAAGGATCGAAGACCTCTTTTTGTTTTTAACGCATCAAATTGTAACGCGCCTTCTACTTTGATATATTCTTCCCGAATTAAGGAAATAGAAGGACTTTGACTATTTTTCAGATGATGTACGGCAAGTTCACGTAAGAAGGGTCCTAGGATGTTTTGCACCTTTTGGTCATCATCATTAGACAGTAAATAGCTTAATTTTTCATCAAAATTAATACCAGGCACATTAAATAGCTTCGCTTTTATTAGAAATTGAGCTTGTGTTTGTGCGTTTGGAAATACTATTTGTTTGATCAGCTCGGGTGTTATCATAAATGAACAGATCCTATTGATTTAATATTGATTATAATGAAAAATTTTCACCCAAGTATACCGCGCGAACTTGTTGATTGGCAAGGATATTTTGCGGTGATCCTTCGCATAAAATCCGGCCTTGATTGACAATATAAGCGCGTTGGCAAATATCTAATGTTTCTCTGACATTGTGATCCGTGATGAGTACACCAATATTTTTTTCGCACAGGTGTAAAATGATCTTTTTAATGTCTAATACTGAAATAGGATCAACCCCGGCAAATGGTTCGTCCAGTAAGATAAATCTTGGTTCAATCGCCAAAGCACGGGCAATTTCTACCCGGCGTCTTTCTCCTCCAGATAAGCTCATGCCCAAATGATGGCGTAAATGTGCGATATGAAATTCTTGTAATAATTGCTCTAACAACTCTTGGCGTTGGGCGGTGTTGAGTTCACGGCGTAGTTGTAAAATAGCTAGGATATTATGTTCTACACTCATTTTTCGAAACACAGAGGCTTCTTGAGGAAGATAGCCAATGCCTAATCGAGCCCGTTGATGCATGGCTTTGGCAGTGAGATCTTGATCGTTTAAAAGAATTTGACCTGCATCACACGACTGCAATCCCACGATCATATAAAAGCAGGTGGTTTTGCCTGCGCCATTAGGACCCAATAAGCCGACACACTCGCCGCTTTTAAGGGATAAACTCACATCAGAGACCACGGTACGTGATTTGAAAGATTTTTTTAGATTGAGGGCTTGAAGTTGATTCATGATGTTTTTTGTTCTGGGTGAATGGTAATGACGGTTTGTTGGTCTGTTTGAGGCAAAGAGACCACATGTTGAGTTTTAATATGATAATGAAGAACGGGGGCAATGACTTGATGCTGGCCTTGCTTGACTAGGGCGTGTCCAATCAATTCAATCCGTTCTTGTAAAGGGTAATAGATTATTTTATCCGCATACGCATGCATCATTGGTTTGTCTTGACTCATGAGTGTCCAATAATGAGCTTGGGTTTTACCTTCTCCTTCAATAACGGCTTTGATGAGTTGGTTTTGAGCGTTGCCTTGGGTTAATGCCCTTGCAGCTCGAATATGAGTTGTGCCCTGGTCCAATGCAACACCTCCACCATACGTGCCAAGATGGGTGCTTTGATTGAGATCAGCAGAGCCTGCGTGTACCAACAGAATGGCTTTGCTGTCTTCTGGCAATGCCATAATCGCTTGTGAGAAGCACAATAGCGCAGCTGCGCTCAGTGTGTGGTGGTAAGCGGGATAATTAGTGCGCTTGAGGTACATAATGTCCTCGGGCGTTTGAAAGCAGGCGGATGTTATTATCAGCCATGTTTGCAATGAGTCCTTTGGATTGGACTTTATTGCCAGCTTGCGTCAGAGTCACTTCATCGTCGGTCACGGCTTTTTTTTGTTTAGGAAAATAAGTCAGGTGCTCCGTATTTAATAGGACTTCCGTTTGATCGGGTTTATGCTGTCGAATGCGTACGTTTTTTTGAAAAGCAATTTCTTTTCCGCCCTCAATCGCTTTAGCGTGCTCCGCGCGTATGTCCCAAGGTTCTTGGTTGGGTTCTGTGACGATGATATGCGGTTGGCTTAAGAGATGGGTATTATGTATGGGGATGTGTTGAATTAACGGTGTTTCCAAAAAATGGATCATGTCCCCAGCAATATCGAATTGGCGATAGGTCAGATCATAAATCATAATATTAGTCGTTTTGGCTAAGGTTTCGCTGTCCATAAGATGTAACATATTCTGGCGACTGTGCATCCATTGCCATGCCAACGCCATCGTGGATAAGAGGATCAATCCCCACCAAGCGCTTTGTTTGGTGAGGCTCATCATGCGTGAATATATCCATGAATGGCTGCTTCTGTTTTATTTTGAGTCGCTAAAATAAAATCACAAGCTTCACGTAATCCACCACGTCCACCGGCTAAAACAGTTGTCCAGTCTGCATGGGTTTTGACATGGTTGACCGCATTGGCGACAGCGATAGAAAACCCAACTTGCTGCATGATAGGCAGATCCACCACATCATCGCCAATATAAGCAAACGCTTCAT
Organism: Legionella sp.; assembly: GCA_002786165.1. Taxonomy (GTDB): domain Bacteria; phylum Pseudomonadota; class Gammaproteobacteria; order Legionellales; family Legionellaceae. The sequence continues at coordinate 119,411 of PEQK01000007.1, forward strand.
CCGGGAGTTGTAAAGTGGCTTTTAGAGTATCGTAGGCCTGTTGTTTGTTAATTTGCCCTTTGAAATAGTGACGAATGCCTAATTGATTCATACGATGGTCAATAATGGCATTGAGTGAGCCGGTGATCACTGCGACTTCAATTTGGGCTGCCATTAATAGTTTTAATCCAACGCCATCTTGAACATGGAAGGATTTTAATTCGTTGCCATGATTATCAATATAGTTAAGACCATCGGTCAATACGCCATCTACGTCACAAATTAAGCATTTAATGTTACGGATTTTATCCAGCATTTGTTCCATTGGGACTCCTAATAAACACCTGCGCGCAATAGATCATGCAAGTGAATGACCGCAGCAGGGCGATGATCGGTATCGAGGACCACCAAGGATGTAATGAGATGTTGTTGCATGAGGGTTAGGGCTTCAGCAGCTAACACACCAGCTGGAACGGTTAAACAATCGCGGGTCATGACTTGGTGTAATAATGTATGATTGATATCGTGTTCTTGATTTAGCGTGCGGCGAATATCTCCATCGGTATAAATACCAGTGAGCACACCATGTGAATTAACAACGCATGTCATGCCAAGTTTTTTGGCAGTGACTTCAATCAATGCTTCACGCACAGTCACATCTTCGCGCACAAGTGGGAGCGCTTCGCCTGTATGCCATAAGTCATTAATACGTAATAGTAATCGCTTGCCCAAGACGCCACCCGGATGAGACAACGCAAAATCTTCTGCACTGAATCCACGCGCTTGTAATAAAGCAACCGCCAACGCATCGCCCATGACCAGTGACACTGTGGTACTCGTAGTTGGCGCAAGACCTAAAGGACATGCTTCGTGGGTAATGCTGATGTCTAAATTAATGTTGGCTGAAGTGGCCAAAATGGAGTCAGGCTGACCGGTTAGGGTGATCAATGGCACACCCAATCGCTTTAAAAGAGGCAATAAAATGACTAATTCTTGGGTGTGTCCAGAATGAGAAATGGCCAAAACAACGTCTTGACGAGTGATCATGCCTAAATCACCATGGCTTGCTTCACCAGGATGCATAAAGAAAGCGGGGGTACCGGTACTGGATAAAGTAGCTGCTACTTTATTGGCAATATGCCCCGATTTTCCCATGCCAGTGACCACCACACGACCCTTGCAGGAGAGTAATAATTCACAAGCTGCTTCAAAACGCTCATCGATACGTTGTGCTAAATCGAACACAGCTTGTGCTTCTGTTTCGATGACGGCCAAACCAAGTTTACAAAAATTCATATATCGATCTGCTGCGATCACGGATTAATAATGCGCAATCGTACCATATATTTTGTGTGGATTATACAAAGGTGCGCTGACATATTCTTAAATGTAATGCGTTATTTATTCATATTTTACGTTTTACGGTGGTCCTGCATCAAGATCCCGCGGACAAGCCGCGGGACGTAGAAATGGAAGTCGTGTGAATCCTAGCCTCCGGCGCAGAGATAGGGGTCGTGTGTATCCTAAGCTGCGGATGTCATGATAAGGCTCGTCTTACGTCCTACCTCCCGCGGCTTGTCCGCGGGATCTTGATGTAAAATCAACGAATTCAGCACATTAATTCTAGTTTTTATATAAGTCGAGATGGAAATTATAGGCAATGCGAGTATATAATTAGTTTATAGAGAGATTGAGATAGACGATGCCCCCAACTTCAGATCATTTGGTTACCATCAGTAATTTATGTTTTAGCCATCAAGATCGACTGATATTTGATGACATTACAATTAACGTTCCTCGCGGGAAAATTACAGCCATTATGGGGCCAAGCGGTAGTGGTAAAACGACCTTGTTACGACTGATCGGTGGGCTATTGACCCCTGATAACGGATGTATCAAAGTCAACGAAAAAGACATTCATCGCTTAAAACACCACCAATTATGCGAACTTCGTCGTAAAATGGGGTTGTTGTTTCAATCCGGTGCGTTGTTTTCTCATTTATCGGTATTTGACAACGTCGCGTTTCCTTTGAAAGAACATACAAATTTGACGCCTATTGTGTTGCGAGATTTGGTGTTGATGAAATTAGAAGCCGTGGGTTTGCGTGGTACAGCTGATATGATGCCGTCCGAGTTATCGGGAGGTATGGCGAGGCGTGTGGCTTTGGCTCGAGCAATGGCACTTGATCCAGAACTAATGATGTACGATGAGCCTTTTACCGGACAAGACCCAATTTCTATGGGCGTATTATTGCGGCTGATCAAACAAATCAATGAATTGCTAAAACTGACCACGATCATTGTATCGCATGATGTAGAAGAGACGTGTTCCATTGCTGATTATGTTTATCTCATTGCTCATGGTAAAATCATTGGAGAGGGCGAGCCTCAGGCTTTACTTGCTTCCAGCCAACCTCAAATCAGCCAATTTATGCACGGAGAGGCCGATGGTGCTGTGCCATTTCATTACCCTGCAAAGCCTTATTTAGAGGAATTATTTGATGCTTGATCATTTAGAGCGTTTGGGGTCAAGAACCCTTGATCTATTTCAAGCTTGTGGCAAGTCAGGCGCTTTTTTGTTACGAATTCTGTATCAAAAGCCTAACGTCGTAAAATTATGGCCGTCTTTACGCGATCAATTGTATTTTGTTGGCGTCTTGTCTTTTTTGATTGTGGTGGTTTCTGGGTTGTTTATTGGTATGGTCGTTGGGTTACAAGGCTTTCATACGCTACAAAAATTTGGCGCTGTGAGTCAGGTGGGTCAGTTATTGGCACTGACCATCACTCGGGAATTAGGGCCAGTCCTCACTGCATTGTTGTTTGCCGGTCGTGCAGGTTCTGCTTTAACGGCTGAAATTGGCTTGATGAAAGCCACTGAACAATTGGCCAGCATGGACATGATGGGGATCGATCCGTTTCGTCGTATTATTTACCCAAGATTTTGGGCTGGAATGATTGCATTGCCTGTATTGGGATTGATTTTTTCAATGGTGGCCATCTACGGTGGTTATTGGGTAGGTGTGGATTGGTTGGGTGTAGACGCCGGAAGTTTTTGGTCAAATATGCAAGCTTCTGTTGATTTTCGCATGGATATTTTGTCTGGGTTGATCAAAAGTATTGTCTTTGCTTTTCTAATAATTTGGGTCGCTTTATTTCAAGGGTTTGAATGTGTTCCCACAGCAGAAGGCATCAGTCAAGCCACAACGCGCACCGTGGTTTACGGATCTCTTGCTGTGTTGGGATTTGATTTTTTGTTGACAGCAATGATGATTGGAGGTTGGTAAAATGAAAAAACAACATTCTCGCTATGCGCATATCAGTGTGGGATTGCTGATGATGATGGGGTTGTTGGCCTTTATGTTTTTAGCGATGAAAGTCAGTGGCATGTCTGTGTTCGCCAAATCTGATCATTACGCCGTATCCGCTAATTTTACGGATATTGGCGGATTGAAAGTGCGTGCGCCAGTGACCATTGCAGGGGTTAAAGTAGGTGAAGTTACTCGTATTGAATTACAACCAGGTGATTTGAATGCCAAAGTGACGTTGTCTTTACGCAGTGATAAAAAGATTCCGTATGACGATGTTTCTGCCAGAATTTTGACAGAAGGTTTGTTAGGGTCTAATTATATTAGTATCGTCCCAGGATTTGACGGTACCGATCCCAATCATCAGTTTTTGGCTGCAGGAGATGTGATCGCGAAAACACAAGAAGCCATTATTTTAGAAAATTTAATCGGACAGTTGTTGTTTAATATTAAAAAATAATCGTCTTCACAGACCTTCAAAAAAGAGAGAATAATATGAATCGTATAGTTGGAATGTTGATGATGGTGGTTTCTACCGTGTGGTCAAGCAATAGCATGGCGCAATCCTCCCCTTTACCCATGCTAGAACAAACTGCTCAACAAATCATAGCAACCCTAAAAACCAATCAGTCTCGTTTAAAGCATGATCCTAGTATCATTAATCAAGCGATCCGAACTTATTTATTACCTCATATTGATGTACAAGGCATGTCACGCTCGGTGTTAGGACGTCAAGCTTGGATGAAAGCAACACCTGCAGAAAAACAAGCATTTAGTCAGGAATTTACACAATTAGTGATTCGAACTTATGCGGCTCCTTTGGCTGAATACTCTGGAGAAACTGTGTCATTTACACCGATTCGTGGTTCTGTTGAGAGTCATTTTATTCGTGTCAACTCGATTATTTCTCGACCCAACGGCCAACATATTCCTTTGAGTTATAATCTTGTCGCAAAATCTGGGCAATGGAAGATTTATGATCTTAATGTGGAAGGTGTCAGTTTGTTACAAAGTTTTAGAACACAATTTGCTGATATTTTACAACATGGGACTATGCACGACTTGATCATTCAAATGCATAAAAAATCGGCATAACAAGATGAGTGATTCAAATCATTTTAAGCCGATAGACCCATTAACATTTGAAACTGCCACAGCCAACCGATCACGACTGATTACCTTGCTAGATAGCGTTCAAAGCGATGCAATCTATTGTGATTTGAGGGGAGTACAGTCTTGTGATAGTGCTGGTTTGGCTTTTTTGATAGATGCGCAGCGTTTATGTCGTCAACGATCTAAACGATGGGTGATGGAGTATCTGACGGAAGATATTCGTGCTTTGGCTAAATTATACGGGGTAGAACAAATTTTGATGACAGGAGAAACGCAGTGAGTCCTGAGCAACTCGAACAACTATTAAAACAAAATGAAGACATCCATTCAGCGTCGGTGGAAAGTGATGGAAAACATTATCATGTGACGATTGTATCTGATGCATTTATTGATCAATCTAAAGTAAAGCGTCAACTGTGGGTATATGCATTACTCAATGAAGCTATCGTATCAGGACAGTTACATGCGATTCATCTGAATACATGGACAATATCTGAATGGCACAACATCCTAGAGGAGAACCAACTTGGATAAATTAATCATTAAGGGCGGCAAACCTCTTCATGGGGATATCATTGTATCTGGCGCAAAGAATTCAGCGCTACCTATTATGGCCGCTTCGCTTTTATTGACGGAAAATGTCAAGATTGCCAATGTGCCTCATCTCAAAGATGTGACCACGATGATGGAATTGTTAGGTCATCTTGGTGCAAAATTGATTGTTGATGAAAAAATGAATGTGCAAATTAACTCCAGTGATGTGAATGATCTGGTAGCACCTTATCATTTGGTAAAAACGATGCGGGCTTCAATTTTGGTGCTGGGCCCTTTGTTAGCCCGATTTGGTGAAGCAGATGTATCTTTGCCGGGTGGTTGTGCAATTGGAACAAGACCTGTTGACTTGCATTTGAAAGCATTGAAAACCATGGGTGCTGATATTACTGTGCAAAATGGATTTATCAAAGCACGCTGTAAAAAAGGCCGATTAGAAGGCAAAACTTTGGTGTTTGATACCATTACGGTAACGGGCACAGAAAATATCATGATGGCAGCTGTTTTGGCCAAAGGTAAGACCGTGATTAAAAATGCGGCCCGTGAACCAGAAGTTGTGGATTTGGCGTTATTTTTAAATCAAATGGGCGCTAAAATTTATGGTGCCGGTACGCATACGATCGAAATTGACGGTGTAGATTGTTTGAGTGGGGGCTCTTACTCAGTGATACCTGATCGAATTGAAGCAGGGACTTATTTAACTGCTGCAGCTTTGACACGTGGGCAAGTGACTGTGCGTAAAATTAAGCCTGACAATTTGTTATCGATGTTATGTAAATTTGAAGAAGCAGGTGCTCATTTGACCTTTGGTGAAGACTGGGTAAGTCTGGATATGAAAGGTGAGCGTCCCAGAGCAGTAGACATCTCTACGGCGCCTTATCCAGGGTTAGCCACAGACATGCAGGCCCAATTTATGGCGTTGAATGCCGTGGCTGATGGGACGTCTACCGTTGTAGAAAATATTTTTGAAAATCGCTTTATGCATGTCCAAGAGCTACAGCGTATGGGCGCGATTATCAAATTAAATGGTAATACTGCCATGATCACGGGTGTTGATAAATTGATGGGCGCCCCAGTGATGGCTACTGATTTACGCGCTTCTGCCAGTTTGATTTTGGCGGGATTGGCAGCGGAAGGCGAAACCACGGTTGAGCGCATTTATCATGTGGATCGCGGCTATGAACGTATTGAGGAAAAACTGTCAATGCTAGGTGCGGACATCAAACGACGTTCTACGGAGTGATAAGTCGCGACGCGTTGGCGCTTTATTTAGACAAGTACTTGTCTTGTAATGCCCTTACAGATTATGCACCGAATGGCTTGCAAATTGAAGGCCGTCCTGAGATTCAGCGTATATGCTCTGCAGTGAGTATTTCGCGAGATGTCATTCAACAGGCGGCGCAATGGGAAGCTGACGCACTCTTAGTCCATCATGGTTTTTTCTGGCGGGGCGAACGTTCTGTGATTACTGGCATTCGCCGCCAAAGAATGGGGGCACTGATTCATTGTGATCTCAATTTATTTGCCTATCACTTACCCTTGGATGTGCATCCGGTGGTGGGCAATAATGCTTGTTTGGCCAAACGGTTACCTGTGACGAACTTAAGTCAGCATGATGTTGAAAAAATTCCAAAAGGGTTATGGTCAGGGACTTTATCGCATCTCTTCAATGGCAAAGAATTGGGTCAACTGCTGAAGGACGTATTTTTACAACAACCGATTCATATTGCTGCTGAATCTCGTCCCATTCAATCTATTGCTTGGTGCTCTGGTGCCGCACAAGATTTTTTAGAAGAGGCTCATCATTTGGGTGTGGATGCTTATATCAGTGGTGAAATATCAGAACGAACGTTTGATTTGGCCAAAGAATTAAACATTCATTATTATGCCTGCGGGCATCATGCCACTGAACGTTACGGCGTGCAGGCTTTGGGTGCTCATTTAGAGCAACTATTTGACATAGAGCACCGCTTCATAGACACTCATAATCCTATTTGAGTCATCGTGGTATACACCTTTCGGAGCTGTATTCATTCGGTATGGTTATTTCTTGTTCTAAATCATCCAAAGCTTGAATAAATTGAGTCTGAGGACGGGTGCTACACGCTATGACGGCGACACCTAGACAGGTTGGCCCTATCAGTGCACATAACAATAAGGTAGCGTAGAACCAGGCAGCAAGAAGGGTAAGCACAGCGGTGGTCACGGCCATCCATAGCATACGTTTATTAAGAATATTATCAGGATCTTTTGCAAATTCTTTGAGGACATGAAACTCAGTGGCTCTTGCAATCAAAGCATCATAGGCCTTTTCCACTTGTTCAGGCTGGTTATATAAGAGTTCTGAGGAGTGTTGATGAAGATAATACGCTTGTACCAATAATTGGCTTTGCTGCGCGCAAGCCTGAATCATAAGATAGTGAGGGGTAAAAGCGTTAAACCATTGAATTGGGTGTGTTGCGATAGTTAAAATGGGTTTCAAAGCTTGGATTTCTCTCCCAGGCACAGGTTGTATCAATATGTCTTGTCGTTCTTCTAATTTTTTTTGTGTTTGATGTTTATATAATCCCCATGCTTTATAACATCCAAACCAAGGCGCTATATCAGACTTTTTTAAGTTTTGAGGATGTATGAAAGATAGTTTTAAGTCATAAGGAACTTCTTCAGAATGAAAATCTTGTTTTATCTCTATCACATCGGTTCCTGAAAGATGAATTTGATTAAAATAATATCATTTTTTGATGTTTTAAACAATATTCCAGGTGCTTTCTTTGATAGGTGGTATTACTCTTTTTGGATGGGTTCCTTCTTAGGAAATAAGTCATCAAAACGAATATGTTTGTGCTCCGCCATGATTTTATGACGTTTGTGTTTGAGGCCAAGGTAATGATAAACAAGGATAGGAAACATCAGGCTTATAGTGCCAATGATAAAAGCTATCTTATAACTGATATCATCTGAGAAAAACAAGAAAATCAAACAAATAACCATGAGAAAGATGGCAATCATACCTGTATAAGGGGCGCCTGGCGTACTATATTTGAGATCGGCTCTGGTGTAACCTGCCTTATATAATCGTTTTCTAAAGTTAATTTGTGCCCAACATAAAGAGATCCAGGCAATCGCTCCGGTAAAGCCCGAAATTAATAATAACGAAATATACAAATCAGTTTGAGAAAAGAAATAACTACCCAATAATACCAACCAAATGGAAATTAAGGTCACAATGCCCGCATTTTGTGGGACGGCATTACGATTCAAGTGACTTAGGATTGGCGGGGCCATGCCATTGCGTGCTAATGCGTGTAAAGCGCGAACAATGCCGTAAACGCCTGAGTTAGAGCAAGACAAAGCTGAGGTTAATGTGACAAAACTTGTTGCAGCTCCCGCCCATTTTAAACCGTAAAAATTGAGCGCATCAGCAAATACCGAGTTTTTTAAATTCGCATGTTCCCAAGGAAAAATTAAGACCAAACAAAATACTGGCATGATATAAATGAACAAAATACGCAAAGACACATTACGAATCGCGTAAGGGATCATACGACCGGGATCGACAGACTCACCTGCTGCAAGGCCTACAATTTCTGAGCCTTGGTAATTGACCAACAATAACACCATTGCTGTGAGTAAGGGTAAGACACCATTTGGAAATAACCCGCCATGATGCAGTATATAACGAGCACCTATCATGCCGGCAGGATGTGGACCGTGAATCCATCCAAAAAATATCACGATAGATAATACGATAAAACTCAATAAAGCTGATATTTTGATCAGTGCCAACCAAAACTCAATTTCTCCAAAGGTGCCTACTTTGGCAAAATTAATACAAGTGATTACCAGACCAAAAGCAACAGCCCAAATGTAGCTATCCATTCCGGTGAAATACTGCATGATGATGCCACCTGCCAGGCATTCTGCAGGGATATATACTACCCAACTTAACCAGTAGGACCAACCAACTCCACATGCAAACGCTGGAGATATAAAATCAGCTGTATAATTAATAAAAGACCCAGAAATAGGAATCGCAACTGCAAGCTCACCCATGCATAACATGGTTAAATAAATAATCAGTCCGCCAAAAATATAGGCTAGAAAGACAGAGGGTCCTACCTGATTGACCACAGCCCCTGTGCTTAAGAAAAAACCGGAACCAATAATGCCGCCCAAGGCGATCAATTGGACATGACGAATTTTGAGTGCACGACGAAAATCACCGTCATTGGTTATCTCTGCAGGGGGTGTATGTTTTTTCGTCACAAATTATCTCATATTACTGTAGTGCAATGAATTTTTCTAAATATGGGAATGTTGCCATAATTATGACCGTATTTAAAATGGTTCAATGAACTATTTTCTTATTGGAATCAAAGGATTAAGTGAGATCAATCTGACTTATCCGCGTGTGAGAAGAGATGAGGGTCTTCTTGTTTTAGATTATAGAGAGATGCAATAAAAATGGCAATCTTCCTTTATTTTTTTCATCAAGAAAACTGTGTTTGCATAAATTGGCGGAGAGAGAGGGATTCGAACCCTCGATACGTTGCCGTATACACACTTTCCAGGCGTGCGCCTTCAGCCACTCGGCCACCTCTCCAAACCTGCGGTGGCAAGTATACTAGGTTTCTTTGAAGATCACAAAGTTCTATATTGCTCAATATAATAAATCAACACATAGGTTGTTAGATGTCTATTGAGCTGTCATGTTCGCTTCAGATCAGCCGTTCCATGGATTATTCTACCGGAGATACATACGTCTGAAATTTATGTTCGCTGTTGTTTTGAATCGTTTGGCTATCTTTCATAGATTGTATCGATTCTTCAACTAGGACACGGCCTGCAGTCACATTTTTTTCGCCGATAGCGATAAGTTCTTGTCCTTTTTTGATGTCCTTATACCCTTTTTTTATTTGTTCTTCACCGTTTTTACGACGTTTGGTTGCTTCCGCCATTGAACGATTGCTTTCCATCCACTGCTTTCCTAACACTTTGGTGGATTCAGAATGGTTGAGCATTATTTCTCCTGCGGTTGGTTGATGCGAGCAACTGATGACTGCACATAACGCGACACAGAGGGTTACATTTTTTATCAACATGAAAAGTCCTAAAATAATTAAGAATGACGTTATCCTACCCGTGTCATGGTCAATGTGCAATGAAAGGTATGAAATTGTATTATAGTGGATAGATGTATGATAGATTGTTGTCTCAATATTAGTGGTAATAAAATGAAGGATATATAAATGAAAAAAATTACAGGCATGGCTTTGATATCTTTATTAGTTTCTGGAATCGGCTATGCAGCACAGCCCTGCGATGGATTTCAGGTCGTTGTCAAAAATAATACCTCAGAGAAACTTTATGCAACCACAGCCCATTTAAATCGTGCATCGATTCAACCAGGCTTAGTGGAGCTTAATGCGCAATCTGAAGTGACTTTTACTGTCAGCAACAGTGAAGCAGACGCTATTCTAGACGGAGAGTTAGTGTTTAGAACATTTAGTTTGCCTTCCAAAAAAGTTCATATTGCTTTTGATCTGAAACATCAAATCTTAATATGCGAACACACCAACAAAGAAGTGAAAAGCGACTATTCTGTTTTGCCAACTCGCATGCCAGGTAAAGTAACTTACAACATCGGCTAATATCGACCTCTTTCCCGCGGCTTGTTCCGCGGGATATCTATATCCCTCTGTTAACCAGTAGTCATGATTTAACAACGCCCTAGCAATAAGAGTAAGTCGGATATTTCATGTATTTTTTCTTCAGGCTGACTGGCATCTAGTGTAAAACAAAAACGAGATGGGCCATTCAATTGATAGCGTTGGCTTTGCAGTTGAATCAATTTGATAACGGTAGCAGGATTGATGCGTGGATCCGGCTCAAAGTCTAATTTTCCTTGTTGACCAGAAAGTTGGATTTTTTGGATGCCTAATTGCTGTGCCACGCTTTTTAGTTTGGTGATCAAAAACAAATGCTTTACTGAGGGTGGTAATAAACCAAAACGATCGATTAACTCGATTTGTAAGTCATGTAGTTGTTGTTCTGATTTGGCATGCGCTATTCGTTTGTAGAAAATCAAACGCAGATGCACATCACCAATATACTCTTCTGGAATCACAGTGGACATACGTAAATCAATCTCTGGGCCCTGGTGAATAGGTGCGCTCAACTCAGGTGTTTTCCCAGATTTTAGGTCAGACACGGCTTTGTCTAGCATTTCCATAAAAAGATTAAAACCAATGGCATGCATATTACCGCTCTGTTCTTCACCTAATAGCTCTCCCGCCCCACGAATTTCCATGTCATGAGTTGCCAATGTAAATCCAGCACCTAAATCTTCTAATGAGACGATGGCTTCTAAACGTTTGAGGGCGTCTGATGTTAAGTGTTTATCAGGTGGGGTTAGCAAATAGGCGTAAGCTTGGTGGTGAGAACGTCCCACACGACCGCGTAATTGATGTAATTGCGCGAGACCAAACATATCAGCACGATCAATGATAATAGTATTGGCGGTTGGAATATCAATGCCGGTTTCAATAATGGTTGTACAAACTAAGACGTTAAATTGATGGTGATAAAAATCGGACATGATCTGCTCAAGTTCACGTTCTCGCATTTGTCCATGCGCATTACGTATTTTTGCTTGGGGGATCAAGGTCTGTAAATCCTGGGTAATGCGGCCAATGGTCTGAACGTTATTGTGCAAGAAAAACACTTGGCCACCGCGTAAAATTTCTCGCAAAATGGCTTCAGTGATGGTGGTATCCGACCGTTCTTGCCAAAAGGTTTTGATGGCAAGTCGTTTGGCGGGTGGTGTTGCTATCAAGGCAATATCACGAATTCCGGCCATGGCCATATTTAATGTACGTGGAATAGGGGTGGCTGTCATGCATAATAAATCAACATCTGTGCGCAATGTTTTCATATATTCTTTTTGCTTAACCCCAAAACGATGCTCTTCATCGATGATTAATAATCCCAAATGATGAAACTGAATTGATTTTTGAAATAGTTTATGGGTCCCGATCACAATATCAATTTGTCCTGATGCTAATCCCTGAATGACTTGTGCTGATTGTTTGTCGCTTCGAAATCGAGACAACAACTCAATGGTAATTGGAAAATCAGCAAAGCGATCACGAAATGTTTCGAAATGCTGACCCGCAAGTAAGGTGGTCGGGGCAAGGACGCAAACTTGTTTGCCGTCACGTGCCGCAATAAACGCTGCACGCATGGCTACTTCGGTTTTACCAAACCCAACATCACCACAAATGAGCCTATCCATAGGTCGTGGTGATTGCATGTCGTGTTTGATTTGTTCAATCGCCAAATGTTGATCTGACGTCAAAGTAAAAGGAAACCCAGCGGAAAAACGTTGATAGTCGGTGGAGTGAATCGTGAATGAAACACCAGGGGCCTGTGCGCGTTTGGCATAGACTTCCAATAACTCGATGGCAACATCATGAATTTTCTCTGCAGCTTTTTTCTTTTCTTTTTGCCAGACGTCAGAACCCAATCGATGCAAAGGCGCATGTTCTGAATCTGAGCCTGTATACCGGCTGATCAAATGTAACGACGTCACTGGCACATAGATTTTATCATTGCCTGCATAGGTTAAGATTAAAAATTCATTGGACAAGCCATCATGCACAAAAGTTTGCAAGCCTTGATAGCGTCCCACGCCAAAATCCAAATGCACAACCGGTGCGCCAATGCGTAACTCAGCCAAATCACGAATGATCAGATCAGGATCGACTGTTTTGCCTGATTTTCTTTGTTGAGGAGTGGCTTGTTGTCCAAATAATTGTGATTCGACAATGATGGAAAGATTGGGTAGCTCGGCCCCAAAATTTAAAATACCTAACGTAATATTAATAGGAGCCGTATCTTGTAAAAAAGCAGTCCAAGACGATTGAAATTTCGGTTGAATATGCGATTGCTTCAATAAATCTTGCACGATTTCTCGTCGTCCAGCGGACTCTACCACGATCAAATAACGTCGATTAGGTTGTTGAAGCCAGGTGCTTAATCGATGCAGCGGTTCTGGGTTTTGGCGATCAATGGGTAGCTCTGGTGGTTTGGCCAAATTAAAATCTGCCGATTTTTTATGCTCAAACGCCTGATGAGAGACTTTGATTCTAGGATATTGTTTGGTGGCAGTGAGAAGATCAATTGGGGATAAAAAACATCGCTGAGGGTCTAAAATGGGGCGCATCACATCATGTTTACGTTGCTCAAAACGATGTTGTATCTCTTGCCAAAATTGCTCTGCACAATGGGGTATGTCTTCAATAAAACACACTGTGGTCTGAGTCGGTAAATAATCAAAAAAGTGAGCGGTTTTTTCAAAAAACAAGGGCAAATAATATTCAATCCCGGATGGAATTTGTCCTGACGTGACGGCGTTATAAATAGGGTTTTGACTAGGATTTCCTGAAAATTCATTGCGAAAAGCTTGGCGAAATAAAGCAATCCCTTGTTCACTGAGAGGCATTTCTCGTGCGGGTAAAATATTGATGCTATCGATTTTGTCGACAGTACGCTGCGTGTCGGGGTGAAAACGGCGCAAACTTTCGATCTGGGTATCAAACAATTCGATGCGAAAAGGCAAGGGGCTGCCCATCGGAAAAATATCTAAAATAGCGCCTCTGATGGCGAATTCACCATGTTCTAGTACCGTATTGACAGCATGGTAGCCTGATTGGATTAACAGCTGACGAAATGAATCTATGTCTATAGATTGCTGGCATTTTAGTACCAAACTATGTTGCTGAACAAAACTTGTGGGGCAAATTTTATGCATTAATGTGCTAACGGATGTGATGATGACCGCTGTTTTTATGGATTGCAATTGATGTAGGGTCGAGAGCCGTTCAGAGATGATGTCTTGATGAGGAGAAAATTGATCGTAGGGCAGCGTCTCCCAATCAGGAAATACTAAAATATCTTGAGGATTAGCCGTATCTTTTAAAAAAAAATGCAACTCATCTAATAATTGCTTTGCAGACCAATTGTCTGGGGTAATCAACAACTTAATCCCAGGGGTTTTTTGGCAATATTCTGCTAGTGCCAAAGGCAAGCTGCTGCCGTATAATTGCCCCCAAATGGGCTGGTTTATGGTATGATCTGTGATCAAAAGGGTGTTTGACATAAAAATCAATTGAAGCCATTGAGCATGAGACCGGCAAGTATAGCTGGAGTTATGGGCTAATAAAAGAGGATGGATAGATGCGACAAATTGCATTGGATACTGAAACGACGGGTATAGGGCACGAATTCGGTCATCGCGTCATAGAAATTGGGTGTGTGGAATTGGTTAACCGTCAGTTAACGGGTCGAACCTTTCATACGTATTTAAACCCAAAACGTGATGTCGATCCCGGCGCGTTTAAAGTTCATGGCATCAGTGATCAGTTTTTAAAAGATAAACCAGAATTCAAGGCTATTCATCCCGAGTTCATGCAGTTTATTGATAATGCCGAACTCATTATTCATAATGCGGTGTTTGATTTGGGGTTTTTGAATGCCGAATTAAAACACATGAATCATTCTAATCAAATAGAAGATCAATGCAGCGTTATTGATACTTTGGTCATGGCTAGAAAAAAATATCCTGGTCAACGAAACTCACTAGATGCATTGTGCAAGCGCTATGATGTCGATAATACCAATCGCCAATTACATGGCGCTTTATTAGATGCGCAAATATTGGCGCAAGTCTATTTGGCAATGACAGGTGGACAAACCGATTTGTTTGGTGACGTTGAGATGACTGAATCTGATGTTCAAACCACCCAAGTTGCTGAATCGCAATTGAGTTCGCAATCACCAATTTATTATGCCAATGCGGATGAATTGTCTCGTCATCAAGCGTTTATGCAGCAATTTAATAAATAGGAGTATGTTAAATCTCCTCACTGTACATCATTTTTTGCACATGGTTTGGGTTTTTATTTTAGTATGTTTGCTATAAAAATAATCTTACTGTATCCTTGTTTGTCCAAATAAAGGGCAAGCTATAAAGATGAATGAAAACATAAAGCAGAAAGATAAACTAAATATTGAAACCTATGATTTATTAAAAGGGATTATTATTGGCATAGCCAATGCAACGGCGGTGACGCCAGTTGCAAATCTCAGCAATCGCGTTGTCATTCGACGCCGTAACCCCGCTATCATTTTGCCGAAATTGACTCTAAATCGTGCTTATGATGGTCTTTTACAATATAACCTGTCGTTTGTGTTGCGGTTAGGTATTGCGCTACCACTGAATACTTTATTAGTACGGTTAGCTGATAACCATGATGTGATATCCGAAAAGCAAAAATTATTATTATCAGTTGCGGCAGGGGGCATTGCGGGTATTGCTGCGTCTATCCCAGAAGCCGTGGCACAAACACAACAACAAAGTACCCACAAGCTTTCTGCCCTGTCTATTGTCCAAGCTGCTTATCGAAACAATGGCTTTTGGGGATTAACCCGAGGTATGCCTATGGTGATAGGGCGGACGGCGGGCTTTACGGCTGGGTATCTTAGTTTCATGCCTTATATTACCGAATCTATGCGCGCCAAATGGCCCAATAATAAGGGTGCAGCTGATTTGGTGGCCGCGGTGGTTTGTGGCATGGGCGTTGGTTTGATGACGACCCCATTTCATCAATTACGCTGTGTTATGCAGGACAAATTTATCGAGCGCAAACCGGCAGATATCACCTATCGGGCTCTCTTGAAAAAGGCATGTCAATCAAAAGCTGGTATGCGAAATTCATTTTCTGGCCTGGTCCCGCGTACTGTCATGTCTATGATGTCGATGTGGATAATTTTTCAAGGAAATGAACAGGCAGGGCATATCTACGCAAAAAATGGATTTCCTACTTTGCTGAACTTTAAACCGTAAACCTCTTAAAGGATTGGAGCATGATAAATACCTTTGTTCGAAAATGATCTTTCGAACAAAGGTGAGCAGGCAAAACGTGCATAACTATGGATTTGATCTAGAGGCAATTCTGTCCGCCGCCTGCACAGTTTGCAGTGTTAGTATATCGTTCAACGCTGTATTATCGCCATTGGCACCACTTGCAAACAGAGTGTGATTGCCATTGGGTCCTGAAAAGTGTCTCATGCTACCAATTTCTGGTTGTGGAATGAACACAGGTGTTTTAATGTTTTCTACAATATCACCTTGCGCTTTCAATACAGAAAGGACTTTGGTCAATTCTGTTGCATCTTTAGTTGCTGCATTTAACAGGTTTAATTCGGCTGCTTTTGCTTTAGCAATAATTTCTATGCGTCCTGCATCGCCTTCTGCTTCCAATAGAGTCGCTTTTTTCTGTGCCTCTGCGCCTAATAGTAATGTGTCTACCTCTGTTTTAGCACGAATCATAGCTTCTTCTTGCTCTTTCCCTGCAGCAATGATTCTTGACTGTTCTGCTTTGGCTTTGATAGCTGCAACAGCAGCTTGGGTTTCTTCTAAGGATTTCTGCGCTTCAGCTGTTGCTTGTTTTACGCCTAGACTTTGGATTGTTTTCTGATATTCAAGATCAGAAGGCAGAATTTCGGTAATGACCAAATCAGATATCTTGATGCCCCATTCTTGGGCTTTGGCATCTAAGTCTTTTAGAAATTGATCATGAATCTCCTTGAGCGCAGAGATTCTTTCTTTCCCATCATGGAATTCGGTATTATGAGGGGACGGGGCGATGTCTGTAGAACTATGTTGACTAAGAATAGTCCGTAACGCAGCATCACCTAACTTTTGCAAGTTTCCAATAATCGTAGGCATGCCAAGACTGAGTGTTTTGCCTGGCTCAATGACTTTATAGGTCAACATTGCTTCGGCTCTCATATTAATACGGTCAGTACATTGGACGGTTAATGAAGGTAGTGTTAAAACTTGTGAGCCGGTATTGATGATTTCTCTCAATGCCTCATTATTGCTTTTATTAAATTTGTGTTTCCCAGGGGTATTAATGATTTTAATGCCTTCAGGGGTATCAATCACCGCAACTTGCCCTTCTGTGATAGTCACAGTGGTTTCTGTTCCCAGTGTAAAGGAAGCGGAGCTTGGGTTTTGAAACCCGGTGAAGGGATCAAAAAGCTCGCCTAAGGATGGCTTTATAATATACTCCCCAGGCGGTAAAATCTTATATGTATTTGTGGTCGTCATTTTTACGCCGACTTGACCCGGTAAGACGCGCACTCTGATGAGAGAGCCGAAATTGATATAATTAAGCGTATTGGAAACAGTGGCGCCAAAGCTTTCCCAAGGGAATGGATAAAAATAGATGCCAGGCGTAAGAACTTCTGCTGTGCTCCAAGTGTTAACCACTGAAATCTCACCTGGTTTTACTTGTTTGATACTGCGGTATAGGGCATACCAGCCTAGAACAGGGATTGCTAAATAAAACATACCGGTCAAAAATTTTAAAAATTTCATCTTCATGTTCTCCTTTGAGAATAAGAGTATATTTTTCCGTTTTATTAGTTTATTAGGCGCTTCCCTGTCGCATGCAATTGTATTTCATTTGATCATAAAGAGCAATGAGTAGTAAGGTAAGGCCGAACCGCCTGAGGGATTCTCACCTTTGTTTATAAATAAACCAATTTATGCGCTATAATTATACATAATCAGGTTGATTTAAGGATAAGTCATGAAAGAAAAGCAGTTGGTGTCAGATTGGAATAAGCCTGCAATAGTCGCTTCACTTTTGTTAACAAGTCTTATGTTGTGGTCAACAACGACGCAAGCTCAATCTGCTATCTCTTCTTATGGATATGAGATAGCGAGTGCAGAGCGGTTTGTATTTAATCCTCGCACGCAAATTTGGAGCGCTATTGATGGCAACGGGACGGTCGTTAGAACTGGTCACGGGTCTGCCGGTCGTGCTTATTGTCCGGATACCGGTCGTCATTGTCGGACTCCAACAGGCACTTTTTCTGTGATTTCCAAGGGAGGCGCAGGATGCCGTTCTAGTCGTTATCCTGTAGGAAAGGGCGGGTCACCCATGCCATATTGTATGTTCTTCACCAAATATTATGCGGTTCATGGGGCATATGAGGTGCCAAACTATAATGCTAGCCATGGATGCGTACGCGTTTATCCTAAAGATGCTAAGTGGTTGTATTACAATTTTATGAAAGTAGGTACAACTGTTGTCATCAAGCCTTATTAGCCTGGTTGTTTTAAGGGATATTACGCCTTATTCGTCATCTATGCTAAAAGATGATCCGCACCCACATGTTGTCTTGGCATTCGGGTTACGAATGATAAATTGTTCTTGAATGCCAGTGGTATAGTCAATCACAGCGCCATCTAGCAATTGAACACTGATGCAATCTACCAAAAGTTTAATAGTAGTTGTTGAATCGGAGGTATGTTGCTCAATCACGGTATCATCGTCTTGAATTTTTTCATCAAACGTAAAGCCATATTGATAGCCTGAGCAGCCACCACCTGTGATATAAGCGCGTAAATGTAAATTGGGATTGGCCTCTTCAGCGATCAAAGATGCCACTTTGTCGGCGGCACTGTGGGTCAATTCAATGATAGGGCGTGCGGTATGTGACGCAACTTGATGATGTTCAACAGCCATAAGAGAGCTCCAAGCAAAGTAGGGATAAAACCCAACATTATTTTTAATAATACCATACATTCGGTTTATCGGATAATTTGTTCAATTGTTGCACCGCCAAGACATTGGTTTTGCTGATAAAAAACCACATATTGTCCAGGGGTGATGGCTCTCATGGGCGCAGAAAACATCACATAATGTTCGGTGCCATTGGCCGGTGAGATCACACAAGGTTGCTCCGTTTGTCGATAGCGTGTTTTTGCGTAACATGTGAGAGGCAAGTCAGGGGATTCTTTGGTCAACCAATGAATTGGCCCGCAAATCAAACCTTGGGCAAACAGCATAGGGTGGTTTTGGCCTTGAGCGACAATAAGGGAGTTGTTGACCAAGTCTTTGTCTACCACATACCAGGGTTGATTCTGTGTTTGTTGTACTCCACCAATTCCTAGGCCTTGTCGTTGTCCTAATGTATAAAACATCAGTCCATCATGCTGGCCAATGGTGGTTCCAAAGGTATCTTTGATATTTCCAGGTTTTGCCAGCAGAAATTCATTCAAAAAAGTTTTAAAACGTTTTTCACCAATGAAGCATATGCCGGTCGAATCTTTTTTATTATGAGTGATAAACCCTTGTTCTAACGCAATAGTGCGAATATGCGATTTGAGATAATCTCCGATCGGAAATAATGTTTTTGCTAATGCTTTTGGGTCAATCGCATGCAAAAAATACGTTTGATCTTTATCGCGATCTTTGGCTTTATACAATAAACCTAATTCGCCTTCCGCCGTGGTTTTTGCGTAATGTCCTGTGGCAATATAATCAGCGCCTAGGGTAAGGGCATGATCTAAGAAGGCTTTGAATTTGATTTCTTTATTGCACAGCACATCAGGATTGGGTGTGCGCCCATGCTGGTATTCGTCTAAAAAATGAGTAAAAACCCGTTGCCAATATTCTTCTGAAAAATTGACCGCATGCAATCGGATATTCAGGCGATCGCATACAGCTTGCGCATCCGCAAGATCCACAGCAGCAGGGCAGTGCTCGTCTTTATCGTCTTGTTCCCAGTTTTTCATGAACAAGCCTTCGACGTCATATCCCTGTTGAATTAATAAATAAGCAGCCACTGAAGAATCAACGCCGCCAGACATACCTACGATAACTTTTTTACGCAATTTTTTCACTGCTTAACAAAAGGATGTATTTTACGCTATACTGCGCACGGTTACAATTTACTCTAGATGGATTATGACAAGATCATTAAAGATTTTAGCAAAACAAGCTGAACCAAGCCAAATGTCGTTGACATTAAGTGAACGACTACCTGATTTTATTCAATCTCCTTGTCAGGTAGATTGTGTGTTTCGTGTCGATAAACGATCGAACTATTTTCAACTGTCATTGATAGTAACCGGTCAGGTGACAGTGATTTGTCAGCGTTGTCTGGCGACTTTTGAGCATCAATATGCGCAAGAAAGCCAAATAGCACTGTGTTCCAATGATGAGGTAGCAGAGAAATTAATGAGTTCAATGGATTGTATGGTGCATCCAGAAGAAGAGTTGGATTTGGTGTCTATTGTGACGGATGAGCTGCATTTGTTCTGTCCTGAAAAGCATCCAGATCCAGAAGATTGTGATGAGTCCGCGCAGCGTTATTTGCAATCACATGACAAGAACTTTGTTTGAATGAATATTTTTTGTTATAATGACCTGATCATAATACTTGGAATCTTAGCAGAAAGCCGGTAAAATTCCCCCCCAGTAAAAACAAATTGTTTAGGAGTAATACAAATGGCAGTACAACAAAATAAAAAATCACGTTCACGTCGTGATATGCGTCGTTCGCATGATGCGCTTTCATTACCAACTTTGTCAGTAAATGCTACCACAGGTGAAACACATCGTCGTCACCATTTGACACCAGACGGTTATACGCATGATGGTCGTAAAGTGCTTGATACCGGAACTGTTTACGAAGAACAAGAGTAACGTTCTTTGAATAATATGATTACGATTGCGATCGATGCTATGGGAGGCGATCATGGTTTATCCGTGGTCATTCCTGCTGCTGTTCATGCCGTTCGTCGAAATCCAGAGTTGCATTTGATTCTGGTTGGCGATCAACGACAAATTGCGGCCAGCATGCAGAAATTTGGCTATACGCTAGCCAATTTACCTCAAATTACGATTGAACATGCACCTGAAGTAGTGAGTATGGATGAATTGCCATCTCATGCCTTGCGCAATAAAAAATCTTCTTCGATGCGTATTGCTATCAATTTGGTCAGAGAAGAACGTGCCCAAGCATGTGTCAGTGCGGGTAATACTGGTGCATTGATGGCTACAGCACGTTTTGTTTTGAAAACCTTACCGGGTATTGACCGGCCTGCTATCATTGCTGAGTTACCAACGGCACGCCATAGAACCAGAGTTATTGATTTGGGTGCAAATGTTGATTCTTGTGCGGAACATTTATTTCAGTTTGCTGTGATGGGTTCTGCTCTGATTCAAGCTTTAGATAAAAAAGCCAAACCTAAAATTGCTGTGCTAAATATTGGTGTGGAAGAGATCAAAGGTAATGATCAGGTCAAGCGCACAGCGCATATGCTTTCGGAGTGCCAACTGTTAAATTATGTGGGTTATGTCGAAGGCGATCATTTTTATTCTGGTGATGTGGATTTAGTGGTTTGTGATGGATTTGTCGGAAATGTTGCGTTAAAAGCCAGTGAAGGTTTGGCGACTCTGATGACCACGGTATTAAAAGAATGTTTTGCCCGCTCATGGTGGACAAAAATCGTAGGCTTAATAGCAAAACCAGCTTTGGCTCATCTACGAAAACGTATGGATCCAGCTCGTTATAATGGCGCTAGTTTGTTGGGATTGAATGGAATTGTTGTAAAAAGCCATGGAGGCGCGAATGCCATTGCTTTTCAATATGCTATTGAAGAGGCTATGTTACAAGTCAAATCAAATGTGGTTAATTTGGTGCGTGATCAAATCACTGATTTTATCCATCAAGGCTTATTGCTTTAACTCGACCAATAAAAGAGTACATTATGACACAAAAAGCTATTGTATTTCCAGGACAAGGATCACAGTACGTAGGGATGTTGGCTGATTTGGCCACGGTTTATCCCGACATAAAGCACAGCTTTGCAGAAGTGTCTGATCATGTCCATTATGATGTCTGGGATATGATACAACAAGGCCCAGAAGAAAAATTAAATCAAACTGAACATACTCAAGTTGCGATGCTAACTGCCAATGTGGCTTTGTTTAAAGCATTTCAGGTGCTAGACTCCCAGTTGCCTGAAAAAATGGCTGGACACAGTTTGGGTGAATATGCTGCCTTAGTATGCGCAGATGCTATTTCTTTGGTGGATGCTGCGAAATTGGTACAAATTAGGGGCCGATTGATGCAAGAAACCATTCCTTTGGGAATGGGTGCCATGGCTGCTATTGTGGGTTTGTCCGATGAGCAGGTTCGAGCTATTTGTTTAGACAGCACGACCGAACAAGAACAAGTAAGTCCCGCTAATTATAATGCAATAGGCCAAGTCGTTATTGCAGGACATCATGCGGCTGTATTAAAAGCAATTGCATTGGCAGAAGCCCAAGACGCGCGTATTGCAAAGCTTATTCCTGTGTCTGTTCCATGTCATTGCGCTTTGCTTCAACCCGCGGCGGTAAAATTTGCACAAGCTTTGGCAGATGTACGATTTTCTGTGCCAAAATATACGGTCATATCCAATGTTGATTTGAGCATTTACCAGTCCGTAGAACAAATTCGCACTTTGTTGCAACAACAATTATACTCCCCAGTACGTTGGGTTGAGACCATTCAAATGATGCAAGAAAATGGCATTGAAACGATTGTGGAATGTGGTCCAGGAAAAGTATTGGGTGGGTTGATCAAACGTATTGATAAATCGTTGCAAGTGGTTTCTGCTTATGAAACCTTATTACAACACGTAAAACAAGGATAATGATGAGTCTAAAAGATAAGGTTGCCTTAGTGACAGGTGCAAGTCGTGGGATTGGTCATGCCATAGCAAAAAGTCTTGCTGAAAAAGGTGCTTATGTGATTGGTACGGCAACGACTGCGGCAGGTGCAGAATCCATCACAGCTATGTTGAAAGAACAACAAATGGCAGGCGAAGGTATTGTGTTAGATGTGACTCAACAAGATGCGGTAGAGCAGACTTTTTCTATGTTGAGTGAACAACAAAAAAATCCTGCTATTTTAGTGAATAATGCCGGTATTACAGCAGATAATTTATTATTACGTATGGACGATGACGAATGGTTTCGAGTCATTGAAACTAATTTAAGCTCTGTTTATCGTATGAGTAAAGCATGTTTGAAGTCGATGTTTCGTTCACGTTGGGGTAGAATCATCAACATTGGCTCAGTGGTAGGTGCTAGTGGTAACCCAGGTCAGACGAACTATACAGCAGCAAAAGCGGGCGTGGTTGGGTTTTCTCGTTCGCTTGCTGCAGAAATGGGCGGTCGAGGCATTACTGTAAATGTGGTTGCACCAGGCTTTATTGATACTGAAATGACTGCAAGTTTACCTGATTTTGTGAAAGAAGAAATGCTCAAACGTATTCCTATGAAACGTTTGGGTCATGCTTCTGATGTGGCAGAGCTTGTTGCTTTTTTGGCATCAGATGCAGCAGCCTATATCACGGGAGAAACCATTCATGTGAATGGTGGGATGTACATGGATTAAAGTTTATTGACATGTGTTAACAAAGCAATAAACCTGATGCACTTGTGATTTTGGAATGGAGAGCGTTATACTGCTCACTAATTTTTTTAAACCGAAGAGGATAAGCACAATATGAGTACAGTACAAGATCGAGTTCGAAAAATTGTTGTTGAACAATTAGGCATCAAAGAAGAAGAATTAAGCAATGATGCTTCATTTGTCGATGATTTGGGTGCTGATTCGTTAGATACCGTTGAATTGGTGATGGCGCTTGAAGAAGAGTTTGAAACAGAAATTCCAGATGAAAAAGCAGAAAAAATCACAACGATTCAAGAAGCTATCGATTATATCCAATCAAATTTAAACAAAGAAGAAGAATAATTACGATCCCACGTAGCGTCGTATTTAGCAAATGAGAGAACATGGTCGAACTTAGACAGTACGTTTACGAATGTAAATGAGCTTTCTAAGTTCCAGTGCTCTCTCAAAATGCAAAAACAATACTGCGTCAGGTGAGTCATCATTCGTTTTATGAATACGCAACCTAGATTTGATCTTTAGATTCGGTCTAAGGTGTGACGTCATGTTTATGAATCGGATCTTGATCATTCTAATCTTGTTAGGAGTTGTACTTTGAGTAAATCTTTGATGAAACGACGTGTGGTAGTAACTGGCATGGGTATGGTTACGCCTGTGGGTCTGTCAGTTGAAGAGTCCTGGCGCAATATACTAAATGGTGTCAGTGGTGTAGGACCGGTGTTGGATTTTGATACGACCGATTACCCTACTAAAATATGGGCAAAAGTTAAGAATTTGGATGTGGAAGCACACCTTCCTCCAAAAGATGCTCGTAGAATGGATCCTTTTACCCAATTTGGTATGATCGCTGCTCAAGAAGCGATAAAAGACTCTGGCTTAGAGATCGATGAAGCAATGTCTTATCGAGCTGGCGTAGCAGTGGGTGCTGGTATTGGTGGTATACAGACTATTACCAATAATCAAGAAAAATTGATGCAAGGTGGTCCGCGCAAAGTTTCTCCCTTTTTTATTCCTGCAGGCATTATCAATATGCTAGCCGGACAAATTTCTATTGAACACAATTTGAAAGGCCCAAATATTGCTGTGGTTACGGCTTGCACAACTGGGACTCATAATATCGGATTAGCTGGACGAATGATTTCCTATGGCGATGCTGATGTGATGGTTTGTGGTGGTGCTGAAATGACTAATACGCCTTTGTGTTTGGCGGGTTTTTCTGCAGTCAGATCTTTGTCGAAACGCAATGATGAACCAGAAAAAGCGTCACGACCTTGGGACAAAGACCGTGATGGTTTTGTGATGGGGGAAGGTGCTGGTATTTTGGTACTAGAAGAATACGAACATGCAAAAGCTCGAAATGCTCATATTTATGCCGAATTAGTTGGCTTTGGTATGTCTGGTGATGCGTATCATATCACTGCACCAGATGAAGAAGCAGAGGGTGCATCGCGATCTTTACAAGCAACTTTAGATGATGCAGGTGTCAGTCCAGATGTTGTGGATTATATCAATGCACATGGTACGTCTACGCATTTAAATGATATCAATGAAGTGAAGGCCATCAAACGAGTATTTGGTGAGCATTCTTATAAGTTGGCAGTCAGCTCGACCAAATCTATGACGGGTCATTTGTTAGGCGCAGCAGGGGCAATCGAAGCCATATTCAGTGTTTGGCCATTCGTGATCAAGTAGCACCTCCTACGATTAATTTGGATCATCCTGATGAAGGTTGTGATTTGAATTTTGTCCCACACAAACCACAGTATCGCACCATTGACTATGTGTTAAGCAATTCTCTTGGATTTGGCGGCACAAATGGTAGTTTATTGTTCAAGCGTATGGCGTAAATGATCAAACGACGCTGTGTCACGATTTTTATTTATGGTTTAGCCCTGATAGGAATGGTGGCACTATGTGTCGGTTTGGAAGTATTTCGAGTCATGAATCGTCCGATCCCCGTTCTACAAAATGCGGCGATCATTCAAGTCGATAAATCAACCACCGCGACCTCTTTGATTCAAACCATGCATGCCCAAGGTTGGATCAGTTCTGTGCGTTTTTGGACTTGGTGGATTCGAATTCAAGGGTTATCCTCAAAACTAAAAGCGGGTATTTATCAAGTACAACCTGATGAATCCGCTGTGCATTTGTTGCAGCGTATTGTTGGGGGTAAAGTATTGCGGGAACGATTTTTGATTCGTCCTGGTAGTACCATGGTTCAGGTTTCAAAAGACTTAGCTGCTGCGCCCCATATCAATTACCAGGATACAGATTGGACACAACTCATCCACAAGTATTTATCCGCTGAAGGATTGTTGTTAGCGGATACCTATGTTTATGACGCGGGAGCAAGCGGAAAAGAGGTGATTCAACAAGCACACACCCATTTAAATGACGTTCTCAATCGTGCCTGGGAACATCGTGATACCACATTACCTTATCAGACCGCTTATGAGGCTTTGATTGTAGCTTCTATTTTAGAACGAGAAGCTGCTGTACCCGAAGAGCGTCGTTTGATTTCAGGTGTCGTGGTAAACCGTTTGCGACGTCACATGCCTTTGCAAATGGATCCTACCGTTATCTATGCCTTAGGGGATCTGTATCAGGGTTCTTTAAGCCATGCACAAATGTCAGTTGATTCACCTTATAACACGTATCGACATCAGGGACTGCCACCTAGTCCAATTGCTATGGTCAGTGCGGATGCTATTGAAGCGGCTTGTCATCCGAGTCCAAATTCGTATTTGTATTTTGTAGCAAAAGGCGATGGAACACATCTATTTACGTCAACCTATATGCAACATCTTGAAGCCATCAAACGCTATATGAGGAAATCTGTATGACACGTGGACAACTGGTGGTGGTAGAAGGATTAGAAGGTGCAGGAAAATCTACGGCAATCACCACATTGCAAGGGATATTACAAGAGCATGGTCTAGATATGATCACAACCCGTGAACCGGGTGGTACGATCTTAGGAGAAACGGTCAGATCATTGCTCAAACAAACCAGTGAAGAAGCGATGGATCCTCGTGCTGAATTATTATTGTTTTATGCTGCTCGCGTTCAATTGCTAGAAACGGTCATCAAGCCAGCCTTGGCAAAAGGTACATGGGTATTGGCTGATCGTTGTGACTTATCAAGCTTTGCTTATCAAGGTGGTGGTCGTGGCATGAGCGAGCTTATGCTACAGCGCTTATCTGAGTTTTGTGTGGGGCATCTGCAACCTGATCTGCTTTTTTATTTAGATATTTCTCCAGAAATCGGCTTGCAACGCGCCAAAGATCGTGGAATGCTTGATCGCATAGAGCAAGAGTCGATACATTTTTTTAATGATGTGCATGCGGCATACCACCGCTATTTGAAACGAATGCCAGCCGCTGTTTTTATCGATGCCTGTCAACCTTTGATAAACGTACAAGAGGCCTTAAAAGTTGCTATGAACCACTATTTGAATGATCACTATGTCAGCGCGTAACTTAGATCCTGATGTCATGGGTGATGCGGGGTTTTGGTCTCAAATCAACGCGATGCAAGCCCATAAGCGCCTGAGCCAATCGATGTTGTGGGTTGCTCCTCAAGACGTGCCAATGACGCCAATCCTTGATCGGTTTTTGGCGGATTCCTTATGTTTGGCGGCGCATCCTGCCTGTGGCGTATGTCCTACATGTATCAAGATATTGCAAGATGGGCATCCTGATGTGCATTACATTCGACCAGACACAGTGGGTGGTGCCATTAAAATTGAACAGATTCGAGAAATTCAACTTGGCGCCTATCAAACCCCACAACTGGGTCAATATCAATTCATGATCTTGCATCCGGCAGATGCATTAAATAATGCTGCTGCATCTGCTTTATTGAAAATCCTAGAAGAACCATCGCTTTCAACTATATTTATTTTGATCACCTCTCATCCAGGTTTATTATTACCAACAATTGGCAGCCGATGTCAGCGTTTGTACATTCAACATGAAGTGGCCCTGGAAGATCGTTTGGCCCTTGGGTGTTTGTATGCAGAAACGACGGTAAGAGGAACGTTGTTCTCAAAACGCACTCAGCTATTAAGTGATTTAGATGCATTATTATTAAATACAGCAACGCCATGTGATATAGCAGCGCGTTGGTCTGAGTATCCTTTGGCTGATGTCTTGTGGTTTTTATATGCATTGCTGGCAAAGCTGATTGATCGACGTTTATTGCCGACTACGCCTTTAGAAACAGAGTATCAAGAGCATGCATTATTTGCTCGGCAGTGGCAACCAGAACGTTTATTTACACAATTGGATACCATGCAGGACTTCATGAGAAAACTACAACATAATGTCAATTTGAATTCTACACTGGCATTGGAACGTGTATTATTGGAATTTTTAGAAGGAAGTTCATAATTATCATGCTTATTGATTCGCATTGTCATTTAAATATGTTGGACTTGACTGAATTTGATCACACTTTGGATCACGTTATCGCTCAAGCTCGTGATAACGGTGTTGCCAAGATGTTGACGGTGTGTGTCACTCTGACTGATTTACCTCAAATTGAAGCGATTGCAAATCAATATCCCAATATTTATACCTCAGTAGGCATTCACCCTAATGAGGTATTGACTGAAGAACCAGACGCGCAGATGCTCATTGATTTATCTGGTCATCCTGCCTGTATTGCAATTGGTGAAACAGGCTTAGATTATTATCGTACGGTTTTAGAAGAAGACAAAGAACTCCAACGTGAGCGGTTTAGACAACATATTCGTGCAGCACTTGCTGTTAAAAAACCATTGATCATTCATACCCGTCAAGCGAGTGAAGACACATTACGCATTCTGCAAGAAGAAAATGCGCAAGACATAGGTGGTGTGATGCATTGTTTTGCGGAAGATTGGGATGTGGCACAACGTGCGTTAGATTTGAATTTCTATATTTCTTTTTCTGGTATAGTGACGTTTAAATCCGCAGTTAATTTGCATCATGTGGCTCAAAAGGTGCCTTTGGATCGCATGTTGATTGAAACGGATGCGCCTTATTTGGCACCTGTGCCTTTTCGGGGCAAGCAAAATCATCCTGCTTTGGTCAAACAGGTGGCTTTAGAATTAAGCAAATTGCGTGGTGTGCCGTATGACGTGATTGCCGAATCTAGTACGGCCAATTTTTATCAATGTTTCCGAGTGTCTCCCTCATGACCATTTATATGGGGTTGATGTCTGGTACCAGCATGGATGGCATTGATGCAGCTGTTATTGAAGTAGAGACGCAACGTTTAATCGGTGGATTAACGAGACCTTATGATCAGGACGTGCGTGATCAGCTGATGACGGTTGCTTCTGGTATCGCCGTCACGCCTGCAAAACTGTGGCAATTACATACGGTCTTAGGTCGACAATTTGCCGCCGCTGCCAATGATTTACTACAATTAACAAACCTCAAAGCACACGAAGTGACCGCTATTGGGAGTCACGGCCAAACCATCTGTCATGATGCTACTGCGGCTATCCCTTACACCATTCAATTGGGTTGCCCTCATATGATTTCAGAATTAACCGGTATTACGGTTGTGGCTGATTTTAGAACCAGGGATCTGGTGATTGGAGGACAAGGCGCTCCCTTTGCACCGTTGTATCATCATGCTTTATTTGCAGCATCTTATCCGGCACTTGCCATAGTGAATATCGGCGGGATTTCCAATGTGACTTTTGTATCCCAAGATGAGCCTACGTCTGGATACGATATTGGTCCAGGAAACTGCTTGATGGATGAATGGATACATCAACAAAAAAATAAAGGCTATGATGATAATGGCGCGTATGCAGCAAGTGGGACGGTGATTCCAGCGTTATTGTCAGATATGTTGGCAGATGATTATTTTAAATTGCCATACCCAAAAAGTATTTGTAAATCATATTTTTCGCTAAATTGGTTACAAGCCTTTTTAAAACCTGAGTACGCACCTCAAGACGTACAAGCCAGTTTGCTGGCTTTAACAGCACATACAATTGCTGAGGCTATTTTAGCGAGTGACTATCCTATCCAGCGCGTCGCCATTTGTGGTGGTGGTGCGCATAATAATGCCCTGTTATATAAGATGCGTGATCTTTTGCCCAATGTTGTGATAACAAGCACCAAAGAATTAGGCATTGATGCTGATTTTTTAGAAGCCATGATGTTTGCTTGGTTGGCCCACCAAACTTTGAATAAAACACCTCTGGATTTGAGTCATATTACGGGTGCAAAAAAACCAGCTATATTGGGTGCGATTTATCCTGCGTCTTTATGATATAGGATGTATCTATGACTGTTTTTAGAAAACAGTCATAGATACATTATGACTCTCTAGACCTTGTGGAATAGGCGTTTGATTGATTCTTTGCTCTAACTGCTCTACTTGATGCAAACTCTTTGCTTTATTATCAAATAAAGTGAACCGTAAACCAATGGGTAATAACCAGTTGACACATTCGATCATGAAATTGATCAAATCTGCTCCTATCTTTTTCCATCCACGATGTTTTTCTAATTCTGGTTTTGAAGCACAAATAGCGCTTTTGCAAGCTTCAATCAGATGCTCGTAATCTCTTAGAGGATGATCCGAAGCAACAAAGCGTTGTTGCGCGGTTTCAAACGCAGTCTTAAGTGTCGTAGCTGCTATTTTTTTAGCATGAGAAGCTGGCGTATTCTCATCAAAGCGTGCTGCTATGTAAGAAATCTGGGTTAACAATGCTTCAAAATTTATTTGTTGAAGCAACCCATACGCTACAGGATTGTTATTTCGATCGCTCTCAGGTAATTCGTGTAAAGTTCCTGCCTCTTGTTGTTGCAGGCAAGATTCGACATAAGCTGGATCTAGCATACGTTCCAACTTACTTTCTGAAAAAGTGTAGGCGGTGTTTTCATGATTAAAAATATCACAATGTATCAAAGCGCCAAAACACATGGTTTTCGAAGGATTTAAAACCAAGGCAAGCGCTTCTTCTGACATCTCACTCAATTGTTTTACAGATAATTCTTCTGTAATAATGGCAGTAACACCGTCTTTTGAAAACATCAGATGCCATTTTTTAGGACTGTTTTTCCTAAGATTAGACATAAAATCGATAGTGACATCACAGTCTGCCCAAGCTAAAACTTCCAGGAATTCTGAGGTTTCTAGCGCTTCTTGCCATGAGGTAAGATCCTCTATTGAGCACTCGGCTAAAGCTCGGAAATTAAATTTCTTTGTTTTTTCATAGGCGTTTAAAAATTCTGAGGACAGAAGGTATTTCAGCTTGTCTGGAGATTCTTTTGCTACTTCTTTTAGTGTTGATACATTGATTAAAAAAGAATAGATTGCTTTAATAAGTCTTGGTGTGTAAATCTGGGCTAATAATTCGTTTGAAAATGACTGATTCCTTATGTCATAAAAAAACTTTCGATAATATTGACCTTTTGATTTTAAGGCTTCTAAAGAGTCTGCTCGAAGCAGCGATGCTAATACAAGGCCTTCCATAAATTTAACTTGTTGAATACTAATGATTTTTTCTTTAATAGCCGTGATGCATTTTGGTGTAAGAATAAGCTGGAGTTTTTCAGGTGGCAAATCGATTAAGTCTTCAAATAAAATGACACCGTTCTTCAAAGCATCGATAAAAATAGGATCATCATTTACAAAGGATAAAACAGAATCAGATATATTTAAGAGTTTATTAAGAAAATCATAATATTTTTGGCCATTAAAATAATAATAATGGTTAAACCTCACCATATATTCAATATCAAACTGACGCAAAAAATCCATTTTAAATTTTTGACGTTTGTCCCAATTTCCATTGGCAGCAGCTATGATACTTTCTTCTGTGAACTTGAAACCATTAAACTTTTCTTCATTCGAAGTGACTTTAGAAGCTCTCTTTTTTTGATTCAAATTTTCATCATCAATCACACTTTGCCATTCTTTTTCTGTACAAAAATCATTATGGATCATCTGTTCTATAGCATTCAGAAAGTGTTCGAGAGGGCCCAGTGTAGTGTTTACAAAGTCTTTGAAGGCATTGCGAGTACGCCTATGCGCATTCTGAAATGAGTTTTGTTCGAAATTATCAGTGTCATATGAAGACCATTCTCTATCCAAGTCATCAGGATCTTTTCCTGATGCAAGACACGCATCGTAGATTTTTTTAGAGGATGCATCGGATAATATGGCGTAAATGTTGTTAAGTTTTTTGAACCGGTCTGCATCGCCATCTGGTCTATCAGGATGGTATCTTAGAGCAAGCTTTTTATAGGCCTTCTTAATATCTGCAAGAGTTGCTGTCTGCGTGATGTCTAAAAAGTCGTAATAAGTGTTGCTCATGTAGACTCCTATTCTTAATCGAAAATTCGCTGAATTTTAGCATAAAAATATGCCTGGTTATTAAATATTCGCTGCTTTAGGAAGTAGCAGCCAATAAGACCCCTCATTTTTGATATTATTAGCGACAGCAGTCGCTTTCTCACCCGGTCCCCAGTACATGTCACCTCGGACTGCCCCACGGATCGCGCTACCAATGTCTTGGGCAATCATCAATCGATGAAACGGTTTGGCTTTTTGTTTAGAAGAGAAATCTTCGCGAACGGTGGTCATCAGCCATAATGGCGTACCTAATGGAATCCATTTGCGATCAATCGCTAAAGAATACCCTGGGCTTAATGCCACATCTTGCGCACCATGAAACTCCTGATCGGATGTTTCACGAAAAGAAGGGTGAGCGACACCGCCTTTGATGTATTCTATGGCCATTTTTGATCCATCTTGGAATTTAAGAATGGCCGATCCTTCTGTGATCAAAGTGGCGCGATCTTTATGAGATGCCACCCAGGCAAGCACTTTATTTTGGTTATGAATAGGAATAGAGTAGGGCCCTGATGGACGCTTACTACCTGCTACCGTGGCGGCATAATAGCCTGTAAACGTTCCTTTGGTGGGTTTATTGCCTATAACAGCAACGGGTTTGAACCAAGATTGAAAAAAGTCTCGCACTCTGTGTGTAGAATGCTCATTAACATGCATCGCTGCTCGACAAGCAGGTTGCCAATCTTTGGCTTTTAACGAAAAATGGGCATTCCCCACGCTTTTTTCAGGATGTTGTTTTAAAAAGACTTTACAGGAATTACGAAACGCCAATAAAGAGGGTTTCAGATCAGCTTGATTCCAGCCAGCCAGCGCAGAAAAAGCTTTGTTTTTAACGTATACTGGGGGTTTTTCAGGCTTTATGAACGGTGATGGGGCAACAGGCTTGACCTTCCATAATTGAAAGCTCGTTGCGGCTAAACCAAATACACCAATGATCGCTATAATGTGTTTTATTTTCATAAGATGCGTATTATATCATCATTTTAAGTTGGGCGCAATCATGATTGAGTTATTATTGTACAAAAATTCTTTGTAGGGCGAAGGGATTTTATGTGGGGGATTTAAATGGTATTAATAGATTGCGATAAAATACTCACACGCCAAGCATTTGCTTTACCTTTCTGGCGTTTTAACACCACATAAGAACGCATGGTGATATCACCCAATTGGGTGGTGGCAACTGCCAAGAAATAATGACTTTCTACAGTCAACAGTTCTGGAGGAATACGGTATTTATCTGTGAACGGCATGATTTCTCTTAGATCCGATATGGCTTGTCCAGCACGTTTGGTGAGGAGATGAGTAATATCATCGTCTTTAATACCAGAACCCAAAGATAAGATGATTTTTTTTGATGCGGTATTGATATTGATGGCAGAGGTTTCAGGCAATACTGTTAGAAACGGTGCTATTGTTTGATAATCTTTAGCGGTGAGGCCATAGACCAAACGCAATTCAGATATATGGTACATCGGCATTTGACTGGGAAAATAACCTGCTTTTTGCTTGGCATATTTATCATGCCATTCATCATGTATTGCACTGTTTTTAGGGGGTTGTAACCAATTCAGTACCCCATTTAATAATTCTTTGCGTTCTAAAGAATTTTCTCCTATCTCGAGCGTGTCTAGTAAACCATAAAAAACCGGCTGATAACGGTCATCGAACAGATTATTGATATTAAATTGCGCTTGTAAATCAAATAATTCGCCAGATATCGTTACGTTAGGATACATGTGTTGCAGCTTAGTGGGAAAGTCCAAAACTTTTCCAGTAGAACTGGCTTTATTCAAATTTTGTTTCGGATCTTTCATGCGATCCATAGCCCAAAAAGTAACTGCTTGTGAGGCTAAATATAATCGATCTGTTGTATCAATCAATTGGATACGTTGAATATCATTCCTGATTCTGCTGCTGGTGGCTGTTGCTATGATGGCCACTAAAGTGATGATAAACAAAGCTGTTAATAAGGCACTCCCTTTGTGTTTAACCATATAATCCTACCGCTAAGGGGAATATGATATCTAAAGCTCCCCATGTTTCAAAATTGAGATGGCACGTCATACTGATCGGGATGGCGGGCGTTTGTTGTGATCTGTTTTTGGGAACGACGACCCATTCTGGGCGGCTTTGGTGTTTGTAATTGGTATAAGTAAATCCGCATGTTTTCAGTTGGTCGAACAACACCATGTCATGAAATTGACGGCGATCCGGTGTATCCAGTAATGTCCAAGAACGACGAATTAATTTTTTCCCATAACACAGATAAGCAATACGCTTCAAAGTGGAGCGTTTCTCTAAAGAACCAGGATTGATTGCGCCACTTCGTGTAAATTCTACACCATCCGCATGGCCTATAAAGGCAGGAATTAGGGATTGTTCATTGCCACGTACGGGTCTGTTGATGATTTGTTCGGTCTCGCGGCGCATGCTTGTCACTGCGATATCCAGATGATGCAAACGGGTAGACTGCTTTTTCAAACGTTCATCCGTTTGAAAGGCTTGGATAAGTACATAAGCGGTGAGAGAAGCAAGGATAGCGAATATGCCCAGAGCCACGATGATTTCTATTAAAGTAAAACCCCGTTGTTTCATCATGGTATATATCGATATCCAATCAATTGATTGGTAAAAGGACCGGTTTGATTGGGGCTCGCGCTGACTGAGATTTGTTGCATGGATTTCACTGATGTGGCTGTTATTTTTGCACGCCAATACCAAGTATGTCCAAACACATGACTAGTGCGTGTGATCTCGTGATTCAGGGAAGCGGATACCGTGTTGGATTGAATATCAGCAAGTGCCGACATCACGACCATGTGTTGTACGGATTTATCTTTGAGACGCGATGTTGAGTGGATATTTTGACCCATGGTTTTTAATAATGCCGTGAGCCCAATAGCAATGATCATTAAAGCCAGTAATACTTCAATTAAGGTAAATCCACCTTGAGACGATGCGCGTTTCATGATGTCCCTTCTTTTTGAAACAATATCGTACCATTTTCCTTGCCGACCACGGAGGCCAGTCGTGGCTGTGCGGGAGAACCAAAATAAACCTTAAAGGGTGTCATATCTCCCGTCGCACTCATGATGATGATCAATTGATCCGGTCTTGAGCTACCTGCGCTTACAGAAAGAAAGGTGTTTGAGGGAAGAGGGTGTAGATGATACATGGAAGACTGTAACGCTTGCCATTGATGATTTGGGCTTAAGCGCTGAACGTAATAGCCCGTCGAATTTAATTGTAATTTTAAAGTACTGGATTCTAACAAAGCACGTTCATGAACAAGCTCAGCAAATTGAGAAAACCCCTCTGCAGCACTACGAATTTTACGATGTGCTCCAAAATCTCCAAACGCCATCATGGCAAACCCTAAAGTAATACTGATGATGAGAACCACCACCAAAATTTCAATTAAGGTAAAACCGTTTTGGCGTGTTGGAAATTGAGCATTCATGAGTTCAGATGCACTTAACCTGCATTCCAATTGCCAATATCGGCATTGACACCTTCACCACCCGGCTGACCATCCGCGCCATTGGTGTACACATCAATATCACCATGTTGACCAGGATTCAAATAAATATAATCACGTCCCCAAGGATCTTTGGGCAATGTTTTCAAATAAGCCTTCCAGTCACGTGGAATCGGGCTGCTGCTGGGTTTTTCTACCAAAGCCAGCAATCCTTGATCGGTACTAGGATAAAAGCCATTGTCCAGTTTATATAATTCTAACGCATTTTGAATGGCTAAAACGTCTTGTTTGGCTTTGACGACACGTGCTTCATCGGGTCTACTAATGATTTTTGGAACCACCAAAGCCGCTAAAATCCCTAAGATAACCACAACCACCATGATTTCAATTAACGAAAAACCTCGTTGTAACTGCTTCATTGTTTTACTCTCCTAAGATACTAATTGTTCCATTGAAAAAATAGGTAATAACGTTGATAACACGATAAACAAAACCACGCCACCCATCAATAGTATGATGATGGGTTCTAATAAGGTCAATGCCGAATCGATCAAGCGTTTGACCTCATTATCCAAGTGCTCGGCAGCGCGCTCCATCATGATGGCAAGTTGCCCGCTTTTCTCACCACTGGCAATGAGGTGCAAGGCCATAGGCCGTAAAAAAGTGGTTTTCTTTAAAGCCACATGAATGGCAGTGCCTTCTTTTACGGCAGAAGTGGCGTCATCAAAAGCTTGTCGCATGACCACATTGCTGATCAAACTAGAGGACACCTTCATTGTTTCTAAAACACTACCCCCCGCAGAAAACAATATTCCAAATGTATGAATATAGCGCGCTACATTGACCGTTTTGACCATAAATGATACCAAAGGTATTTTCAAAATGAATTGATGCCATTTCAATTTGGTGCGAGGATTTTTCAAACTCTGTTTGAATAAAAACACCAAACCAATCAATAACAAAATCACATATAGCCCGTCTTGTTTGATGAAATTGCTCATGGCAATTAGAATAAGTGTCATGCCGGGTAACGTTTGTCCGGAACTGGCAAATACACCAACGATATCGGGTACGACAAACGCCAATAAGAAACTGATGATGGTGATTGAAATGACAATCATCAAGGCAGGGTAAATTAGGGCTTGTTGAATTTTTTGGCGAATGGTTTGTTGGTTTTCAGTATAATCAGCCAGTTTTTCTAAAATCAAATCTAAACGGCCTGTGTGCTCCCCTGCGGCCAAAGTCGCGCGATACAATTCGGGAAATGCATGGGGGTATTCGGACATGGCTTGCGCCAGACCATATCCTTCTAGCACTTTGGCCCGAACCCCAATGACCAAACGGCGCGTACTTTCTAATTCTGATTGATCAGCAACCCCACGTAATGCCTCATCGATGGGAATACCGGCAGCCAGCAAAGTAGCCAATTGACGGGTAAACAACGCCAAATGAGCAGGACGGAGTTTGTCATTATGTTTGGAGCGAATGGATTTTTTATACACTTGAACGGCAGTAGGCATCAAACCCTGCTCGCGTAACAGCTGGCGTGCATGCCGCTCAGAATCTGCTTCGATCACGCCTTTGGTTTGTCCACCTGTTTTTTTTAAGGCCTGATATTGAAAGGCACCCATTCCTATAAACCACAATGATACTACGAGATTTTAGTGTAATCTATAAGCAGGTAATAGTCACTGTTTATCAGGTAAGATTGACGGGAATACATGTGATTAAAAAAGCAATTGCCTTTTTAATCACATTTCAATTGGATAGCGTTACATCTAGTAACAGGAAGGATAGTTTTGGTGCTCCTCTATTAGCGCCTCTCTCTCCATATATCCTCTATGTCTATCGCTGTCACCCCACATATGATGAGCTGTTGGCCTACGAGGAGATGCTGCTGAAGCTGAAACAGGACGATTCGCTGCATACAAAGTAAGTATCGCGGCCGCGCTGATGCCTTCGGCTATTAAAGCTGGTAATGTAAATGGATTGGCGGCGATGGTAAAGAGTGCGCTAGTGAGAGCCAAACCTATTAATGAACCCAATGTGACTGAAGCGGCCTGTAGTGTGAAGTAACACAAATTCTCTTTTCTGTCTGACCAGCGATATCTATCAGCATTTCTATACATATTATCGCGTATCTTTAAATAATTCACGGATTTGTCCATGATCATGAGTCCTATCATTGCACCAAACACAATCGGTGTAGCAGCGCCTAAGGTTAGAGCACTGACTTTTGACAAACCTCCAATGGTTGTTGCAATAGGTGTTAATAAGCCTACTAGGGTGCCGAAATTCTGAGCTTGTCCAACGTGAATTAAAGCCATTATGATCTCCCGCGAGTGAAAAGGCGCATTATACGTAATTCGTCTATTTTGTACAATTCTTGTTAGTAAACGTATTTAAAAATGACACATATATTGTGTTTTAAAAAACATAATGTATGATATTTGCCTTTTAGGTGAAAAAGATGTTTCTTGAGTTTGCAATCGAAAAAATTGATGCCTATATCATTGCGTTAGAAATCACTCGCCATCGCCACCCAGAACAGAGTTGGTCAGAAGACAAAACAAAGGAACACATACGAAAATTAATACTATTACATACACATATAAAAAAATTATTGCAAGATATCACTCAGTTGGGTTTGGATAAACCTCGTTTTTCACAAAATAAATTTTTGAAAAAGATAGAAGAACTTCGGGGTGTTCATTTAAATGATACATTATCGTTTCTATATGAGCTGCATCTACTCTTATCAAAGTCCCCAAAAGAAAGTGGTTTGCAAGATTTTCAAGCGTCAACGCCATACAGTGAGAACGATTTGATATCTTTGGCGGGTTTCCTCCTTGGAACGATTGCCGCTGTGACTATATTGGCACTTGCTATGCTAAGCTTTAAAATTCTGTTGATGACTACTTTGATAGCATTGGGCTGTACATATTTATATGTGATCACTACTGTTAATAACAATCCTGCTGTTTTTGCGTTATTGGCGCTAGCTACTCCTACGGTGGCGGCTTTTTGGGCTGGACTGTCAGTCGAGATTCTGATGCCAGCGCTTGGTGCTGCTTTGGTTACTATTGGATTTGTAGCAGCCATAAACTTGTCTTACAAACATTCTAGGAATGTCGCAACGATGATACAAAGTCATTCACAAATAGACCATGATTATCAAAATCTTGTTGAGAGTCAGATGAGTGCCCCTGCCAAATTTTCTCTGTTTTATCGTGAAAACAGGGATCTATTCCGTACTATTGAAATGCAACTTCCAGGTCCTTTAAATATAAGATAAATTTATAATGTCACCAAAGTAGCCTTGATGCAACGTCATGGCATCAAGGACATTCACGAATCAATTTTTATATTCACTTTATGAGGCGTTACAAAACCTTTAAAAAATACTGTGCGGCGACAAATGACTCATGTAGACTATGGGGCATCAGATGAAGAGGAGTAGGGTGATGACAAAAAAAGATGTACTGGCAATGCTGCAAAATTTTGATGCCAAATTTGTTGATTTAAGGTTTACGGATACCCGCGGCAAAGAGCAGCATATTACCATTCATGCATCTTGTATTAATGATGAGTTTATTGAACATGGCAAAATGTTTGATGGTTCTTCTATCAAAGGCTGGCAGGAAATTCATCAATCAGATTTATCGTTGATGCCTGATCTGTCGACTGCAGTATTGGATCCGTTTTATCAAGATCCTACCGTGGTGATTCGATGTAACGTTCAAGATCCTATGACTCAAAAAGAGTATGAGCGTTGCCCACGTTCTTTAGCAGAACGCGCTGAAGCGTATTTAAGATCTTCTGGTATTGCTGACGAAGCCTTGTTTGGTCCGGAGCCTGAGTTTTTCATGTTTGATGACGTACGTTGGCAAACGGGCATGAACGGTGCATTTTATGAAATCAATTCAGAAGAAGGACATTGGAATTCTGGCAAAATGCTGGATGGTGGCAATACCGGCCATCGGCCTCCCATCAAAGGCGGATATTTTCCGGTGCCACCAGTGGATTCTTCTCAAGATGTACGTTCGGCGATTTGCTCTATTTTGGAAGGGTATGGGATTCAAGTGGAAGCGCATCATCATGAAGTGGCAACGGCCAATCAATGTGAAGTTGCAACTCGTTACAATACCTTGACCAAAAAAGCCGATGAAATGCAAATTTTAAAGTATGTCGTGCAAAATGTGGCGCATAATCATGGTAAAACCGCAACGTTTATGCCTAAGCCTTTGGTAGGGGATAATGGCAGCGGAATGCATTGCCACCAATCTTTGATCAAAAATGGTGTGAATTTATTTGCTGGTGATGAGTATGCCGGGTTGTCGATGACGGCTTTGTATTATATTGGTGGTATCATTCATCATGCTCGTGCTTTGAATGTGTTTACCAATCCTGGGGTGAACAGTTACAAACGATTGGTACCAGGGTTTGAAGCCCCCGTACTTTTGGCCTATTCTGCCCGTAATCGTTCTGCTGCGATTCGTATTCCCCATGTGGGCACGGCGAATGCCAGACGCATTGAAGTCCGTTTTCCTGATCCTCTGGCAAATCCTTATTTGGCCTTTTCTGCCATGATGTTGGCCGGTTTAGATGGCATTGAAAAGAAAATGCATCCTGGTGAAGCAGTAGATAAAGATTTGTATGAGCTGCCTAAAGAAGAGTTGAAAAAGATTCCTACCATTGCGTCTTCTTTAGAAGAAGCGATTTTACACTTACAACAAGATCATGAGTTTTTAATGGCGGGCGGTGTGTTTTCTAAAGACTTTATCGATAGCTGTATTGAATTACGGTATGACGATATTTCCAGATTAAAACATTTGATTCATCCTTTAGAATTTGAAATGTACTATAGCGATTGAGGTAAAATAAATTCATGATTGAAAGTGATCGTTTGGTGAGTTTGCAACCTCATATTGCGGAAGAGGCATTTGATAGGGCAATTCGACCGTTGAATTTGCAAGAATATATCGGTCAAGATGATGTATGCATGCAAATGAAGATTTTTATCGATG
Source organism: Legionella sp. (assembly GCA_002786165.1). Classification (GTDB taxonomy): domain Bacteria; phylum Pseudomonadota; class Gammaproteobacteria; order Legionellales; family Legionellaceae. The sequence goes on from PEQK01000007.1 coordinate 159,556, forward strand.
CGGCTCGTAAACGACAAGAGCCCCTCGATCATGTCTTGATTTTTGGGCCGCCAGGCTTGGGCAAAACCACGCTTGCCAATATTGTAGCGCATGAAATGGGTGTGAATCTGCGACAAACATCAGGACCTGTTTTAGAACGAGCAGGGGATATTGCTGCGATATTAACCAATCTTCAAGAAAATGATGTGTTGTTTATTGATGAAATCCATCGTTTGAGCCCGGTCATTGAAGAGATTTTGTATCCTGCGATGGAAGATTATAAGCTCGATATCATGATTGGTGAGGGGCCTTCTGCGCGTTCTATAAAGTTAGAGTTACCACCGTTTACTTTGATTGGCGCAACCACCCGAGCAGGGTCATTGACGTCTCCTTTGCGGGATCGTTTCGGTATTGTGTTGCGTCTTGAGTTTTATTCTGTTGAGGCGTTGACACAGATTGTGCATCGTTCTGCTCGATTGCTTCAAGTATCGACCGACGCAGAAGGGGCTCAGGCCATTGCATTACGTTCTCGAGGTACACCACGTATCGCCAACCGCTTGTTACGCCGAGTACGAGATTATGCGGAAGTCAAAGCAGATGGCATCATCACGGCGGAAGTGGCTGCAAAAGCATTAGACATGCTCAGTGTGGATCATCATGGATTTGACGTGATGGATAGAAAACTATTGTTAGCTGTCATAGAACGATTTGGCGGCGGGCCTGTGGGGTTAGACAGTATTGCTGCCTCAATTGGCGAAGAAAAAGGAACGATTGAGGACGTGATTGAACCTTTTTTGATTCAGCAAGGATTTTTAATGCGTACTGCACGGGGTCGTGTGGCGACGCCTTTGGCGTACGAACATTTTGGATTGGATGTGATCATGCCCGCGGATCTCTCGTAAATGCTAAAAAAAGATCATATAATAGCCTACCGGGTTTACTTTGAAGACACGGATTTAATGGGGATTGTGTATCATGCACGATACCTGTTTTTTTTCGAACGAGCTCGAACAGAATTATTACGCCATTACGATCTGTCGTTGACAACCATGGCACAACAGAATATTCATTTTGCCATTCGCGATGTGACGGTTCGTTATCACGCGCCGGCTTATTTGGATGATATGTTGCATATGACCACATCGATTGAATCTAAAACGGCTTGTACTTTAGTATTTAAACAAACCATGCGTAATCAACAGGACAAATTGATTGCTGAAGCTACGGTAACAACAGTGACGGTTGATCAAAATCTCAAACCAAAACGACTTCCAGATATATTGAGAGGAGAATAAAATATGGCGAATCATACTTCCGTGTTAGGTTATTTTTTACAAGCGGGATTTGTGGTGAAATTTGTGATGCTGCTGTTATTGGTCGCATCGATTGCTTCTTGGACCTTGATCATTCAAAGAGCTTGGTATTTTAGACAAAAAAAGCAAAACTACGAAGCGTTTCGCAAGCGGTTTTGGGGCAGCAGTGATTTGAGCAAACTATTTGCTGACATTGATAATAATGTGGGTGATCGACATGGTCTGGCCGCTGTTTTTTATACCGGGTTTAAAGAATTTTTGCGTATGAGCGCTCATGGTGGCGTGTTGATTGAATCGATTCAACGTGTGATGCAAATCAGTCATTTTAAAGAAGCAGAACAATTGGAAGAACATTTACCCTTATTTGCATCCATTGGGTCTCTTGCCCCTTATGTGGGACTATTTGGTACAGTTTGGGGGATCATGACGTCTTTCCAAGCCTTGGGACAAGCTCAACAGGCTACGATTGCGATGGTGGCCCCTGGTATTTCTGAAGCTTTGGTTGCAACAGCTTTTGGGTTATTCACCGCGATTCCTGCGGTTGTTGCGTATAATCGATACACGACCCATGCCAATGGGTTATTGAATCGTTCTGAGCTGTTTCAAGAAGAATTGATTGCGCTTATTGCTGAACAAAGCAATCAGCATTCATAAGGATACCTGCGATGTTACGAAGAACACGTTCTAAAGGCCCTATTGCAGAGATTAATGTTGTACCGTATATCGACGTGATGTTGGTGCTATTGGTTATTTTTATGATCACCGCGCCTATTTTAACACAAGGGGTGACGGTTGATTTGCCTAAGGCAACCAGTGAAGCCGTCAAATCCGCAGATCGCGAACCGATCATTGTATCGGTCAATGCTGCAGGCGAATATTTTTTGAATGTCGATGCCAATCCAGAAATACCCATGTCCCCTCAAAATTTGATGGTAAGAGTCGCAGCTGAATTGGCGTTGGCCAAAGAATCAGGCCAAGCGGTGAATGTATTGGTGAAAGGTGATCAAGGCGTGCCTTATGGTCGAGTGGTGTTGGCAATGAGTGTTTTAAAACAAGCGGGTGCCGAACAAGTAGGGTTGGTGACGGATTCTGTTGAGCAAACAGAAATGGAGGTTCAAGCATGATCAAAACCATGACCTATAAAACAGCTTTGATGGTCGCAATGGGGTTACATATTGTATTGGCTTGCTTTTTGCTGATGGAGCGTCATCAGGATCATTTTGTGGTCAAATCTTCGGCGAGTTCAGAGTCTATTGAATCTGCTATGACTATAGATAGCCCCAAAGAACACCCCATCCAAGCGGTCAGTGTTGATAGTCAAGCGGTGACTGAAACGTTGAATCGTCTCAAAGAAGAGCGTGCTCAAAAACAACAAGCTGAATTGAATCATCAACGCGCCGTAGAACAGCAATTACATATGGCCCAACAACAGCGTTTGCAAGAACAAAAAAATCTAGAACGTATGAAAAAAGAAGCTGCACAATTGGCATTGGCGCAACAAAAAAAATTAGCGATTGAGCGTCAACATTTGAAAGAATTGGCAGAACAAAAAAATCAGCAAGAACGTCATTTGGCTGATCTAAAGCAACAACAATTACAACTACAAAAACAACAACAGCAGCAACAGCAAGAACAACAACGTTTGGCTGAAGCTCAAAAGAAAAAAATCGCTGAAGCTGCACGTGCCCAACAAGAACAAGCAGCCTTGCAAGAAAAAAATCGTTTGGCACAACAAACTGCCGCAGCCGCTGCAGCTCAACGCTCAGCTCAAATGTCTGGAGAAGTGAATAAATACAAAGCTTTGATCATTCAAGCCATCAGTCAACACTGGATATTGCCAGAGCGTGTCGACCGTAATTTATCTAGCAAATTTCGTATTCGTTTGGCACCAGACGGCAAGGTGTTAGAAGTTAGTTTGATAAGCAGCAGCGGTGATCCTGTTTTAGATCGATCAGCTCAGTCCGCGATTTACAAAGCATCACCTTTGCCTGTGCCTACTGATCAGGCGATGTTTAATATGTTTCGAGATATCAGTTTAACTGTGCGACCAGAAAGCGCTAGGGGGTAATTAAGATGAAACGACTTTGGATAATGGTAGGCTTGCTGGCTGTGGCTTCGCGCTTATTTGCACTAGATCTTGAATTAACCCAGGGTATCAATGCAGCTTTGCCACTTGGCATTAATTCTTTTGGATACGATGATCGTTCTCAAAGTATGAATGCAGTGATTTCAAATGATCTGGGTATTTCAGGTCAATTTAAAATCATGAAGGCACCTTCTGGTGATCATCCTCCTTTGACTTATTGGCAACGCGTTGGCGCAGATAGTGTGTTATCAGGTCAAGTAACACCATTAGGCAATGGACAAATTGCGGTGAATTTTGAATTACTTGATGCTGCTTCACAAGGCAGGGTCTTATTGTCTCATAAATTTGTGGTCCAAGAGCATCAAATGCGTGGTTTGGCACATCATATCAGTGATTTGGTCTATCAAAAATTAACGGGCGAACGTGGTGTGTTTTCCACGAAAATCGCCTATATTATGGTGAAACATGCTTCCAATCAAACCCGTTATTCTTTAGAAGTCGCCGACATGGATGGGTATCATCCTCAGAGTTTGTTGGTGTCTAGCGAGCCAATCATGTCGCCTTCCTGGTCACCAGATGGTCGAACCATCGCTTATGTGTCCTTTGAAAAAAAATCTGCACAAATTTTTAAGGTCGATGTGGCAACGGGCCAGCGTCGTTTGATCACTAGTTTTCCTGGTATCAATGGTGCACCAGCTTGGTCACCAGATGGGCGTGAACTGGCTGTGGTTTTATCTAAAAGTGGTAATCCAAAGATTTATTCAGTGAATTTAAGCTCGGGTGCTATGAAGCAATTAACCTTCGGAGATGCGATTGATACTGAGCCAAGATATTCTCCTGATGGACAGTCTATTCTATTCACGTCGGGTCGAGGCGGTAGCCCGCAAGTATATCGTTTAAGCCGCGCTGATGGCCGAGTGAGTCGTATCACATTTAGCGGTAATTACAATGCTCGTCCTTCTTACACACCTAATCAACAATCGATTGTTATGTTACATCGTACTGATCGGGCCTTTAACATAGGCGTTCAAGATGTGCATTCAGGCCAGGTGCTGACATTGACGCATTCTTCTATGGACGAATCTCCTTCCGTGGCGCCTAACGGTCGTTTGATATTATATGCCACGCATGATCAAGCACAGGGTGTGTTAGCTATGGTGTCTATTGATGGTCGCATTAAATTAAAATTCCCATCTCGAGATGGCGATATTCAAGAGCCGGCTTGGTCGCCGTTTTTAGGATAATGGATATGGTGATTATATTTACGGATGGCGCCTGCAAAGGCAACCCCGGCCCTGGTGGCTGGGGGGCTATTTTGCGTTATCAAGATCAGGAAAGGGAAATGAAAGGCGCAGAAGCCATGACGACCAATAATCGTATGGAACTCACAGCGGCCATTGAGGCATTACACTCTTTGACTCGTTCTTGTGAAGTGTCGTTGTATACCGATTCAGATTATTTGCGTCAAGGCATGCAATCGTGGTTGGCCCAATGGAAAAAGAAAGGTTGGCGCAACAGTAAAAACGAAGCAGTCAAAAATATTGATCTTTGGATGCGCTTAGATGAGCTAGCCGCAAAGCATCAAATTCATTGGCATTGGGTCAAAGGACATTCCGGTCATCCAGAAAATGATCGTGCTGATGCGCTAGCTAATCTTGCGATTGTTGAGTTTATGAAAGATAAAGCTTCTTCGTAGGTTGGGCCGAACGTGCTCAACCTACGTTGGGCATTCCTTATGCAAAAGGATGCAATAACTTAGCAGCAGGCTTTAAGAGTTTTTCAAAGAACGATTGTTTGTAATAAGATTTGATCAGATATACCTGGTGCGAGTTCAATTTATCAACGATAAATTCATCGCTGGTTTGTAATTGGTCCACCAGCTTCAAGTTCAGTGCGTCGGTTGCTAACCAATGTTCTCCAGTTGATACTTTATCAATATCTAACTCTTGGCGATTACATAACACATATTGGCGGAAATTTTCATGAATGACCTCTAAATCTTCCTGAAATTTTTCTCGACCTTTTGGCGTGTTCTTACCAAAGACTGTCAAAGTACGTTTATACTCACCGGCGGTTAAAAGCTCAACATCGATATCATTTTTTTTCAGCCAACGATGAAAATTAGGCATTTGCGTCACCACACCAATGGAGCCTATCATAGCAAAAGGTGCTGCAACGATTTGATGAGCAACACATGCCATAAGATAACCGCCGCTGGCAGCTACTTTGTCAATGCAGGCGGTTACGGGGATATTTCGATCGCGCAAACGCTGTAATTGAGCAGCAGCAAGACCATACCCGTTTACAGTACCGCCAGGACTTTCTAAGCGAACCATGACTTCATCCTTTGGTGTTACAACAGAGAGAATAGCCGAAATTTCTTTCCGCAATGCTTCTACTTGAGAGGCTTTGACATCCCCATTAAAATCCAAAACATACAAAACAGATCGCGGGTCTTTTTTCGATTTCCTTTTTTTATTTTTGGATTTTTTTCCTAAAATCTCTTTTTCCATACAAGCTGTTAATGCATGATATTCTTTATTGAGAGAGGTAATGGTTAAATCGGTTTGGGATTTTCGTTTCAGCGCCAGGATACCGCTTAATAAAAATAAAATCGCAAGCACTAAGGTTACTGTTTTTAATGCAAATAAACCGTACTGGGCTAAAAATTCCATCGTAGTGAAACACCTAAGGCGAATAAAGTCTAAATGCTACTCGAAAAAAGGATATCAAGCTAGTATGATGAAAAGAACATGCTTACTGAAAGGATTGACGAACATGAGCCGCTATCGCATTGGATTCTTATTTGGATGTTTACTATCGACTCAAGTACATGCAGTCACGTGTTATTTGACCATGGTAAAAGCAAATTGTTGGAAAGACTATGATCTGAGCGTTGAAGTATCGAATGCTGAATCAGGAGTTATAAAAGGCACAATCAAAGTCCCAGAAGGTAAACTATGGGTGAGACAAAGTTTTGAATGTGAGCCGGGGAATACGCTGGCGTTGGTGGCAAAATTTAGTCCTGTCTTTTGGGCGGGTGATGAAAACAAAACCTTTCCTGGACAACGATACTGGAATCTGCCAGATAAAATTAAACCCGGTGAAACAGGATGGAACGTCACAGTGTGCTATCCAAAGTATTTTGCCAATGTACCCATACCCCCAGATGCAACTGCAAATTGTGCGTGTGATTTAACTCATATTCCACCTCTTGAATCTCAAAAAAATCCATAAATCGCTCTAAGCCGTGTGTGACGCACGGCATCTTTCTAATAGGGGAGGTAGACGTAAACCTTAGAAATTTCCGTATAGTTTTTAGTCATTAAGATTTTTTGTGATCTTATGCGCGTTTAGCATCGCTCTGTTTCACATTTTTTCTTAATTCATCCAAGAAACAGAGCAGCCATAATTGAAGTAAACCCCAATTTTTTTATGGATTGCTAATCATTGTCCAACTTTAACAACTAATACAGTGAAAACATTGTCTTCAATCTTGGAAATAATGCGATAGTCACCTACACGGTACCGCTATAATCCAGAAAAATCCCCTGTGAGTGCTTTACCATGCGCTCTTGGGTCATCAGTTGTAGCTATTCTATTTTTCAAAAATGTTAAAATTCTTTTCTGGGTTGTAGCGCCTAATTTTCTCAAGTCTTTTTCAACATCGCTGTCAAACTCAATCTTCCAGGTCATTTAGGCGTTTTTCCATTTCTTCTAATGTAAGTCTGGGATTATTTTTCTCAAGCCGTGCTAACGCTAGCAAATGATCTTCTTGATCCGCCAAGAACTCTTCAAGAGCTCGTTGTACGTAATAGCTTTTAGAGCGATGAGTGCTTTTCGCAAGTGTCGTTAATCTGCTTTCCAATTGCTCTGGTAATCTAACGGCTAACATAGCAATACTCCGTTGTATAACATGTAATACAAGTATATCGCAAACCGGAAATGAATGCACGGCCCTGTCGAATTCATGCAACATTTGCTACGTAATAAAACACTGCCTGAAATGAATAAAAGAGGACGTCTTCAATGCCTGAATGGGTTTTTTGAGGGTAAATTTTGGCAGGCTAGATTTGTGGTGCCTAATTTATATAATATTAAGTTATATTAGGCAGTGTTGGAGATATTTATGTCG
>PEQK01000005.1 GCA_002786165.1 Legionella sp.
AAGCGCGGAATCTTGCACTGGGGGAAGCTAGATACCGTGGACAAGCCACGGTACGTAGGAGGGGATGGTTCTATAATCCCTACGTTCTGCGCTTTATGCGCGGAATCTTGCACTGGGGAAGCTACGTACCGTGGACAAGCCACGGTACGTAGGAGGGGGATGGTTCTATAATCCCTACGTTCCGCGTTTTAGGCATAAGTGTATCTATGTTTCTATTTATTGAGACGCAGTGGCCAAGAGCGCTTGATGCAATGATCTGGTTTTCAATACGATTTCTTGAAATTCTTCTTCAGGATCAGATAAGGCAATGATAGCGCCGCCTGCTCCGATGCTCACGTGATGGGGCGTAATTTCGGCTGTACGTATCACAATATTCAAATCGGTTGCGCCATTTAAACTGAGATACCCAATCGATCCTGAATAAATACCGCGTGCCTCAGTTTCTAATTGGTTGATGATAGTCATCGTACGAATTTTAGGCGCACCAGTCATGGAACCCCCAGGAAAAATATGACGAATACACTCAATTGCGTCTACACCCTGTTTTAATTGACCTTCAATGGTGCTGACCAATTGATGTACTGTGGCATAGGATTCAACGTGCATGAGACTGGGGACAGATATGCTGCCTATTTGGCATACTTTTCCCAAATCATTGCGTAATAAATCGACGATCATCAAATGCTCAGAACGAAATTTTTCATCTTCTTGTAATGTGCGTGCCAGTTTTTTGTCGATTTCTGGTGTCTGTCCTCTGGGTGTTGTGCCTTTGATGGGTTTGGTTTGAATGCGGCCTTGTTCATCGATGTGTAAAAAACGCTCCATAGAAGAACAAGCAATACCTAGATTATCAAATTTTAAATAAGCAGCGTGTGGCGCGGGGTGGCATTGGCGTAAATTTAAGTAGTAGGTTAAAGGATCAACGTGGCAGTTGTAACGTAGTTTGTTGGTCAAACATATTTCATAACTGTCCCCTGAGTTAATAAAATTGAGACAGGTTTGAATATGATCTAGATATGTTTCTTTGGACTGCAGCCAAGTACTTTCGAGGTGGCTTGTTGAGGATGGGGGATGCAAATCATGGGGTAACGATTCAGGTAATTGTTGCAGAAGATACTCAGTATTTTGAAACCAAGATTCACCTTTATCTGTTTCCAACAGATCGATCACGGCTAGTAAATAACAGCATTGTTCTAAATGATCAAATACAATCACTCTGTCTAAAAATAACAACTGGGCATCAGGATGTTCTGATGGTTTGGTTTGAGGTATGGATGCTGTTTCTTGGTTTAATTCATACCCAAAATAGCCAATGAACCCCCCATGAAACTCAAAAGGAACCTCCATGGTTGTTTTTAAGGTCATGCGTTGTAGTTCTTGCTGTACATAATCCAAGATACTGGTGGTGTGTGTTATTTGTTCTTGTTTGTTGTGTACCGTTGTGGTTTGATTTCTAGCATCGTATTTTACATGATAACTCAAAGGACCCTCTAAGGAACCCATATAAGAAAACCGTGAAAACCCAGGAATAATTTGGCTACTGTCCAACCAAACTGCTGGCGTGGTATTTGAGAAGATTTGTTGAAACACAAGCGCAGGATCTTTATAAAACCCTAATTTTTGAACTCGCGCCACATACGCTTTTTGTGGGGGTGTGATGCTATGAGGACTGGCGATGACTTTGGGCGCACCAGAGCTTGTTTGATGTTGTTGACGATAATGTTGTTCTGTCAGAGACTGGAAGTTTATAAATAATTGTTTGCCATAATCACTTGCAATAGATTCTGGATGATATTGAATGCCCCAAATGGGGCGATGCCGATGCCGTATCCCCATAATAAGTTGGTCGTGTGTCCATGCTGTTATTTCAAGTTCTGGTGGCAGTGGGCCCGTGCAAATCAGGGAATGATAGCGCGTGACCAGAAAAGGATTGGGTATCAAATGATAGAGAGGATCATCTTGATGAGCAATAAGGCTTAGACGACCATGCATGACGATAGGTGCGCGTTGTACTTGGCCGCCAAACGCAGAAAATATCCCTTGATGGCCCAGACAAACGCCTAAAATCGGTTTGTCACTTTCGAGGATGATGTTTTTGCAAATACCGAAATCCTTAGGAATATCTGGGTGACCAGGGCCAGGAGAAAGTACAATATTGTCATATTCCTTGGGATGAAGTGTTTGAAATTCTTTGGAGTCGTTACGAATGACCAGCGGTTCAGTGCCTTGAACTTGAGCAATCAGCTGAAAGAGGTTGTAAGTAAAAGAATCATAGTTATCAATAATCAAAGTTTTCATGGAGAGGGCTCAAGTGACTTGCCCTTGAAAGTTTACCATGATCAAGACTGATGCAACACCCCGAACAAATCGCCTGGTTTCTATTTTTGAAATACAAATGTACCGGGTGCAGAGGGCAATTTGTCATTTAAAACAGGCGCTGGGATTTGCGTCGGGGTGGAGTTGTCGACCAGCCATTTTTGCCAGGCGAGCCACCACGACCCATCTTTTTGTTCTGCTTTATTCAACCAAGTTTCGGGATCAATGAATGAGCTGCGTCGTTTGCGTCGACGAATACGATATGTACTGCCTTCATGTCCAGGTTCACTGATGATGCCGGCGTTATGACCTCCTTTGGCAAGCACAAAGGTGACGTCGCCGTTGAGCAATAAATGGATTTTATAGACCGATTTCCAGGGCGCCACATGGTCTTTTTCAGTACTGACCGCAAATACGGGCATTTCAATATTTTCAGCAGCAATGGTTTGACCTTCTACCGTAAAACGACCACCAGCAAGATCATTGTTTAAAAATAATTTTTCTAGGTATTCGCTATGCATTTTATAAGGCATTCGTGTCGCGTCGGCATTCCACGCGAATAAATCTATCATGCCGCGTCGTTCGCCATGCATATAATCTTGGAGCATTTTAGACCAAATCAAATCATACGATCGTAACATTTGAAAAGACCCAGCCATTTGTTTGGTATCCAAATAACCTTGTTCCCACATCATATTTTCTAGGAAAGTTAATTCGCTTTTATTGGTGAACAATAATAACTCGCCCGCTTCAGTGAAATCTCCTTGAGCCGCAAGTAGTGTTAAACTCTTTAAACGCTTATCCGCATGATGCATCATGGCGGCTGCCGTGATGATGGCTAAGGTACCGCCCAAACAGTACCCCATCAAATGAATTTTGGTATGGGGTTGTATACAGGACACTTTATCGATGGCGGCCATAGCCCCTAATCGATAATAATCGTCCATACACAGATTGCGGTCAACGCTTTTGGGATTCAACCAAGATACAATAAAAACGGTATGTCCCTGCGCGACCAACCATTTCACCATAGAATTATGGGGAGATAAATCCAGGATATAATATTTCATGATCCAGGCGGGTAAGATTAAGACTGGTTCTTGATATACCGTCTTAGTTTGTGGTTCATATTGAATTAATTCAATCAAATGATTGCGAAAAACAACTCGTCCTGGCGTGATGGCCACTTGTTTTCCAGGGATAAAATTCTCAACGCCCGAAGGAGGGCTGCTTGTGATATGTTCCCAAATATCGGTCATACCCAATTGAGCACCTCGCACCAAATTCATCCCACAAGAGCGTATGGTTTCTTCAAACAAATCTGGGTTGGTGATGGCGAAATTTGCGGGAGACACCGCGTCTAACATTTGACGAACAGCAAAAGCAACCACGCGATGGGAATGCACTGATAATCCAGACACACTCGTTGCTACTGACCACCAATCTTCCACGAGGTTAAACGATTCAGCATAAGCACGCCAAGGCAATGTTTCCCAGCTTTTGGATTGAAATCGAACGTCTTTACCTTCAGCAATAGGTTCATGAGAGATTATTTTTTGCAGAAATTCATTAGAATGCAAAGGTAAATACATATAAAGTTGTAACATATGTCCGGGAGATTGCATCAATTGTAATATCCAAGCAATGAAAGACGTTTTGACGCCAGCCGGACTGACGCCAAGGGTGACTTTCGCAAGTTGTGCTTGATAAAGCCGATCTATGATTTTAAAAAAAGAAGGAATGTCATTATGTTCAGATGGCGATTCATACCACTCAGGTTGCTGTGTCAGCGCATTGACATCAGCCACATCCATGCAATCACTATGTTTGGTTTTGCGGGGATGTTTTGTGGCCATTTGAGATGATCCCATGATTGGTTTATTTAAGCATATCAGAGGATCTCAAAATTGCCAGTTTAGATGGTTATTCCTTCGGCCCGTAAGGGGCGAGAAAGTACGCATGAGGTATAATCAAGACGTTGCAATCGATGGAATATAGTTTCTATGCGCCGTTGTCAGAGGAAAATCTGATGTGGATTCAGGTTTTGGCAGTGGGTTAGGCTGTTCTTCGCCCTCATTGTCGTCAACATAAAGCGAACCTGTGTCTTGAGGGCTATCTTCCCCTTTGATGAGGTAGCGTCGATGTTGAAGATAAGCATCGCGAACAAAACTGTATTTGTCCAACGCTTCACTGATTAAGCGATCGCTGTCGAGCATTTGAGCCCGTAGATCAACATAACGCTCTGCAAGAAGGCTATAAATCAAAGCATTGTTACGAATATAGGGATAGGGTGTAAAGAACGTATAATCAAACATCAACCCCATGCCATCACGAATGGTGCTGGGCCCTAAGAATGGAATCATGATATAAGGAGAGTTTTTATCGCCCCAAATGGCAAATGTGATACCCAAATCATTGCTACGTAAAGGTAAACCAAATCCTGTGGCAGGATCAAAAATACCACCTACACCAAACGTAGTATTGGCAACAAACCGCCAAGTATCTTTTAGTGCATGATGAAAATCTGCTTGCAATAAGTCATTGATAACGGTTGGTATCATATTGATATTTGTATAAAAATTGTTGATACCAGCACGTATTGGATCAGGAAGTACCGCAGCGTATAATTTCGCAGGGGGTCTTAATACCGTCGCATCAAACGCTAAATTGAATTTAAAAATTTCACGATTGATGGATTCATAAGGATCGTCAGGGTTTGGCCCACGATGTAAGCAGCCTTGTAGGCATAGTGTTGTAGCAACAATGATCAGGTATAAAGTGAAACGCATGCATGCCATTAATTAAGACGCTTAGATCATCATCTTACATGTGAAAAAGGACTTTGCCTATGGGGTTAAAATAAAATTCTTTTAGTCTGCTGCCCTCAGGTTGCTATAATACGTGGTTCGAGGGATAATAACGACCATTACATAGACAATCTGATTTAGGTCAATGACCAAAAACAAAATCACATGCAATGATTTGGAGAATAGATAGAATGAGTATCACAGGTACATTAGAGGAACAAGAACCTATTGTTCAAGAAAAACCGGGTGCACAATTAGCTGCGCAGCGCGTTTTGCGCGATTATTCTCAAGAATATGTTGCTGGAAAATTACATTTGCGTGTCCGTATCATCGAGCTGTTAGAAGCAGACGATTATGGAAATATGCCGCAACCCGTGTTTATCAAAGGGTATTTGCGTGCTTATGCCAAATTGTTGGGCATACCATCTGATCCTTTATTAGCCACATTTAACTCGATCTACTCTGAAGAAAGAAAAACAGAAAAAGCATTGTGGCAAAGCCGCCGCCAAAGCAACAAAGCAGAACATGCTGTGCGTTGGATTACGATTTTGTTTAGCTTAGGCGTTTTGATTGCGGTAGGTATGTGGTGGGAGTCTAATAAAAACAATGATCCCATTTTACCGACACAATTGGAACATGCAGAAGCATCTCCCAACCAATCTCAGCAAAATATTCGATTAACTGATCTGTCCAAGATGCGTTCATTATTATCATCTGCGGGACAGCAAGCAGCATCAGGAGATGTAGAGTGACGGATCGCATTCAAGCCATTCGTGGGATGAATGATATACTACCGAGTGAAACGTCTAAATGGCAAAATTTAGAGCAAAAATTTGCTCGGTGTATGCAAGCTTACGGGTATCAAGAAATTCGATTTCCAATTTTAGAAACAACCTCGTTGTTCAAACGTACCATTGGTGATTTGACCGATATTGTTGAAAAAGAAATGTACACTTTTTTGGATTTGAACCAAGAGTCTTTGAGCATGCGTCCCGAAGGCACAGCAGGGTGCATACGAGCTTGTTTGGAGCATGGGTTATTACATAACCAGCAACAAAAGCTTTGGTATGCTGGTCCTATGTTTCGTTATGAAAAACCACAAAAAGGCCGGTATCGTCAATTTCATCAATTGGGTGTTGAAGCACTTGGATTTTCAGGTGTAGCTGTTGAGTTAGAACTGATTTTGATATGCCAACGTCTATGGACTCTTTTAGGGATCCAAGATGGCGTACAGTTGCAAATCAACACCCTGGGGGTGTTAGAAGAACGACAGGCGTATCGTCAAACCTTGATTGATTACTTTTCTCAACATCTGGATATATTGGATGAAGATTGTAAGCGACGTTTGCAGCGTAGCCCGATCCGAATTTTAGATAGTAAAAATCCTGCATTGGCCGATATTATTGCAGCTGCCCCAAAATTGATAGATAGTTTAAGTGACGCTAGTCGTCAGCATTTTATAGACTTGCAAGCAGGATTAGACAAACTAGGCATTTCTTATCATATCAATCCGACTTTGGTTCGTGGATTAGATTATTATGGCCATACGGTATTTGAATGGGTGTCGGATCGTTTAGGTGCACAAGCCACGGTATGTGCTGGCGGTCGTTATGACCTGCTGGTCGAGCAATTGGGTGGTCAACCCACGCCTGCTGTTGGTTTTGGTTTGGGCATGGAACGACTGCTTTTATTGATGGAAAGCATGGGCGTTGCCCCACCAACGGTACCACAAACCAGCGTGTTTATGATTGTTGATGGTGAACAATATGTGCCACAAGCTTTGGTGCTTGCAGAGCAATTACGACAAAACTGTGCGTATGATGTGGTGGTCTATCTTGGTCAAGGCCGAATGAAGTCACAATTCAAACAAGCAGACAAAAGCGGTGCACGTTTTGCTTTGATTCTTGGAGAGCAAGAAGTTCAGGAGCAAACCATCAGCATCAAAGATTTACGTCAACTGGGGGCGCAAAAAAAGATCCAGCAAACCTTGTTGAAAGACGCCATGAAAATGGCATTTGACCAAAATTGGTCTCTCATTCCTGATGTGGTGCTTTAAGGAGAAAACATGTCATCCGTATATCTGACAGAAACTGAACAAATTGAGTTGTTGAAAAAATGGTGGAAACGCTATCATAATATCGTCATTGTGACATTAAGCATTATTCTTTTGGCTGCATCTGGTGCAAAGTATTGGCATTGGCACCGACAAACAGTTAGTGAACAGGCTTCGAATGCGTATGAACATTTGATGGTGGCTTTTTCCAACCAAGATTTCAAATCAGCGCGATCTTATACCAACCAATTGATGACGCAATATCCTGGAACCGTTTACGCAGATACGGCACAACTGATTCAAGCCAAACTTGATGTGACCTCAGGCCATTATGCCAAAGCGCGTGTTGTGTTGCATAAGGTTGCTACGCATTCTAAATTCAAAGTGCTGGTGGATATAGCGAGATTACGCTTGGCTCGTGTATTGGCTTATGAAAAATCTTATGATACAGCGCTGCATGAGTTGGCGCAAATTACAGATGCCAATTATGAAGCGTTGCGTGCTGAATTGCGTGGCGATATTTATTATGCCATGGGTAAACTCGAACAGGCACAAAGTGACTATCAAACGGCTAAAAAGGATATGGAAAAATCTGGTATCATCAACCCGTTTTTGGATATGAAACAACATGAATTGTTGGCGGCTATCCATTCATCCGTATCGAAAAATCAGGTACATGCTAGATCATAAGTGGGGAATTATGCGTTTTTCTTTAAAAAAAGTTACATTGCTTTTATTGTGTGGTTTTGGGTTGCATGCTTGCAGCATGATTGATGATTATATTTTAGGCAAAGACAATACCATTCAGCCAAAACCTCTGGCTGACATTCAATCTAAAGTACAATTTCATAAGAGTTGGAGCACGTCCATTGGTCAACCAAACCGTTCTCATACGTATTACAAATTGAAGCCAGTTGTTTTAGGGAAAACAATATATACCGCAGATGCCAGTGGTAAAATATCAGCGGTATCCAGCAAAGGTCAAATCATTTGGACCACACCCTTAAAGCAGCATGCCGTTTCTGGACCAAGTGTGGGGCATGGTTTTGTGATTGTGGGCACCAATTCAGGGACTCTGGTGGCTTTGTCTCAAAAAGACGGACATGTGGTTTGGGAACAACAAATGTCTGAAGATGCGCTGTCCAAATCAGCCATTACCGAACATGCTGTGATTGCCAAAACCATTGACGGTCATTTGTACGCGTTTGATTTGACCACTGGAAAACAACTTTGGTCCGTGGATCATGGGTCTCCTAATTTGATTTTAAAAGCCAGCTCATCTCCTAAGATTATGGGTAATCTGGTACTGGTTGGATATTCGGATGGCAAATTAGATGCCGTTGATCTTGAAACAGGGCGCATGGTTTGGCAACGTAGTATTGCCTATGCCAATGGTGCTAGTGATGTAGAACGTTTGGTTGATATTGACGCTGATCCTATTATTCGCGATCACTGGGTGTATTTGGCAAGCTATCAAGGTTACATAGGTGCATTGAATCTTGAGGATGGACAATTTGCATGGTCTAAACGTGCTTCTGTTTATAAAAATATGCTTGTTGATCGTGATACCTTATATGTGACAGATAGCAATGATGTGATCTGGGCTTATGGATTACATTCAGGTCAAATTAAATGGAAACAGATGGCGCTCCGCGGGTATGGTGTAACAGAGCCTATTTTGATTGGATCACGTCTTATGGTAGGGGATAAGAGTGGTCAATTGCATGCCTTATCCATTTCTAGTGGTGAGCTTATCGGACGTGAACGTATAGGTTCGGCAATTAATATTTCTCCGACACAATTTGAGGATAAAATCATTGTGATGTTAGCAAATGGCGAGTTACAAGCCTACCAAATTAAAGCAAAATCATGATACCCGTTATCGCTCTAGTGGGGCGACCTAATGTGGGAAAATCGACACTATTTAATCGAATCACTCGAACCCAATCTGCATTGGTTGCCGATTTTCCGGGTTTGACACGTGATCGCCTGTATGGCGATGCGGTATTTGAAGATAAATCTTTTATCGTGGTAGATACAGGTGGCGTAGGCGTAGAAGATTTGGCGATCGACGATTTGATGTCTAAACAATCTGCGCTGGCTTTAAACGAAGCCGATGTGATTTTTTTCCTAGTGGATGCACGTGCTGGTTTGACACCGATTGATCGCGACATTGCGATGAAATTGCGCAAATTAAGCAAGCCAGTGTTTTTGGTGGTGAATAAAATCGATGGATTGGATGAAGACGTGGCCTGCGCTGATTTTCAAGCCATGAGTCTTGGTCCTTTGTTTGGCGTGTCTGCCACGCATGGTCGCGGCATGACTACGCTATTACAAGCGGCAACTGACGAATTTCCACCCGTACAATCTACTTTAACCCATCCGGATGCGGTATCTATTGCTTTTGTGGGGCGTCCTAATGTTGGAAAATCCACGTTGGTGAACCGTATCTTAGGTGAAGAGCGAGTCGTGGTGTACGATATGCCTGGTACAACACGCGATAGCATTTCTATTCCTTTTGAACGTGATGAGCGCCACTATACCTTAATTGACACTGCAGGTATCAGACGACGTTCGCGTGTGGATGAAAAGATAGAAAAATTTTCCATCATCAAAACGTTGCAATCGATCCGATCTTCACATGTGTGTTTGATGTTGGTGGATGCTCAAGAAGGACTGACTGAGCAAGATATGCATTTGTTGGGCTTGATCATTGAATCAGGCAAAGCGTTGGTGATTGTGGTCAATAAATGGGATGGCTTAGACGAAGAGCATAAAGAAGGGGTGCGTCAAACATTAGCACGCAGACTACATTTTGCTAATTTTGCTAAAATCCGATTTATTTCTGCGTTGCATGGCAGTGGGGTTGGTTTATTATTCAAAGATATTTTAGAAGCATATGATTCCGCGATACAAACCTTATCTACGCCGCAATTAACCCGTTTATTGCAAGATCTCAGCACGCAACATACGCCGCCGCTCGTCAATGGTCGTCG
Source organism: Legionella sp. (assembly GCA_002786165.1). GTDB lineage: Bacteria > Pseudomonadota > Gammaproteobacteria > Legionellales > Legionellaceae. The sequence goes on from PEQK01000005.1 coordinate 10,173, forward strand.
TATCAAACTACGTTACGCGCATGCAGGCGGACATAATCCACCCATAGTGGTGATTCATGGCAATCAAGTAGCAGCACTTCCGGATAGCTATAAGCGTTATTTGATCAAAGGATTTACGGAGCAGCTTGGATTGGTGGGTACCCCCTTAAAATTAGAATTCAAGGGCAATGTAAACCCATTCAAGGGTAAGAAAAATCCCTTGAATGCTCGCCAAGTCAAACATCGTCAAAGATTGATGAAACGCGCGAAGAGACGGCCAAACTAACAATATTTAATTGTTTATCACCTCATATCTACGTTCCGCGCTTTATGCGCGGAATCCACACCAGTTAAATTCCAAAAATAATAAGTTTTTTTATGAGTCTAGTTGTATAATAAATAACGTTATTCTATACTCGCTTTTTTTAGTTTGATTTTTGTCAGATGATATTGCATAAAGGAAAGACGCACATGAAAATATCTAAAGAACAATTTCAGAAGATTGTATACTGGACGCATCAATCCTATTTAAACAAACTGACAGACCGTTCAAGGGCTGAGCAAAAGGCTTTAGACTGTTTATTGCGTTCTTATATAAAAGCTATTTCAAATGGAAAAATTGTTGCCAATACGAGTAATAGTGGTTTGTTCGTTAGCAGTCAGGAAAATCATTCTAGTTATGCCGCTATCTATGCGAACATGTCACCAACCTATTTCTTCAACCATACTGAAACAGCAAAAAGAGACATCGATACATTTAGGCTCAGAAATTGCTCTCAACTCACGGCAATTGCAAATACTTACAATGAAATTTTTGGCACAGATCATTCTTATATATTGGATTACCAATCCAGTGCGTTACCACACTTTTTGGCAAAAGGAGCGGAAACTGTCTTTGCTTTGACGATGATTATTTTTCTGGCAACTTATGGCATGTCTACACCCTTATTATGGGGCGTAGTTTTGGCTGCGTCTTTGATACTTACTTTTTGTTGTGATCAGCATATTCGTGGATATCTTCCACAGAGTGTGCTTGATTTTTACCGTTTGCTTCCATTGTATTTGCCTATGAGCATTCCTGTGGTTGGATTATTGATTGCTGGGCCTCTTCCTGCCGTGGCGGCGGGAGTCGGCTATCATGCTACTATAAAAGTCATTGATGATCTGATTTTTTATAAAAACACATTTTTTAGTTTACCTAAGCATATCGATGCCGAAGATAGACCAAATTCGTATGAATATGAATCTAATACAAATGATTCGGCAGAGGACTTATGCACATACAGGAATGTGATTAAATGACTTATCTACCAATTTGGAGTAATGAATATCCCTTGATTCCACTTCGTTGCATCAAGGGAGTCGTTTCTCGGATGCTCGATTTTGATTCATTTTTGCCGATGCTTCAGAGCCTTGGTGGAGCAAAGCGGATAAACAATAAAAAGCATTGAATAAAAAGAGGATACAGACTCATGAAGGCATCAGAAATTTTAATGATTGCAGAAAAATGGAAGAAAGTATTTGATACGCTTAAGACTAGATCCAATCTTAATCAGCAAGATTTAGCAATGCTTGCTTGGATAAATGGACGACTCATCGTTATCTTACAAGCCGAAGTTTATCTCCATAAAGAGCGAACTGAATTAGCAAATAGACCAGAAGCACCAGATATCACTTCTCCATTACATGTACATTTTTTACATATAAATAATATATTGAATCATTATCCATCTGAGGAATCAGAAGCTGATCGTCGCCGTTGGCTCGGTAGCACGCCATATCAATTACATCAATTCCGGGAGGCAACACTGGGTTACATTATGGTTGTGGCACAGTTGAAAATTTGCCGTGATTTGTTTTTATTATGGTCACATAATGCGTTAACATTTGCAGCCGTCTCACAACTTTATTACCTGATGTTACCTCTAATCATCATTGTAGGGGTCTTAATGTTGATTGAAAAAAGGCATTATCGTTTTGATAATCATTCTTTTAATCTTGTAATGACTCCTCCTGGCCTTAACAGAGACCCCATACTAAGCACAATGCGCAGTCACAATGGTCTAACTTTTTTTGAAAACCCTGTCAATCAAAGTTTGATTCAGACTATTGATGAGGAATATCAACGCGCCAATGCAATGTGATACTGCTGCTGATTGGATGATCTTTTCTCCAATCAGCTAACACCTTAGAATCTAACAAAATACTCAAGAAATTTTCACCAATGAAAATATCCCAAGATCAATTTCAAAAAATCGTATATTGGACCTATCAAGCCTATTTAAACGCTGTGCATGATACACCCAAACATCAACAAACTGCTGTGCAAAATCTAATGTCCTCTTACCTTTTGGCTGTATCACATAGAAGAGTGTTTGTTGAAATGGATAAAACATCTTTTCACGCTGTAAGCGTAGAAAATCCGGGTATCTGGCATTATTTATCTCATATGACTCCGAATTACATTGAAACAAAAAATACGTGTCAGTCATTTATTAATGATGATAATGACCGTATAGAAATAGAAGATATTATTGATACATACAATACTATCTTCGGTACAGACCATTTTTATATATTGGATTACCACCCGAGTGTCGCTCCTCACTTTTTAAAAATGGGAATCGAAAATATTTTTGTTTTGACAATGGTTATGTTGTTGGTTGCCTATGGCATGTTAACCCCTTTATTATGGGGAGCTGTTTTAGCAGCTGCTATTTTGATTTCTTCACACTATATAAGAAGGTCCATGCCGTCAGGTGAGTTGATGTTTCCACCCGAATTTACGTTAATGACTTTTAATTGGTTTGGTCAATTTTGCTCATATGGCATCCCTGGACTTGGGCTGTTAGCCGTTGGGCCTTCTGCTTTGGGTGCTGTAGCTGGCTTTGATGCTACTTGGAAAATAACCGGTGATCTCGTTCTTTGTAAAAGCACATTTTTTAATTTACCCCCACGGATTACGGAAGAGCGTGAACGTGTTATCAATGAGCTGAGCTTTTGAACGAGATTATTCCGTGTCTAATTTCGGCAATTTTAAACAAGACACCAATACAATTGCAACGAGAATACATACTGGCAAAATCAACAAGGCTTGTTGGTAATCTTCTAAGGTAATCTGGTCACCTGACGCATCCAATACATATCCAATCAGAGGTTGGAGGATAGGTGTGGTGATCAGCGCAAGTGTATTGGTGAAGCCTGTGGTGGTTGATAAGGCATTAGGGGGCGATAATTCATTCGCAAATGTATATCCTAAGATATAAGATCCACTCGCAAGCCCTAAAATAAACATCATAGTAGTCATTAAGTAGAGATCATGAATGGGTAAATAAATAATCATCATCAATAGTAAAGCCGTTGCAATACAGGCGCGTATGATGAGAAGTTTACGAGATTTGACTCTATTGCCCAAATAGCCGAATATTGGACAACTGATGCCAATGCCTAAAATAAAAATCGCATCTATAAAACTGGCTTGCGCAATCGTGCAATTCAATTTGATTTGAAGAAAAGCTGGTGCCCATAATGCCCCAAATACAGTCACTAAAAGAAATGTTAATCCTAGAAATAAGCCATTTAACCAGAGCGGAACACTGGTTAGTACTGCCATAATATGAGATTGTTTTTCAGGGGTATTTTCTGATAGAAGAGGTTTGTTGGGAATATATCGCCAACAAAAATAAGCAATCATACAGGCGAACATCGCAGCGGTATTCATAAATTCCCGCCAACCCCAATGATTAATGACCGTTCCTAGACCGATGATGCCTGTTACGGCTGCTATAAAACTGATGGTTTCAGAAGCACCAATTAATAATCCAAATTGTTTTAAGGGATAATGCTCTCGAATCAAATGGGTTAAGCAGACAAAGGAAAACGCAGAGCCAAGGGCGATCAAAGCACGTCCTACATACAAACCAGGCAAGGTATAACTATTGGCGTATGTCACACAGCCTATTGCACAAATGAACACACAAACTGTTACTATAGGCCTTGGATTTTTGCGGTCACATAAAACCCCAGCAGGAATTTGTAAGCTTGTATAAATGACATAAAACATACCACTCAATAATCCTGCAGATAAACCAGACAGATTCATGTCATGCATGATGACATCAATGACCACACCCGAAGATAATTGTAAGAAAAATTGCAATAGTACAAAGGATGTGCCAACAGCCCATATCAAAGGATAAAAACGCTGGGGATGATTACGCTCAGTCATTCGTGGCAATTGAAAAAGTTGTATGTAACCACGCGTCGAATTGATCAAAGCTAATGGGTTCTGCTTCAGATTGAGCACGTGCTTTGTATTCAATTTGGTTTTGAGCCAAATGACGCTCAGAAATCACCAGACGATGAGGGATGCCAATCAAATCTGCATCCGCAAACAAAACACCCGGGCGTTCATCACGATCTTCTAATAACACGTCAATCCCTAGTAATTGACATTGTTGATACAGTTGTTCTGCGCGAGCTTTGACCTCGGGGCAACGTGATTGGTTGATAGGAATAATCACTAATTGGAAAGGAGCAAGGGCCATAGGCCATAAAATGCCTCGTTCATCGTGATGCTGCTCAATTGCAGCAGCCACAATTCGAGAAATGCCCAAGCCATAACATCCCATCACCATGGTTTGTTGATGGCCTTCTTCATCCGTAACTGCCGCATTCATCGCTTTTGCATATTTGTCCCCAAGCTGGAAAATATGACCCACTTCAATACCACGGCACGTTTGTAAAGTACCTTGCCCATCAGGACTGGCATCACCTGCTTTTACCGTACGCAAATCTGCATCTTGACGTATGAGAGTTGCATCACACCAATTGGCATCTTGTAGATGTTTGTCTTTTTGATTGGCACCACATACAAACGTCGATAGGGCAGCAGCATGATGATCTACAATCATTGGGATATTTAAGGCCAAAGGACCAATATACCCAAAAGGCAGGTGTAATTCTGTTTCAATCGTTTGTTCTTCTGCAAAACGCACGGGTGATTGAATCCAAGGATGCTTGGCTGCTTTGATAGGATTTAATTCATCATCTCCGCGTAACACAACGGCGACCCAAGGATGTTCGCTCCCTGCAACGATCAGTGTTTTTAGTATTTGCGCGGGCTCAATCTGGAGATGCTTAGCCACATCCGCAATAGTCTTTTGTCCAGGAGTTTCTACCAAACGTGCACTTTGAGAAGTCAGCGCGTCTGCGGACTTTGGACACATACTAGTCGCTTGTTCAACATTGGCAGCGTACGATCCTTGATCACTGTAAATAATCACATCTTCACCAGCGTCTGCTAGGACTTGGAATTCATGTGATATTGCACCGCCGATAGCGCCCGAATCTGCTTCAACCGCACGATATTGCAATCCCATACGATCAAAAACCTGACAATACGCGCCATACATCGCATCGTAAGTGTCTTGTAAACTTGTCATATTGGTATGAAACGAATAAGCATCTTTCATAATAAATTCACGTGCGCGCATGACGCCAAATCGTGGTCGAATTTCATCGCGAAATTTCGTTTGAATTTGATACAACGTGAGTGGCAATTCTTTATAAGATTGCACTTCTTGTCGCATGAGATCAGTGATGACTTCTTCATGTGTAGGGCCAAAACAATAAGAGCGATCATTGGAATCCGTCATGGTCAATAATTGATTGCCAAAGGTGGTCCATCGTCCTGTTTCTTCCCAAAGTTCGGCAGGTTGAACCGCGGGCATTAATAATTCCATCGCACCAATTCGATTCATTTCTTCACGGACAATGTGTTCTACTTTTCGTAGGACGCGCAATCCCATTGGCAACCAGGTATATAATCCTGAACCTAACTTCCGAATCATTCCGGCTCTCAGCATGAGCTGATGAGATGCGATTTCTGCATCATTCGGAGTTTCTTTGAGCGTTTTGATATAAGCTTGGGTTGCGCGCATATACGGTCTCTTTAGTTATTATTAGAAGATTGAATCATTCGGTTGGCTGCCGTAATGGTTTTACGCAAATTTTCAGTCAAAGGATCCGCTTCTGATGGATTCAATTGATTGATAAAAGGAGAAAAATCATGGAAGTCAACTTCACCACTGTTGACATCATATAAGGCACCTACGATACCGATTTCTTCATTATCTATCATTTTAGCAAGAATTTTGCTTTCGTGATAAATCGTATGAATGGTATTAGCAATGTTTAGTTGCGTTACTTTGTGCACAAAATGACGGTTTTTTCCGGAACGATCATGCTTGGTATAGGTTTCCGCTGTGATGGCAGGTTTTATTTTTTCTAATAATTGTGTAATAAATCCTTTTTTAACACCGTCGCACGCAGCTTGAATCGCACCGCAACCGGTATGACCTAAGATCACAATTAATTTGGCGCCGACCACATTACAAGCATATTCCATACTAGCTAATACGTCTTCGTTCACCACATTACCAGCAACTCGTGCACAAAAGAGATCGCCGAAACTCATGTCAAAAATAGTTTCTACTGGAACTCTGGAGTCGATACAACCTAGGACGACCGCAATAGGGTGTTGTGTTGTTGCGGTATGAGCGATATCTGTTTTAAAACTACGATGGATACAAGTGTCTTGTTTAAAGCGAGTATTCCCTTCTTTAAGAATATTGAGTGCTTGATGAGGCGTCAGTGTGGATTGTACGTCATACGTTGTAACATTAATGAAATCAATATAATTATGAATTTGATAGTGTTCTTTGAACCCAAGCAAATTAAGAGAAATATCTTTATGAGGGGCATGTTCGGATTGGAATTCTTGGATAAATTCAATAATTTCCTTATCAATATAATCTGAATAACGCGCATCAATGATCAATTTTGATTTTTTAGGAATAGAATCTAGTTCAGCCACTAAGGATGCTTTGTTTAAAAACGTGGTTTGTTGAGGTAGCACCAAGCGATTAATGACACCTTTGGGATAATTTTCTTTAATAATATCTAATCTGACCTGGCTATTGGATTTGAGAATATAAAATAAACTAACAAGCAATCCAAGCAAGATGCCAAGCAATAAATTGAAATACAAAATACAAATGACAGTTGTGATAAATGGAATAAACCGATCTAATCCTTGGCGATATATAGAAATATAAACACTAGGGGATGTGAGCTTATAACCTGTATAAATCAAAACTCCAGCTAAGGATGACAATGGAATTTTGTTCAAAGCGTTAGGGATTAAAATCATGGCAAGTAAAATAAATATGCCGTGCATGATGGTAGCGGCTTTGGTTTTTGCACCAGTTTGAATATTGATAGACGTGCGAACGATAACAGAAGTAATCGGAATACCGCCCACCAGACCTGCGACCATATTACCTACACCTTGCGTGATTAATTCACGATCTTTAGAGCAATAACGACGCTTGGTATCCAAACGCTCACCCGCTTTGATATTGAGTAAATTTTCTAAAGAAGAAACCGTGCTTAATAAAAAGGCCAAAAGGTAAACATGAGGGTTGGTCAATGCAGACCAGTCAGGGTGTCGCAATTGTGCTATAAAGTCTCCAAGGCCATTGTGTTGAGGGATATTGACCAAATGAGGTCCTATTTGTGCCAAAGGAGATTGTAATAGTAAAAATAATTCATTCAAAAGAATGCCCATGATGACCACAACAAAAGGTCCTGGTATTGTTTTTAGCCATTTCTTTTTGGTATTGCCTAAAAAAATTAATAAGCATAACCCACTGAGCGATAGTATAACGGCACCGGTATTGATGTGAACAGACACATCTCGTAACGGTTCTAAAGTCAGTCCTGTTGACAGATCAAGCAATTGCGCTTTTAAAACAGTCATAGAGTGAGACAAAGTCACAGCCAGTGGGATTTGTTTGATGATGATCAAAATACCTACAGCGGATAACAATCCTTGAATGACGTTGGAAGGCACATAATCCGCAATAAAACCGGCACGAAGCAGGCCGGTAACAATTTGATAAATACCAGCAATAACGAGTGCCAATAAGAATACGTCAAAACCACCCAATTGCGTAATCACTGAGAGCACAACAGCGCTCATGCCGGCAGCGGGTCCCGAGACACTCACATGGGAACCACTTAAGCTTCCAACCAGAACGCCACCGATGATGCCACTCAAAATACCTGACATCAATGGTGCGCCAGATGCTAACGCGATTCCTAGACATAGTGGAATTGCAATCAAAAAAACCACAACAGCGGAAACAAAATCAAATTTAAAATTTCGTTTGCGATAAGTTTCAAATTTTCGAAAGGTACTAGTCAGCATTTGATTCATCGTATTCAATATCCTCTGTTAACATGATGGGTTGATGATCTGAAAGAGAAGGGTTGATAAGATTTTGTTCTAAGTTTTTAAAGTCCCAGAGGTCTTTGTCCATCAATTGACTGGGCCTGATGCTTTGTAGGGCATGTAACATATTGCTAGGGATCTTAGGGTTTTCTAAAGCCAAGCTATCGACAAGTTTGCCAATTTTTTTACGTGCTAGATTATCTTGAGATCCGCAAAGCGTGCATGGAATAATAGGATAGTTTTGTTCTTTGGCATAGGTGATGATGTCTTTTTCTTGTACGTAACACATCGGACGAATCACGATATGTTTTTTGTTATCGCTGAGTAATTTTGGAGGCATTGAGCGGATGTCGCCATTATATAAGATGGACATCATCAGGGTGCGAATCAGATCATCGCGATGGTGGCCTAAGGCAATTTTGGTGTATCCATGTTCTTCTGCATAGCGATAAATAATGCCGCGGCGCAAACGTGAGCATAAAGAGCAGTAGGTGTTTCCTTCAGGAATTTTTTCTTTCACGATACTATAAGTATCTCGAGTTAAAATCTCATAAGAAATATGCCGATCTTCTAACCATTGGCGTAATGCTTGATCGTTCCATCCAGGTTGAGATTGATCCAAGGTAAAAGCGAATATACTAAATTTATTATTAGATCGTCGACGTAGTAGATCTAAAATAGTGAGTAACGTAAATGAGTCTTTTCCGCCAGACAAGCAGACCATGACACGATCACCGGCTTGAATCATATTAAAATCTGCAATGCCTTTGCCGATGTAGTGTAATAATTTTTTTTCGGTTGCAGATGACAACATGCTTAAAATATCACCAGATAAATCAATTGGTAGTGTATTCTATCACAATTGTTTTATCTTTAAAGTTAAAGACAGGATTAAATGTCTTAGAGTAGGTCTATGTTGGGCTGAGCCCAAAGTAGAGGTTAGATTTTGTTAACTCAAAGGCAATGATTCCATCTTTCTAATTAATTTTTGTGTGGCGGTCAGTTTGCATAGGGGATTTGCTTTATTCAGTGCTAATTTGTTGATACGAGTTGTATCTAACCAAGAGTTTATTTCTTCTAAATCTTGAACATTCAAAGTGCCAGCATAATATTTGAGATTCAGTATTGCACTGATCAAATCATATTGATCAGAGGCTAATTGTTCTTGGGCTTGAAAAAGATGTTGCTGCGCCAAGACGACATCGGTCATTGTGCGTGTTCCAACCGAGTATTGGGCTTCGACGCTGTCTAATGAGTTTTGCTGTGAAATGATGGTTTGGCGGTCGGCTTTTACTTTTTGAATGCCATCCATTATGGTATTAAAAAATATATTGGAGTTGACGACGACATCTCGATAAATTTGTTCCATTTGTTGACTGCTGGTTTGAAAATCATATTCGGCTTGTCGAGTTTTAGAAGCGACCAAACCACCTTGAAATAAAGGCAAGTTTGCATTAAGTGAGACATTCGCTAGTCTTTGTTCTTGAGGAATAAACACATTATTGACTAGGGCGCTGGTCGCACTGCTGCCACTTTGAGGACCGCTGTTGAAATGCGTATCCACGACATTGCCTTGAATGGTAAACACCGGCCAATTGGCAGAAGAGGCTGCTTTGATATTTTCTCTTGCGGCTTGTAAACTGTATTTTGCTGCATAGAGGCTATAGTTTTGTCTAAGCCCTGTGGTAATCCATTCATCCACGACCGCAGGTTCTGGTTTTATCAAGGGAATTGTATTGTTGCGTAATGGCGCGACATGCTCATAAATATGATTGGTAATACGACTTAAATTTTGGTTTTTATTGCTCAGATTATTTTGACTGGTGATGACTTGTGCGACCGATTGGTCATAAGCTGCTTTGGCTTCGTATACCGAGGTAATCGCATCTAATCCTACATTGAAACGTTCCTGAGCTTGATCTAATTGGCGTTTGTTGGCTCGTTTTTTAGCTTCAGAAAAATTTAAAGTATCTCTTGCCAGCAATAATTCTAAATAAGCGCGAGTGGTTCTCATCATCATTTTTTGAGCGGAATCATTAAAAGTAGCCATGGCAGCTTTTACTGCAGCTCTTGCTTGTTTGACTCTTTCCCAGGCTTGATAATTAAAGACAGCTTGAGACGCATTGACTTTCCATTGATCGCCATTGTAGGTTTGTTGGATGACAAACTGTCCAGCATCAATATATTGCTGATTACGCCCAATCAGTGCCGCTGAGCTTAATTGCGGCAATAAATGCGACCATGCTTGGGGTAAGCTTTCACTTTGAGATAAGAAGGTACTGTAGGCCGCTTTAAATGCGGGGTCGTTATCTAATGCTTGATGGTAAACATCCATCAAATCAGCACCATATACTTTGGTGGTTATAAGTAATAACCAGACAACAATGCTGGATGTATGATGTTGAATGCGTGCCCGATCCTTTGGCATGTAAAATCCTAAAAAACAAATTGTTGATGAGATTGTTTATCGATGAGCAAAGGCGTATTTGTCTCGAATACCAAATCTTGTGTCCATTGGCCATTATGATCAACGCGATATATATTACCTTCCATCACGGGGTGTTTGCCAATGATAGCAAATAATTGTCCACCCAATAACACTTGTAATTTGAGTGTTTCAGTTAATGCTTTCATAGCACCTGTTATCACAATCACGTCATAAGGGGCTTTAGCGACCCAACCTTGGCAGCCATCCCCTGTGATGAATTCAATATTGGTACAACCGTGTATATGGCATGATTTTTTTGCACGTTCAGTAAATTCTTCAAAATAATCAACGGATACCACATGTTTCGCAACTTTACTGAGTAGCGCAGTTAAAAAACCAGTTCCCGTGCCAATCTCTAGTACGGTTTCATGACCTTTTAGTTGTAAAGTTTGTAAAATCAAAGCTTCTTCTAATGGGGTCAACATAGATTGTTGGTGTCGTAAGGGAATTTGTATATCAGAATAAGCCACAGGACGATAGTCAGTTGGCACAAAATCTTCACGATGCAAGGTGTGATATAAGTTTAAAATACGCTCATCAATCACATCGCCTGTACGTAATTGCTGTTTAATCATATTTATTTCTGATATATTTTTGTTCATTTTAGCCTTTTAAGATTCAGGACACAGGTGTTATTGCAGATATTTTAGCAAGAATTCATGAATTTCACAGTAGAATTTGCTATTATTGCCCACAGTTTATGACAGGAGCGTTTATGTCTCAGTATATTTTTACCATGAATCGTGTATCGAAGACAGTAGAGAATCAAAGAGTTATTTTAAAAGATATTTCTCTAAGTTTTTTACCAGGTGCAAAAATTGGCGTACTTGGTTTAAATGGTTCCGGAAAATCCACCTTGTTACGCATTATGGCTGGTGTTGATACACAATACGACGGTGAGGCGCGAGCTCAGCCTGGTGTGCGTATTGGGTACTTGGCGCAAGAGCCCATAGTCGATATGGACAAAACCGTTCGTGAAGTGGTGGAAGAAGCTGTAGAAGATATTAAAAATAAGTTGGCACAATTTGATGCGATTAGCATGCGGTTCGCTGAACCCATGAGTGATGATGAAATGTCCGCGCTATTGGTAGAACAAGGCGAATTGCAGCATGCGATCGAAAGCGGCGGGGGCTGGGATCTGGATCGCAAACTAGATGTTGCCGCTCGTGCGTTGCGATTACCTGATTGGGATAGCACCATGAGTGTGCTGTCTGGGGGGGAGAAGCGACGTGTTGCCTTGTGTCGACTGCTATTATCCAATCCGGATATGTTGTTATTAGATGAGCCTACCAACCATTTGGATGCGGAAAGTGTGGCTTGGTTAGAGCAATATTTAGAAGATTTTCCGGGTACAGTCGTGGCTATTACGCATGATCGCTATTTCTTAGACAATGCTGCGGAATGGATTTTGGAACTTGACCGAGGTGAGGGTATTCCTTACAAAGGTAATTATACTGCTTGGCTTGAACAAAAGAATGAGCGTTTGGCGCAAGAGCAAAAACAAGAAGCGTCTCATATGCGGGTCTTGAAAGCAGAATTAGAATGGGTGCGTAGTTCGCCAAAAGGGCGGCATGCTAAGTCAAAAGCTAGATTGGCACGTTTTGATGAAATGAATTCTAAAGAATTTCAAAAACGTAACGAAACCAATGAAATTTATATCCCACCTGGTGAGCGTTTGGGAGATTTGGTCTTGGAAGGCCAAGATCTTTCGAAATCTTATGGGTCAAAACTGTTGTTTGAGCAGTTGAATTTTAGTTTACCAAAAGGCGGCGTTTTAGGGATTATTGGTCCCAATGGTGCCGGAAAATCTACGTTTTTAAAATTACTGATGCAAAAGGAAACCCCTGATGCGGGTCACATTCGCATTGGTGAAACAGTTCAATTGGCTTATGTGGATCAGATGCGTGACCATTTGGATGATCAAAAAACAGTATGGGAAGAAATTTCTGATAAGCATGATTTGATTCAAGTGGGTTCGTTTCAAATGCCTTCTAGGGCATATGTTGGGCGATTTAACTTTAAAGGCCCAGATCAACAGAAAAAAATGAGCCAATTGTCAGGTGGTGAGCGTAATCGTGTGCATTTGGCAAAATTGTTAAAACGTGGCGCGAATGTATTGTTGCTCGATGAGCCAAGTAATGATTTGGACGTTGAAACATTACGTGCGTTAGAAGATGCGATTTTGAATTTCCCAGGATCAGCGGTTGTCATTTCCCATGATCGATGGTTTTTGGATCGTGTGTGTACCCATTTGATGGCATTTGAAGGATCAGGTCGAGTGGTATTTATAGAGGGAAACTATAGCGATTATGAAGAGGATCGTCTGAAACGTTCAGGGGATCAAAGCAATGTAACCCAAAATAAGTATCGTCGATTAGAGGATTAATAATGATGTTGAAAAAAGCTTTATTAGGCATGGTGAGTGGTGGATTACTGTTGGCAGGGTGTGTGCAAAACGATGAGTCGACGTATATCACAGACGATTATGGCGTGGTGCATCATACGACTCATTATACCTTGGACAAAAGAGGGCGGTCTTATTTTCCCATGCATATTCAAGCATCAGGTCAAAAACTATTTGTTTTTGATCCAAAGGTGGCTGCATGGGCGGCGTATGACGAAGATGGTAATCGCGTGATGACCGGCGCTGCTTCTGGTGGTAAAGATATTTGTGAAGATGTGGGCAAACCTTGTCGAACTGTTACAGGTACATTTAGAGTCTATAACAAGCGCGGTGCCAATTGTAAATCAGGTGAGTATCCCGTAGAAACCGAAGGTGGGGCTAAAATGCCTTACTGTATGTATTTCTTCCAAGGATTTACGATTCACGCAGGCTATGAAGTCCCTACTTATAATGCCAGTCATGGCTGTGTGCGAGTTCTTCCTTCTGCTGCCAAATGGTTGAGTGAGAATTTCATTACCATAGGCACACGCGTGATTGTTTTATCGTATGAAGATGAAAATGGCGATGGAGATTGGCTGCAATCTCAAGCTAAAAGCCCGATACTAGCAACGCGACGCTCATAAACGTTGTCTACACGGTTGTTTTCTACACAAATAAGGCAATTTAGAGTGATGATAATCTGATCTAAATTGCCTTAATTTATTTTTATTTAAGAATGTGTTGGGATTTCCTAAAATTTTCACAGTAAGTGTAAACAAACAGGACATCTGAACAGGCTACTCTCAACTCATCCTTTTCTTTGATTTATTGCGAACTACGAGTGTTTATGTATTATTCGTGATACCACTGTTCCTCATGTGTGTCGGTGCAACTTTTTTGTTTGGAGGAATACCAGTTGTTCAGGCTATAAGATCCGCTAAAGTATGTGGTTATCTATTACCTGTTGCAAAGGGTATGGGCTTTTTTCGTTCGATGCAATTTGAAAACGCACTGCCCCGTAACGCACCGAACAATCCGATGACACCTTAAAATTCTTGACTTAAGACTGCGATGTTTGTTTTTCGGGTACTGATGGGATCGGTGATGCGATCATCTGTACTATGCCCAATTCGGTCGCTGTTTTTTTAGTAACCACCATGACCACGGTCAAAGATTGCGTGAGCTTTTCTTTGGTATTTTGATAGACCACGTTTAAGGGTACAGTAATTCGCCATTGATTGTCTTTGACAAGATTGACCTCAGGCTTACCAGAAATTTGACTGCTGACTGTCATTTGTTGGGTTTTGATGACATTCAAATTACCAGATTGTGTTAACGCATCATTAAATCCTACCCAACCTTTTTCCGTATAACACGATTTGAGATTTTTTAATTGTGTGTCTAACGTATCAAAACTATAGTCAAAAGACTTTCTGGCGGCATATTGTGCCCATTGGGTTAACTCTGTCTCAGACAGAGGATTGGTTGTGATTTGATACACGCAATTGATGGGCATCACGGGTTTGGGTTTTGGTTCAGCGGGTACAATCGATGCATCGGGCTTGGCCTCAGTTTTTGGGGTGGGGATCTGATTGGCCACAGGCTTGGTGTTTGCGGTCTGCGCATAACTGGCATGTCCCAAAACCAATAACAATACAGCACCTATATAGATTGTTTTTTTCATATAATGTTCATCCTTGAATCTAATATTTGGAATTCATTACCACAACACTATCATGTCTGATATGATGCCTGCAATGATTGTAGGGTAACCATTTATATATTCTATGTTCTGAATTTTTCCGGACGGCGAGACCCGCATCCCTGCGTTCCGCGCTTTATGCGCGAAATCTGGTTTTTGGTTTGCGAGATCGTAGATACCGTGCATAAAGCACGGTAGGTGGGCGGCACTCCCGTCCCTACGTTCCGCGCTTTATGCGCGGAATCTGGTTTTGGTTTGCGAGATCGTAGATACCGTGCATAAAGCACGGTAGGTGGGCGGCACTCCCGTCCCTACGTTCCGCGCTTTATGCGCGAAATCTGGTTTTGGTTTGCAAGATCGTAGATACCGTTCATAACAACGGTGGATAGGGTAAACTATGAAAAATGAGAGAAAAAAATGTTTGTGATCACCGGCGGCGGTAGTGGTTTGGGACGTGCTTTGGCGATTGCTTTAGCGCTACGCGAACAAAAAGTGATGATTATTGGGCGTCATAGAGATTCTTTAGAAGAGACCGCACAACAATCTTCTTATATCGAGTATGATTGTGCTGACGTCAGCAACCCTACGCACAGAATTAACATCGCAAAAAAATTAGCCACACAATCTAGTATCCGTGGCTTAATTCACAATGCGGGTATCATTGATCCTATCGCTTCGATGAGCACTGTTCAACCCGCAGAATGGCAAGCATGCTTTGCAACTAATCTAGAGGCCCCATTTTTTTTGACCCAATTATTATTTCCTTATTTGCAGCAAGGACGGGTATTGCATATTGGTTCAGGGGCTGCCCATTTTCCGGTGGAGGGTTGGAGTGCTTATTGCGTCTCAAAAGCAGCTCTGGCGATGTTAACACGCTGCTGGCAATTAGAAGAACCCTCTATGGCAATAGCATCAGTGATGCCTGGTATTATCGATACGCCTATGCAGGCTAAAATTCGTCATGCAACGCATATGGATGAGGCGAAACAAGATTTCTTTTGTCGCCTGAAAGAAACAGGACAACTCTTGTCAGCAGACACAGTTGCGACATTTTTAGTCTGGTTATTACTAGATATATCACCGAAAGAATTTGCATCTAAGGAATGGGATATTTATGATAGCAGTCATCACGCACATTGGTTGCGATCGCCTCATAACGTACCGGCTTTGGATGATGTAAAACAGGACTGATGATGAAAAAACTATCTGCAAAAACCTCACGACAAACGGTGACTGAGTTGACATGGCGCTGTGTGATTTTGAGTGTTTTATTGACCATGCTTTTGGCCATGTCCAATGCCTATTTGGCTTTGAAACTCGGCATATTGACCTCCGCATCTATTCCTGCGGCGATCATTTCCATGGGTGTTCTGCGTTTGTTCAAAAATGCCAGTGTTTTAGAGCACAATGCGGTACAAACCGCAGCTTCCGCAGGAGGTGCTGTGGCAGGTGGGATTGTTTATACCATTCCAGCATTGATTATTATTGGTTATTGGCATCATTTTGATTATGTGACCAATGTGTTGATTGCCGCGTCTGGTGGTATTTTAGGGGTTTTATTTTCCATTCCTTTGCGCCGTATTCTGGTCAATGATGCTAATCTAGCCTTTCCTGAAGGTAAAGCGATTGCTGCGGTTTTAGAGTCTAATAGTGCCCAAGTAGGTGTGATTGATATTGTCTATGGCAGTGTGATTGGTGGTTTATTAGAATTGAGCCAAATGGGATTGAAATTTTTAGCCAGTGGTTGGACGCTATGGTTTAGTATAAAACGACATATTGTGTGTATTGGTCTTGGGTTCTCTGCAACCATGATCGGGGCCGGTTATTTGATTGGATTTGACATGGCTTGCAGTATTGGCTTAGGCGCAGTGATTGCTTGGTTATTGGCTTTACCTGCTTTATCTATCGTGTATCCAGAGTTTTTACTAAACGCCACACCGACTATGGCTGGCAATGCGTTATGGAATCAAGAATTGCGGTATTTAGGTATCGGCGCCATGCTGTTTGCAGGTGTGTGGACTTTGATGACGTTATTAAAGCCCTTGATACGGAGCATGAGATCTTCTTTGCAAAGGACGCCTAAAATCACAAAAAAAGCATCAACGGATAAAGATTTACCTTTGTCTTTATTAGCAGTAGGGACTGTTGTGATGACGGTCGTGGTGTTGTTTTTATTAAAAGATATTTTGCCTATTGCCCAAATGGGATTTGATCCGTCTTCCAATCTTTGGATCATCACTGCCGCGGTGGCGTATATCGTAGTGATGGGCTTTATTTTTTCTGTTATCACTGCTTATTTTTCTGGGATGGTGGGTGTGACTGCCAGTCCAGGGAGTTCAGTGGTCATCGCAGGGATCTTGTTTGCCGCGTGGATGTTACTTTCTGCCATGACGTCGATGTTGCCACTGCCATTGACCGCCCAGCAAATTGCGGCCGCTCAAGCGGTTGTTATTGTCATTGCATCCATCGTGACAGGTATTGCAGCGATCGCGAATGACAATAGTCAAGATTTGAAAGTAGGACAAATTGTTGGCGCGACACCTTGGAAACAACAATTGATGTTGTTACTTGGGGTAGTGGTTTCCTCTTTGGTCATCCCACCGGTGATGCAAATGATGTTTGATGTGTATGGCATCGCTGGCGTCATGCCGCATCCGGGGATGGATGTGAGCCAATCTTTGCCTGCTCCAACGGCGGCTGTACTAGCCACAATTGCTGGTGCCGTATTTTCGAATGGCTTACCTTGGGCCGTGATGAGTGCTGGTGCTGGCGTGATTTTGATGTTGATTGGACTACAAAAATTATTTAAATTGGAGCGATGGCTTCATCTGTCATTATTGGGTGTGGCAATTGGCATGTATTTGCCAATCACCTCTTCGATTGCATTATTCGTTGGAGGGATGATTGCAAAATTAGCGGAACGTCGTTTGAATCAAATGCCGCTGGATCCGATGAAAAAACTAGTACGCAAACAAACGGGCACACGCATTGCTTGTGGCTTGGTGGCGGGTTCAGCGTTGATGGATGTGTTATTAGCCATTCCATTTTCATTACAACATAGCCCAGATGCTTGGCGTATTGTGAGTGAGGCGTGGGAGCAGGGTGTGGGTGTGATGTTGAGTTTGGTAGTGCTCATCTTATTAGGTGTGTGGATGATTCGACGAGTGGAGAGAACTGCATGAGTGCTGTTATTGTGATTCCTGCGCGTTATGGGTCAACGCGTTTGCCGGGTAAACCTTTGGCTCTAATTGCTGGAAAAAGTTTGTTAGAACGTACTTGGTCCATTGCTAACGCAGTGCAACAAGTAGATGCCGTTTATATTGCTACGGATGATGAGCGTATCAAAGCGCATGCGGAAGGATTCGGTGCACAAGTGATTATGACACCTGTTGATCTTCCCAATGGGACGGAGCGGGTGTTTCATGCTGTTTCTACGTTGACATCGACCCCAGATATTATTTTAAATTTACAAGGCGATGCTGTTTTAACCCCGCCTTGGGTGATACAAGCCTTAATGGATCGTATGTTAGCCGATGCTACGATTGGATTTGCAACGACCGCCATGCGTTTGTCTGTGGAACAATATCAACAAATGGCTGATTCAAAACGCAATGGTGCCGTAGGCGGGACCACTGTTGTTTTTGATAAACAAGACAATGCGTTGTATTTTTCTAAAAGTTTGATTCCTTTTATGCGGCAAGCTTTGGTGGCTCCTTTGCCGGTGTTTCGCCATATTGGATTGTACGTATATCGTTATGATGTGTTGAAACAATATTTGGCTTTACCGCAAACGGAATTGGAGCAAACCGAAGGGTTGGAGCAGTTACGTGCTTTAGAAAACGGTATCCCGATCAAAGTAGTCCAAGTGGATTATCGTGGACGCAGTCATTGTGCGGTTGATAGTCAGGCAGATATTGATTATGTAGAACAATTGATCGCAAAAGAAGGTGAGTTGCTCTAATTGAACCCCCTCATCTGCCCTGCGGGCATCTTCTCCCCGTAGGGGAGAAGGACACATTTTAGTTTAGGAAAGCACATGAAACTTATTTTAGCGCGCCACGGCAATACATTCCGTGCAGATGAATCCGCATTTTATGTGGGCAGTCAGCATGATCTTCCTTTGGTAGAATTCGGTATCACTCAAGCAAAATTATTGGGCCAATGTTTGTCTAAAATGAAGCCTTTGACAGCAGTGTATACCGGTCCTTTATTGCGTATGCAAGCGACTGCGCAATGTGCTTTACAAGAAATGCATATGGATATGAAGAGTATTATCGATGAACGCTTGAATGAATTAGATTATGGATTGTGGAGTGGTTTGACCAGCCAGGAAGTGAAACAACGTTTTGGTGATGACGACTATGAACGTTGGGAGCGGCAATCTCTGTGGCCAGAAAAAGGAGCATGGGGTGAGTCAGAGCCAGAGGTGATAGATAGAATTAGATCATTTTCTGAGGAATTGATTCGGCGTCATGCTGACCAGGATCAGGTTTTAGTTGTAGCCAGCAATGGTTGTTTACGTTATTTTTTAAAACTAGTCCATGGTGCTTTTGACCAGCAGGTGGCAAAAAAGCAATTAAAAATTGGCACGGGACATCTTTGTCAATTAAGTTACAACAATGCGCAATGGCATTTGGATTTTTGGAACCAAGATCCGGCTACTTTAGTGCTTTAAACGAGTGCTACATGATCGCTCATGTGCTCGAAATAAACATTTGAGGGGTGATCTAACAAAATCGACACTAAGACTCGATAGGTATCGGCTCCCAAAGGACAGACATCAATCACCTCGCCAATCTCTGATTGTTTGAGGTCAGCATACATTTTTTGACCCGCAAATAAGGGGTCTTTGACAGTAAGCATGAATGATTTAAGGTGATGTTTTAATTTAGCGCGATAATGAGTACGGGCGATGATTTCTTGACCTTTATAACAACCTTTGTTGAAACTAATATAAGGCGTGTGCTGTAAATCCAAACGATGGGGTAGAAATAAGCCGCGGGTATTCGGGTAAATACTTAATCTAGGTATTTCCAATTCCAAAGCATGCCAAGCCAACGAACCTCGTTGTTGCTGGAGAGGAAACTGCGCTAAAAAAGCTTCTTTGTAGGCTGGTTTGCACAGCAGGAGACACAAAGTATCGCTGAGTGCATAACCACAATAGTCTTGAGTATGAGTCACGGCGTAGGGTTCTTTCGGGATGACACACCCCACATCGCTGAAGTCAAGTCCCTTAGGGACATACAATCCGAGAACTTGTAAATCGGTATTTTCTTTCAACGTCACTCTAGAAAATAAAGCTGATTTACCTAAGGACATTTGCGTGAATGGGAGAATATCTTTGGACAGAACCAAATGCAATCCTTCCCACATCACCACATCAAGAAGGGCCATAATGCGACCTTGCAGATTGCATTGTGCGCCAGGCCGCATCTGTTCTGTCGTTACTTCATCAAGGTGACAACTGAGCTGTCCTTGTAAATAAGAAGAAGCGGCGTCTCCTAATACATCCAAAACGCTTAAATAGGATAAATCAAAGACAAAAGGCTTTCCTTCTTCGAAGGTAAGCTCTTGGGCTAAGGGATGAAAGGCGGTATAAGCTCGCTCATTCAATATGTGCGTCAATATTGGTTTCATAGAAAGATGAGTATATACTTCTCGCCATGGATATCAATAGCTCGTTTCAACTTGGTTCTGTAACCTTC
The DNA here is from genome assembly GCA_002786165.1 of Legionella sp. Classification (GTDB taxonomy): domain Bacteria; phylum Pseudomonadota; class Gammaproteobacteria; order Legionellales; family Legionellaceae. Next base: position 30,726 of record PEQK01000005.1, read on the forward strand.
GCCAATCGTTTGGTGCAAGGGCCGCTTGCCGGTTTTTCTTGCGCGCCATTTCGAGCGATGTACGCTCTATTTCAACAACCCGCTTATTGCGTATCGGAGATGATTTCAGCCCAAGATTTGTTATGCCGCCAGGCCCCTAGGTTTATATATCGAGCGCCCATCGAGCAGCGTTTGGCATATCAATTGAGTGGCGATGATCCTCAAATCATGGCACAAGCTGCTCACTATTTAGAGTCTATTGGTGCCGATATGATTGATTTGAATTGTGGTTGCCCCAAAGCAAAAATTCGTAAAAAGGGAGCCGGTTCTGCCTTATTAGATAAACCCGCGCGCTTGATGGAGATCATTACTGCTGTCAAATCGCGCATCAACATTCCCTTGACGGTCAAACTACGTATCCAGCATTCAGAGCAAGATGTGGTTTTGGCACGTGCTATTGAATCTGCAGGTGCGGATGGTGTGATCGTGCATGGACGCAGCTGGCAAGAAGATTATGACCAACCCTGTGATATGCAACAAATTGCGCTTATCAAACAAAACCTGAGAATCCCTGTTATCGCGAACGGTGATATGACAGATAAAGTGTCTGTACAGCATATGATGAATGTGACCCAGTGTGATGCTTATATGATCTCCAGAGCAGGTACAGGACGACCTTGGTTGTATCAACATTTGTTACACCCTGATCCACTACCCATGCCTAACATGGCAGAATGTATCGAGTATTTTATGTTACATTTGAATGGCTTGGCTCAGCTTGAACAAGAGCATCGCGCGATTTTGCAAAGTAAAACCTTAGTTCGATATTATTTTAAACCGTGGATACCACGGACTGAACTGCAAGATTATTATGCGCTTGACTCCTTGAGAAAAATAGAACAGTATTTACACATTTTTATGAAGCGGATAAGTGATGAATATTGAAGAACGCAAAGCAAAAATACGCTGGCAAAGTCGTCGAGGCATGCTGGAATTAGATGTGATTTTAGAGCGATTTTTGAAAGCTCGCTTGAATGATATGACCACACTTGAGCTTGATGTGTTCGAAGCTGTATTAAATAATCCGGACCCGGATTTATATGCATGGCTAATGGGCTATGAATCCTCAAGCAATAAGGAATTTGCTGATTGTGTCACTACTATTCGATCTTACAATCAATTTAAATCCATCGACTGATTATCGACGTTTGAGTGTGATATTGACACTTTGCGGAGTATTTGGCTTATGCTACGCTGATCCTCCTAGATTCATCCTCATGATTTTGATCATTGGGATGACGAGCGCATTATACCAGATCTTCAAACATGCCAGCCCTCATCCAAAGATACAAATTTTGAAGTTTCAGCAAGAACAATGGATCATCCAACTACATGATGGCCAACAATGCATATATGAAAAATTTCATATATGCGTTGATACGGGTTTGTTTGTTTTGTTACATTTTTCCACAAAGAAGCGATCCCGCTTTGTGGTGGTTTTCTACGATCAACTCTCACAAACCGCATTGAGAACAATCCGTATTTTGCAGACGATTTTGTAAAATGGAACTACAAAACCATTATCATCTGCCCGAGTAGCCTTGATACAACATTTATTTAATCATGTTGTTTTTTTAATTGTTAGATCGTTATAATACGCTACATTGTATTTTGTAGGCAAAGTGTATGTTGACACCCGTAAAAGGTTCGCCCAGTAAAGGAGATGGTACAACGCTTGGTTTAGACTTTATCGCTATTTTTAAACAATTATCCTCTGATGACTGGAGACTATCTTTACCCCGATATGCCAATTATAAATCTCAAATGCTGCAAGTTGAAGGCTCATTGCCTACGATCTACGCAGGTCTTTTGGTGGCAAGTATCAGCGCCTATCCTGCAATGTCTTTAAGCGGTGCAGTGGCTAATAAATTAACCAGTGTTCCTCATTTTTTTCGTTTTGCTTTGGCTTCCTCTTCTGTTTTATTGGGTGGATATTTGCGGATATGGGGTGCCAATAAAGTCGATCGTGGCGAAGGTAAACAGGCTATTTTGACATTGTTGGCGATCAGTATTATTGGAATCAGTGGTTTGGGTTTGAGTTTACCTAACGATGATATTTTAGCGATATTGACCATTCATGATGAGCAATTTTGGATTTTGGGGCTTTGTTGCTTATTGGCGGGCGCAGCGCTTGCAGCTTATTCGCCCTGTATGGCTTTGTCAGCCAAATGGGCACCTGCTGATTCTGTTCAATTTTGGTCGGATAATCGGAAAAGACTAGCAGATAAACTGGGAAAACCTGCGATTGGCCAGCTTGATACGATAGAACGCTCGTTGGCTTTTTTGCTGCGGCAAAATGCGCCTGGTTATATGGCTACTATTGGAGGGTTGGGTAATATCACACCTGCTTTCACGTTGCTCCTTTTAAGTGGTATGGTACCCAGCATTGGTTTAAAAAACACGTGTGCGTCCTTTTTATTATTGTATGCCACGGCTTTTGTGGCTATTTATTATTTGATTCAAGATTCTCCTTATGATCAACTCATTAAATTAAACGTTTCTCCAAAGCATGCGAACGAATTAGCCTGTTTTATGGGACAAAAAAGCCAACCCAGCTCAACTGAACCTTATTGGAGCAGAATACAGCAATTAAGCGTACGAGATAAATTAGCGTTGTTGCTCATCTGTACGAATTATATCACCACCTTAGGGACATTATTCACCATCGCATCCGGAGGTGCTGTGACCTTTACGCTGCGAGGATTGGCCCCAGATGAGGCTACAAAAATATTGGGCTATTTGGTGGGATTGGATGCTATTGTGCGTACATTGATTCCAATGCTGCGTGTATCCGTTCATGCGGATGTTTTGTCGAATTATGCATTTTTAGGGATGACTGTCTCTTCTTGTGCAGCAGCAATTTCTCCGCATCAATCCATTTGGTTACCGGCTTTGTTTGTATTTTCCATTTTCAATGGCATTGGTAATTCTTCAGTCGTGACTCAAATATCAGAGCATTTGTCAGCAGATATTAGTTTGGCTACGGGTCTGTCGAGTGGCGCAGGTGCTTTTTCCTCTTTCTTTATCAGCCTTTTAGCTGGAAAAATGGCTACTTATAATCAATTGGATACGGGATATGAATATTTCACTATTACTTTATTAGCCGTTATAAGTTTGTCCGCAAATACTGCTTTTATCTATTCAAAAAGAAGTGATTCGCCCGCTGTAAGTACCCAAGATAGTGATGAAGATTTTAGCTTTTCTATGGTCGAGACACCTTCAGAGACAACGTCATTAACGATGTCCTCCGCTGTAGATGATTTACAAATGAGCCTCGCAGTTCCTAGTTCTATATATACACCGCTAAAAAATACATCAAAAATGGGTGGTGAATATGGGGCACTGCTACAGATCGAAGAGCCTTTGTCCAGATATGAATCATTTCAACCCAAAACTCTATGGTGCTCTACCCCTTAATACATTACCGATCGGTGTTTTTTGTTATATCTAAGACCAAAACACATAATTTATTCCCGAACGGTATCTTTAACTGGTTTTTTATTCATAAAGAGTATAAAGTTACCGTATGGGAATATCATCAGCGCACCGAACGCGGGGTAGAATAATCATGCAATCCACTGAGCAGATTGGAAAAACAATTCGCCTGGTGCGAAAAAAATTGGGGGTCACGCAACGTGATTTGGCTTTAACTGCTGGTACTGGGCTACGTTTTATCATTGAGTTGGAAAAAGGCAAAGCCACTTGCCAAATTGGCAAAGTTTTACAAGTATTGCACGTGCTCGGCATTCAATTGCAGCTATCACATTTGGGGGTAGCGTGTGATGACCTATAATTTAGATGTGTACCTCAATCAAATCTTGGCAGGCGAATTAAGCATTGATAAGCATGGTGACATGATGTTTTCCTATGATGATACATATATCGTGCATCACAAACATCAACCCCTTTCAGCCTCGCTTCCTGTGCAAACAGGTGCGTATCACGCCCAGCAGTGTCGACCTTTTTTTAGTGGTATTTTGCCTGAGGCTCATTTGCGAGCGTCGATTGCTCGTCATTTGGGGATCAGTGAAAAAAATGATTTTGCCTTATTATCAGCCATTGGTGGTGAATGTGCGGGTGCTGTTAGTTTGTTGCCGTCTTTGGCTATGCCCATTGATTTAAAACCAGAGTATCGTATTTTGGATGACCGTGCTGTTCTTGGTTTGCTACAAACGATGATTCAACGCCCCATGCTAGCCGGCGAAGATGGTATTCGATTGTCTTTGGCAGGGGCGCAGGATAAATTAGCCGTTGCTATGATAGACGGACATATTGCTATTCCCATGGGTGGCGCGCCGAGTAGTCATATTTTAAAACCAGTCAATCGAGCATTCATTTCTTTGATTGAAAACGAATGTTTTTGCCTTCAATTGGCTCAAAAAATTGGGATGAATAGTGTGGAGGCCTCCATGCATTATATAGACGATACGTCTTATTTATTGGTAAAACGGTATGATCGTATTGAAACTGGCCACGGCATTCAGCGTTTGCACCAAGAAGATTTTTGTCAAGCCATGGGCATTCATCCAGAAATGAAATATCAGCGAGAGGGCGGGCCTAGTATTCAAGATTGCTTTCAATTGACACGGCGCTTATCAAGTTTAGCGGTGATGGATATAAAAGCGTTATTGCAAGCCATATTGTTTAATATGATCATTGGTAATAATGACGCACATGGCAAGAATTTTTCGTTTCTGTATCAAGATCAGCAAACTCGATTGGCGCCATTTTATGATATGATTTCTACCATACACTATCCTAGTCTTTCGACTAAAATGGCCATGAAAATAGGAAGTAAATATGAGTTCGATGGTCTATTCCCTCGGCATATTTTACAAATGGCGGAGGAAGCCTCTCTTTCCGTATCTTTGGTGCGACAAGAAGCAATCAGTATGCTTAATAAAATTCACGACCAAATCACTGAGAGTCCATTTACAGAAGGTATCTTACAGCGCGCTGATAAATTATATCAACGCTTTATGAAAAGCGCATAAAATGAGTTAATTTTAAATTCACATCTTGAATTTTTAAAATTTGCCCCCAACTAATCTTCGAAGATAATTTTTTGGAGATATAGCGATGGTCAAAAAGCAACAAACCATGGGCTTTCAAACTGAAGTTAAGAAAATGCTGCATTTGGTAGTCCATTCCTTATATAGTAATAAAGAAATTTTTTTAAGAGAATTGATTTCGAATGCTTCTGATGCCTTGGATAAATTACGATTTTTAGCTTTGTCTGATGCAAATTTATACGAACAAGATTCTGATCTAAAAATTACCATAGAGTTTGATGACAAACAAAAAACATTGACCATTGCAGACAATGGAATTGGTATGTCTTGGGACGAAGCTGTTAACAACCTTGGAACTATTGCCAAATCAGGTACCGAAGAGTTCATTAGCCATTTAAGTGGCGATCAAGCCAAAGATTCTAATTTAATTGGTCAATTTGGTGTTGGATTTTATTCCGTATTTATTGTAGCGGATCGAGTCGTTCTAAAAAGTCGTCGTGCAGGTGAGCCAACAGAATCTGCGATTCAATGGGAATCGACTGGAGATGGTGAATTTAGTATCGGTTCCATCAAAAAAGAATCTCGCGGTACCGAAATTACGTTATATCTAAAAGAAGATGCAGAAGAGTTTTTGAGCGATTGGCGCCTCAAAAATATCATTACTAAATATTCTGATCATATTTCGTGGCCGATTGCGATGAAAGGCATGACAACCCCTGCAGACACAGAAGAAGGCGCAGAAGTTACGACAGAAGAACCTGCGTTTGAAACTGTGAATAAAGCAACCGCATTATGGACCTTGCAGAAATCAGAAATCTCTGACGATGACTATAAAGCATTGTACAAACATATCTCTCATGATTACCAAGATCCTTTGATGTGGTCTCATAACCATGTAGAAGGAAAACATGAATACATCAGTCTTCTGTATATTCCATCGCATGCGCCCTATGATTTATGGCAGCACGAAGTAAAACATGGGTTGAAATTGTATGTGAAACGTGTGTTCATTATGGACGATGCCGCACAATTCTTACCCAGATACTTGCGCTTTATCAAAGGTATTGTAGATGCCAGCGATTTGCCTTTGAATGTGTCACGTGAAATTCTCCAAGACAACAAACAAGTAGATAATATTCGGTCGGCATGTACAAAACGAATTTTATCTTTGTTGGAAAAAATGAGTAATGACAATCCAGACATGTACCAACGTTTTTGGAAAGAATTTGGTTTGGTGCTGAAAGAAGGCCCCGTGGAAGATTTTGCAAATCGAGAAACCATTGCAAAATTACTAAGATTTACTTCGACGCATTCTACTTCAGAAGAACAAACTGTTTCCTTAACGGATTATGTGTCGCGTATGCAAGACAAACAAGACAAAATCTATTTCATCACGGCTTCCAGCTATAATGCCGCTAAAAATAGTCCTCATTTGGAAATTTTTAAGAAAAAAGGGATCGAAGTGCTCTTATTGAGCGATCGCATTGATGAATGGTTGACGGGTCATTTAGGCGAGTTTGAAGGTAAAAAACTACAATCTATTGCCAAAGGTAAAGTGGCATTGGATGATGATGTGGCTGAAGTGAAAGAGCAAGAGAAATCATTTGCACAGATGCTGACCCAAATCAAAACGATTTTGGAAGATCGCATTAAAGACGTACAATTGACCAATCGCTTGACTGACTCTCCGGCATGTATTGTGGCTGATGAAAATGATATGGGCTTGGAAATGCAACGTATTCTACAAGCTGCAGGGCAACAAATTCCTGTGTCCAAACCGATTTTTGAAATCAATCCAGATCATGAATTGATCAAACGAATTCATGACATTCAAGATGACGCGAAGTTTGAACAATGGATCAAAGTGTTGTTTGAACAAGCGGTGATCGCAGAAGGTGGACAATTGGATAATCCTGCTGATTTTGTCAAACGCATGAACCAACTGTTGATTGAAGCCTAATCTACAGCATTTGATAAAACATCTGCTCGTTTATGTGCCGCGCTATATGCGCGGCATTTTGCACATGAAGTATAGAGCGTGGGCAGCGAATCAGATATGTTTTTGATGAGTGTGTTTGATAAGAGATCTGTTAAAATCATGCTAACTCTTGTTGTACGTAGAAAAAACACGGTTTTCCCTATAGCGTATCAATTATGCTTGATGTACAATTAATCTTGCTAACATATAAAATGGAAGCACAGAGGTTAGTTTTCTGATTAACTAAATAATAAGGATATTGAGAATGGCTGTTATTGAAACAGAAGTCACTATTGAAAATACGAAACAAGATCAGGGCCTTCAGGATTTGGTTTATGGTTTGGTAACGCGTTTTCTAGCCGAAAATAAAAATAAATCAATTAATGATTTATACGATATGATTCTTTCAGAAGTTGAGCCTCCTTTGTTGCAAGCCGTTATGGAGAAACGACGTGGTAACCAGCTACAAGCTGCTAGAATGCTGGGTATTAGTCGCGGCACGATTCGAAAAAAATTACAACGTTATTTTGGCACAAAATATTTTCGTTTAACTGACGAATAATCACTCTTTTTTGATGTTGTCATCCGATTATTAAGAATTTATATTGCCCATTCTATTGAAATAAATTGATGGTATTTCGATAGAGTGGGTTATTTTTTGTCAGTGTTTTAACTTATCTCATCTGAGTATTATCCATGATCACTTTAAATCAATTGAGCATCACTTTTGGACAAAAATTATTGTTCTATGACGTGAATCTTATTTTGAATACCAATCAAGCCTACGCTTTGGTCGGCGCTAATGGGTGTGGAAAGTCCACCTTATTTAAGTTAATGACGCAGGAAGAAGAGCCTACTTCTGGCGAGGTCGTTAAACCCAAAGATGCCAGTATTGGTTGGTTGAAGCAAGATCAATTTCGGTATGAAGATACTCGAATTCGAGATATCGTGATGCAGGGCCGGGCTAAGTTAGCGGCAGCTATTCAAGAAAAAGAGGCTTTATTGGAGATAGATCCTTGGTCTGAAGCTCAGGGATTGCGCTATGCCGAACTTGAAAATTTGATTTACCAAGAAAATGGGTACACAGCACCTTCGGAAATTGAAAAAATCTTGGTGGGTTTGGGTATTCCTGCTTCTTATCATGATCAGCCTTTGCGTGCTTTGTCTGGTGGTTATAAGCTAAGGGTATTACTCGCTCAAGTTTTGTTTGAAAACCCTTCTATTTTGCTCTTAGATGAACCAACAAACCATCTTGATATCGAATCGATTCGTTGGTTAGAAAATTTCTTAGCTACGGAATTTAAAGGTTTACTGATTTTTATATCGCATGACTTAGAGTTTATTAATCATCTTGCTGATCATATTTTAGATATAGATTTTGGTGAAGTTCGTCAATACTCTGGCGTATATGATAAATTTTTAGCAGAAAAACAATTGCTACAAGATCAAAAAATGGTAGAACGCCGAAAAGCAGAAGATAAATTGGCACATATGCAATCGTTCGTAGATAGATTCAAAGCCAAAGCTTCTAAAGCGGCTCAAGCACGATCACGCATCAAAATGATGGAAAAAATCGAATTACCCGATATATTACATAGTTCGCGGATTGCGCCCAGTTTTCAATTGGTGCCTAAGAAGCCTTCTGTAAAATCAGTTTGTGTGGTCGAAGGACTGGGTAAATCTTTTCAAGAAAAAACATTATTTAAAGAGTTTAAATTGCAGTTGAATCGGCATGACAAAGTGGCGATTGTGGGTGCAAACGGTCGGGGTAAATCAACTTTATTGAAACTCATGTTGTCTTTAATCCCACCTGACGAAGGTCACATGACATGGGGGCCAGAAACTCGGGTTTCTTATTTTTCTCAAGATCATCACGATTCGTTGAATGAATCAAAAACCGTATTGGACTGGTTGTCGGACGAGATTTCTGGGGTTCCGGAACAGCAAATTCGTAAAGTCTTAGGGCAAATGTTGTTTGTAAAAGATGATGTGACCAAAGATATTTTATCTTTAAGTGGGGGAGAAGCTGCTCGACTATTGATGGGTAAAGTCATTCTAGAAGCACCCAATGTTCTGATTTTAGACGAACCCACCAACCATATGGATATTGAAACAATTGACGCTTTGGCTGCTGCCTTGGCTTCCTACACAGGTACTTTGCTGGTCGTAAGTCATAATCGACATTTTATCGAAAAATTTGCAACGCGGATCTTATATTTTCCTCCTACAGGGAAAATCCAAGATTACAAAGGAGGCTACAAAGAGTTTCTAGAAGTTTTTGAAATGGAACAAAGCACAAAATGACAGGGTGTTACTGCGGATCAGGCGCATGCTATGCGCTTTGTTGTCAACCCTATCATCACAGCCTTCAAACAGCGCAAACGCCCGAAATTCTGATGCGTTCTCGATATGCTGCATATGCAAGTGCGAATATCGATTATATTAAAACCACCATGACAGGACAAGCCAGTGATGGTTTTGATCCTGTATCTGCGACACTGTGGTCGCAACGCGTACTATGGATCTCACTACACGTCATTCGATCAGAAATGATTGCGGCCACGCACGGTACAGTAGAGTTTATAGCGTGTTTTGTGGATGGAAAATCAGTCCAATATATGCATGAATTGAGTGAATTTCGATTCATAGAGGGGCATTGGTACTATGTAGATGGCGTGTCTCTTTCTTCAGAAAAAGAATATACCATTACTAGAAACATGCTCTGTCCTTGTAAGAGTCAAAAAAAATGGAAGCATTGCCATGGCAGATGAGGTTACATGCTCCAATTATCCAATCAAAAACTTAATCACGTAAGGGCGTTTCGTCCATCGACTCTTTAAATAGCGTAATCCATAACCTACAACGATTAATAGCATAAGCAGAGCAACAAATGAAAGCATATAATTGGGATAAGTAGAGGCTACATAGGGGTGAATGATGAGCGCTTCAAGAGTGTACTGTAATATGTACATGAACAAAGACGCTTCTCCTAACACAATCGCCGCGCGATATAGTTTCAGAGCAGGGTTTAATTGTACCAAATAAAATAAGACACCAATAACGCCAATCGCCGTGATCATATATCCAATGGTGGGCGGATAAAATAATTCGGAATATCCGTCACGTGACATGCTATGGGTCATATCAAAAAAGAAATACCATATCAATACGCCAGCAAATAATATCAAACACGCTACCAATCCATAATATTTATGCTGGGTGACTGTAGTCCGATAGTGAGCAAACACACCGCCTAAAAACGAAAATCCAATCCACGGAAAAAGAGGAAACCAGCCGTCAATGATCCAGTGTTTCAATGTGACCTTATCAAAAGCAAAAGGGGTTTCAGGATCATCGATATAGCCTAATTTTGCTTGTAAGAGGGGCGTTATTGCAAAAATTAGCGCAATTACAATGAGCTGAATTTGAACTGACGAAATTTTGGTTAAAAATAAATAGCATAATGGCAATGATAATCCAATAAGCCATAAAACGTCGACAGACGAAAAACTATGCTGTTCCAGTACCCAGTCAATGAAGAGCGCCACAGTCCAAATCATACCAAATCGGATCATGTAGTGACTGAGAGGATAGCGTTTACAGGTGACATATACCATCATGCCACTCAAAAAAATAAACAATGGGGCAGCAAAAGTTCCGAATAAGCGTAAAGACATCGGTGGGGCATTTAATGCCATCACACCTGCCAAATTAGCCGCGATCATAGTAATGATGCTGATGCCTCGGACCACATCCACAGAGATATCGCGTGGCGAGACAGATTTTTTTGGTAGAGACATCTTGACCCCCTGTACAGATCAAATAAACCTATAAGATATGAGTGACATTATTCAGTATAGATGTATATAAAAAAAAGGGGATGTTTTTAGACTTAATTTTAGTTTACCCATGTATTTTAAAATTTTATGATTTATTGAGACGTCAGGTCAATTCTAATCCCGATACTTCTGAGCTCTTTTCTGCTAACGTTGAACTTGTTTTGAAGAGGCACATTTGGCTACATACTCATAAACATTACATGCTCACATAATTTGGGCCACCGCCCCCTTCAGGCGCTGTCCATTTGATATTTTGTTTTGGATCTTTGATGTCACAGGTTTTGCAGTGTAAGCAATTTTGAGCATTGATTTGCAACTGTGCGCCATGAGTACCATGGATGATTTCATAAACGCCCGCAGGGCAATAACGGGTTTCAGGAGAAGCATATTGTTGATAATTAACAGAAATGGCCAAAGATTGATCTCTTAATTTCAAATGACAAGGTTGATTTTCTTCATGAAACGTATTTGATAAATAAACAGAAGACAATAAGTCATACGTGAATACCCCATCAGGCTTGGGATATTCAATAAGTGGGGCTTTTTGGGCTGGACGCAAGGTCATGTGATCGGCGTGATTGTGTAGGGTCCAAGGAGATTTGCCCCGAGTGATGTATGTTTCAAATGCCGCCAGGGCCAATCCCATCCACAAGCCAAATCGGAAACCAGGTCGAATATTTCTTACAGCATACAGTTCTTGGGTTATCCAGGAAGCTTTGACCGCGTCACCATAGGCACTATTTTCGTTGATAGGTACCTGATTTGATTTGAGTAATTCAAAGGTGGTTTCTGCAGCTAACATGCCTGATTGCATGGCGGTATGGATGCCTTTGATTTTAGGAACATTCAAAAATCCCGCCCCGTCCCCTATCAATACGCCACCTGGAAAACTTAATTTTGGCATCGATTGCCAACCACCTTCATTGAGCGCACGTGCACCATAGGCGATTCGTTCTCCACCTGCTAGTAAGCGTTGCATCATTGGATGCGTTTTTAGTCGTTGTAATTCACCGAATGGATTAAGCCAGGGATTGGTGTAATCCAAGCCAATGACCAATCCTAATGCAATTTTATCACCTGCCATATGATAGACAAAAGAACCGCCGTATACATCCTGTGACAGTGGCCAGCCTACTGTATGCACGACCGTGCCCAGCAGATGTTGTTCTTTTGGAATAGTCCAAATTTCTTTGAGGCCAATGGCATACGTTTGTGGATCACAGTTGAGTCGTAGTTGAAAGCGCTTCATCAGCTCTTGGCTTAATTCGCCACGACAGCCTTCTGCAAAAAGAGTTTGCTTGGCTTTTAAATGCATGCCGGGTTGATAATTTGACGTTTTATCGCCATTTTTGTCGACACCCAAATCTCCTGTGGCCACCCCAGAAACGGCATGGTTGTCATCGAAAAGAAGGTGGCTTGCGGCAAATCCTGGATATATTTCGCAGCCTAAAGCTTCAGCTTGTTTGGCTAAAAATTGACAAAGTTCGCTTAGTGAGAGGATGTAATTGCCTTTGTTGTGCATGGGCTTTGGCGTAGGAAGTTGATAGGCGTGTTTTTCAGATAACATATAAAAATGATCTGAGGTGACCGGTGTGGATAGAGGTGCCATTTCCCAAGTGTCCGGTAAAAGAGCTTGTAAACTTCTGGGCTCTAAGACGGCTCCAGATAAAGTATGAGCACCGATTTGAGCGCCTTTTTCTAACACACAGACACTCAGATTTTGTTTATGGTCACGCGCTAGTTGCTTAAGACGGATGGCGGCTGCCAAACCCGAAGGTCCTGCACCTACAATCACCACATCGTATTCCATGATTTCATGTTCCACGTCGATATCCTTTTAACCTAAAAAGCCATTTAAGTCTGCCATAAATTTGTGAATGAGGCCAATCACTTTGAACTTTCATCAATTACGTGTATTCTAAAGCGTGTTCTCTCAAGGAGTTAATTATGTTACCAGTAACCTGTAATATTGATAATAATGATCGCATTAACCGTACTGTCATAGGTATTATTTTATGTCTAGGTGTGTTGATAGGCATGGGTGCTGTATTTTATTTTCTGATGGGCGTCATTCTCATCGTTGAAGGTGCTTTAGGGTGGTGTGGTATTCGTGTTTTGACTGACAAGTGGAAACAGAACCAAAAAAATAGAATGTGAAGGTTGTGCTTGCCTGTCAATCGATCTGAATGATAATATCTTGACTCCATTTTTTGATAGGCAAGCATAATGAGATCACAAGATTGTACCCAAGTAAATGAAACGATGATTGGACAGTCCGTCACCGTGTGTGGTTGGGTGCATAATCGACGTGATCATGGCGGCGTTATTTTTTTAGACATCCGTGATCATTCCGGTCTGCTACAAGTGGTGTATGAACCTGAAAACCAATCGGTTTTTTCGGTTGCAGAAACGTTACGACATGAATTTGTAGTTTGTATATCAGGTCAAGTACGTGCGAGACCTTTGGGCATGCAAAATGCACAGCTTGCCACAGGCCAAATTGAAGTACTGGCCTCCCAATTAGATATCCTCAATCAAGCTCAAACACCGCCATTTTTGCCAGATGAAAATCAAACTGTGGGTGAAGATCTACGTTATCGATACCGTTATTTGGATTTGCGACGAACGCAAATGCAAGACAATTTAAAACTTCGCCATCAATTAACCCGAGCTATACGCGATTATCTGAATGAGCAAGATTTTATTGATATTGAAACGCCTATGCTTACCAAAGCAACGCCAGAGGGCGCACGAGATTATTTGGTGCCTTCCCGAGTGCACCCGGGCGAGTTTTACGCTTTGCCGCAATCTCCGCAATTGTTCAAACAGTTATTGATGATGTCTGGTTTCAATAAATACTATCAAATCGTACGCTGTTTTAGAGATGAGGATTTACGCGCTGACCGACAACCAGAATTCACGCAGTTAGATATTGAAATGTCTTTTATTGATCAATCTGCAGTGATGCATTTGATTGAAGGATTGTTGCAACATGTTTTTAAACAACTCATGAATATCGAATTGCCAGCACAATTGCCTACAATGACTTATGCAGAGGCCATGCGTCGTTTTGGCAGTGACAAACCAGATTTACGAAATCCCTTAGAATTGGTAGACATTGATGATTTGGTTCGTGACTGTGAATTTAAAGTGTTCTCTGCAGCAGCTCAGACTCCGGGGAGTCGCGTGGTCGCAATGACCCTGCCTTCCGGGTGTGAACTTAGTCGTAAAGAATTAGATGACTATGCGGCATTTGTGGGTCAATATGGGGCAAAAGGTTTGGCTTACTTTAAAGTCAATGATCGCACCCAAGGGTTTGCTGGTTTACAATCTCCTATTTTAAAATTCTTATCTGAAGCACAAGCATTGGCTATCGTAGAGCGTTTGGATGCACAAACTGGGGATGTGATTTTCTTTGGCGCCGATCGTGAAAAAATTGTCAATGATGCCATGGGTGCTTTGCGTATCAAATTAGGCCAGGATCGAAACTTATTAACTTCTGATTGGCGTTTGGTATGGATCATCGATTGGCCCATGTTTGAAAAAGATGAACAAACAGGCATGCTTCAAGCCATGCATCATCCGTTTACGTCTCCTCAAGATTTGCAACCCGATGCTTTACGGACTGATCCTGCGGCGTCTGTGGCCAAAGCGTATGATATTGTTATTAATGGCTATGAAATTGGTGGTGGTTCTATTCGTATTCATAACCCTGTATTGCAACAAACTGTGTTTGATTTATTAGGGATTGAAGCCGATGTTGCGCGCGAAAAATTTGGATTTTTACTGGATGCATTACGTTTTGGGTGCCCACCACATGGTGGTATTGCCCTGGGTTTAGATCGCTTGGCCATGTTGTTGACAGGATCGACCTCGATTCGAGATGTCATCGCCTTTCCTAAAACCCAATCAGCGTCTTGTTTATTAACCAATGCGCCTTCAGCTACAGGTGCAGCTCAATTGAACGAATTGGGTATCAGCATCCGACCCAAAGTGTAGCGTTATGGATACTGAGCGTGAACTATTAGCCCGTTGTCGATTGATTGAAGGGTATAGTTTACGCCAGTTGGCCAGCCATTTACACCTGGTGATTCCAGAACATGCCTTACAACGCAAAGGGTGGGCAGGCGGTGCCTTAGAAAAGGCATTGGGTGCCAATGCAGGTAATCAACCTTTACCGGATTTTATGGAATTGGGCATTGAGCTGAAAACCTTACCGGTTAATGCTTCGGGTAAACCGGCAGAATCTACCTTTATCACCTCTATACCATTATTGACCATTCAAGAACAAACTTGGGAAACCTCGCAGTGTTGGGCGAAATTACAGCGAGTTTTGTGGATTCCTATTGAAGCTGACCCCTTAATTCCCTATGCCCATCGACGCATTGGCAAAGCCAAGCTCTGGACACCCTCGGCTGCAGAACAAACCACACTTGCTCAGGATTGGACTGAATTGACGGCCATGGTGTCCATGGGACGCTTGCATGAACTGTCTGCCAGTATGGGCGAGTATTTGCAAATCAGACCGAAAGCTGCAGATGCAAAGGCGTTATGTTATGGTTTTGATGAACAGGGCCAAAAAATATTGACCTTACCCAGAGGGTTTTATTTGCGTAGCACTTTCACTGCAAGCAGTATATTATCAATAACAAACTAATGATTTATGCCTATGGCTGTGTCTCATGGACGAACGAAATAAATATATTGCGTTACAACATTGGTTTCAAACGCCGCAAGGACAGGGTGTGGCACAAGCTTTTACAGCGGAATTAAGCATAAGCCAATCTAATTTGCGGGGTAAATATTTACTGCAATTGGGTGATTGTGGCGATAATCCTTGGTTGAATGATTTATCCTATTCGTGCAAATGGTTCCTTAGTCCGGCTTTGGGAGCAGGGGGCAGTATCAATGCATCTATATCAGCGATACCTATTGAACGAGAAAGTATCGATTGTATTGTGGCGCCATTGACTATGGAAGCATCTGCACAAGGTAAAAATCCAATTGACGAAATTGATCGTATTTTAAAATCCATGGGGTATGTGATTTTTCTCGGTATCAATCCCTGGAGTTTTTGGGGCGCATCTCTACGATGGGGCCGTTTATCTTGTTTTGCCCATGCTTCGGCGAGCTTAAGTTCGTCGCTTTCTTTAAAGCATGCATTGCTGTCTCGTGGTTATCAGCAATGTTGGTTATCGAGTTTTTATTATATCCCACCGATTAATCACAAAACTTGGATACATAAACTGGCATTTTTAAATCAAATGGGTAAAATGGTCTGGCCTTATCCTGCAGGATTTTATTGTTTGATTATGCAAAAAAATGCTCATTGTATGACGGCTGTTTCTTGCACATCGCGAGATCAATTTTATTTGGCACAAACTTAAGGTTAGGACTTTTATGAGTATCACTGAACAAATTAATGAAGTATTGGAACGTTCCACTTTGTTATTTTCAATCGAACAAATCAACCAAGCATTAGATACTATGGCCACCGAGATCCATGAAAAATTATCTCATAAAAATCCGGTCATCATTTGTGTGATGATTGGGGGCTTGGTACCAGTGGGCAATTTATTGCTCAGATTAAATTTTCCACTGGAAGTGGATTATGTTCATGCGACTCGTTATCAAGGTGAGATGAGCGGTGGTACATTGAATTGGAAAGTCAAGCCAGGCACAGATTTACGCGGACGAACAGTGTTGGTTGTTGACGATATTTTGGATGGCGGTGTGACACTGGCGGCTATTCTTGCTGAAATTGAAACCATGGGTGCAGAAGAAGTATACAGTGCCGTGTTGGTGGATAAATACGAAAAACGTGTACCTACCGGTCTTCAACAAGCGGATTTTGTAGGTTTAAAAGTCGAAGATCATTATGTGTTTGGGTATGGTATGGACTACAAAGAGTACTTAAGAAATGCGCCTGGCATCTACAAAGTTGCGCCGGAACATGCCTAAATAGTTTTTTGACATCCTGAGCTTATTTTTCCTGTGAAAAAATAAGCTCAGATTTTATTGTTAAGCGGTGCGACTTTTTGAAATAGGGAAATGGTTTAACGCTTGACCTATTTTATAATACAACTCTGGCAACCAACGAGGTTGTGCCAGTTGGTTGGTAGCAGGTTTGCTTTTTCGTAAATCATTCGGGGCAATAATCACTTGCACGTGATTTAAACCAACACGCCTAGCTAATAAAAACAACTCATCAATAGCATAATCACCTACTGCCAAGCACCCGACAGACAATGCTTTGCCATGCAAAAAAATATCACCACCTAATTTATTTCTACCATCTTTACTGGCTTGTTGGCGATCAAAGGCATTAGGATAATTGATCATCATAGATAAATGCATGGCGCTATAGGGGTTGAACGTGGTTAGCCTATAAATGCCTTCGGGAATTTGTTTGTCATGTTCTTTTAATTTTGGGCCTAATTGACCACTGAACGCTGTGAGGGGGTAAGTGTGTATATGGCGCCAACTTTTTTGGTTGTCTTTTGCCCATAATTGAATATGCTGTTCTTTTTTAAAAGCCAATAAGGCAATGTCCTTGGGCGGGTATGACACACCGGATTTAGAAAAATAAGACATGAGGTGCGGCTCTTTTTGTAAGCCGTAGCGCATGATCGCGTTATCAATCGCTTTTGAGGTATTAATGTGCGAAGACATCCCAAAAGCAGGGAAAGCAAAAATCAATGCAATCAAATAAATAGGTCGCATAGCCATCAATTTTAGGTTGGATAAATTTTATGGTAACAAAAATAATGGCTTAGGACAAATAAAGTGATTGATTATTATCCTTAAAAAATTAACAAGATACATCTTGAATATTTATAGAATTGATGACAGAGTGGAAAGATAGGTATCAGAATTATGTAGACTTCGGGGTTATTACACGCATTTTAAAGTGACTAAAGTCAGGTTAAGGAAAACGACCTTTATTGTAAAAGGAGAAGACTAGATGCTCCATACGCAACGTACCGTAACATTGTCTTTCGTTTTAGTGATTTTCCTCTCAATGCTATCTAAATTCTCTTTTGCGCTGCCAGATGCAGGGTTACGTCATCAACGTTATTGTGAAATTATTTTTTCCAAAGGAAAAATGTTTGAAGTCTATAACACCATTGGACTTAATGAATGTCCTGACGAACTTTGGGAGGCTATTACCATTCAATCTGTTAAAAAAGAAACAAATGCTCGCTATGTCTATCTAAATGGTCCAAGACGTTTTATCGTAGATGGGGCAAAAAACACTCATTTTATAGGTGAAAAATCTCGAAATTTTTCACAATTATCGATGCGAAAAGCTGGTATTTTACATTTGAGTTTACGTGATATTTTTTTAGGAGCAGCAGCATTTCACCACCACCGCGTGGAGCGTCAAACAACCTGGATATATGAGTCTGGAAATAGGATATACGAATTAATCAATCCAGAAGGAGAGGTGTATGTGATGCAATCATACACTTTATCTCCGGCACAAGAATCGGAAAAGGATTTGATGAATTTAGGATCTAAACTAAAATTGCCCCAAGGCTGGAAATATAAAACAGGAATTTTACAACAACAAACGGAATTAAAAGCACTGCAAAATATAGCCATTGTGATTCAAGATACTATGCATAATACCTATCAAAAAGCAGAGCAAGATTTTTTAAGATAAAGATCAGTAGTTGAAAAAACCTACATGCCACGGTATCTGATCCAAGATACCGTGCCTCAAGCACCTGTTGTCATTTTCTATGGTTACTGTGATAATATGCCCAGATCATAACACCTTACAAAATCATAGGTAATTACATGAACATCCGTCGTAGTTTTAATACACTTTTAACAGTTTTTGTTTTTTTCGCTATAGGAATCAATACGCTTCAAGCAGAGTCATTGTCTTCAGAACATTTGGCGCCACCACCCGTGACGGGTAACAACCCTATTATCACGCCCACGCCGCCCACTTTGAATGCCAAAGCTTACATTCTTATTGATGTAGATAGTGGCAAAATCATTGCAGAAAAAAACAGCGAATTACGATTGCCGCCTGCTAGTTTAACCAAAATGATGACTTTATATGTCGTTTCTCGGGCGCTTAAAGCAGATCAAATCCATTTGAATGATCAAGTGCGTGTCAGCCAAGAAGCCTGGAAAACAGGTGGGTCACGTATGTTCATTAAAGAAGGGCAGGAAGTCAGTATCGAGGATCTTTTAAAAGGTGTTATTGTAGATTCTGGTAATGATGCGTGTGTCGCTTTGGCGGAACATGTTGGAAGCAGTGAATCTAGTTTTGCTGATTTGATGAATCAACAAGCCAAATCACTGGGAATGCTAAATTCTAATTTCACAGACAGCACTGGCTTACCTAATGCTGAGCATTATACCACAGCCAAAGATCTCGCTATTTTAGGACGCTCGTTGATTCGTGATTTTCCGAATTATTATCATTGGTACAAACAAAAATGGTTTACTTATAACAATATTCGTCAACCTAATCGCAATCGATTGCTCTGGCGCGATAATACCGTAGATGGTCTCAAAACTGGGCATACAGATGAAGCTGGTTTTTGTTTGGTGTCTTCAGCCAAACGTGGAGATATGCGATTATTAGCGGTTGTGCTGAATGCGCCTTCTGATTCTATGCGTGCCGATGATAGCCAGCGTTTGCTGAATTACGGATTTAGATTTTTTGAAACGCATAAATTATTCCAAGCAGGCCAAAAAGTGAGTGAAGCACCTGTTTATAAAGGTACAACCACTAGTATTCGTCTTGGTGTTTTGGAGGAAAACTATATCACGGTTCCTGGCGGCCAATATCAACGTCTTAGCATCGTGACAAATGTGCCTAAATATTTAGAAGCGCCTATCCAAAAAGGACAAAAAATTGGTGAATTGATCATCCAGTTTGATGGGCATACCTTGGAAACACAACCTTTGTATGCTTTAGACGATGCAGCAAAAGGGGGCTATTATACGTGTGCCAAAGATGCCATCAAATTACTATTCAATCATTGGTTTGGGTAAGGTTATTTCATGATGAATGAAACATTGATGGTGTTTCCTTGTGATTTTCCGATTAAAATCATTGGCAATGCAACGCCAAATTTTTTGCAAGACATCATTACGATAGTGCATCACCATTTCCCTGATACACCTGATTCGGCTATCACCACGCAACTCAGTGGTCAAGGTAAATATCAGAGTATCACGGCAGTGGTTGTTGCATTAGACCAAATGACCTTAGATGCGCTATACAAAGATTTAACGCAACACCCTGATATTCGTATGGTTCTCTAATGCGTATTCATCAACTCGGCATTCAATCTTATCAATCGGTATGGGAAAACATGAAAGGTTTTACCCTGGCGCGCCACCCTGATACAGAAGATGAACTTTGGATGTTGGAGCATTTGCCTGTGTATACGTTAGGACAAGCAGGTAAGCTCGAACATGTGTTGAATACAGGCAATATTCCTGTGGTCCAATCGGATCGAGGCGGCCAAGTCACGTACCATGGACCAGGACAGTTGATCGCTTATGTGATGATGGATTTACAGCGTCGTCGTTTAGGGGTTAGAACCTTGGTTTGTGATTTAGAACAAATTTTAATTGATTTGTTACAAACGTATCACATCGATGCACATCGTCAACCCAAAGCACCTGGTGTGTATGTGGCTGATCAAAAAATTGCATCGATTGGGTTGAGGGTCAAATCTAATTGCACCTACCACGGCATCGCTTTGAATGTCGATCTAGATTTGGCACCTTTTGAAGGGATAAATCCATGTGGCTATCAACAGTTGAAAATGACTCGCATCAAAGAGTATGATTCTAAGATAAGTATGGCCCAAGTGAATCGAGATTTTGTGCGTCATTTTTTGGCCACGTTTGAATCAAATCAGGTAGGATGAGAGATTGATGCATATATACGCTGATTACATTGTCCCTATAACTGCTTGGCTTCATCATCATCCCAATTATGCCCTTGTTTTTACGTTTCTCGTTGCATTGTTAGAATCTCTGGCCATCATTGGAACCATTATTCCTGGATCTCTTACAATGACGGCTGTGGGTATCCTTGCTGGTTCTAATGTCATGCGGTTTGATTTAACCATTGCTTTTGCGTCATTAGGCGCTTTTACGGGAGATAGTATCAGCTATATGCTCGGTGCTATTTATAGTGAAAGCCTTGCTTCCATGTGGCCGTTTAAGAGATATCCCAAGTTTTTGAATTACGGTCAAGATTTTTTTAATCGACATGGTGGAAAAAGCGTATTGATTGGGCGCTTTACAGGCCCGCTGCGCTCTATTATGCCTATTATTGCGGGCATGATGCACATGTCACGATTACAATTTTTTGCTGCAAATTTTATTTCGGCTATTGGTTGGGCTATTTTATATTTGGTGCCAGGTTATATTATTGGTGCGGCGAGCCATCAACTTTCGGCAGAAAGTGCGCAGCGTTTATTTGCGCTGGTCATGAGTGTATTGGTGATAGGTTGGCTTTTAAGTTTGGTGTTAAAAATACTGGCTCGATCATTGAATTTATGGTTTGCAACTCACGTGGACACGCTATGGCGTTGGTCTAAAAAAAATGCTTATACCAAATATATGATTGCCGCACTGAGTGCCCAAGATGACCGCCGCCAACAACGTATCATTACTTTTTTATTAATCTGGTTGTGTTGTGTTGCTTTCGTTTTGATACTTAGTCTGGTCGTGATTCAACATACCTGGCTCACATCCATTAATCAAGCCGTATGCTATTTTTTACAAAGTTTACGCACACCGACTCTTGATAAAATCCTTATTTTTGTAAATTTGATGTTTCATCCCGTCACATTAGTTTGTTTTTGCAGTTTAGTCACTATTTTGGCTATATATAACCGAGATTCGCGTTTTTTAAAATATTGGTTAAGTTTGATGATCAATGCGTTACTGATTACTTGGCTATTTGTGACTTATTTTACTTTGCCACATTCTATTACTTTGTTTGTGATGTCTAAATCGTCTATTTATCCTGAGATACCTTTGTGCATTGCTACAGCGCTCTTTACTTTTTTAATCAATTATTTATTACAGACAAAACCCAGCCACAGTATCGCTTCTTATGTCATCTTAGCCATGTTATTTTTGTCGGGATTTTCCACCCTTTATTTAGGCGATAATTGGTTGAGTTCAGTGATTGGTGCTTATGGTATTGGTGCCAGTGTTGGCTTGGCGCATTGGATTGTGTATCGACGTAAACCTCTTAAAACACTTCGTTTGCCTATGACTACTGCCATTGGCTGGGTAGTGGGTATATTTCTTATGACTGCTATTTTAAATTATCACCATAAATCGGCTCTTATTATTCAAGCGCACACACCGCCCTCGAAACAATATACGTTAAATCAGGATACATGGTGGTATCAAGATGAACCTATTTTACCTGTTTACTCTACCAATCGTATCGGCAGACGGGTTGGCGTCTTTAACGTTCAATATGCTGGATCAATCAGAGAATTAGAAAAAAGATTGGAGATGTGTGGTTGGAGAAAACAACCAAAATCATTCATTTACTCTTTGATTATTCATGCGGAAGGTCGATATACGTCGGAAGATTTGCCTTTCATGGAACAATTATATTTGAACAAACATCCTGCGTTGACCATGTCTTATCGTGCTGTACAAGACGATAATCTTTACATTTTGCGTCTATGGCGCTCTAATTATCATTTGCTGCATTACCAAGATCCTATATGGTTGGGAAATATTATTTTAGCAAGGAAGAAACCACTTCCCCAAAAATCATTGATGCAAGAGAAACCAGAATCTTCGCATTTATTTGCACATATTTTACCTGCCGTACATGATTATCAAATCACTAGGCTTCCAATCAAAGATCCTTATTTGAAAACTTTACCTTATGAAATTCCTTCAGAAGTTTTGATCATTAAAAATTAAAGGTTGGTGAAAAGGTAGGTGTCCAGATATAGTGTTTGAGTATTTGTTTGGGATGATATTGTATTGAAAAAAATTTTATTGGGATTGTGCGTATTGATTTTCGTTAGCTGTAAACTAATGCAGCCTGTGTCACGCCAAAAAAATCAAACTATGACGCAGACGCATCGTGTTTCTCGTCACAGTACCCAAGATAGTGCGCCCAAGGGACCTATACCTACTTTTTTTAAAAGAGTACACCCTGTCAATGAGCCTTTAAGTCGTTATGGCAATCCTGCCACATATCATGTGGATGGCCAGCGATATGCTGTTTTGAAAACAGCTAATGGTTATAAGCAACGAGGGTTAGCATCCTGGTATGGCACCAAATTTCACAGTCAACGCACCTCAAGCGGTGATCCTTACAATATGTACGAATTGACTGCGGCACATAAAACCCTTCCACTGCCTACTTATGTCAAAGTAAAGAATTTAGACAATGGGCGAGTTGCTATTGTAAAAGTGAATGATCGCGGCCCATTTCATACAGGAAGAATCATTGATTTATCCTACGGTGCTGCTGTGAAATTAGGTATTTTCCCTAAGGGTACAGCCAGAGTTGAAATTGAAACCGTCAGAGAGAAAAATGCTGCTATACCGCAAGTAGCTCATTATTATATTCAAGCAGGTGCATTTTCTTCGAAGAGTTTGGCAGAGCAATTACAGCGTAAATTGGCGCGATCATCTTCGTCTCCTGTTTTCATCAAACAAGAAAATCAGCACTATTTAGTGCGTCTTGGTCCACTTAAAGATAAAAAAATAATGGAACAATTAAAAGCATCTTTAGTGAACCAAGGTGTCAACGGTTTTTCTTTATTGTTGTGACACTGATCCTACAACCACTCGCGTGCCAATAGCGCCCCCAGCACCAGGCAAATCGATAAACTCTTCATTGAGCCATTTGGCATCTTCAATAAACATTCGGATACACCCATGACTGGCATTATATCCTGGTACTTCCTCACTGCCGTGTAGCGCATAACCTCGCCAAAAGTGCATACAATAGGGCATAATAGCGCCTCCGCTTTCTCCGGACGCTCTTATAGGGAAAACCGTAGAGATACAATAAATATCTTGTTTTCTAATCACACGAAACGAACCTGTTGGGGTCAAACAATTGCCATCAGTGTGACAATGACCTGCGCCCGAAGAAATGGGCCCCCACCAAACCAATTCTCCATCGGCATTATAAGCCCCCCAAGCCAATTCTTTTTGCTGGATATAAATCGTTTTTTCACCTGGTGATTCGATATAACGTGGGAAAGGTGATACGTCATAAATACTAATTTCATCTAAACGATTTGGAACGGCTAAGACCATGCCTGGTTTTAATGCCACATTCATGCGATTAACACGCATCACCAAATCACGTGATTTATCCGTAGGAAATAAACTTTCCCAGGTATCATTGGTTTTGATGGCAAGGCAAAAATAATCGGGTGAATGACATAACTGCTCACCATAACGTGGGGTTGAAAATGCCCAGGGATGATACATCATCATAAAGAGCATCACGACCAAGGGTGCAAAACGTTTCATCATATCTCCTTCCTAATGGTGCATATGAAAGGTAACGGCCGATTTTGTAATAACCTTTAATAGATTTTGGAGTAGTGATGCCAAAATCCTATACGTTACGTGTAAATAGCATTGTTTTCGCAAAATGAGTATACTATCGCTCATAGTAATCATACGGAAAATAGCATGAGTTGGTTGATGAATTTGTTACCGTCTAGAATTAGAACGGAAACTTCTCAAAAAAAAGGCGTACCGGAAGGTTTATGGGTTAAGTGTTTGGGATGTGGTGAAGTATTGTATCGAACAGAACTAGAAAAAACCCTTTCTGTTTGTATCAAATGCAATCATCATCATCGTATTTCTGCGCGCGAACGGATGGCCCAGTGCCTTGATCCTGTTGGACAAGAAGAATTATTTGCTGATTTGGAGCCAATTGATCGTTTGAAATTTCGTGACTCTAAAAAATACAAAGACCGAATTATTCAAGCTCAAAAAGCGACTGGCGAAAAAGAAGCATTGATTGTCGTAAAAGGTACTTTAAAACAACAACCCGTTGTCATCAGTGCATTTGAATTTAGCTTCATGGGTGGATCAATGGGTGCGACGGTGGGCGAAAAATTTGTGCGTGCTGCGAATGTGGCCATTGCAGAACGACGTGCTTATATTTGTTTTACCGCCAGTGGTGGCGCTCGCATGCAAGAAGGCTTGTTTTCATTGATGCAAATGGCTAAAACCTCCGCTGCATTGGCAAAATTAGCGCAAGCCAAACTACCATTTATTGTTGTGTTGACTGATCCCACTATGGGTGGTGTGTCGGCAAGTTTTGCTAGTTTGGGTGATATTATTATTGCAGAACCCAATGCATTGATTGGATTTGCTGGACCACGGGTGATTGAACAAACAGTGCGTCAAACTTTACCCGAAGGGTTTCAACGCAGTGAATTTCTTTTAGAGCATGGTCATATTGATATGATTGTAGAACGCAAATCATTGCGTGATGTACTGGCCAAAATGATTGCCAAATTATCTCATCGTAGTTTGTCTAATATGATAGATGAGTAATGCAATCGTGCAGCAAGACCTGGAAAAATCTTGTTGGAATTTGCAAGAATGGTTGGATTATTTAGAACACCGTCATACGCCTGAAGTGCAGTTACGCTTAGTGAATGCCAAATCTGTGGCTGATGCTATGCATGTATTGCAGTGGTCTATTCCTGTGATCACAATAGGTGGCACAAATGGCAAAGGTTCGACGGTGGCGGCGTTAAGTGCCATTTATCAAGCGGCTGGTTATAGAGTAGGGCAATTCACCTCTCCGCATTTATTGTCTTTCAATGAGCGGATTTGCATCAATCAGGAGCCTATTGCAGATGATGTGTTGACCTCGTTGTTTATGGACATTGAGCGGGGTCGTCAAGCCACACCATTAACTTATTTTGAAATGTCTTTGTTAGCCGCTTTGTTGTATTTCAAACGATCAAATTTGGATTTGATCCTGCTTGAAGTTGGGGTAGGAGGGCGTTTGGATGCAACGAATATCATTGATGCTGATTTGGCGATTATTACCACGGTCGATTTGGATCATCAAGATTATTTGGGGCATGATATAGAAGCCATAGGTTATGAAAAAGCAGGCATTTTGCGACCACATCGGCCTTGTATTTATGCCGACAAGTCTGTTCCTAATACGGTACGACATCATGCCGCACAGTTAGAAGCGGACTTACATTGTTTGGGTGAAGACTACCAATATCACATTGTTGGCAATCATCTCCATCTTCATCAAGCATATCAATCGCCGATTATTTTGCCATTGCCGAAGTTACATCCGCATGCTGCGGTAGCAGCTGTCATGACTTCTTTATGCATGCAATCTAGGTTGCCTGTTCAAGAGCGCGCCTGGGTTGAAGGGATGAACGCTATGGCCATTAAAGGACGTCAACAATGGGTTGAGGGTGATATTTCTTATTTATATGACGTGGCGCACAACCCTCAAGCCGCCTCTTTATTGGCTCAGAAATTGGCTGATTATCCTGTGACAGGAAAGATACATGCGATTTTTTCAGCGTTAAAAGACAAAGATATTTGCGGTTTAATTAGACCATTAAGCTCTTTTGTTGTACAATGGTATCCGGCGTGTTTGAGTGGTAAACGTGCAACAGACTCAGACATTTTATTAGATGCGTTTGAGACAACATTGGGATTTCGACCACAGTCTTATCGTGATCCAATAGAAGCGAGCAAAACTGCTCTACAATCTGCAAAACCAGGAGATTTGATTGTTGTTTACGGATCTTTTATTTTGGTGGGTGCTGTTATGACGTTTATGCAACACTCGCAGAGTCAGCATGAGGAGAAACAAACATGAGTACTGTGATAAAAAAAATATTAGATGATCGCATCAAACATCGTTTGATTGGTTTTGTTGTGGTGTTGTCTTTGATGATTATTTTTCTTCCCGCAATGCTCAGACAATCAAATCAACGTTTTGATGAAGTGGTTTCATTTCGAGTACCCAAAAAACCTGTGGCACCTCAAATGGCGATGGTAGATAAAGCCCATATGTTTAAAACCGTAAAAGTTGCTACTGTGACTATACCAACAAGCGGAAAAGTACAGTCTACCATTGCTCAAGCACAACCATTAAGCGAACCTGTTACAAAAGAGCACTCTGCCCAAATGGCTAAAATTGAAGTCCAAAAACAACATGCAGCTGAATCAAAAGCGATGCATGTGAATGAAGTATTTACGATTCAATTAGCGAGTTTTAGTCAAGAAGCCAATGCACAAGCTTTGGTCACCAATTTGAAATCCAAAGGATTTGCAGCCTCAGCTCAAATGATAGCAGGCCCAACAGGGGAATTGTATCAAGTGATCGTGGGACAATTAAAACAACGCGAACAAGCCATTGATTTACAAAAAAAGTTGGTCAACAATACCCAGCTCAATGGCTTAATTATAAAAACCAAGGTGAGTTAATATGGTGGCATGGCATTGGCTTGATTATGTGATCGCAGGGATCATTGCGATATCTGTGTTAACCGGTTTGTTTCGTGGATTTGTCAAAGAATTGATTGCGCTATGTGTTTGGATCGTGGCCGGATGGTTGTCGTTTGTGTATGCCAAACCTGTAGCGCAGTGGTTAGGAACGTATATTCAAGATCAATCTGCTCGGGTGGTTTTGGCGTATGTCGTGATTATTGTAGGTACCCTAATTGTAGGCGGGGTGGTGAATACCGTATTTTCATTTATCGTAAATCGCTCAGGTTTGAGTGGTACGGATCGTTTATTAGGATTGGGCTTTGGCTTTGCACGGGGTGTTATGGTCGTGGCTTTGATCATGGTTGTTATCAAGATCAGCTCCATGCCAGAAGACGAGTATCAAAAAAAATCATTGTTATATGCAAAATTTAATCCTATTGTAACTTGGATGTACCATTATGCGCCTGATATTATCAAACATGTGGAAAATATTGAACAACATGGTCAATCAAAACTAGAAGAGCAGGCTGATATTGTTGTAAGAGATCTGGAATCTTTGTAAATAGACATGATTTTTACCCTATGCGAAGAGAAATCAATTGAATTTATCTTAAGTGAGCTTATACTAATCTAAGCGATATTATAAATTCATAATTTGCATGGAGCATCTAACATGAGTGATCAAAAACCCAGTTCCCCTGAAATGACAGAAATTGTTACCAAAGCAAAAGAGTTATTTGAAAGCATCAAAAAAGGCGTTAATAAACTGATTATAGATGTCAGTGCCAAATTGCCTAAAAGCAATGAAACGCCACCAGTTAACCAAGCTCCTCAAGACAAAACATCTTGTGAAATCAAAGTACCTCCTGTTCCACCAGTTCCACCAGTTCCACCAGTTCCTCCCGTTGAACCTAAACCAACGATCCATGTGGAACCTCAGCCAACTGATATCAAACCACCTAAAAAAGACACTGATACCCTAGAATGAGATTCGTTCGTTATGGCGCATTGGGCCAAGAAAAGCCTGGGTTGATTGACGAACAGGATAATATTCGTGATTTATCTGCTTATGTGGTTGATATCAACCCCGAGAGTTTAGGTGATGTTTCTTTTTTAAAAAAACTTAAACAATTGGATATCTCCACTTTACCCCTAATCGATGCTAAAACGCGTTTAGGGGTATGTGTCGGCTCTATTGGAAAAATCATTTGTATTGGCTTTAATTCACAACAACATGCGGCTGAAATAGGGATCACTCGATCCCCTCATTCAGAACCTATTGTATTTATGAAACCAAACTCTTCTTTGTCTGGACCCAATGATCCGATTTTATTTACGCGCCATACTAAAAAGTTAGATTGGGAAGCAGAGTTAGCGGTTGTGGTTGGCAAAAAAGGCAAATACATTGCAGTTGAAGAGGCGAAAGAGTATATCTTTGGTTATGCCTGTTGTAATGATTTGTCTGAGCGCTATTTACAGTTTGAAACAGAAGACAAGCAGTTTACCAAAGGTAAGTGCTTTGATGGTGCCGCGACGCTAGGTCCGTATTTGGTCACAAAATCTGAGATTGCCAATGCACATGATTTACAAATCAAGCTATGGGTCAATGATCACTTAAGACAAGATTTTAATACCGCTGATTATATTTATCATGAAGAGCAAATCATCAGTTATCTTAGCCAATATTTCACACTATATCCTGGTGATATTATTTCCATGGGCTCAGCACCGGGCAGTGCGAGTGCGTGGGGCGCGGATTGTTTTTTGCGACCTGGTGATGACGTTATCTTACAAATATCAGGTTTAGGAGAGCAACGACAAACAGTCATTCATGAGCCGCTTTTGTAATCTAACTGATTGTTTATTGACTGTTATGCGCGATATATTTATAATAAACATCGCAATATGTCTCTATAGCTGAGTGCGTATTTGCACTCATTAACTACTGAGAATACACTATGTCTTACTCAAAAGAGTATAAAGAACTTCAATCTCATATCACAGCGAGACTTAATTCCTCTCGTTTTATGATCAATGGGGTAATTCCTCCTATTCCTAACGAACGGCTTTTAAGAACGATTCAAAACCTCACGCGTGATTTTGAACAGCAAGACATGCTTAGAGCAATCTATCCTAACATTGATTCAGGAATACGTAGTGAACTTTGTGCTAGGATTCACCGATCTTTGGCCTATTTGGATAGCAGCTATGATCCTGAATTAGGTTCTATAACCCAAGAAGAATATGAATCACATGTACAAAGAATGGAAGAACTCAAAACCACCTATTTTCAAGGAGAGGACCGTAGATTCTATCAATCTTTACACGAGACAGCGGGTTTGTCTTTTCTTTTTGCAGGCGTCATGCCCATAAATAGATATCTATTAGGAACAGGTCTTGTGTTTTTTTTAAGTGCATTGCAAGAAAATTTGCAGGGATTTCAGTATTCTATTTCATCAAAATTGGCAGTATTTTCTGAATATAATCTTATCAGACAGCTTCCTTTTTCAAAACATTATGATGATCTTGATTTGCATATCGACAATAAATTAAAAAACAGAGATCCCGTCAATAAAACACTTCTGGAAACCATAAAAAAAATTACCACGAAGTTAAAACACAATCAAAATAAGCAAGCTTTTCTGCATGCTGATGTGGATTCTGTGGTCATCCATGAACTTTGCGGTAGACTTCATCGGGTGTTAGCGTTTTTGGATAGCAATTATGATGTAAGTTTAGGTTATATTTCGACCGAAGAGCATTTAGCTGATATTGCAAGAATTCAAGTGCTTCGAGATACTGTGTTCATTGGTGCAGATTGGCATACTGTACAAAAGGTATTAAGCACTGTAGGAACTATCTTGTTATTAACTGCATTATTAGTGACATTCACCATAGGATTTGGTGTTGGGCAGATAGTGATGTGTGCAAGCGGCTTGTTTATGATGGGATCTCAAGTAGCAGCAACAAAAGGATTTCATCATTCTGTTGGCTCAAAGTTACAGTTCTTTACTGATAGAGCTTCGCAACGAGCAAATATTACGCTTGAAAATAATACGGAAGAAGCTCAAGAGCTTACTGAGAGCCTCTCTCAGCTTGCCGTATGATAATGAAAGTTTTTGTTCCTATCATATAAGTATTTGTTTATTTAGGTGAAGATGGTCTATGATAAAGGAGAGAATGAATCATGGAGGATAATATGAAAGGCAACTGTACATCTAGCAGTAAATGCGGATTGATCGTCGGTGGTATTTTTTTGGTGATTGCCACGATTTTGACGTTCTTGACACATAGTGATGCTGGTATTTTAGGTATGTTTATCGTAGGACTGGGATTCTGTGTTTGCCATTGTTTTGGTCGTGGTTGTAAGACGTGCAGCTGCTGTGGCTGTTGTTCTTGCTGCTGTACTTGCGACTGTTGCGATACTGAGCATATGTCTTGTGATATTGATATGCCAGCCATCGTCATGCCTGCTAAAAAACCTGCTACACCTCGTAAAAAAGCCAAAAAACCTGTTGCATAAAGTTTAAATCCCTTCTCCCCACTGGGGAGAAGGTGCCCAAAGGGCGGATGAGGGGATAAACACTATCAGCCTGTTTTATTTCTTCATGCGTTTGAAAGGCAAATATCCCGGTTTCCAATACTGCGCTTCAATCAGCTTTTCTAAATCATTGGGTTTTTTGCGAGCGAGACCGCTGTCTATAGCTGCTTTTGCAACGGCTAACGCCACGTGTTTTGACACGCGTTCTGCATCAGACAACGACGGTAACAATGGTAAAAAAGGATCTGATATGATAGGCGCAAGCTCACTCAGTGCCTGAGCCGCAGCCCATAGCATGTCGTCATTCAACCGGCTTGCTTGAACGGTAACAATACCCAAACCAATCCCTGGATAAATCAATGCATTATTGCATTGTGCAATGGTCAATAGACGTTGGTCTAAAGGCACCGCATCAAATGCTGTGCCGGTGGCCACCAAAGCTTTTCCTTGTGTCCAATGTAAAATATCAAACGGTTTTGCTTCGCATTTACTGTCAGGATTAGACAAAGGGAATATAATAGGACGTTCGCAATAACCAGCAAGTGTTGTGATGATCTCTTGCGTAAAATGTCCTGCTTGAGCCGAGCATCCGATTAAAACTGTAGGGCGAAAGGCTTTCACGGTATCCAATAAAGACATCTGGAGTGTATTGTTCGTATTCCATTGTTGGAACTCAAATTGTTTTCTTGCATAAGGTCGTTGCGCTTCTGTCAAACTCAAATCGGTATCGATCAACAATCCTTGACGATCGACCAAACAAAAACGTTTATGCGCTTCATCCACAGTCAAACCCAGTCTTACCAAGGCTGCCACAATTTGATCACAAATACCGGTGCCAGCCGAACCTGCGCCATATACCACAAAGCGGTGCTTGACCAAAGGTAGATCAGTGGCAGCAGCAGCGGCTAACAGCGCAGCCAACGCAGTAGCGCCGGTGCCTTGAATATCATCATTGAAAGAGCAAATTTTCTCTTGATATTTCACTAAAATACGCCGGGCATTGTCTCGACCAAAATCTTCCCAATGTAAGAATGCATTGGGAAAGTATTGCTGAATGGTTGTGATGAATTTATCCATGAATACATCGTAAGCATCTGTGTCGATGCGCGGATGGCGACACCCTAAATAAAAGGGATCGTCTAAAAGATCTGTATTATTGGTCCCTACATCTAAAAAAATAGGTAAGGTTCGGTTGGGGTCTATGCCGCCACACGCCGAATACACCATTAATTTTGCTACAGGAATGTCCATGCCACCGACACCTTGATCACCAAGACCTAAAACGCCTTCGCCATCTGTCA
Source organism: Legionella sp. (assembly GCA_002786165.1). Taxonomy (GTDB): domain Bacteria; phylum Pseudomonadota; class Gammaproteobacteria; order Legionellales; family Legionellaceae. Next base: position 62,912 of record PEQK01000005.1, read on the forward strand.
CCACAATCAGATCAATATCTGGGTTAGAGCGATTTTTTAGGATATTGTCCAATTCATCTTGATAGGTGTGCGAAATATATAATCCACGCGGTTGGCGATATTCTCGATTGAACGTTTGAACGGCTTGACCCACAGTGGGTGTGTAAATAATCGGAATGAATTCTTCCAAATGCTGGCGGATCAACTGATAAAATAACATATGGTTTTTATCATGCAAGTTATTGAGATAAATATGTTTTTTCAGAGGCGTACTGTATTGCGAGACTTGCAAATAAGCACGCGTTACTTGCTCGTCCAATGTTTCAATACGGTGCGGCAACTTACCCAGCAAGCCAAATGCGTCACGTTCACTTTTGGTGAATGCAGTACCTTTGTTCAATTGAGGTAAAGCCAGTAAATATTTGCCTGAAATAGGCGTTTCTAAAATGATTTCGCCAGTTTTTTTGTCGATGACTTTGTTAAAATCAAGCATGGAAGTAAACGCCTCATTTTGCTATATAATAGCTTAATCATACAAGTTTATTAATTATATGTCTCGTTTATGGTATACTTCTCGCGCTAATAAGACAGAGATTATAAAACATGACATTTTCAACGCTCGGTTTGTCTGAACCGATTTTACGTGCCGTGACCGAATTAGGCTATGACACACCCACACCGATCCAATCTAAAGTGATTCCTATAGTATTAAAAGGCCAAGATGTATTAGCATCTGCGCAAACAGGCACTGGCAAGACCGCAGGTTTTGTATTGCCTTTATTAGAGCGTTTGGCGTCGATGCCTAGAGCGTCTTCAAATCAAGTGAGTATTTTGGTCTTAGCGCCTACTCGAGAATTAGCCGCGCAAATCTATGCCAGCGTGCTGCAATATGCTCAGTATCTTCCTAAAGTCCGTACTGCTGTGGTTTTTGGTGGCGTTAAAATCAACCCCCAAATGATGGCATTGAGAGCCGGTGTTGATATTCTAATTGCCACACCTGGGCGTTTGTTGGATTTGTTTCAGCAAAGAGCAGTGAAGTTTGATAATGTTCAAGGATTTGTATTGGACGAAGCAGATCGCATGCTGGACATGGGGTTTATTCATGACATCAAACGAGTCATTTCTCATCTTCCAAAAGTACGCCAAACGTTGCTTTTTTCTGCGACATTTTCCAAAGAAATATGTCTTTTGGCCCAAGCTTTTTTGAATCAACCCGTTGAAGTGTCTGCCTCACCACGTAATGAAACGGCAGCTGAGGTATCGCAAGTCATTCATCCAGTTGATAAAGCTCGCAAAGCAGCTTTATTAAGCCATTTGATTCGTGAGAAAGCTTGGCATCAAGTCTTGGTGTTTTCGCGTACAAAACATGGTGCGAATAAATTAGTAAAACAGCTATCGCTGGATGGCATAGAAGCCTTGGCGATTCATGGCAATAAATCTCAAGCCCAACGCACCAAAGCACTGGCTCATTTTAAAGACGGCAAAGTACAAGTATTGGTGGCGACGGATATTGCAGCCAGAGGTATTGATATTGATCAGCTTCCTGTAGTGATTAATTTTGATTTGCCCCAGGTGGCAGAAGATTATGTGCATCGTATTGGTCGAACTGGACGTGCGGGTGCGGTGGGTGCGGCAATTTCCTTGGTGTGCGCTGATGAAATCAAACAACTGATGGATATCGAGAAACTCATCAAATCACAAATTCGACGTGTAGAGATTGATGATTTTGAACCTCAACATCAATTGCCGACGAAAGTGGCTTCTTCGTCATCCTCAAGACCACAACATGCGTCTCAAAGACCGAGACAACAAGCTCCTAGAAAAAATTACCGTTCGGGAAGATCAAAAGACTCCACTGATAAAAGGTAACACCATGATCAAAAAGATGTTGATAGGATTGGTAGTGATGTCGTATATCCATACAGGGTTTTCCAAAGGAGCCATGTATTATCGTGAGCATCCAGGCGACATCACCGCTGCATTATTGGCTTGCCCAGACCATCAGCCTCAAGGTGTGAGTTGCGAGATCATGAGCCAAATTGCAAAAGACACCAGCGTTTTATTGCATGAGTTAGAGCAAAGTCCGCAAAAATTTGGCTTGAACATTATGTTGATTCAGGCGAGTATAGCCAAACAAATTCAAGCACAAGACGTCAAATCACAAGCATGGGCTCAAAATCAAACCGAACTTCATGCAAGATTGGCTTTAATTAAATTGTTACAATCGCCCCATAGGTGAGAAGATGAGAATATTGATCAGTAACGATGATGGTGTGCTGGCGCCTGGGATTCATGCATTAAGTCAAGCGATGGCTTCTTTGGGTGACATTGAAGTGATTGCTCCAGATAGAAATCGCAGTGGTGCCAGTAATTCTTTGACGTTACTTCGACCTTTGCGCGTGCGTCGTTTAGAAAATACGTATCATAGTGTTGACGGCACACCCACAGATTGTGTCCATATGGCATTAACAGGTTATTTTGATCAACCATTTGATATGGTGGTTTCGGGCATCAATGAAGGCGCTAATCTAGGCGATGATGTGTTGTATTCTGGTACTGTCGCTGCTGCTATGGAAGGATGTACGATGGGACTACCTGCGATGGCGGTATCATTAGTTGGACGTCAATGTCTTCATTACGCAACCGCAGCGCAAATTGCACTACAGTTGATGATAAAGTTGCATCAAGAGCCGCTTCCTGCTCAAACAATTTTAAATGTAAATGTTCCTGATCTACCTTTAGAGGAGATCAAAGGGATGGAAATCACGCGTTTGGGAACAAGGCATAATGCAGAGCCTTTGCATCAATTACAAGACCCTAGAGACCAAACGATCTATTGGATTGGCCAGGCCGGTTTACAAAATGAAGCAGGGCCTGGTACAGATTTTTATGCGGTGGGGCGTGGCTATGTCTCTATCACGCCTTTACACTTGGATATGACTCATTATAAGATTTTTGATCAAATCTCGTCATGGGTAGATGGAATTTCAATCAAATGATAAAAATATTTTCTTACCTTTACGACAAAAGCATTGCTTGGTCAAGTCATCCAAACGCGCACTATTATTTAGGTGGTGTGTCTTTTATGGAATCTTCATTTTTTCCTATCCCACCCGATGTGATGTTGGTCACTATGGGATTGGCCAAACCTAAAAATGTTTGGTATTACGCTTTGATTGCGACGCTATGTTCTGTTGCAGGTGGCATATTGGGATATATCATTGGTTATTACGCCATGATGTTGGTTGAGCCTTACTTGATGGCATCTTCTTTTGGTCCCAAATTTCAACAAGTTGTTGCTTGGTTTGATCATTTTGGAATTTGGATGGTGGTTTTAGCGGGATTTACACCGTTTCCCTATAAAGTATTTACCATTTCCGCAGGCGCAATGCATATGTGGTTTCCTTTGTTTTTCTTAGGCTCAATTCTAGGAAGAGGGCTACGGTTTTTCCTCGTCTGCGCTATTGTGCATGTTAGTGCAGATCGCTTTGAAAAACATTTTAAACGCTACATTGATCTGATCGGTTGGTCAGTATTATTGATTGCTGTAGGCGTATTCGTCTGGATGAAGTGGTTCACCTAATATGTGGAAATGGCTTGTTATTTGCTTATTTGTAGGGTGTTTAACTGCGTGCGAAGAGCGTAGCACATTGGCGCCTGTGGTCGAAGCCAATTGGAGGGCGTCCAAGGTAGCCGCTACCCACAGAGTACAGCGAGGTGAAACCATGTATTCTATCGCTTTTCGCTATGACCTAGATTATCGCCAGCTGGCAGCTACCAATCATATTCCAAGTCCCTATCTTTTAGCGGTAGGACAAACCATTTATTTAAAATCTCCTAAGCCGCATCCCGTCTTTCGTCCAGCTTACATATCTCCAAAACTTGCTCCAGCCCGTGCATGGCATCCTCAGCCTCCTAAAGTCACAAGACGAGCAGGAGGAGGGGCGTGGTTGTGGCCAGCGCAGGGGGTTGTATTAACCAGTTTTTCTCCTCAACAAGGCAAAAAAGGCATTGATATCGCAGGCCGACCTGGCCAATCTATTCGCGCTACAGCGAATGGTACCGTGGCTTATGCAGGTGATGGGTTGCCTGGGTATGGCAATTTGATTTTAATCAAACATGACAATCAGTTTCTCAGTGCCTATGGCTATAATGCGCGTAATTTGGTGCGTGAAGGACAAACTGTGCGAGCGGGCCAGGTGATTGCTGTGATGGGCATGAGTCCATACCATCGCAACGCAGTCCATTTCGAACTTAGAAAAGCCGGCCAACCTACTAATCCTAGGTATTTTTTACACTAAGGTTATCCGAAGTAGGTATCCAAAGGGAGGATGAGGGTGATTTTAATAAATGTGCGTTTGCCTGTTATCAATTACGCAAAAAAAATAATTTAGTCTAAAATTAAAGCATATTAACTTTATTTGTCTGAACGACCAAAGACAACATATCGGAGCATACGCATGACTATTTATTATCAATTAGAAGGGGATTCAAAAAAATATACCTGTTCAAACTATATCATTCCTCCTGATCATATAAACAAAATATCAAAGTTACATTTCGATAATGAAATAGCAAGTAATATCAGATTTGGTTTGGGTATGTTCAAAAATAAAAAATATAGTTTTCCTGTATTAAAAAGGATGGAAATTACGAAGACTGATACAATTGATTTTTCTTTCGTTAAAAATAATTTTAGTACTGTATTGCCTGTTTTAGAGAGTGTGGATTTGGCAAATAAAAAATCATATGCTCGTTTAGAAGATATTCCTTCTCACACTACATCAAATGAAACTCAGAGTGATAACGAACCTGAATTGACTATAAGAGTGTTTCAGAGTAACACTCTAAAATCAGTGCCAAATAATAATAATTCCTGGCGTAGTCGTTCTTATCAAGCGTCAATGTCTGAAGATGATACAAGTTCTATTGATGAACGCAGTACAATTGAAGATGATAGTGATGAAGAATATGCTTCTGATTCAGAAGCCTCTTTTCAAGTGCGAAAACAATCGCCTTTGATGCCACCGGTTAGATCTGTCGCAGAGCCTCGTACGGTGAGTAGAGAAGACGAACCGCCTCTAAAACACATGACCTCGAGGGCGACAAAAATTGCACAATATCAATCAAGAAGTGAGCAGGACACAACACGTGCCTCAATGATCCCTTTGCATACTAGAGATCTCAGCATGCACGCTGTATTAGACACGCCGCGAGAACGAAATTTAGAAGATATTCAAACATCTATATGGAGCGCATTGGAAGAGTATAGTAATGACACAGATTCCTATGCCGTGGGTATTGAGGATACTATGGTTGTATTGTACCACGATGATATCCCAGTGTTAAACGTGATTTCTGATGATACGGTTCATGTTTCTAAAGACTGGAAAAATGATCAGTCCATGTCACTAGAGAATAAAGCGTTGATAGTACTAGCCTCTTTAGGAATTCCTCCTTGTCCTGAGGACATTGAGATAAGTAACGAACACTCAGCTTTGGGGCAAGCTGTTCGTGAGCAGTTTGATGCGCTACGCCACGACAATGACGATAGCCATTCCATGTCTATTTAACGTCTGTTTCCTAGATCCTTCGAATAGAAAGATCTAGGACTTTTCATTGCATCACGATTTCCCTACGATCATCATGTTTTATCTCATCTAAACACTTCAACCTATGGCTTTTATTCCTATATTCGTATAATTTAAAAGGAAGCATGACTATATTCAGGGAAAAACATGAATCAGGACGATGAAGTGTTGAACAAAGAACATGACGAAAAAACCGAGGATTTGGATCTTGATGATATGCCTTTGGAAGAAGAATTAGAGATCAAAGACGTATTAGTGAGTAAGGATGAGCCTGATTTTAATGACAAAGAAGCTTTTCCTAGTTATCAAAATGGCGGCAAACGCATCACGCGTGTGATGGATGCGACCCAAATTTATTTGAATGAAATTGGTTTTTCACCTTTATTGAGTGCGGAAGAAGAAGTGCATTATGCCAAATTGGCTTTAAAAGGCGACGAAGCAGCTCGTAAAAAAATGATTGAATCCAATCTGCGCTTGGTGGTAAAAATTTCTCGTCATTATCTCAATCGTGGTTTACCTTTGTTAGATTTGATTGAAGAAGGTAACTTAGGATTGATGAAATCGGTAGAAAAATTTGATCCCGACCGTGGATTTCGATTTTCTACCTATGCGACTTGGTGGATTCGCCAAACCATTGAACGTGCCTTAATGAATCAAACACGCACCATTCGCTTGCCAATTCATGTGCTGAAAGAGTTAAATGTCTATCTTCGCGCAGCTCGCCAATTAACCCAAAAATTAGATCATGAACCATCCGCAGAAGAAATTGCGGACATGTTGGATGTGCCGTTAGAGGATGTGGAGAAATTATTGTATTTGAATGATAAAGTGACGTCATTTGACTCTCCCATTGGTCACGATGAAAACAAGTCTTTATTAGACACGATCCCTGATGAAAACAGCACAAATCCAGCTATTTTATTGACCGATGAAAATTTGCGCATGCAAATTGAAGAATTTTTGGATGAATTAACTGAAAATCAACAACAAGTCATCGCTCGACGTTTTGGATTACGAGGATTTGAAAAGGCCACTTTAGAAGAAGTAGGCGCTGAAATAGATCTGACGCGTGAGAGAGTACGTCAAATTCAAGTAGAAGCCTTGAAAACATTAAGAAAACTTTTAGAACAATCAGGATTAACACACGATGATTTGTTTTAATTATATACAATTTGATTGTATTGTGATATACTAATCAGTAACATAATAGGTACTGGAGTATATCACATGAATAATAAACATGATTTTACCATTTCAAATTCATCATGGTCGCGATTTTGGAAGCACCGTAATTTCAACTTGATTGATAACGCGCCCGCTGATTTATTTGTGGCGTCTGCATCTACAAACACCATGAGTGATTGGAATAGGTTAATTAATAGTAAAGAGAAATGCTCTTACTACATCAACGGAGAGCAGCTTTCTAAATTAAGACATAACAAACCTTTTGAAACAGCCGATGAATTTCAAACATTTCTTAAAGAGCAACTTTTTAAAGATCAATCTCCAGAAAAGCAAGAGCAACTTGTGGCCATGGTATTGGCATTCGGATATCAATCTGGTTTGTTCCATGCGACCAGCAGCGCTATTACCAAAATGGTGGGTGATAAAAATGCAACAAGCACATATAAAATTGCATTAAGTCAACCCGATATGCAAATTCATTTGATCACGGACAACGGTGGCTTAAGAGTGATTGAACAAAACGAATATCGAACCTGGACTGATCTTTCAGGCAAAGGCAAACATACCTGTACCGATAAAGAGTATTACGCAAAAACTCAAACCATCTATGCGATGACGCCCGAGCATATTGAAATGCGTGATTTACTCGTAGATTGCCCAAGCCGACATTTAGCGCATATTTTTGATGAACGCCCTGGACAAGAACAAATGATGCGTTTTCCTGTTTTAAGAGAACTGATTGCCACTATCATTGCAGTATTACTGAATCGAGCTGGCTTTGGTGAAGAAAATGCAGCAGCTCCTGAGGCGAAGAGTTTGCATCGCCCTCAGTTTGGTGGATAAAAATCAATTGCCTAGATCACTGTCCTACATACCGCGACTTGTTCGCGGTATCTTCATGCCTTAAACCCTTGCCAACATTCTGAGTATTTTTTTTGTCTTGCCGGATGAGCCAATGCTTCGCTGGTAAATAACCACGGATCACAAGATTCAAACATAAAAGCTAGGGTATTGGCATAATAGTCCGGTTGTAGTGTTTGTACACTCGCTTGTTGGTAGACCTCATAATCGGGACCATGCGGGGTCATGCAATTGTGAATACTGATGCCACCCACATCAAAGCCATTTGATTTCGCATCATATTGACCTTGTATCAGTCCCATGAACTCACTCATGATATTTCGATGAAAGTAAGGGGGGCGGAACGTATGTTCGGCCACCATCCATCTGGGTGGAAAAATGACGAAATCCAATTGTGGAACCCCAGGATATTCACTCTCAGACGTGAGTACTGTAAAAATAGAAGGATCGGGGTGATCAAAGCTGACGGTATGCAAGGTATTGAATAGGGACAAATCATACCCATATGGAGCGTAATTACCTTGCCAAGCGACCACATTCAAGGGGGAATGCGCACATGTGGTGTGCCATAAGTGATGTTGATATTTGCTGATGATTTGTTTGTCACCTGAAGTGGACTCTATGGCCGCGGTGGGATAAAAAAAGTGGCGGGGATTGGCCAAACCATTGGCACCCATCACGCCCAATTGAGGTAAAGTGAGCGGCTGTCCACCATGTTCACACAGATATCCCGCCGCAAATGTATCTTTTAAGTCTACTTTAAATATTACACCTCGCGGTATAACAGCAATCATGCCCACTGAAATCTCCAGCAGACCCATTTCTGTATGTAAAATCAGAGTCCCAGAATAAGGGACCAGTAATAATTCACCATCATGATTGACCATATAGCGATCTTGCATTGATTGTGTGCATTGATAAATATAGGTTTGACTGAACTGAGATCCTGCGATATGCAAGAGACCATCTATAAAATCTTGAGCTTTTTTTGGTTTAGAAAAGGGAGACCAACGCATAGGGTTTGGAGGTTGTAGCGGTGCAAAAGGTTGTTTCATAGAGGCGGTGGTGTAAGGTTGGTAATCAGCATGTGCCACAGATGGCCGTTTTCGGTACAGCCACGTATGTAAATTCAAATGTCTTGGCCGGCTGAATGCGCTGCCGCTGAGTTGTTCTGCGAATAAATTGTGGGCACAGTGTTGAGGGGAGTTTTGCTTGGTGGGTAAAGCGCCCGTCATACATTCTGTTTGATGATGATTTCCAAATCCATAGAGATACATGCTAGTCCTTAATCATCGTAGCCAGCCAGTTCAGTTTAGATTGCCCCAGCGTTTAAGTTTTGTCAATTTTTGCGGGCTGTCATATAATCATCATTTTTAGCTGTAGAGGATCAAACATGGCAGGTCATAGTAAGTGGGCCAATATTAAATTTCGCAAAGGATTGCAAGATGCCAAACGCGGAAAGGTGTTCACTAAATTAATTCGAGAAATAACGGTTTCTGCCCGTATGGGTGGGCCGGATGAATCGAGTAATCCTCGATTAAGAGATGCGGTTGTAAAAGCCTTAAAAGCCAATATGAAACGTGACACCATTGATAATGCGGTGAAGCGGGGTGCCGGTGGCTTAGATGGCGCGAATATGATGGAAATGTCATATGAAGGTTATGCGCCTGGTGGTGTTGCGATTTTGGTCGATTGTTTGTCCGATAATAAAAATCGTACTGTGTCTGAAGTGCGTCATGCGTTTACCAAATTTGGTGGGAACTTAGGTACAGATGGGTCTGTATCGTATCTTTTTGTGAAACAAGGTGAAATTTTATTGGCACCAACTGATAAAGCCGAAGTTGCGATGGATATCGCCATTGAAGCAGGTGCTGAAGATGTGCTGGAAGAAGATGGCCATACTGAAATCATCACTACGGTTGAAAGCTATCATCGGGTTCTAGCTGCGTTAGATACGGCAGGGTTTGAAGTTGATCATTCTCATTTGACCCAACATGCTGAAACCTTGATTCCTCTTGATGCCGAAACTGCAGAACGTGTTGAAAAATTAATTGATATGCTTGAGGATTTGGATGACGTACAATCCGTGTATTCAAATGCTGATTTTTTAGAGCGTGAGGAGGATTGAACGCTTTTCCTCGAGGACTTGAGCTATGACATTGATACTCGGTATTGATCCAGGCTCAAGAGTCACTGGATATGGTTTGATTCGTGAACATAATCGTCAGTTGCATTATGTAGATAGCGGTTGTATCCGCACAGCAGAAGGTGAGTTAGCAGGTCGATTGTTGCAAATTTTTAATGGTATTTGCCTTTTGATGGAAAAATTTACCCCTACTGAGGTGGCCATCGAGCAAATTTTTATGCATAAAAATGCCAGTTCGGCTTTGAAGCTTGGACATGCGCGCGGAGTGGCCATGGTTGCCTGTGCATCGCATCGAGTGCCGATAAGCGAATATTCGGCACGTGAAGTGAAGCAAAGTGTCGTTGGCTATGGCGCTGCTGAAAAAATACAGGTCAAACAAATGGTGGTGAACTTATTAAGATTGTCTGACACCCCCCAAACAGACGCGGCTGATGCCTTGGCCATCGCCATTTGTCATAGTCATATGCGGAGAATAATACGATGATTGGTTGGCTAAGTGGTCATATTTTAGATAAACAACAACCCGGTAAAATTGTATTGGATGTGAATGGCGTAGGCTATGATCTGGAAACATCTTTGACCACGTTTTTTCAAATTGAATCCATAAAAACCGCGGTAGGGCTCCATGTACATACCGTGGTGCGTGAAGATGCCTTATTATTATATGGATTTGCAGACCAAGAAGAACGAACTTTGTTTCGTGCCTTGATCAAAGTAAATGGTGTCGGCCCTAAGTTAGCGATTGCTATTTTATCCAGTATTTCTCCTGAAGATTTTATTCAATGTATTCATCAACAAAATACAGCGCTTTTGACCAAATTACCTGGAATTGGCAAAAAAACTGCTGAGCGTTTGGTGGTGGAAATGAAAGATAGTATTCAACAATTTTCGCGTCACATGTCATCGCATCCTCATCCAGTGGCACGTATGTCGCAACAAGATGAAGCGATTTCAGCTTTAGAAGCGTTGGGATATAAACATCAAGAAGCCACAGCACTGGTTCATAAAATTGACGATGGTCAAAAATCATCAGAGCAATTAATTCGTTTGGCTTTGCAATCTTTATCTCGTCAAGGAGTATAATTTATGCCTTATGTGTCTCGTTGGTTGAAGATAGTTACGCATCCTGCTGTGATGCTGGCCTATTTTGTGGTGATTGTTTGGGCCTATCTTTTTGTGGATCAACCTTTGGCAACCCACATGCATGCGTTGGCATTGAAAACCCATTATCCTATCTTGGTTTGGATCACGCAATTAGGCCGAACGATTCCTTATTTACTATTGTTGCCGTTGGTGGCATTGTTTTTTCGGTATGTGAAACGATCTAAAGACCTGGAGTTACGCCTCTGGTTTTTGTGGACTACGATTGCTATCACTTCCGGCATTTGTTTTTTCATCAAAATTGTTTTAGGCCGTGCTCGTCCAGATTTGTTGTTTGATCAGCATGTCTTTGGATTCCATGGGTATAGCTTGGCGTCACTGTACCATTCGTTTCCTTCAGGACATACCAATTTTGTGACCACAGCGGTCTTGAGTTTGACCTTACTATTTCCTAAACAACGTTGGATTTTTTTGCTTTTGGGTGGGATGATTCTGGCGACTAGAATTCTCTTAACTTATCATTATTTGAGTGATGTTTTGGCAACTATGTTGTTAGTAATGTTAGAATACAAGCTGTTATTATACCTTGTGGCACGAGAATGCCCCTTATTTTGGGCTCGATTGAGGGTGATATGAATAAATTAGCAGCAATTCCGGTGGTGGTAGACAGTGGACAGAAATATAAAACGGCTCAAGGGTTTACGGCTATCAAAGATGGCATAAAAGCAGATGATCAGACAACAGAACGTTTGCCAAAACCAGATTGGTTACGTATCACCAGTCACACTACACCGGCTTATTTGGCAGTGAAAAAGCAAGTGGAAACTCATCGCTTATCCACGGTATGTCAGGAAGCAAAATGTCCTAATATGGCTGAATGCTGGTCTCATGGTACTGCGACCATTATGCTTATGGGTGCTGTATGCACACGCGCCTGTCGATTCTGTGCGGTGGATACTGGTAATCCCAAAGGCTGGTTGGATTTGGAGGAGCCTGAGAATACAGCCAAAACAGTTGCTTTGATGAATTTAGATTATGTGGTGTTGACCTCAGTCAATCGGGATGATTTATCGGATGGTGGTGCTGCTCATTATGCGGCTGCAATTCGTGCCATCAAGCAGCGCTCTCCTAAAACCAAAGTTGAAGCCTTGACGCCAGATTTTCAAGGGGTTGAATCGAGCATTGCTATTCTTTTAGATAGTGGTGTTGATGTGTTTGCACAAAACGTAGAAACAGTTCAGCGACTCACGCATCCGGTACGTGACAATCGGGCAGGATATCAGCAAACTTTAGATGTTTTGGCTTATGCAAAACAGTATCGTGCTGATGTGTTGACCAAAACAAGCTTGATGTTGGGTTTGGGGGAAACCATGGAGGAGGTCGTACAGGCTATGGATGATATCCGTCAGCACAATGTGGATATTTTGACATTGGGCCAATATTTACAGCCAACCAAGCATCATTTACCTATTGAACGATATGTGACGCCTGAAGAATTTACAATGTTGCGTGATATTGGATTACAAAAAGGCTTTTTTGAGGTCGCATCTGGTCCCTTAGTTCGCTCGAGTTATCGCGCTGATCGTGTGTTTAAACGAGACAACCTGGGTCTTTAGTTGGCATGTTTGTTAAATAGCATCACATGCATATGAAAAATTCAGATTGTAATGCGCGGAAGTCTTTAAGAGACTGTGTGGCCTATGTTATACTTTTTTGGTTACAAATTTAGACAGCTCGTGGCTTATCTTCTTGTGATGTTCGTTTAATTTTATTGATGATTTAAATAAGGATGATGTGTAAAGTGAAACCCAAAAGACCCATAAATCTTGATTTAACCACGTTAGCATATCCACCCATGGCTATTGCTTCTATTTTACATCGCCTTTCAGGGATTTTACTGTTTATTCTCTTACCGTTTGTCTTTTATGTGCTGAGTTTGTCTTTGCATTCTCAAGCGTCGTTCGATCACTTGCAATCGATGTTTTCTTGCTTTCTGCCTAAAATAACCCTTTGGGCATTTGGTTCCGCGTTGGCGTACCATTCTTTTGCGGGTATTCGACATATGATTGCCGATTTAGGATGGGGTGAGCAAGTACAAGTAGCTCGTTGGAGCGCTTATCTAGTGATGGCACTAACTGTGTTGTCGATACTCTTTTTAGGAATGTTGATATGGTAATGTCTATAACGAGTTTGACTGGAAATGGCTTGAAAGATTGGTTGATCCAGCGTGTATCAGCGGTTTATCTGTTGATATATCTTTTGTGTGTTTTAGGTTGTTTCGGCCTACACGCGCCGTTTACCTATGAGCAATGGTTCGATGTATTCCAATCACCGGTGGTTCAAGTTACTACGATATTAGCCTGTGTCATGATTTTGTTGCATGCTTGGATTGGTATTTGGACGGTGACAACTGATTATATTCATTGCACACTCATACGTTTATCTTTACAAGTCTTGGTGGCTATATTTTTGAGTGCCCAATTGATTTGGGGTGTCATGATGGTGAGCGGTAAAGTATTCTCTCTTATTTAGAATTTTAGACCCACATTTGAGGACATAGAATGGCGGTAGTTCGTAACAAATTTGATGCAGTAATTGTTGGTGCTGGTGGTGCGGGAATGCGTGCTGCATATCAGTTGGCCAAAACTGGCATGAAAGTGGCTTTGATCTCTAAAGTATTTCCGACTCGTTCACACACGGTGTCAGCGCAAGGCGGGATCACAGTTGCTTTGGGGAATTCGGCAGATGATGACTGGCGTTGGCATATGTACGATACAGTGAAAGGCGCTGATTATATTGGTGATCAAGACTGTATTGAATATCTTTGTAAAACGGGTCCTGATGCTGTTTATGAATTAGAGCATATGGGATTGCCTTTTTCACGTATGGACAATGGTAAAATTTATCAACGTCCTTTCGGTGGTCAATCCAAAAATTTTGGTGGAGAGCAAGCAGCTCGCACCGCAGCTGCAGCAGATCGTACAGGGCATGCATTATTACATACGTTGTATCAGCAAAATATCAAAGCAAAAACTCATATTTTTAGTGAGTGGTTTGCATTGGATTTTGTGAAAGATGCCCAAAATCAAATCGCAGGTGTGACTGCTTTGTGCATTGAGACAGGTGAGGTTGTGTTTTTCCAATCTCGAGTATGCATTATGGCAACAGGTGGCGCAGGCCGAATTTATCAATCTACTACCAATGCATTTATCAACACGGGTGATGGTTTTGGTATGGCATTGCGGGCTGGTTTGCCGTTGCAAGATATGGAAATGTGGCAATTTCATCCTACAGGCATTGCAGGCGCAGGATCGTTGGTTACAGAAGGCTGTCGGGGTGAAGGCGGTTACTTGATCAATAAAGACGGGGAACGTTTCATGGAACGCTATGCTCCTCATGTCAAAGATCTGGCTTCACGCGATGTTGTAGCAAGAGCGATAGCTTTAGAGTTACGTGAAGGCAAAGGGTTTAATATTGATGGTGTTGATTGCGTTAAGTTAAAAATAGATCATTTGGGCGCTGATTTGATCAACAAACGTTTGCCAGGTATTCGTGAATTGTCTTTACAGTTTGCGGGTGTAGATCCTATCAAAGAACCGATTCCTGTTGTACCGACTTGCCATTATATCATGGGCGGTATTCCGACCAATGTGCATGGCCAAGCGATTGGTTTACATAAAGGCAAAGATATCGTTATTGATGGTCTGTATGCGGTAGGGGAGTGTGCTTGTGTATCTGTGCACGGTGCCAATCGATTAGGTGGTAATTCTTTATTAGACTTAGTCGTATTTGGTCGTGCAGCAGGGTTACATGTAGAACATCTCTGGCAATCCAATCAATTGCGCGACATGCCGGATGCCACAGAAGATGATATCGAAGCATCCTTAGCACGTTATCGACGTTGGCAAGACTCAAAAGACGGTGAGAATCCTTCCGTATTACGAGATGAAATGCAGCGTGTGATGCAAGAAGATTTTGGTGTGTTCCGAACTGGTGACGTGATGCAAAATGGCTTGAAGCGTTTGGATGATATTCGTACACGTTTGGCACATGCTCGTTTAACCGATAAAAGTAATACGTTTAATACCGAACGTGTTTCTGCTCTAGAGTTAGATAATCTAATGGCCACCGCTTATTCTACTGCTGTTTCCGCTATGATGAGAACGGAAAGCCGAGGCGCACATTCTCGTGAAGATTTTCCAAAACGAGATGATAAAAAATGGATAGTCCATACAACGTATTTGATGGATTCCGATAAAACAGGCACTCGACCGGTGAATGTTTTACCCAAACATGTTCCGCCATTTGAACCCAAAGAGCGCGTGTATTAATTGAGGATAGAATAGTATGGCTGATGTAAGATCACTGACCTTATCAATATATCGATATAACCCAGAAACGGATGATAAGCCTTATATGCGTGCATATGAGATCACAATTGCAGAGGGTAGTGACCCTATGTTATTGACCCTGCTTGAGCGCATCAAAGCGGAACAAGATCCTACCTTGTCGTTTCGACGTTCTTGCCGTGAAGGTGTCTGTGGTTCCGATGGTATGAATATCAATGGCACCAATGGGTTAGCATGCATTACCCATTATTCAACATTAAAAACGGATAAAATCGTCATTCGGCCTTTACCTGGATTCCCAGTGATTCGTGATCTAGTGGTGGATATGAGTCAATTTTATCATCAATATGAACGTATCGAACCTTATTTACAAAATGATAGCACCCCACCTGCAGCAGAGAGATTGCAGTCTCCCGAAGAGCGTTCAAAATTAGATGGTCTATATGAATGCATTCTTTGCGCCTGTTGCACCAGTTCTTGTCCATCTTTTTGGTGGAATCCTGAAAAATTTGTTGGTCCTGCTGGATTATTGCAAGCACGAAGATTTTTAGCAGATAGCCGCGATACGGCTACTGATCATCGTTTGTCAAAATTACAAGATCCTTTTAGCGTATTTCGATGCAGAACGATTATGAATTGCGCAACTGTTTGCCCAAAAGGATTAAATCCTACAAAAGCAATTGGTGAAATTCGTCATCAAATGTTGACACAAGAGACATAATTCGTATCATGCTGCTTTGGCTAATGGATTGCCAATGAAACAGGACTGATGAAAAACATCAAATAAAACCATTTTTATGGTGAATGAGCACGTTGTTGTTTCCAATAAAAATGCTCATGATGTTTTTTGTAAGTCCTGTGATATCTAATTTTCTAGGACAATGAGTGGGATGCTTGTTTTCCTTTGGAGAAAAGAACATATGAGCTCTAGTACATTGCAACAACAATGGGCCACCTCTTATTTATCAGGCGGCAACATGGCTTATGTTGATGGCCTGTATGAAGATTATTTGGCGGATCCTTCTACAGTGCCTGCTGAATGGCAAGCCATTTTTAAAACCTTGCCGAGTGTATCTGAGCATTCAGAGCTGTCACATCGCGATATCCGTGAGTATTTTTTGCAATCAGCATTGCTGCCCAAACAAATTAATGGGACTACACCACCAAGCCAGCAAGCAGTCACAGATTTGATCCAAGCTTATCGTACATATGGTCATCACTTGGCTCATTTGGATCCATTAGAGATGGCTCCACGTCGATCTCATCCTACTTTAGATATGTCCAATTATCATTTTACCAGCACAGATCATAATCAAACATACAATGCTGGTCCTTATTTGGCACAACACCCTTTGTCTGTGTCCGATATTGAACGCTTGTTGAAATCAACATACTGCGGATCGATTGGGATCCAATATATGCACTTGACACATCAAGATGAAATTAATTGGATTCAACAAAAATTTGAATCAGCTCATGGACGTCCACAGTTTCAGGCTGAGCAAAAAACCAAAATTCTTACTGATTTGATCGCTGCTGACGGATTAGAGCGTTATTTGGGAACTCGTTTTGTAGGTCAAAAACGTTTTTCTTTAGAGGGCGGTGATGCCCTGATCCCATTGATGAAAGAATTGATTCATCAAAGTTGTGCACATCATATTGATGAAGTGGTGATCGGTATGGCGCATCGTGGCCGTTTGAATGTGTTGATCAATGTTTTAGGTAAAACTCCTGATGCATTGTTTCAAGAATTCGAAGGCAAATACGATTCTAGTCGAACGGGCGATGTCAAATACCATCTTGGGTATTCTTCTGATTTGTCGACACAAGAAGATGCTGTGACGCATGTGGTATTAGCATTTAATCCTTCTCATTTAGAAATTATTGGTCCTGTTGTAGAAGGATCCTCGCGCTCACGTTTGCGACGATTGCATAATCTTCAACAAAAAGACAAAGTGATGCCAATCGTGATTCATGGTGACGCGGCTTTTGCTGGACAAGGCGTTGTGATGGAGACGTTCAATTTTTCTCAATCTCCAGGGTATTGTACTGGCGGTACGGTACATATCGTGATCAATAATCAAATTGGATTTACCACAAGTAAGCCAGCAGATGCGCGATCAACCGATTATTGTACAGATGTGGCAAAAATGGTTGAAGCACCTATTTTACATGTGAATGGTGACGATCCTGAAGCTGTGGTGTTCGCGGTACAATTGGCATTTGAGTTTCGAATGAAGTTCAAACGCGATGTTGTTGTGGATTTGGTCTGTTATCGTCGTCATGGTCATAATGAAGCAGATGAGCCTTCTATCACTCAACCATTGATGTATCAAAAGATCAAGCAAATGAAACCACTGCGAGAACTTTATGCCGCACAGTTGGTGCAAGAAAACATTGTGACTGAAGAACAAGTTCGTGCTTGGAACGATGCTTATCGTGATGCTTTAGATCATGGAACATCGGTTGTCTCTGGCATACAAACTGATTATAAACGCCCACAAGCACCGGATTGGGCACCTTATTGTCATGCTAAATGGACCGATGAAGCGGATACATCGGTAGATATGAAAACCCTGCAACAATTGTCTAAACAATTATTACAATTACCTGAAGGTTTTCAAATTCACCCAGTTGTCAAACGCTTGTTAGACGAGCGTGAAAAAATGGGTACCGGAGAAATAGAGATGAATTGGGGATTTGCAGAAACGTTGGCTTATGCCACTATTCTGCAAGATGGCCATGAAGTACGTTTATCCGGGCAAGATTGTGGTCGAGGTACTTTTGCGCACCGGCATGCGGTATTGCATGATCAATCAACTGGTCAAACATTCACGCCATTAGAGCATCTTGCAAAAAATGACGTAGACTGTTTTTCTGTGATTGATTCGGTATTGTCTGAAGAGGCTGTATTGGCATTTGAGTATGGTTATGCGACCTATGATCCTAATTCTTTGGTATTGTGGGAAGCGCAATTTGGTGATTTTGCCAATGGTGCACAAGTGGTGATTGATCAGTTTATCAGCTCTGGTGAACAGAAATGGGGTAGATTATGCGGCTTGGTGATGCTATTGCCTCATGGCTATGAAGGTCAAGGTCCAGAGCATTCTTCTGCGCGGTTAGAGCGTTTCATGCAATTATGTGCACAACAAAATATCCAAGTATGCACACCCACCACTCCGGCCCAAATATTTCATTTGTTACGTCGTCAAGTACTTCGTAAATTCCGTAAACCGCTGATTATCATGACACCAAAAAGTATTTTGCGTCACAAATTGGCCGTTTCAACATTAGAAGATTTGGCACAGGGTGGGTTCCAACCGGTGATTGCAGAAAAAGATACTTTAGATGCAGCCAAAGTAACTCGCGTGGTATTATGTTGTGGAAAAGTTTATTATGACCTTTTGCAGAAACGGCGTGCCGATCAAATGGAACATGTTGCCATCATTCGTATTGAGCAGCTGTATCCTTTTCCAGAGCAAGCATTGATGAATGTGCTCAAGACGTACCCTAATGCAACCTCGTTGGTGTGGTGTCAAGAAGAACCACAAAATCAAGGCGTTTGGTTTTCATCACAGCATCATTTTGAAGCGTGTTTGCAACCGAATCAAAGCTTGGTTTACGCTGGGCGCGGATTTGCTGCTGCACCTGCAGGCGGCAGTGCAAAAACACATACAGAACAACAAGAAGCGTTGGTTAAACAGGCATTAACACAAGACTAGGAATCAATATGTCAATCGAATTGAAAGTACCGGCTTTACCAGAATCAGTGGCAGATGCTACGATTGCCACCTGGCACAAAAAAGTGGGTGATGCGGTAAAACGTGATGAAAATATTGTCGATTTAGAAACCGACAAAGTTGTTTTAGAAGTACCAGCTACTGAAGATGGTGTATTGGTTGACATCAAGTTTCAAGCGGGTGACACAGTGACTTCTGGACAATTGTTGGCAATCATTGACACGTCTGGTCAAGGGGCTGTGGCTGTAGATACCAAACCCAATAAGTCATCTGAAGCAACAACCTCTGTTTCTGAAGAAAGTGCAACCAGCCCAGGCGTTCGACGTATGTTGGCTGAGCATGATATCAATCCTGTTCATATTCAAGGTTCAGGCAAAGATGGCCGTTTGACCAAAGAAGATGTAACGGGCTTCATCAGCAATAACCGTGATCAAAAATCTTCTACGCCTGTTAAGACTGCCACGCCTGCTGCAACAACAGCTGCTGTAGGTGCTCGTGAAGAACGTCGTGTGCCTATGAGTCGTTTGCGGGCCAAAGTTGCTGAGCGATTATTGGAAGCACAGCATTCTGCAGCAATGCTTACCACCTTTAATGAAGTCAATCTTCAAGCGGTGATGGACTTACGTGCACAGTATAAAGATAGTTTTGAGAAAAAACATGGCATTAAATTAGGCTTTATGTCGTTTTTTACCAAAGCTGTTGTAGAATCTTTGAAACGTTTTCCGGTGGTTAATGCTTCAGTAGATGGTCAAGATATCGTTTATCATGGGTATTACGATATTGGGATTGCTGTGACCACAGATCGTGGTTTGGTTGTACCTGTCGTCAGAAATGCAGACCAACTGAGTTTAGCCAATATTGAACGTAGCATATCCGAATCAGCAGGGCGTGCACGCAGTGGTAAATTGTCTCTAGAAGAATTGCAAGGCGGCACATTCACCATCACCAATGGTGGTGTATTTGGTTCTTTATTGTCTACTCCTATTATTAACCCACCACAAACGGGGATATTAGGCATGCACAAAATTCAAGAACGTCCAGTGGTAGAAAAAGGTCAAATCGTGATTCGGCCTATGATGTATGTTGCATTGTCTTATGATCATCGTTTGATCGATGGCAAAGACTCAGTACAATTTTTGGTGAGTGTCAAAGAGTTATTAGAAGACCCTTCTCGTTTATTACTGGATGTTTGATCCCGTTTTACAATCGGCTGCTTATAAAAATTCTGATTTTTAATAAGCAGCCACATTATAGGATGTTGTATGAATTTACATGAATATCAAGCCAAAGCATTGTTGGCCCGTTACAATTTACCTGTTCCGCAAGGGCATATTGCAGTGAATGCTGAAGAAGCCGTCAAGGCCAGCCAGCAATTATCCACAGCGTCTTGGGTTGCAAAAGCTCAAGTACATGCTGGGGGTCGCGGTAAAGCCGGTGGTGTGAAACTGGTTAAAACTGCTGAAGAATTAAGCGAATTTGTGAACGGTATTTTGGGGACACGTTTGGTGACCCACCAAACAGATGCCAATGGACAGCCTGTTAAAGTCGTTTTGATTGAAGAAACCAGTGAGATTGACCGTGAATTGTATCTCGGTGCCGTTGTTGATCGTGCGCAGCGTCGCGTGGTATTTATGGCGTCTACCGAAGGTGGCATGGAAATCGAAACGGTTGCAGAAAAAACACCCGAAAAAATTCTAACGGTCACAATGGATCCTTTGGTTGGTATCATGCCGTATCAATGTCGTGATATAGGATTTCAATTAGGATTGACCCCACCACAAATCAATCAGTTGGTGCAGTTAATGACTGGATTGGGTCGTATGTTTGTGGATTATGATTTGGCCTTGTTAGAAATCAATCCTTTGGTGGTCACAAAAGCCGGCCAATTGATTTGTTTGGATGCTAAAATCAGTATCGATGACAACGCGATGTTCCGTCATCCTGATTTGAAAGCCATGCGTGATGCGTCTCAAGAAGATGAGCGTGAAAATCGTGCTCATGAGTTTGAATTGAATTATATTCCTTTAGACGGCGAAATTGGATGCATGGTGAATGGTGCCGGATTGGCTATGGCAACCATGGACGTGATTAAATTATGTGGCGGCGAGCCAGCGAATTTTCTTGACGTCGGCGGTGGTGCAACCAAAGAACGTGTGACAGAGGCATTTAAAATCATTTTGTCAGATGACAAAGTCAAAGGTATCTTGGTCAATATTTTTGGTGGAATTGTGCGTTGTGATTTGATTGCCGAAGGTATTTTGGCTGCGGTCAAAGAAGTGCAACTAAAAATTCCAGTGGTTGTAAGACTTGAAGGCAATAATGCCAAATTAGGTGCTGATATTTTAAATCAAAGTGGCTTAAATGTGATTGCAGCAGATGGTTTAACCGATGCAGCGCAAAAGATTGTCGCAGCTGTGGCTAAGAGGTAAGCATGAGTATATTAATTAATAAAGATACCCGAGTAATTTGTCAGGGATTTACTGGTAATCAAGGTACATTCCACACCCAACAAGCGATTGAATATGGCACCAAAATGGTTGGTGGTGTGACACCAGGAAAAGGTGGTCAAGAACATCTATCTCTTCCAGTATTTGATACCGTACGTGATGCTGTAGACGCAACCCAAGCTAATGCGACGGTGATTTATGTTCCAGCGCCTTTTTGCAAAGACTCGATCATTGAAGCTGCTGAAGCAGGCATTGAGTTGATCGTATGCATCACAGAAGGTATTCCTGTGCTGGATATGTTGCAAGTCAAATTGTATTTGGAAAATAACACACACAGTCGCTTGGTCGGTCCTAATTGCCCAGGTGTGATCACGCCTGGAGAGTGTAAAATTGGGATTATGCCGGGTTCGATTCATTTGCCTGGTCGTGTCGGTATCGTGTCTCGTTCTGGCACTTTAACGTATGAAGCTGTGAAACAAACGACAGATAAAGGCTTTGGTCAAAGTACGTGTGTAGGTATTGGTGGTGATCCGATTCCTGGTAGCACATTTATTGATATTCTAGCTTTGTTTGAAAAGGATCCTAAAACTGAAGCGATTATTCTAGTCGGTGAAATCGGCGGAACAGCAGAAGAAGAAGCTGCAGAATTCATCAAATCTAATGTGTCTAAACCAGTTGTATCGTATATCGCTGGGGTTACAGCGCCTGCTGGCAAACGCATGGGGCACGCTGGTGCAATTATTTCTGGTGGCAAAGGTACTGCGGCAGATAAATTTGCTGCGTTGCAGGCTGCTGGTGTGAGCACCGTCAATTCTCCAGCAGATTTAGGCCAAGCTATGGCAGAATTAATGGGCTGGTAACAGTGAGCTCATTCAAGTCTATCGATCATCTGCCCCAAACTCGTGAAGAGTATGGGGCACGTCATTTGCTCGAATCTGAGATGCACAGTAATCCCATTGAGCAATTCAAAATTTGGTTTGATGAATATGCTCAAACCGAACCTACCACCTATAATGCCATGGTTTTATCCACGGTTGATCATTGTAATCATCCTGATTCTAGAATTGTTTTGCTCAAAGAATTGGACAAAAATGAATTTATCTTCTATACCCAATATAGTGGTGTAAAAGGATTGCAAATGGAAAACAATCCTTTTGTGGCTTTAAATTTTTATTGGCCGCAGCAAGCCCGACAAGTTCGAGTACGCGGTATGGTGCATCGAATCTCTGCCGAGCAATCTGATGAATATTTTTATTCTCGACCAAGAGAAAGTCAATTAAGTTGTATGGCCTCACCACAAAGTCTTAAAATTTCAGGACGGGAAGAATTGGAAGCCGCATATCGTAAAGTTTGTGAAACTTATGCCGATATAATGACAGTTCGCCCTGATTCATGGGGTGGATATGCGGTTGTGCCGGATGAAATTGAATTTTGGCAAGGTAGAGATAACCGTTTACATGACCGGATTCAATATATTCGTCACGAAGACAACTGGTGTATGCAGCGACTCACACCATAGTCTTATTCAAGGATCGATTTTTTGCTTTCAACTGCAAAAGGGGTATCAATATGGACGATACAATGACTTTATTACCAGATATCAAATTACGTTTTAATATCAATCATCCCTCTATCGAAGAATCTTATTGGTATGGATATGAATGTGCTTGTGCTGATTTACAAGAAGAAGACAATCCTTTCAAAATGGGATCGACTGAAAGCGATCATTGGATTGAAGGGTGGTGGGCCGGTTTTTATGAGGACAAGCCCGCATTTCCACATCCTTTGGCTGTTGTTCATCACAGCGAGCAACCCAATCCCCTGACTAATGATCATGTCTATCAGGATCATTTAGAGCATTTTTTTGTTAAATTTCTTGAGATATCTGGCGTATTGGTGATTTCTGCCATGGTTGGCTATCAGCTGATTGAATTGGTTGCCTAGCGATTTATAAGCTAGTACAACTTTTTTCTACCTGAGTTCCTGGGAACTCAGGTGATTTCTATTGGGTTCAAAATAGCGAAAGTCTTCCACAAAATCTGTGGATAACTATGTGCATTGGCTGCTAATGAAAGTCGAATATCTTCGAAAGATCGAGGCTGGGTCTATCTTGTCGACGAAAATTTAACTACAATCATCTTTTAATCAAAATTAGTCCACTTATGTTAAAACCTTTGGCTTTGTTTATAGGATTGCGTTATACCCGAGCACGGAAAAAGAGTCATTTTGTCTCTTTTATTTCTTTAAGCTCGATGCTGGGCATTGGCATGGGTGTGATGGTTTTGATAACGGTGCTTTCTGTGATGAATGGCTTCGATGCTGAGATTCGCAAACGTTTTTTTGGTATGGCACCTGAAGTGACCATTACCAGTCAAGATGGTGTTGTTCGTGATTGGAGAGCATTGGAAGCAAAGATAGCTCATCGTAAAGACATTAAGGCGATCGCGCCCTATGTGAGCACGCAGGGCATTTTAAGCAGCAATGGACAAGTGGTACCTGTATTGCTAACAGGTATTTTACCGCAACAAGAGCAAGCAATCACCCATTTACACGACAAACTTATTTTAGGCACCGATGCTGATTTAGACCATTTTGGTATTGTATTGGGACGAGGATTGGCAGAAACCTTAGGGGTTATCATCGGTGATCCGATTACAGTTATGATTCCTCAAGCTTCCGTTTCCCCGGCGGGCATTGTCCCGAGATTCAAGAGATTCGTGGTGAAGGGCGTGTTTTCTGCGGGCTCTGGGTTTAATTTTGATACCAAATTAGCATTTGTGCATATCAATGATGCGCAAAAACTACTACAAATGCAGCCTGATGATGTGTCAGGATTGCGTTTAAAGATAGATAATATTTACCAAGCGCCACTGTTATCTCAACAATTAGGCTATGAATTAGGTGAGTCGTATCAGGTTGGCAATTGGACCGAATCTTTTGGTGCTTTTTTTGATGCGGTGAAAATGGAAAAAACCATGATGTTTCTGATATTGTTGCTGATCATCGGTGTGGCTGCGTTTAATTTGGTCTCATCTTTGGTGATGGTGGTGAATGACAAACAATCTGAAATTGCAATTTTACGTACGATTGGTGCTACACCAAGGTTGATTCTTGGTATCTTTATGGTACAAGGTATGTTGATTGGCAGTATGGGTACTTTGATGGGGATTGTGAGTGGTTTGTTACTTGCCAGTCATGCCACAGAAATCGTCAATTATTTACAATCCATTTTTGATTTGCATGTCTTGTCTTCTAGTATTTATTTTATTGATTACTTACCCTCAAAGATTTTAGTGTCTGACATAGTTATTGTGGCATTGACCGCTTTGGGTTTGAGTTTTTTGGCAACCATATATCCAGCATGGCGTGCTTCCAGAACTGTGATTGCAGAGGCCTTACACTATGAATAAACCCATCATCAGTTGCCGTGATTTAGAAAAAACGTACCACGATGGACAAACCTCTTTAACAATTTTGCAAGGGATTGATCTTGATATTCATGTGGGATCGCGTATTGCTATTGTAGGGCCCTCTGGATCGGGTAAGAGTTCATTGTTGCAATTATTGGGTGGGCTAGACATACCAACGTGCGGTCAGGTCTTAATTCGAGATACCGATTGGCAAACATTAAGTGAACGTCGACGCTGCCAATTACGCAATGAAACTTTAGGATTCGTGTATCAATTTCATCATCTATTGCCAGAGTTTAGCGCATTAGAAAATGTGACTATTCCCGGGTTATTGGCGCAATTGTCACAAGCAGACGCTACCAAACGAGCTCAAACCATATTAGAAGAGGTTGGATTAGGGGCGCGTTTAGAACACAAGCCTAGCCAACTGTCGGGTGGTGAGCGTCAACGAGTCGCGATTGCAAGGGCTTTGGTACAACGACCCGCGTGCGTATTTGCGGATGAACCAACTGGCAATTTAGATCAACAGACCGCCACTCATATTTTTGATTTAATGTTGGATTTAAATCAACGCCACCAAACGGCATTGGTGATAGTGACCCATGATATGACTTTGGCATCACGTATGGATCATATTTTGACCTTAAAAGAAGGAAAGCTGCATACGAGTTTTAAAAAATAACGCATTGATCCATAGTGGTCCGCAAGCAGCGCGGTGAATCGCGAGAATCTAAAATCATATCTTGCAGGGTACCATAAAAAGAAAAGTAGCCTTGATGCAGCCTAGTGTAATCGATGGAGAGTCACAGATACTACGCTACATCAAGGCTATTAAAGTATTGGGATCGCAAAATCATTTTCTATATTTTCCAGTTCGGGACGTTTGACAGTTGCGGCTCTATAAAAACCGATGCTGCTTAACGTTGTGGTCACACCGATTGCTGCGATACTGATACCAAGAAGACTCATGCCAGCTACATGACATAAAGTAAAGGCGATTATTAAAATGGCAATACCGATAGAGCTTAATACACAAGTCATAAAAAAATTATAGTCCAAGCCATATTGCATTTTAAATGTATTATTTGAAATATCGTTCATTAATAGTGCGTATTTTTTTAAACCATGAGCGGATAGAGGAAGATTGTTTTTTAAAAACACTTCTTTTATTTTATGGTGAAGCGTTGGAGCAGCGTTTATAAATTCAAAGTCAGTGGCTTTGGTCCCAATGGCCATAATAAATCGGAAAATATCTTGATCTGATAACAGAGAAAAAATATGTTCTAATTGCTCACTATTTTGAATAAGAGTTTTGGAGTGATCACCCAAGGCAGTAATAAGCACATGCCGTTCTTCTTTTGGCAATTTTTCGAGTATTTGTATCAGTTGATAACTATCGGTTATAAGTGTTGGTAGGTTCGGCACTAATAAAGTAATCAAGGGGGTACGTTGAGCTGGTTCTAATTGAGTGAGAACCGAGTCTAAGTCTTCTGTAGTATGAATCACCTCTCTAATATTTTCACCTAAATTGGTGAGCAACGTAAAGCGATGGTCTATGGGCAGTAGGTCCAATAAATGTAGTAATTGCGATATTTCTATAGTAAAACTAAGCTTTAAGACCAATATAAAAAGAGACGGATTGTCTAAATTTGACAGTATATACTCCAATTTCTCCCAACTATTAATGATTTTTATAATTTGAGGATGCAATAAATCTGTTATTTTCTGACGTAAAGTTGAAAATTTTTTGATAATTCCCACCAAATCAGATTCATTTGTAATCAGTCTATCTCTGTGAACACCTAAAGATTTGATCAGCTTATATCTGCTGTTTTCTTTTAGAAAACTGGTAATTCCTATTAATTGCTTGTTATTCTGAAGGATAGTTGTAAATTTACTTAATAATTCATGTATCATTTCATTTGCAATTTTTTTGCTCAATAGTGGAATAAGCCATATGAGTTGATTGCCATTTTTAATCAAATCCTTAAGCTGATTTTTAAGACGTTTCATATGCTCAAGCAGTTCAGAATTTTGCTCTGCATATCGTAGTGACACCATAGACATCAACATTGTTATACAAGCCATTGTTAAATATGTTTCAGCGTGTCCATGAAAATTTTTTTTAAAGGCATTCAACAAATTATTCGTAACATTCGTATATTTGTGTTGATATAAAGGGGGATAGATAATGCCATGTATGTCCTCAAAGACTTTGTCATAGGTCTGGTTATTAGGACGAAATGTTTCGTGATTCATAACCAATAAGAATAATTTAGAGTCAGCAGGTGATACTGTCTCAATGACTTCTAACACATTTTCTTTAAGCGCTCCGCAAGGGATATCATAACAGTCCTTTACTGGAGGTAAATTTGGTAATGGGTGATGTTTTAAAACGGTCATAGCTGCTATTAACAAGGTTCTTACAAAGCAAATAATGTCATTAATTGTGATATTGTCATTATCAGTGGGAGATTGTGTTTTATAAAAATCCTTAAATGATAGATTGACATGATGAGGTGTTAAATAGGGCCGTAACATCGTGAAGGTGTCAGAAAACTCTGAATATTTAGCCTCGATAGCTTGCCTTTCTTTTTCAGGAATATGGGCATAATCTGCTCTATTTGGCTGAGTGCCTAGTAAAATATGTTGGTATAACTCAGAGAGTTCTTGGGTAGAGAGTATCTCAAGTTCAGGCCAACCGAAGCGTAATACAGTATATACATTAGATTGCTGGACATGCGTCAACTTTAAATAATCTCGGCTGAAACGGTTGCGGTGAGTGTTTTCTTCCAAATTGAGCTCACCTAAACCTCGCTTGTCCAAGTCATTTATAAGCTCTTTATCTAGCGTGGTAGAAAATACGCCACTAATACATTGATTTAAGAGAGTGACACGGTAATGCCATAATTCGTTCTGTCGCCATACACGCATTTCGTTATTAGGTAATATGGCATCAGAAGAAGGTTCCTCTTCAATGATGGAACATTTTTGAGTTAATAAGAGATCGAATGCTTCTTCAAGTGTGATTTTTTTTGGTAATTCTGGAGGTGCAATTTTATCCAAAAATTGATCTTTTTTGGGGAAAAACTCTAGGATAATATCAGAGACGTTATTCCCCAATGGTTCTACAACCCTCCAGTCACCGTTTGATGATGGTTGTTCTAAATGATGTAATACAAGATCAACGTTCATTTTTTGCGTGGATGCACGATGTAATTGCTTATTTATGAAAAGAAAACAATAAGATATTGTGTTATCAACTGCATACAGACGGATATCATTATCTAGAGATTTTTTAAACCAAAGGGTGTCGAATGTTTCGGGATACACCATTTCATAATACGTATAGACACCCTCAGTTTCAGAAAAATAGCCCCAAGCAGCAGGCGTTGTTGGGTTACTAAAAATAAGATATGGCCCATAAGTTCTGTACATATGATTGGATTTTTTGGAGTGTTGTTTTATTTTACTAGATCAACACATTGAGTGTACATACTGTGGTAGGAAAGTAAGATGATGCTCATACAGCCAAAATAAGGCAAGGTAAGATGAACCTTGCACTTAATTTGGATCTTATAGCGTTAAAACTCTGCATGTCCTGGCGTTCGTGGAAAGGGAATCACATCTCGCACATTGTTGACGCCTGTGATGTAGGATACTAGTCTTTCAAGTCCTAAGCCAAATCCTGCATGAGGCACAGTGCCATAGCGTCTTAAATCACGATACCATTGGTACGTATCTTTATTAAGGTGACATTCATCCATACGGCGATCAAGCACTGACAATCGTTCTTCGCGTTGGCTACCACCAATGATTTCGCCAATACCAGGAACTAAGACATCCATGGCTGCAACGGTTTTTTCATCATCGTTGATGCGCATATAAAAGCTTTTGATCGCTGCTGGGTAATTCGTCAAAATAACTGGTTTTTTGCAGAGAACTTCTGCCAAATAACGTTCATGCTCAGATTGTAAATCCAAACCCCATTCAACAGGGTAATCAAACGCCTGTTTGGATTTTTGTAATTGCTCGACTGCTTCAGAATACGTCATAATTTCAAAGCTGGCATTGGCCAAATCAGTTAAGCGGTCCAATAAACCTGGAGAGATGTGTTGATTAAAAAACACCAAATCATCCATACGTTCGGCCAACACAGTTTGGCAGAGATATTGTAAAAAAACCTGACTCAATTGGCAGATATCATCTAAGTTTGCAAAAGCCAACTCAGGTTCAATCATCCAAAATTCGGCCAAATGACGCGACGTATTAGAGTTTTCAGCGCGAAATGTTGGACCAAAGGTATATACTTTGGATAAGGCCAAACAATAGGCTTCCACATTCAATTGTCCTGATACGGTTAAGAATGATTCACGACCAAAGAAATCTTGAGAAAAATCTAACTCACCCTCAGCAGTTTTGGGTAAATTGAGCAGATCGAGGGTGCTGACACGAAATAATTCGCCTGCACCTTCGCAATCACTCGCGGTGATAATGGGTGTGTGCACCCAAAGATAACCTCGTTCGTGAAAAAAGCGATGGGTGGCTTGTGACAAACAATCTCGTACCCGCGCAACTGCGCCAATGGTGTTGGTTCTTGGACGCAAATGCGCGACATCACGTAAATATTCTAACGTATGCCGTTTGGCAGAAATGGGATAGGTATCAGGATTGTCGACCCAGCCAACGACTTCAATTTCTTCGATTTGAATTTCAAAGTGTTGGCCCTGGCCTTGTGACGCAACCAAACGGCCCGTTGCTTTAAGCGAACAACCTGCTGTAATGCGTAAGATATCAGATTGGTAATTTGAAAGAGTGGCTGGGATAACCAATTGAATGCCAGCATGGCAAGAACCGTCATGTAACGTAATAAACGATATACCTGCCTTAGAATCTCGCCGGGTTCTGACCCAACCTTGAACTATGACTGTGTGATCGACAGATACTTTACCTGATAAACAGTGAGCAATAGAATGTATTTGAGACATGATAATTCGGCAACTAAATGAAAAAGATGATACACCAGTGGGTTGGGAAAAAGCCAGATGTATTCATGTGCATTTACAATTTTTCTATTGTATTAAAGTGACATCTGAAAATTAGCTACTGGGAACAGCTGCAGTACCTAGCGATGAGGATCAAGCGCCTGTCTGACTTATTTTCTACGTTCCGTAACTTCATTAGGGCGTGTTGACAATTGCTCCTCCCCGCTGCCTACGTGCCGGGGCTTGTCCTTGAGAGTTCCTCAGAAAATAAGGTAATAAGTTATTGAAATACTTAGTAATTAAAAAATTGAAAGTGCATGACGTATATGATCAAATAGCGTTTACGAGACAATATGAGATCGAACGTCATGCAACAGATGAGATTATTACATAGTTTATTTAAAAAACAATTACCATCGGTACATAAAATCAGGCTTCAAAATCTATTTGATGCATGTGAAACAGCTATTAAGAGCAATCAGCTGTATTTAACTGGCCAAGGAAGACAGTTATCAAATAAAAACAAAACGAGTAGCAACATTCAAAAGATTGACCGATTACTAGGAAATAGCCATCTGTGCGCAGAACAAAACAGTTTTTATCAAGTGATGTTTTTCTATTTAATTCAAGAGCCATCAGCAGTCCAGACCGCTGGTCGTCTTTATGTAGTATTGGAATGGTTGAAGCAGAGCGATATATTGATGGTAAAACCACATCTGAGACTCGTTATTTCATCAGTTCATTAACATCAGACGTAAAGGTTTTTGCTAATGCAGTTAGAAAGCATTGGGCGATTGAAAACCAGTTGCACTGGGTACTCGATGTTTCTTTCCGAGAAGATGGATCCAGGATACGACGAGATAATACTCCCGATAACTTCGCTGTATTCAGACACGCGGCCATTAATGCGTTACGTAACGAGAAAACTTGTAAAAAAGGAATAAAGGCCAAGCGATTCAAAGCAGCATTACAATTCGATTATGCGCAAAAGGTGCTGAATGGTATTTTTTGAGCACTGATGCGTTTGCCCTGAGTATAATAAGTCTACCATGATTACCAATAATGGTTTGTGTTATCGCTTTATAAATATCAATGGATTCTTCTTGATAATACATATTCGCCAATAATCGATCAACGCGCTTAGTGGCAGATCGCTCTTTGCCTGATGTATTGAGACTGCATCCCAATTGAATAAGACACAGTTATTTTTAGGTAATAATTGCTGTGATAACAGGTATTAATGATTGAATTCGAGTTTATGAATTACATTAGATAATAATTGAGTTAAAATTCTTGAGACATGCATAGTTTGACCTCATCTGTTTGGCTTCTTGAGAAAAACTAATTAGATCATGGCTGGCTGTGCATGTCGATCTTTTTTAAAAAAATCACTTATCGTTTTTATAAATAAACTATTTATAAAAGGTGGGGATACCTCAGGCTACCAACCCTCTATAGAAAGTATATTTGAATTTATTGTACCACCGCGGTACAGTTTGAAATATTAGATAATAGGGCACAAAAAGTTGGTTACGCCCGTGTCAGCAGGGTTTACAGATCGATCCTGGTGTATTTTCAAAATACCCGCGAAGATGTCTCTTTATACCTAACTCCATAGGATCACCACTATTATTCTTTGATCCAAAAAATCCAGGTGCAACATTATATGATATAAAAGCATTTTGTAATTGCGGGCGATTTCGACCTATTTCGATTGCAAGAAAAGCAACAATAACGGAATACTTTCGTGCAAATGCGTCTTGGTATGGTGTCAGACCTGAACGAGTAGGAATGTATATATTCGCTCCGGCTTGAACAAGCCTTTCCACCACTGCAATATGATTACCTGCTACAGCGAAGTGTAACGCAGTTGCACCATCATCCGTTTTCCTTTGGTCAAGTCTTGCGTGTGCCTCAATAAGACAATTGACGATTTCAAGATGGCCTTGATGAGCCGCTATTGCCAAAGGAGTAACTCCAAATGAGTTGGATATATTTGGATTAGCCCCCATATTCAGTAATAACTTGACCATGTCCGCATGGTCATTTTGAATAGCGATCATCAGAGGTGTTGAATCATCTCCTCGTCTTATTTGATTAAGTGTTGGATCGCCTATTTGATTAATAAGACGTATCGATCTCGGTAACGTCATTAATACATTTACAATTTTTATGTCATTTTCCTGGGCAGAGATGAAGAGAGCCTCCTTGAGTGCTGCATCATCATATAGATGCATTTCCGTTATTTTTTTAACTAAATCAATGTTCCCTATTCGTGAAGCAACACTAACTAAATGAAATGCATTTGCTCTTTGCAACCAATTTGTGGAAGGTTCATACGGCAATAATTTTTGTTGGAATTTTTTTATAATGTTATGTGAATGTTCGTCATCTTGCGTTAAATACATGATTGTGGACATGTTGATATAAGGGCACGGCTCTTTAACCCCTATGAACCAAAGAGCAAGATAGTCTGCCATAACTTCTAATTCAAGTATATGATTTGTATCCTTTGGACTCCATTTTTCTGTTTCTGCATTATAAATTACAGTGATTTCAAGAGAATCTTTCTTATAATCCAGCCGAAAACTTTTGTTTTTTTTATTTACAGGTGTTTCTTTTATTTTGTCTTGAAGTTTTTTTCGGAAAAATTCAATCCATCTCAAATGTACTGGTGAATCAGGCATACTGCTTGTTATTAATCCCATATAAATTTGTTCAGCAATTTCTTGTCGCGATACACTAAGGAAGTTAGTCATTTGAATATTATTTGAGTCTTCTACTTGCCAAGTGCCAGCATTTTTTTGATACATAACACCTATTGAGTGTACTTCATTACTCAATTCAAATACAAAAACATTTTGCGGTGTATCTATATCCTGTATCGCAGTTTCATAGCGTTCAAGCCATGCTGCTAGTTCAGTTTTTGAATAATTGCCAGCTTCGAGTTCGCAATTTACCAATCCCCCTTTTTGCTTAATTTCATCTGTAGATGCGATAGCCGATATTTGGTGAATATCTCTAAGACCAATAAAACCTAAAAGATTTTGACCCATCAAACTTTGAAAAAGATAGGTGCTTTTTAAGAAAGCCACTAGCGTCATAAAATGATGTTCTTTTGGCGATAGCACGATATACATATTATTTACTTTTGCTTTTTCTTTAATGTCCTGGATGGCGATTCCGAATGATTCTGTGTCTAGCTCTAAAATCAGCTTTTTTTGCTCATCAAATTGGCTTGTTTGTCCAAGAAGACAGGCTTCTATCCATTTTATGGTGAGGCCATGACAAGCACCTTTTAAAATATAACCTGCTGGATGGCAAAGCTCTATAATTTTAGCATTCAAGTTCATTAAGTATCTCGCATTCAAGGTGATTTTGGCTTGATATTTTAGCATATTTAACAAATAATTGACAGAAACGTTAATGTAATCGAATTGCCTCATACGCCACGTCATTTTGAATGTAGTGAGAAATCTTCCGGGTTTCACACTGACTCACATCATTAGCATAAAAATATTTTTAAAATTTTGCTAAATTCTATTGAGAGCCATTTGTTGATGTGATCGAACGATACTGCCATCAATGAACTGCTATTCAAGAGCTAGATCGTGTACAAGAGC
Organism: Legionella sp.; assembly: GCA_002786165.1. GTDB lineage: Bacteria > Pseudomonadota > Gammaproteobacteria > Legionellales > Legionellaceae. The sequence goes on from PEQK01000005.1 coordinate 96,329, forward strand.
TTTGAAAATACTCATTAACTTGGCTTTTGATGACCAGCGATTAAATTGAATTCCAGCATCAAAATTCTGTTGGCAGGTCTCAACTGGCATACGGTATAACATCGCCTCAACGATTAAACGTAGAGTAGGCTTGTCATAAATCCTATGTTGTACCATGATCCATCTTAGCTTCTACCAAAGCTCATCACTGAGCATAAGTCTCGCCATTGCAAACTCGTTTTATACTTGGTGTCAGAACCGTTATACTATGAGTTTGCTCTTATTAATCAATGGATTAATGCTTTTAATTGAGCTTTGTTTTTAACTTGAGCATCTCCTGAATACCTCGGACAAGCCGAGGCACGTAGGCAGAGAGGGGGAGCAATTGTCAACACGCCCTATTATCTCGCAAGACATTTACGTTAAGTGATAATGGTATTGATTGCTCATGACCAAGACATGTATTTTTCAGTAGCGCTATCAATTTGAGACTCCGATCTAAGATCGGGCTCCGAGTATGCTCTTCTAAGCAATTTATTCTGATATAAGCCCAGGTTAGGGGTACTTCCAAGGCTAGGACTTGGTTTGGTATCTCTTACCCAAGAGTGCGCTTCTTGGTATGATTCGGTCGTCTGTGTCTGTACAGGTTGTGTTGGCTCTATGGTAAGTTTTCTTTCCAAATGCAGTAATTTTTGATGTAAGTCAACCAAATAGTTATGGTAAAAACTGTTTAACCAAAAATATTCTTTGAACGTTTTATTGGCAATTGCTTCATTGACAGTTGTTATCAAACTACGACATTCTTGAAGGCTGCGAATATCATGTTGATTTAAAAAATTCTTTATCGTTTTATAATGATCTAATTGAGCTATGCTGCGCTCGAGATGATAGCCCAAAAACCAGCTAACCCATGCCCACCAACCTGTGTAGTTATGACAGTTATTGTGGTGTGCCATTAAAATAGGCCGTATATTTTTTGTCAGCATTTCAATGGCTTGAGCTTCATTGCTCACTGTTTCTTTGAGTGTTTCTAATTGAACAAATTTTTTATATCTACAATTAGGATCTAAAATATTCTGGTGTTGTTTACAATACGCTATATATAATTGAGATATAAAATAACCTATATTTTGAGTGCGGCTATGCTGTATTTTAGGGTTAAACCGCGAAAGAAAAGACTCATCCAGCTCATCAATGTCGATAGGGCTCATGAAGGTTGCTGCAATAGATTGTTGCTGAAAAGGCGTATGCATTATAGTAACAATCTGTTGTTGTGCGTGAGAGGGTAACCAACAAGGGATTGCAACAAATTGTTCAATAGCGCCAATATCAAAAATATGCAACGCTAATGAGGGCAATTCATGGAATAGTGAGGATATGTAACTTTTTTTAGTCACGTTATGTCTCTTAAGGATTTCCAAATAAAGTTCTAAAAAAGAATGCAATAATTTTTCTTGATGATTGTAATTGGTGTTCTGATGTTTCGAGTTTCTTATTTGGATATCATGCACCATTGTTTCGTGCAAATTTTCTATACTAATAGGGTGCGAAGGTGGGTTCAATTCAATATCTAAAAAACGAATTATATTATCAAAATCAAAGCGATTTTGAGACCACGCAATTGTACACAACAATTGAAAATAGAGATGATCGGCCCACGATGATTCATCTTTGTATTCTATGGTAGGAGGACGAAAAAATATAGAATAGCTTGTATATGGCTCTGTGTCATGAGGCTCTAATTGTGTTGCGCGGTATACTGCCAATAAAGTACACAACGTTTTAGTTTGTGCTAAAGTTAAAGGGACATTTTTAGCAAAATCGGTGATATTTTGAAGTGTTGTGACCACCTGTTGGTTTTTTTCAGATTGTAAAAAACGTGGCATATCGAGTAATCCACTCTCTAGTAATCCTTTCCATAAGGTTATAACCCATGTCTCAGGTAATGGTTCGCTATGTTCGATCGCTTGTCGCAAAGCAAATAAAGGGGCATAAATTTTAGTGATACTCGGATGGACGTTGGCGCGCAATAACTGATTTTGATCTACTAACTCTTCTTCATTGGAGAAAATATGCAACCATATATCATGGAGTAAGGCAGGGAAGTGGTCCTGATAGTGTTGAATAATAGCTGTTGTTTTTTTCGGATGTTTTTGCCACATGGCATAAATGAAGGTGGCTGATGGAGGTAATACCCTCATTGAAAAGGCTAAGTCTATCGCTTCTATTTGTCGTTGCGGGTCGTGTTTTAAAAGTGCGATGAGATAGCTTGGATGGTCCCATTGCATTTTTTTGATTTTTGTTGAATTTGGTTGGCAATCCCATGCTTTTAAACCAGTAAGATAATCATAAGAATGCATGAATAATTGTGGATTGCGATAGACCAATTCTATAAGTTGAAACGAGAGAAAGCCTACTTCGGCATTATGAGGTTGTTCTTTGATATACATCAGCAATTGTTCAACAATCCAAGGAGATGTGACCGACCCTCTTAAATAATAAGTCATATTTTTTAGCGCATTCTTAGTATCGGTATCTAAGATACACTGCAATTGTTGGCGCTCCGCCTTTAAAAATTGCTTATAGGTCACTTTGGTAGATAGACCCATTAAGTTGCTCAGCATTTCTTCAAGTGATTTTTTATTTATAAAAGTATGAAATTTTAAAAAAGAGTCGATATGGTGATCCACTTTGGCATCATCGATACTTAAATTTAATAATTCACGACGGAAAAAAACAGAAAGCCAAGGAAATATTTCCTGATTTAAATCACCTAATTGCGTTAGTTTTTCTTCAATATTGACACGATTTTCTTCCAAATGATCGCTAAGAATGATGTCATTGAAATAGTCGGCTATATAACTCAGGCTGTTATCAATTTTAAAAATGAGATCTACATCAGCAGTGGGTGTGTGCAACTGCACTTTATATATTGCTAATACATGTAATAAAGCGTCAAAAAAATAAGATGTTTGTGACTCATTCGAATTTACTATCACTTTTGCATCAGATAATAATTGAAGCTTGTGCCATTCTTCATTCGTATTGGATGCGTTTTTAAGTTTAGTTGTCGCTTCCGTTTCGCGAGTCAGTTGAAGCTCATCAAAAATCGTCACTGTAGCACCCACAATGAGTTGTTGCCGACGTTGAGTCATTTGAGCATACAAGCCAGATTTGTCTAAAGAGTCACGTAGGGAATAGTATCTATTCATATCCACTGAGGTCCAGGGTTTGACATCTGGTTCGTCAACACTACCTATAAGATCTTGATAAATTTGCGCTTCTTGTTCAGTGATAAATGACTGTAACACATGAGGTGGCCAAGTTTTCCAAAGGTCGCACAATTGTGTTTTTGTGCTATCGTAAGCATAGTAATGTTGCAATAAATCTATGGCGATAGCTGTATCAAATTGATTTTCCATATTTAAACCTTTGGAGTAAAAGCTGTAGAGTGTATCATGTGATATAAATTTAACAAAAAGATTTATATTGAGACATAATCATTGTCACGGTTTTATGCGACCATCCCTTAATTACACCTTGCTTCATCACGGCTACAATGGCCTGTATAGTAGCCTTGATGCAACGAAGTGTAATCAAGGGGGTTGATGATCCTTATATGACGCTTTACTACGCTACAAAATGATCAAATAAAAATTCATTGCAATTCACAATAAATACAGATATTACTATAAGTAATGGATGTCTATTTTTAGGGAGAAATATATGTTGCGGCAAGAGTATTATTCTTTCTTATTATCACAAATTTTTGGTTCTTTCGCTTTTATCGTTGCAGTGATTTTCTTGGCTCGTATGTATCACTATCGAAAGCTTGTGTTACAAATGCAAGCCGATGATCCCATCATTCCGGTTTGTGGCTTAATCAGTTTGCTCATTGGTATATTTCTAGTTGTGACGCACAATGTGTGGGAATTAAAGCGTTTGGTGGTGGTTACGGTCATGTGTTGGATGGTGCTCATCAATGCAGTGCTTTGGCTCGCTTTACCTGAAAAAATGTTGGCCATGACCAAAAAGATTTTTTCTGACAATGGTTACCATTGGTTGATTGTGTGTTTATTAGTCTCTGGCCTTGTATTTCTTGCTCGAAGTATCCAATTATTTATTGTGTATCGTTCTGCTTTGGGTATGCATTAATAAAAGCAGGTAGCGTATTACAATGAGTGCTGATGGCTTGGATCAACGGGTATTTTTCGAGAGGAAACTCAAAACGCTTAGCGTTGTATACCTGGGGAACCAAGCAAATATCAGCCAAAGTCACGTGATCAGCATAGCAAAATAACTGTTTTCTTTGATAGGCAGCCAATTGTTGTTCAATCGCACCAAACCCTTCTTCTAACCACTGATGATACCACTGTAACACTTGGCCTTCATCGGCATCCCAATCGTGACGTAACGTGTTTAAGACTCGTAAGTTATTTAAAGGGTGCATATCACAGGCTACAATAAGTCCCAAAGCTCGGACTTTTGCCCGTTCAAATAAAGAATCTGGCAGTAGGGGAGGCGTAGGGTAGCATTCATTTAAATACTCGATAATGGCCAAAGATTGCGTTAAAGACTGATTCTGATCGACCAAAGTAGGTACCAATCTTTGTGGATTACGCGCTTGATAAGACGGCGTATGTTGTGCATCTTGTGTTAGATCAATGCTAACTATATCATAGTCTAATTGCTTTATTTCAAGTGCAATTCGAACTCGATATGAACAGGAAGAGCGATAATAATCATAAAGCTGCATAATGTATCACTTTTTGCTGGATAGACCCGAAAATATTTTCTTGTTCTTTGGAGCGCATTTCAATGCGAATGGTGTCGCCAAAACGCATAAAAGGCGTAGATGCTTGGCCCGCTTCCAAAATTTCTAACATACGCCTTTCAGCGATACAAGATGATCCCACACTGCGATCACAGTTAGACACCGTGCCGGAACCAATGATGGTGCCTGCACCTAACGGTCGGGTTTTGGCAGCATGTGCTATCAGCTGTGTAAAAGAAAAAGTCATATCAATCCCGGCATTAGGATGACCAAATAAAACATTATTATAATAGCTCAACAAAGGCAGATGCACTCTTTGACCATCCCAGGCCTCTTCAAGTTCATCAGGTGTCACTGCTACTGGAGAAAAACTACTGGATGGTTTGGATTGAAAAAATCCAAATCCTTTTGCCAACTCATTAGGAATCAAATTTCTAAGAGAAACATCATTCACCAACATCACTAATTTGATGTGGGAAGATGCATCTTCGCTTTGTGTCGCCATTGGGACATCATCGGTGATGATGGCAATTTCAGATTCAAAATCAATACCAAACGCTTCATCAGACATCACAATGGGATCGGTAGGGCCTAAAAAGGTATCAGACCCTCCTTGATACATCAAAGGATCAGTCCAAAACTCTTTTGGCATCTCTGCTTTGCGTGCTTTGCGTACCAATTCGACATGATTGACATAGGCACTGCCATCTGCCCATTGATAGGCTCTAGGAAGAGGTGAGGCGCATTGTTGTGGATTAAGTTCAAACGTATTTTGGATTTGATTGGAATTGAGCTTCTCATAAATGGCGTGCAAAAGAGGTGCTGTGGTCTGCCAATCATCCAGAGCATATTGGAGCGTAGGGGCAATCTCAGGGACCAAACAAGCGCGAGTGAGATTGCGATTGACCACACAAAGTTTGCCATCACGCGGACCTTTTAAGCTCGCAAGTTTCATGATGGCTTCTCCGATAACGTGCCGCGTTTGATTTGATCGCGTTCAATAGCTTCAAACAAGGCTTGAAAATTACCTTCTCCAAACCCTTGATTGCCTTGTCGTTGAATGATTTCAAAAAAAACAGGTCCAAATACATTTTCTGTAAAAATTTGTAAGAGTAATCCATGTTCAGGATCCTGTTCTCCATCGATCAAAATGCGTTCTTTTTGAAGATTAGGCAAAGACTCTTGGTGCCAAGGAATGCGCTGATCGATCATGTCATAATAGGTGTCTGGGACAGTTAAAAATTTCACGCCTTGTTGACGTAACTCATGGACAGAGTGATAAATGTTTCTGGTGGATAGCGCGATATGCTGAATACCTTCGCCTTTATAATCATGCAAAAATTCTTCAATTTGAGAATGATCATCCTTGGATTCGTTCAACGGGATTTTGATGAGATCACAGGGGCTACATAAAGCCCGGCTTTTCAAACCAGTCAATTGACCTTTGATGTCGAAATAACGGATTTCTCTAAAATTAAAAATAGTTTGGTAAAAAGCAGCCCATTCATCCATTTTGCCGCGATGCACATTATGCGTCAAATGATCAATGGTTTGTAATTGAATATCAGGTGTATGCTCCTGAACCTGTTCCATCCATTGTCCTTCAAAAGGTAGGCAATCTTCTTCAACAAAATAAATAACGGATTGACCGATACCTTCGATCGCCAGCAAGTGATGGTCTGGGTCCGTAAAGGATTTGCCACCGTGCTCAATGGCATATTGATGGGCTGCTTTGGCATTTTTGACTCTAAATCCCATCGCACAAGCACCTGCGCCATGAATTTTGGCGTGTTGGGCGGCCTGCGAATCAGGTGTTGCATTGACGATAAACTGGATACTGCCTTGTTGATATAAATCAATGGGTGCGTTTTGATGCGTGGCGCGGTGCACAAACCCCATGGTTTTAAATTGTTGGTGTAAGACCTCTGGATGAGGTGCTGAAAACTCTAAAAATGCAAAACCATTTAAGTGACAAGGATTATCATATTTATCCATTTACATGATCCTTAGGTTGAATTAAAAATAAACCGTCTCGGATGGCCAATAAGCTGATTTCAACACGATTGTCTTGTTGAATGATCGTATTTAATCGACGAATTTCCCGAGTTTGTGCGTCATTGACAGCCGTATCAATGACGTCTCCACCCCAAAATATATTGTCTATGACAATCAAACCCTTGGGTTGAATCAACTGTAAAGCATATTCATAATATGCCACATAATTGGTTTTGTCTGCATCAATAAACACAAAATCAAAAGACTGGGCTTGGCCTTGCTCTAACAAAGAAACAATGGTCGTTAATGCCGGTCCAATACGAAGATCTATTTTGTGTTCTTGATGGGCTTTTTTCCAGTAAGGTATGCCCAAATCAGTCCACTCTTTGCTTCGATCACAGGTGATGATTTGGCCGTCCTCTGGTAATGCAAGTGCCATTCCAAGGGTAGAGTATCCGGTAAACGTGCCAAGCTCTAACACATGTTTGGCACGAACTAAGCGCAAGAGCATTTGCAAAAACTGTACTTGCTCTGGTGCGCTTTGCATCAATTGCAAGGGATGCTCCTTTGTTGCATCCCTTAGTTCTTTTAATACCGGATGTTCTCGCAACGCGATCTGTTGCATATACTCATACAGCGGTTCTGATAGATTCAAATGTGTCATCGTTATCTCTGTAAAAGCTCTTCAGCCAGTTCATCTGCAATTTGACTGGTTGGTTTGTTTTCTTGTTGAGATCGCGTAAAAACTTGCATTAAAGACGGGCCAATACGGTCAACAGTTTTTTGAACCTCTGCTTCAGGGGTACGGAAATATTTTCCACAAGCAAAAATAATACCGCCTGCGTTGATGACATAATCGGGTGCATATAAGATTCCCTTGTCATGCAGTATTTGGCCATGAAACGCATGTGCCAACTGGTTATTGGCGGCACCAGCGATGATCTTGGTTTGCAATTGGGGAATGGTGATATCGTTTAGGGTTGCACCCAAAGCACAAGGAGAAAACACATCACATGGCACTTTATGAATATCATTTGTAGAAACAGATTGAGCGCCACATTCTATTTCGATTTTTTTGACACGCTCAGGATCAATATCCGCTACGATTAATTTGACACCCAGATCATGCAAATAATGCGCCAAAAGGTAACCAACGTGTCCCAACCCTTGAATGGCTACAGTGATGCCAGACAGCGTATCGCGTTTCATCTGAAAAGCAACGGCAGCTTGAATACCTCGTAAAGTACCCAGCGTAGTTGATCCGGCAGGATCGCCATCATCACAGGATAAACTTGCAACATGGTGTGTATGTTCTGCAATGATATCCATATCAGTTAATTCAGTCCCACTGTCTAAGGCGGTGATATATTGACCATTTAATTCTTGAACAAATTTGCCAAACGCATGAAAATAAGCAGCACGGTCAAACTGGTGTTTCGGCTTAATAATTACTGCTTTTCCACCACCCAAAGGTAAGCCCGCTATGGCAGATTTAAAACTCATGCCTCTTGCCAAACGCATGGCATCAAAGAGTGCTGCACGGCTATTGTCATATTCAATAAACCGACATCCGCCTAACGCTGGTCCAAGATTGGTATTATGTATGGCTATGATTGCTTTCATACCGGTTTCTGGATCAACTTTACAATGGATATTGCCAAAGTGATGTTGAAGGGCATATTCTAAGAAGTCATCTTCTAAGGCAAGATGCTGTTCTTGTGTGGGATGTTGCATAATTTATGGGCTCCTAAGTTAGCAGTTGACTGCATATAAACTGTCGACTGTTTGCCAATTTTTTTATTTTCACTCATGATGGTACTTAAGGCATTATGACAGGACTCAGAGAAAACCACGAGATAGAGACGAATTTTATTTTTAATCGACAAAACACGTGTAAGGAGAAGAGTTTGAACCGTATTTCAATGACCATCATTGCTTTTATTTTGAGCCAAGCAACTTACGCCGCGGATTGTTCTGCGCCTATGACATTGGATAAAGTCACCTTTCAATTGTCGGCAAAATCTTGGGTCAGCACGCAGACCGCATTGGTGACCACGACCATTAATGCGACTTTAAACTCGGCTGACGTGGTCAAAGCACGTGCGGGTATTTTAGATAAACTCCATAAAATGATAGCTGGAGAATGGCATATTGTGCAATTTGATCGTTCTCAAGATAGCTCTGGTCTGGATAAATTGGATGTGATAGCGCAAGTCAGAATCAATCAATCGCAACTTACCAATGTGTATGACACTGCAAAATCCCTATCAAAACCAGGAGAAACTTATCAAATTACGAGCATTGAATTCAAACCTGATATAGAGGATATTCAAAAAGCTAAAATGGCATTACGCCAAATTTTAAATAAACAAGTTCAGCAAGAATTACAACAATTAAATCAAACGTATACGGAACAGCATTTTACGATCAATGCATTAGATTATTCGGATGAACTCAATCCAGGGCCTTTAGCGATGAAACCCATGATGATGGCAACGGCGCGGGTAGCGCCTGCTCCCATAACGGTTAGCAATGAGCTCATCATGACGGCTATGGTCGAAGCAGGATCGGTCCGTAAATGAGTCACAATATTGCTCTGAATCTTGGTCCGATCATTGGGCATCGAGGCTTAGCAGCTTTGGCGCCAGAAAATACCATTGAAAGCTTTGCGCTTGCGCATCACTATGGATTAAAAGCCGTTGAGTTTGATGTGGTGCTCAGTGCAGATGGTGAAGCCTTTGTATTTCATGATCTGACCTTAAACAGAACGACCAATGGACGTGGTGATATTGGCAAGATGACTTCTGAGTATTTACGCCACTTAGATGCTGGATCGTGGTTTTCGTCACGCTTTATAAAGGCGAAAATTCCAACATTGAAAGAAACATTGCTATGGTTGGCACAACACCAAATGACAGCAAATATCGAAATCAAGCCCTATCCTGGTTTTACGTATGATACCGTGTGTTCTGTTTTAGATCATATTAAGGATTTTTGGCCAACAACATTGCCGTTGCCTTTGATTTCGTCTTTTGAAGTAGATGCGTTACGCATGTGTAGAAAACTGCATGCTACTCTACCTTTGGCTTATTTATTAGAGCGATGGGATGTCAAGGAGATTGCTCTGGCTGAATCTTTAAACTGCGTATCTCTTAATATGCATCACCGAGCAATCACGCCAAAATATGTTGAACTATTGAAGCAAAAAGGGTTTTTGGTCTATTTGTACACAGTCAATCAGCAATCCTTGATCAGTAAGTATTTTAGCTGGGGTATAGATGGTGTGTTTAGCGATTATCCTGGATGGGAATGTTCTGGCGCTCGAAGGGCTCTGAGAACCGAAGAAGTCGCGGTTTAGAAAGAGGTAAACAACTTTTTTTAAGGATAAAAAAAGATGATGTATTGGCTATGTGGGACTGTTGCAGTAGGATTAATGGGATATTTATTGTTTGTATTGTTGAAGCCGGACTACTTCTGATGATATCCCTGAACGCTGCATTACAAATTCTTATCTATCTGGCTATTATTTTTAGCCTGATCAAACCCGTGGGCTGGTATTTGGCGCAAGTTTACGGAGGAAAACCAACCTATTTCACGCAACTATTGGCACCGTGCGAGCGCTGGGTCTATCGATGGTGTGGTATCAATGATCAACAAGGTATGGATTGGAAACAATATGCCTTAGCGTTGTTATTGTTCAATGGCTTGAGCGTGATTCTGGTATTTATTGTACAAATACTACAATATTATTTGCCTTTTAATCCGCAACATTTGGTGGCACCGAATGCGTGGGTGGCGTTCAATACGGCGGTGAGTTATGTCACCAACACTGATTGGCAAGCTTATGCAGGTGAGAGCACAATGAGTTATTTGACTCAAATGTTAGCGTTCACCGGTCAAAATTTTCTGTCTGCCGCGACAGGTTTGGCTGTTTTGATGGCCTTGATTCGCGGGCTATCTGTTAGCAAAGGATCTGATTTGGGTAATTATTGGGTGGATATGGTACGCGGTGTGCTGTATGTTTTATTACCCTTATCTGGGGTATTGGCGTTAGTTTTAGTGTCTCAAGGCGTGATTCAATCTTTAAAACCCAATCAACACATCCAATCCTTACAATCCATCACTCACCATTCTAAAGGTCCATCTGCGCAACAGGTTATTCCTATGGGTCCAGTTGCGTCACAAATAGCTATTAAGCAGTTAGGCTCTAATGGAGGCGGTTTTTTTAATGCCAATGGCGCGCATCCTTTTGAAAATCCCACACCACTGACTAATTTTTTAGAAATGCTGGCTATTTTACTGATTCCTGCTGCTTTGACTTATACGTTTGGGGTGATGATCAATGACAAACGTCAAGGAAGAGCATTATTAGGCGTGATGGTTCTATTATTTATACCTTGTGTTTACTTTGGGATTGTTGCTGAACAACAAGGTAATCCTGCATTGCATGCTTTGGGTATTGCAGGAGGTAATTTTGAAGGAAAAGAAGCGCGTTTTGGAATCGCAGGATCGGTATTATGGACCGTAGCCACAAGCGCTACCTCAAATGGCTCCGTGAATTCTATGTTGGATTCTTATACGCCAATAGGAGGGTTCATTCCTTTATGGTTGATGCATTTAGGCGAGGTCGTTTTTGGTGGTGTAGGCTGTGGTTTATATGGGATGTTGATGATGGTGATCACGGCGGTGTTTATTGGAGGCTTAATGGTGGGACGTGCGCCTGAGTATTTAGGGAAAAAAATTGAAACGTTTGATATCAAAATGGCGTCAATTGTGGTCTTATTGATGCCTATATGCGTCTTATTGTGTACCGCCGTGTCAGTGATATTGCCAGTAGGTCGAGACGCGGTGAACAACCCAGGCATGCATGGGTTAACCGAAATTTTATATGCCATTACCTCAATGATGAATAACAACGGTAGCGCATTTTCTGGATTGCATGCCGATGATCCGTTTTATTTGATGTTAGGTAGTTTTTTAATGTTGATGGGTCGTTATGGCTACATCATTCCCATTCTGGCCTTGAGTGGCTCGTTGGTTGCAAAACCTAAAATGCCCACAAGCATTGGGACATTAACCACGCATACTCCTGCTTTTATGATGTTATTGATGGCCGTAATAGGTCTGCTGGGTGCATTGTCATTTGTACCGGTGTTGGCTTTGGGGCCGATTGCGGAGCACGTGATGTTTTGGAGTGCTTATGGTTCATAAATCAAAGTCCATTTCAATATGGACCTATGCGTTGATTAGAACCGCGTTGCTCGATGCAGTTAAAAAACTCAATCCTAAGTATCAATTACGTAATCCCGTTCTATTTACTGTTTATGTGGGCTCCTTTCTATGTTTACTCCAATTGTTACAAGCTATGTTTGGGCAAGGAGAAGCATCTGTCGCTTTTATTTTTGTAGTCAATGTAGGTCTGTGGTTTACAGTTTTTTTTGCTAATTTTGCTGAAAGTATGGCGGAAGGGCGGGGCAAAGCTCAGGCACAATCTTTGCGCCAAGCACGGCAAGATGTGTTGGCAAAAAAATTGTATACAGCTGAATTAGACGGCCCACAAACCCTGATTCCTTCTGACCAATTACAAATGGGTGATATTGTGTTGGTGGTCACAGGTGATTTTATTCCTGGTGACGGTGAGGTGATTCAAGGCATTGCAACGGTGAATGAATCTGCTATCACTGGTGAAAGTGCGCCTGTTATTCGAGAAAGTGGTGGCGATCGAAGCTCGGTGACAGGTGGTACGCAAGTCCTATCGGATTGGCTTATGATTCGGATTACTGCAAATCCGGGTGAGACGTTTATGGATAAAATGATTCATTTGGTGGAAGGTGCTAAGCGCCAAAAAACACCTAATGAATTGGCATTGATGATTTTATTAGCCGCAGTGACCCTTGTATTTTTAGTGGTATGCACCACATTGCCCTCCTTTTCGATTTATTTGAGAGAAACCACTCATCTTGGTTCAGTGATGACGCTCACTTCGATTATTGCATTATTTGTTTGTTTAGCACCTACCACCATTGGTGGGTTGCTGTCTGCCATTGGTATTGCCGGAATGGATCGGATGATTCAAGCCAATGTGATTGCCTTATCAGGCCATGCAGTGGAAGCGGCCGGAGATGTTGATGTGTTGATTTTAGATAAAACCGGTACCATTACTTTGGGAAATCGTGAAGCAATTGCATTGATACCAGCCAAAGGCGTATTGATAAAAGATTTTGTGGCGGCAGCACAACTTGCCTCCTTAGCCGATGAAACACCGGAAGGCCGCAGTATCGTGATTTTGGCCAAAGAAAAATATCACATTCGCGGTCTCGATTTAAAAGATTTACAAGCCACTTTTATTCCCTTTACGGCGGAAACACGTATGAGCGGCGCCAATTTAGCGGGGCGACAAATTCGCAAAGGGTCGTCCCAAGCTATTGAAACTTATATTCAGCAGCATAATGGTCTTTTTCCTGACGATGTTCAGGTAACAGTCGATACCATCTCTAGCCAAGGGGGTACGGCACTGGTGGTTGCGGAGGGAAATAAAGTACTGGGCGTGATTCATTTGAAAGATATTGTCAAAGGGGGTATCCGAGAACGTTTTGCAGAATTACGTCGCATGGGTATCAAAACCATTATGGTGACAGGAGATAATCCATTGACTGCTGCTGCAATTGCAGCTGAAGCAGGTGTTGATGATTTTTTGGCTCATGCTAAGCCGATTGATAAATTAACGTTGATTCGGTCATTACAAGCGCAAGGATTGATGGTAGCCATGGCCGGAGATGGCACCAACGATGCACCAGCTTTGGCTCAGGCTGATGTGGCTGTCGCCATGAATTCAGGCACACAAGCGGCAAAAGAAGCTGGTAATTTGATTGATTTGGATTCAAATCCTACAAAACTGATTGAGGTTGTGAGTATTGGCAAACAATTGTTAATGACCCGTGGTGCTTTGACCACGTTTAGTATTGCCAATGATGTGGCCAAATATTTTGCTCTTTTACCAGCCGTGTTGATGAGCACGTGTCCTGGATTACAAGTATTTAATGTGATGCATCTACATACACCACAAACCGCTATCGTTTCAGCAGTGATGTTTAATGCCCTCATTATTGTCGTGTTGATTCCTTTGGCGTTACGAGGGGTGAACTATAAGCATGCTGGCGCCGAGTCATTGTTACGTCGCCACATGTTGATCTATGGCTTGGGTGGATTGGTGGTCCCTTTTGTAGGGATCAAAGCGATTGATATGGTATTGGCGTGTTTTATCTGAGAGGGTGTATGGTAAAATTATTGACACAAGCTTGTCGGGTTTTATTGCTCCTTTCGGTGATAACCGGTTGGATGTATCCAATGATAATCACCGGTTTGGCTCAATTGTTTTTTCCGTGGCAAGCCAATGGAAGTTTGGTGTCCCTACACCAGAACAGGGTAGGTTCACACTGGTTGGGACAAAACTTTGATGCAGAAGATTATTTTTGGGGTAGACCTTCAGCTACCGCGGATAGTGCTTATAATGGTTTGGCTTCAGGTGGTTCCAATTGGGGGCCTGACAATCCTGATTATCTGAAATGGATCCATGACCGTCTAACTCATTTTCATGAGAGTGCTCAACCCATCCCAGTTGAATTGATTACGGCATCCGGCAGCGGTCTAGATCCTGACATCAGTTCTTTTGCAGCAGACTATCAAGTAAAACGTATTGCTGATGCAAGGCAATTATCCATCGATGTGGTGAAGCGTTTGGTTCAAGAACACACGCAATATCGTACTTTATCCCTATTGGGTGAACCTCGAGTGAATGTATTACAATTGAATCTAGCATTAGATGCATTAAGGAAATAATGTATGCAAAAACGCTCTGATCCTGAGGTCGCATTAAGACAAACAGAACAAGAAGATGATCAATCCAAAGCAGGTAAATTAAAAATTTATCTGGGATCTGCGCCTGGGGTAGGGAAAACTTATAAAATGCTACATGATGCTTATCTCAACCGCGTAAAAAATTTAGATGTGGTCATTGGTATTGTTGAGTCTCATGGTCGACAAGCTATTGATAAAATGTTACATAAATTTGAAATCATTCCACCCCAAATTTTGACGTATCGTGATAAACCTTATATGGAATTTGATTTGGATGCTGCATTGGCTCGTGCACCAGGATTGATCTTAATAGACGAAATGGCACACACCAATGTTTCCGGCTTACGGCATGAAAAACGTTGGCAGGATATCAAAGAATTATTGGATCGCGGCATTGACGTCTATACCACATTGAACGTACAACATATCGAAAGTTTGAAAGATGATGTGGCCCAAATTATTCAAGCACCCATTAAAGAAACAGTGCCTGATGCCATGCTTGAGCGTGCCAATACGATTGAGCTGGTGGACTTGCCTGTGGATGAGTTATTAAAACGCCTGAAGGATGGGAAAATATATATTCCTGCACAAGCCCACTTGGCGGCAGAACATTTTTTTCGTGAAGGTAATTTGATAGCGTTACGCGAGTTGGCTTTAAGAGCTATGGCACATTTCGTAGAAGCAGATGTCATGTCTTATCGGAAAACTGAAAAGATCCAATATATCTGGCCAACAGTTGATAAAATTTTGGTATGTGTAGGGCCTAGCTCTCAATCTTTAAAATTAATTCGAACGGCCAAGCAATTGGCAAGTGGGTTGCAAGCAGAATGGATTGCCATCTATATCGATACCCCCAATATGTCTTTGTCAAAAGCCAAACGTAATCAAGCGATTCAAAATTTACGTTTTGCAGAACAATTGGGGGCAACCATTCACGTGCTTGTCGGGCGAGATGTTGTAAAAGAAATTTTACAATTTGCTCGGGATGCTAATGTGACGCAAATTATGTTATCCAAAGATCGTAATCATGTATGGCGTCATCTATTTCGACGTCGATTAGCGGATGAATTGATTGCGAAAAGCGGTGAGATTAATATCTATATTGTCGGTGGACATAAATCACCAGAACCTTTTTCGATCGATGTGACTTATTCAAAAACAGATTGGCGTTATTATGGATTGAGTATCGGTGCTGTGACATTAGCCACAGTGTTCAATATGCTTTTGAGTCATATACTGACAATAGATGTGATGATTTTGACCTATCTGCCAATAGTGATGATCATTGCTTTATTAGGACGCCCTGGGCCTTCTTTGTTGGCTTCTCTTCTAAGCGTTTTAGCCTATGATTTTTATTTTGTGGCCCCAACGTATCACATGAAAGTGGCCTCCATCAATTCTATGGTGACACTTGGAATGATGTTGTCAGTCGCTTTGGTGATCAGCTATTTAACGGTGTTAAAGCATCGTGAGGCTCGACTTGCGCACGATATCCAGCAACAGACTCGCGCTTTATATGATTTTAGTCAAAAACTATTAAAAACCAGAGGCATGAATAACATTTTATCGTTAGGCGTACGCTATATTGCTGATGCGTTACAATCCCATGTGATTGCCCTAATGCCTAAAAATCGTCATTTGGTCATTCGAGCCAGTTGCTCACCTAGTACAGTACTAGATGAAAAAGATTATAGTGTTGCTCACTGGGTATATGATATGGCGCAATCTGCCGGTCTGGGAACAGATACTTTAGCCTCCTCTGAGGCACTATATATGCCCTTGTCGACTTCTGCAAAGAAATCAATGGGCGTTTTAAGGATTTTACCTCAGGAAAAACTTCTTTTTAGCCCAGAGCAAATGCATCTGCTTGAATCGTTTGTGAATCACTTGACACTCGCGATGGAGATGGAGCGATTCCAAGAAAAGTTTAGAAAAAAACAATTAAAAGCCGAGGTTGACACTGCAAAAAATTCATTGTTAAAAACAATATCTACCCAACTCAATTATCCTTTGAAATTTATTTTGGGTGTGATTGGTTCTTCTATGACACGACGAGCGAATCATATGGGGTTGAATGTCACCGAAGAGCTCAATAAGATAAGTTTGATCAACAACAACATCTTGCAAGTTATTGAATTTGAAACCCATCAAATTCATCTTGAAAAAGAAATGACAGATCTGAATGATTTGATCCAAAAGACTTTAACTGCCTTTCGTAAAACCAATCATAGACGATCGATTAAAGTTCATTGCACATCAACTGTACCTAAAATTAATCTGGATCCTCTGCGTATCCAAGAAGTTTTGTTGAATTTATTGGATAACGCGATCAAATACTCTCCTCAGCAATCCGCTATTGATCTGTTTGTTCAAATACAATTGAGTCACATTTTAGTTAGCATACAAAACATGGGAACAGGGATAGAGGAAGATGAGTTGTCCAGAATATTTCATCCTTTTTACCGCGGAAAATCTCTAAGCCATCCAGATAGTTTGGGTTTGGGCTTGACCTTATGTCAAATTAATATTGAAGCACATGATGGACAAATTTGGGTGGAAAATAATGAAGAAAATGGGTTGATAGTGGTTCGATTTACCTTACCTTATTGAAACATATCGGTGTTTTTAGCCTTGCGTACTATTTAAGTCAAAATAGATGTATACATAATCATAATGTTCATATATAATACTTATCTTGGTTTTTATGAGAAAATAATGATGAAAAAAATTATATTGAGTTTCACGGGGTTCTTGCTGTATATGAACTTTTCATTTGCGTTGTCAGCGACAGATTTTCCCACTTCCTTTTCTATTAAAGCTGACCCCGATTGTTTGCAATGTAGACGCTTGGTCTCAGGGAATCAGACGCTCGGTGAGTTGAAATTGGCACCTAATAAAAAAGGGACATTTTATTACTTTGACGATCAGAATCAACTCCAATACACGTTTATTTTAAAACCAAAAAAAAATTACAAACCACTGCAATTTGATATATCTGATCAATACCAACAGGTGATAGCACATTTTAATGTGGTGCCTACCCCTCAGACAGGAATGGTAGGTGCTTTTTCTTTGCTCTCTGAAGATAGCAAAACCATCCTGTTCACTGCAATTCCCGGTTTGTTTTCAATGGGAAAATTGACGATTAAGGACGAAAACAGGGTTCTTGGTGAAATAGTTCGAGACTTCACCGACTTAGATTCAGAAGTTAAAATCACGGATAAACAAAGATTTTTATCCAGAGCCAAAGGCGTGGATATCAACATATTGTATGCAGCACTGGCTTTTAATTATATAGGCACAAGACTCTTAGCCGTAGACGAGTAAATAGCTGCTGATTCAAGCAAAAAACATTTGACACATTGTGACGTTCTATCAGAGCACCCATTGTTTTTTGCTTGATTAAACTAACTTTAAGAATAAGTCAGGACAGTCAAAATATAAATCTAATCTTTGACTTTTTTGTATAAATAACATGCAATATAGTTCCTTGGATATGGACAATAAGGTGTTTATGTTTTCATCCTACAAGACTTTCCCAAAACAACTCAAGTCAAACATGATGAAATTTTACTCACTACATGGGTTGATACCAACTTACCTTGAAAATCTAGTAAATCAGTTAGAGTTTTCTGATAACAAAGATGATATAGAATTTGATCGACAAGAGGGAGAGACAAGAACAGTTCAAGTTGAGAAACGCATAGTGCTTAGCACAGGCGATCGAATCACTTACACTGCTTGTGAGACTCGACCAATAGAATTCAGGGAACACCATGAGCATAATCTAAAGATTGAAGGATTAGACACCATTCAACTTTCTGCAAAACAAACCTCGCAAAAATATGAGATTCGTTTTGCTACTGATGCAGAATATGGATTACAACGTAACCGCATGTTAGATATTGCAAAAGATCCTAAAGTTAATTATTTATTTTGGAGTTATCCAAACCAAAGTCATATCATAACGATAGATGATTACTTCGAAGCGGGGATTAAAATAGTCGAATTTATCAAAAACCAAGGCATTCCAGCCGATGAAGTGACTTTATATGGCATTGAATTTGGAGGGCATATTGCATCTGCAGTAGCCTATGATTTTTATCAACGACAATATCCTGTTCGTGTAACGGTCTATCAAATGTCTTCAACCTTATTTTCTGATTTCATGAGTCGAGGGATGGAAGATTCACATGATAAAAATTGTAAATTTCTAATACATTGCGTTTTAATAGCCCAAGGAGGTTGTTTGGGATTTGTTGCACTTGGATTTTTTTTAGGAAATTTAGTCAATACTATAGGGTTTTTCTTGGCTGCCTTGACCTACTATTCTGGCCAAGAGTTAACCCATGGCTTTAAGTCTTTACATCTGGGATTATTAGCCAGTGGAATAGATGCTGTGAGGACTGGCCTCAGTTATTTAATTCATGAGTTTTTTAATGGATTAGGCTCACTGACAACCATTGCAATCTCGGCTCCTTTGGCGATTATGTTTGGCTTGAGTTGTTTACATGTTATCCTCGCAATTGCTACTTGGACTTTGGCGTGTTTTGGCTACAATCTTGCGAAACCCATCGGAGAATTTGGAACCAATGCATTAGGTTTTGCTACTCATATGCATATTCCAAGCAAAAAATTAGGATCGCGAGCGAAATAACTTCCCATTTTCGGTCAATCAATGATCATGTTTTTATCGGATTAGCCGTATAATTCCATCGACCCAGCACGTCATCAAATTTAATCAACATGTTTTCTTTAAAACCTTCAGCAACCTTTTTTCCAAGCTCATAAATTTTATCAATAATACTCACACTCACTTTCAATCCAGTTTTAGTTTGTGTTTTTTCAATCAATTGCTTAACCATCTCATGGTCATTTAAGATCACTCCTTGCATAGCTCGGGTGACATGCGGAAAAACTCGATGTTCAATTGGATTCCATTTTGAAGTATATGGCGGATAATGAGCAATACGAATTTCTATGCCAATG
The DNA here is from genome assembly GCA_002786165.1 of Legionella sp. Classification (GTDB taxonomy): domain Bacteria; phylum Pseudomonadota; class Gammaproteobacteria; order Legionellales; family Legionellaceae. The sequence goes on from PEQK01000005.1 coordinate 115,923, forward strand.
TCATTTGCCAGATGTTGCAAACCCTCTTTGAATACATATCGCCGACTGGAATTGCTCCCACCACCATCCATTAACATCAGAATGGACGTTGCATTTGGATATTCTGCCAGTCCTTTTTCTAGCCACCACTTCTTCAATGAATCACAGGCAAATTCACTGGTATCATGGCTGGTGCCAATGTTAATGTGGGCTGTGTTTTTCTTCAAATCAAATATACCGTGTGGAATAGCGACGGCAGTCGCCAGATAAGGGAAGTCATGATCGTAAGAGGCTATTTCTTCCTTACTATAGACCTCGCCGGCTCTATACAGATTGCCTATCAATTCTCGTTTTTTAGCATCCACACTGACAATTGGATTGTCACTTCGCATGTATTCTTGCTTTAATTTGGAGATTTTTTCAAATTGTTCATTGCGATACTCAACCACCTTCAATGTACGGCGTCTTTGAATTTTACGTTTTTTGAAATGATGTTTGTAGAGTAATTTTTTTACAATTCTAGTCCCTATCAAGAAACCTTTGTCCTTGAGTTTATCTTTAATCTCAGTACAACTTAAGTCGGTCCACAACAGGTTTTCTTTTTGTGGATTGCCTGCAGTATGATCTTTCAATATCAGTAAAAATGCTTCTTCAATACCTTGATCTTGGCTAACCTTTGAATGTCTACCACCACCTGCATCTCTTATTCGTTTTTTTTTAATTCTTCTTCACGATCCAGATCAGATATGCCTTGTTGGATCGTTTTATTATCACAACCCAACAACTTGCAAATATAAGCATGTCCACCATGAGGTAATTTTAATGCTTCTATTGCAGCATAACTCTGATAAACTATCGTAAAAATTGATCATTCCTTCTTCAATAGCTTTTCCATAAAATCTTTTCATCAATACATCCAATTACAACATAGCTTGAGATTAATACGACCTGTTAGCGATGGTGCATGATGTTCTGGTCAAGTTCAAGTAATGTACGCGTACGGTCGTAATCAGCCTTGCCTAAAACTTCTTCTGCTCTTTGCCAGAAACCAAATATGCTGCAACATGAATCTTTTTTGCTTAACGAGTAAGCATTCTCATCTTTATCTTCTTTCCAGCGCGCTTTCGCAATGTATGACGCATCAGCTTTTTTTATTAATAAATATTCAGTAACTTTGTCTCTCCCGTACCTGGACGCCCACATTAATGCAGAGCGATTAAATTGATTATCTATTTTATTCAGGTCTGCGCCACACTCTACTAATTCTTTGGTTAGCGCTAGGTCACCAGAATAAGCAGCATACATTAGGGGCGTAATATCGGTATAGAAATAGAAAGCATTGCCTCCCATGCATGATTGATCGATATCTTCATTTTCTTTAAAGTCAAATGGGGATGTGGTTAGCTTATTTTTTGATTCATTTGAAAGTTCATGCAGTAAAATTGGCATTTTATAATCTCCAGGTTATTCATTTCTGGTTAATTTTCAGTCATTTTACTTCATTTCACCATCAAACGACAAGAAGAAAATATTAGCCATAAGTGTGTTTAGTTTAGCTCATTACTAGTGTGGGTATGCAAGATAGTCTTTCGTTACAACAAAACACTGTTCATTCACTATGAGCGAGTCGATCACTTTAAATAAAAATGGGAAGTTATTTCACGCACGTTCCTAAGTTCGCTTTTAAAATTTTTTAATGCCTCGTTTTTCTCTTGTTCAAATTTTTGTGAACTGGCAGTAGAGTTACTTTTCATCTTTTCGAATAATGATGCCAGAGCCATGAAGAAGTCTTTTGTCATAATACGACCAATACCTGAAACTAATTTTCTTAGTATTGTGACTGAACTCCGAGCATCTCTTTGCTCGAGTTGCTGAAGAATATGAATTAATGTATCTAGATTTTCAGTGAAATTATCAGGATCATTATAAAGCGATTCACAACAGGCTATAAGATCAAGAATCAGATTATCAATATTATTAGCAGAGTCAGTTTTCATATTTTTCTCTCAAACAAAGTCCCAAAATGGTGATTACTTTGGTCTAAGTATTAAAACAGGCGCTAAGTGTACATAATCAATTCAAAAATATCAATAATGGCATAAGTGAGTTGATTTTAAAATCGAAACTTTTATTATTATCATTGATAACAGATCGACTAAATTCATCATTCGCCGACCAAGTCTATTCAAACGGACGACACAAAGAGTATCTCCTTTACGCAACTTCCACCATCAAAGCTTTCAATTGAGGCCTATTATCTTTTGCTCCAGAAATTTTTTCCTGAAATACTTCATCTTAACAAATTTTTGTTATGGTACGGGCCTTGGGCAGGTCATATACAGTTTTCTGCTCTTGTGTACTACCATGAGTACATGGCAGACTACTGGCGAGGAGCTCTATAATCTTGTATATCTTCCATACTTTTTTCTATATCAGCCCCGGGCTGATTATTTTTTGCTGCCGCACTACTAATAGGGGATAATTTTACCGAGAAAACTTTGACACCCACGCAAGCACGAGAAAAATCATTGATCAAACCTTTAATTTGATCCAAAAAACTTGAGCTGTCATACGTTGTCTTATTTTTGTATTTATTAACTATGGATTGACATTTTTGAACGAATTTATTGTCGCACTCATTTTGGTAGTCCTCGTTCCAGTCAAGTTTATTGTTAGAGGGAGCACTTAAATTGCTTGTTATATTATCTTCCCACGTTTTCCTCGCATCATTTAACTCTTTTACTAAATTTTTAGCTGCTCGCATTGTGGCAGGGTCAACACGATCTTCGGTCTTGCTCGTAGCTTTTATGGCGGCGTTAATATTAGCAGACAGCTCTCCAGCTTTTGTGTAAATACTAAAATTATTTTTTCTTTGTTGTATATATGTATTTGCGTCATTTTGGACCTTAGCTTTATTCTGCTCACTACGTGTCTCATACAAGGGATCGATGAAAACCATATATTTCTCCTATCAATAGTTGAATTATAGTCTATATCAAGGTTTTTGTTTATGCTGAGCTTTTTATCTAATTAGTTTGTTAAAACTTTTTACATAAATGGTGTCTTCTACTTAAAGCCGAGTATTGGTAATTTATTTGTATATTTACACGAGAAAAACTTTTGTAAATAAGTGAGAACGCTTAGATCGGTAACAGTGTGCTTGATTAACGACGACCAGGACGAGGAGTCGTCACCTCACTTTTATAATCCTGTGCTTCTTTAACGTCACGTATCGCTTTAATTTCGTTTTGCAGTGTTTCACCATGCTTTACACCTTTTTCTTTATTCGTAGCAATCGGTGATAATTTGATCTTAAAAACCGGATTAACACCAAACGTACTAACAAAACTATTCACAGCAGCTTTAATTTGATTCCAAAAACCAGGATCATGCATCAAGTTATTGTGGTGTTTCTTAACGCTAGTTTGACAAGCTGTAACGAGTTCCTTATCAATTTCATTTTGCCGAGTGCCAGAATGTTCGGTATATATCAAGCCCTTCGAAGTGTTTTGCTTTGTATCAGCTGTCCATTTGTCTAATGCAGTTTGTATCTCTTTGCTTAATTTCGTAGCTGCAGTTTTTGTTATATCGTCAACGGGCTTTAATAGCTTATTATGGATGTTCTTGGGATCAGTAGCACGTTCAGTGGCGGTATCAATTGCCGTCTTAAGCGCTACAACCTTATTATAAATTTCCTTTCTATCATTAGACATATAATTCTCCCGTTAATACCTAAATTATAGTCTATATTTAAATTTTTGTTCACCTTAGGTTGTGAACAGCAGTACTTGATAAACGTTATGACATAAAAATCATTGAGCGAAAAATATGATCCTCTAAGCCCATTTTTCACAGTAATCTTTGCTTTTCAGATCAAATATTCTCTTAAATTACTTTATATCCTAGGTCGAGCAAACCGCTTGCACCGCTTCATTACTCAAATTCATAATAGACACCTGAGCACCTGGTTCTGCGGTGACTTGTACTGTTTTCTCAGCATACACCGTCATTGAGGTGGTTTGGCCGGCGTTTAATGATTTGCCGTTGACTTGGCTGTTGTTTTTAACCCCATGAATTTTAATGGTTTTTTTGGCTGAGCTCGCATGAATATGACAAGTCGCATGAATTGTCCACATGGTATTGTTCGTCAAGACTTTATCGCCTTTAGGGGCCAAATCCAAATTCATCGCTTGAGCTTGATGCGCAGTAAACAACATACTTATTGTTAGAAATAAGATATTAAGTTGCTTCATCATAAGTCATCCTTTGGTTATAGTGAATGAATCAAACCATTATACGCTTTTTTGATTAAAAAATCAATCATTTAATCAAAAATTAAACAAAAAATAAGGTATTTTAGCTTAAAACTGTGATTTGCATCTTTACTCATATCAAGATAAGCTAAAATTTATTGTTTTAGACTTTGAGGATAGGGATATGATGAGATGGTCTACACTGTTTTTGTTGACGCTTGCATCAACAGGCGGATTTGCTCAAAAACTAGAAGCTTCTACCAAAGAAGCACAATTACTCCAAGGGCTTCATTTGGATTGGTTGGATCCTAAAGTCTCTCCACAACAAGATTTTTATCAATATGCCAATGGAAATTGGAAAGCGAATAACCCGATTCCATCGGAATATTCCAGCTGGGGCTCCTTTTCGGTATTACAAGAAAAAAACTTAAAAACCATACACAACATGCTCCAACAACTCTCGCAAGATACGCAATTACAACCTGGAAGCATTGAACAAAAGATTGGTGACTTTTATTTTAGTGGCATGGATCAAGCCACCATCAACAAACAAGGCTTAGACCCCTTAAAAAATGAATTTGCTCGTATTGATGCGATTCAATCGTCCAAAGAACTGCAAGCGCAAATTGCTCATATGCATCGTTATGGACTGGATGCCATATTTGGATATGGCAGTATGCAGGATTTTGAGAACAGCACCAAAATGATTGGGGCATTTGTACAAAGCGGTTTGAGCTTACCTGATCGTGATTATTACTTGAAAGCCGAGAAAAAATTTCAAGATATTCGTGCTGCTTTTACGCAGCATATCAGCGCAATGTTTCAATTGATGGGAGAGACGCCTAGTAAATCGGATCAAGCAGCGCAAGTTGTGATGCGTATTGAAACTCAATTGGCACAGGGCTCTATGTCACAAATCGCACAACGGGATCCGCGTGCCATCTATCATATGATGACACTAAGCCAATTAGAGCAAATGAGCCCCAATTTTTCCTGGGCAGGTTATTTGAAAGCAATAGAGCAGTCGGATGTTACCCAAATGAATGTGGCTATGCCAGATTTTATCAGTACTGTTGATAAGATGTTGGTTACGGTACCTTTAGAAGATTGGAAAATTTATTTGCGTTGGCATTTGTTGAGTGGTGTTGCTCCTTTTCTATCGCAACCATTTATTGATCAAAACTTTAAGATGTCTCAAATATTATCCGGAACAAAATCTTTACCTCCTCGTTGGAAACAAGTCGTGGGCACAGAATCAGGGGTACTAGGATTTGCGGTAGGGGAAGTGTATGTTCGAGAACATTTTTCTGCGGATGCACGCCAGCAAGTCATGGATATGATTGCTCAGATTCGTAAAGTATTACGACGTGATTTGGCTGATTTACATTGGATGACCAAAAAGACCAGAAAAGAAGCCATTAAAAAATTAGACAAAATTGAAGAACGAGTAGGCTATCCTAATAAATGGTGGGATTATTCTTCTTTAAAGATCGATCGCGGCCCGTATGTTTGGAATGTGCTGCGTGCCAGTGCTTTTTTGGTCAAACGTGATTTGGACAAAATAGGCAAACCCATTGATCGCACCGAATGGGCCATGACACCACAAACGGTGAATGCCTATTATGATCCCTCTATGAATAATATTAATATTCCCATGGGAATATTACAATCTCCATATTTTGATCCCAATGCGCCTTTGGCAGTGAATTATGGCGGGATTGGTGTGGTGATTGGGCATGAAATTACCCATGGCTTTGATGATCAAGGGGCAAAATTTGATGGAGAAGGTAATTTACATGATTGGTGGACACCCACTGATTTGGAAAAATTTAAAGCTGCGACCCAATGTATCGTGACTCAATACTCACAATATAAGATCAACGACGATATTTCGGTACAAGGCCCTTTGGTGGTAGGAGAAGCTACGGCGGATTTGGGTGGTTTGATCTTAGCGTATCGTGCTTTTCATGAAACAAAAGAGTATAAAAAACAACCTACTATCCATGGGTTTACACCCGATCAACAATTCTTTTTAAGTTTTGCCCACATTTGGGCAAATAACATTCGTCCAGAAAAAGCGCATAATTTGATTTTGGTGGACCCACATCCGCCTGCTCAGTACCGGGTCAATGGTACATTGGCTAATAATGCTCAGTTCAAACGTGATTTTGCAATACCAGAGCAAAGCCCTATGGCTAATGCAACCCCTTGTGTGATTTGGTAAATCATCCTATTCTATGTACCGCAGCTTGTCTGCGGTATTGTTGCTTTATATTTTGACATCTATATGGCTGTAAAATACAATAAATGGTTCATATGATTTTAGTGAGTTATTTCTAAATGGATAGTTGGAGTAGGCGTGCTTTGAGCGTTATGTTTGGGATAGTTATTCCATGCATGTCGCACGCTTCATCTACTCATATCCAACATATTATTAAAAATAAAACGCCCTTTGAATTTTATTACACAGTGAATCCCACCAACGAAGTTCCTAATGCGTTTTCATGCCAATGTTCTGGTTTTATCAGCCCAGGTGAAGTGCAGCATTGTAATTGTTACAGCCAGATAGAAGCAGCATATCGGCGCTATCGAATCGAATATATGAAAAATACCTCGCCAACCACCAAAGCCAGCGTAACGTATGGTGCAGAGTCAGAAGTTGCCATTATTTGGGAACTGGCTTTTGATTCTTATTGGGAATGGCTTAGTGTAAAAACGAACCATGTGCCTATCAATTAAAATTTATAATCCATCAGCAATTTCAGCCAGCATTTTTCCCATTAATATTGGTTTAGAAATAAAAGGACAGTGACCAGTAGGTAATTCTATCACTCGATTCATGGGTTCGCGTTGAATGAATCGCTCTTGTGATTCAGGCGAGATCATAACATCATTGAGAGTTTTGATATAAAATTTTGGAATATGATGAAATGCTTCTAAATTATAATCCAAAATATCATAAGCAAACATAATCGGTTCTGGAACCATCGTTTGAATAGCCTGTTGTGCTTGTGCTGGATCAGCATCAGACATAAATAATTGGTGTATGGGGGCTTGAGTATCAGGAATGGATAATCCTGTCTTAGTCTCAAGAGGGGCTGCCAAATCGAAATTTTTATTGTCTTGATCACTGAGCATATCAAAGGGCCTTTCGCCTGGCCAGGGCACCACCGCCGCAAGATAGATTAACCCTCGAATATATGATCCACAGCTGGCAGTAGCTTGCGTGATAATCGCACCCGCTTGATTATGACCTACCAATATCACCGGCTTTGATTGAAGGGCAACGACCTGACATACTTTGTCGACCGCAGCCGATAAAGTGGCATCATTTGGCGCAATACCATCTTGCAAGCGCCCGGGTGTATCCACAGTCACCACCTGATATCCTGCAGACTGTAAATAGTTTTGTATCGGCGACCAAACAGAGCTGGTAAACAACGCGCCATGAATTAAAATGAGTGTAGGATGCGGATTAGCGTGCAGAGGACTGGCATAAACTGCCAATACAATGATACAAAGTTGATAATATTTTTTGATGGATTTTATGATATTCATATTATTTTTTACCCAAATTTCTTGTATAGTGCCGAAATATTATTCACTATAAATGCTGTAAGGGAAACTGTATCATGACTAGGTCGATTTTTAAAATGCCTCGGATTGTCTTCATTCGTCACGCAGAATCTGTATGGAATGTGTCAGGACAAGTTCAAGGGAGCCTAAGTCATCCGTGTATTACCCTATCTGAAAAGGGCGTTGCCTCTGTTCAACCGATGTTAGCTGCTTTACCCAAACCACAAGTGTTGATCACCAGTCCTTTGATCCGCTGTAAACAAACGGCAGAAGCCTGGTTTGGTGTTCCTTTTGATCGCATTCAAATTCCTACTAAAGTAGAACCTGCTATGGCTGAAATCAAAGCCGGGACCTATGAAGGATTATATATCAAAGACCTAAAAGATGATCCTTTGTGGAGAGTGTGGATGAAGCATCCGGCGACTTTCCCTGGATTTCCAGAAGGAGAAGATTTACATGCATTTTCTCATCGAATATTACGTGGTGCAGGTGAGATTTGTGCAGCGTATCCTCATCCTAATCAAACAGTCTGTGTGTTTACACATGGCGTAGTGATGCGTGTCTTAAAATGTTTTTTAGCCAATCAAGATATCTCTCAATTGTGGGCACATAAAGTGGATAATTTAGAACAAATTCCATTATCTGAGGAGCAAATCTTAAAATTCCAACATTTCCATCAACCAAAAGAAGTGGACATCGGATTAAGATGAAATAAGTGGCAAAAGGATTAGGGTGTATTGATATAGCATTCATACAAATGTATCTTTAATATGCAAATAAACTTATAATTGCGTCTTATGTTTTTTAATTGAGGATTAAATGCTTAATAAACAACCTTTATATGATGCAAAAAAAAACACTTTAACAGTTGCTATCGCATACATCAATGCTCGATCGGCGGTCATCAATGAGGCATTAATATTCATTGATGGAAAAATTCGTGAGCTTACAGAAAAGATTCAAGACCAATCTCAAAACCACGAAGAAATGAGCCGCAATATGGAGCTAAAAAATAAAATGGAAAATCTAAGAGATGCTTCCATTAAACCACTCATTCAATCTTTGATAAGTTGCAAAAACCAAGTTTTATCAATTCATCCTTCAAACGATACAGCGTTATTGTTGAATGATCCATTTCTTGGTAGTGATAGAGATAATCTTCCTAATACGCTATTTTCTAACTTTTCCTACTTACACATGAAACAGTCAGAAGAAATCTTTAGAGCTGCCCATATGCATGAACAAAGCTTGCATGCACTTAGAAGCAGAACTATTAAAATTCTGATGAGGACTCTTTTTTCAATCGCTATTATCAGTATGATTGCAGTAAGCGTAGTACTCGCTATTTGTGTCAACTCTACTATTGGATTCGCTATTCTTGGTGTAACTGGACTATTAAGCACCTATTTTGCAAAGCGATTCAAGCACGATTATGAAAATTGGGTCAAGCTTGCTACAACAATAGATGAAACAATATATCTAGGCGAAGCTGGCAAGTCTTTATTTCCCGAGTTAGATAGGTTGATTAGCCGGGAAAACGGCATCTTATATAATTATAGAGCTAAAAAATGGCCAGTGAGTCCTGTTAAACCACACCTTAATTACCAACGATGCATTCAATTACTTCGCACTCACTATGAAAGTAATGTAGATACGAATGGATATTATTTATATGTTGATCAAAAAAAGGAAATTTTAACTCTTCTCATCAATACAACTCATATATCTCAAGTCGTAGAAATTCTTAATTCAATTTACCCCAATGTGAGCGGTCGTTATGTAAAAGGTTGGGATATATTGAATTCATCTGATTTAACAATCAACGTGACTTCTTTATTTTATCCATCTTTTTATACAACATTTTTTACTAAGTATAATAGTATGCAGCGTTGTTTTGTTAATAATTTGCGTATAGAAATTCAATCTTATCAAGATAAAATACAAAATATGCCTCAATTCGATATGGATGATTTGGGGTTTTTTAGATCTCAAGGAATGTGTTTGCGACATGTTGAGCTTTCACTAGGCAAAAAGGAGGTGGAAAAAGGTGGAATAGGGGACTCTGTAAGCTTAGCTAATTTTGGCAGGCCTTATACAGTTGCTACATTTAGCAGGATTAAGAGCGGCGAAAGATTTGGTCAAAACGATGACGCCTATTTTATTTGCAAACGTTTTCAAGATGAATTAATTAAGTTCATTTATGCATCTTATATTGGCTACCATTTAAGATCCTTTAATGATGCTGCATTTATATTATTGAATCGTCCACGGGCTCGACAACCTTATGATTTCGAATCGTACCCCTTAGGTAAAGTGGGAAGTGGGGAGTTTTCTGCTGCCTCAATCTATTCAATGGTTACAAGTGAAGCTTATGAGGATAACACTATCGAAGAAGCAACTTTACATACATTCAATGATTTGAGAACATATTTAAAAGCATTAAAAATACAAAAGACCGAAGCTTTATTAGAGCATCCTAAGGTGAAAAACCAACCACGTCTTATTCATATTTTAAATACCTTATTAGATCTATATCGACAAGACATTGTGATTGAAAGTGACATTTTCTTAAAAGTTTTTCTTTTTGTAACCCCTTCCACTGAAATTAACTTATTTGATTTGGACCATTTTTCTCATGAAGCAGAAAATCTTGAAGAACATTTAATGCAAGAGTTACAGCAAGTAGACATGAGCGTTATTAAGCGCGGTGTTGATATATCTGATCTAGATGAATCATATAATCTGCGATTGTTGAGCCGTTTGGCTTAGCCTAAGAGCGTGAATCAAATAAATATATAATAAATGTCGTTTATTACATCCTTAAAATTAAATGAGTAATAAAGCAGTTTTCCTGCTTTATTACTATCAAAATTTACCATTTGACGTAATACACACTACGCCTTTATTAAGATACAATATCGCCTCAAATCAGACCATTTACTTCAAAGGATAGGGATATCATGGAAATTAAAGAAGAAAAAATCAATCCAGCACAATTGATAGCCGAAATTACGCCTGAACAAAATGAGATTTGTGGTCATCTGAGGGTAATCCCCCCGAAAAATAACTGATGTCAAAAGTAGAATTTTCTCGTAACCTATGTACAGGAGATTCTGCAGGAAAAAATCTAAATTTACAGACAGTCAAATACTATCGATTCTCAAGCAAGCCGAAGGTGGTGCGCGTGTTCCAGACCTTTGTCGAGAGCACGTAATTAGTTCCGCTACATTTTATAAATGGCGGGCCAAGTATGGAGGGATGGACGCCTCGATGATGTCTCGGTTAAAAGAGCTGGAAGCTGAAAATAGCCGTCTTAAAAAGATGTACGCTGAAGAACGGTTGAAAGCTGAGATACTCAAGGAAGCCATCGAAAAAAAGTGGTAACACCGTCTCGCCGGCGAAAACTGGCGCAAAAGGCGGTAATAGATAAGGACATCTCGATTCGTTTGTCATGTGCGCTGTTTGGCATCAGTGAAACGTGTTTTCGGTATCAGCCTAAATTAAGTGATAAAAATGCAATGATAGCAGACTGGTTGTTGCGTTTGGCGCAGAATCAACGCAATTGGGGCTTTGGTTTATGCTTTCTGTACCTACGCAATGTAAAAGGATTTGTCTGGAATCACAAACGAGTTTATCGAATCTATCGGGAATTAGAACTTAACATTCGAATTAAACCCAAAAAACGGTTAATCAGGGAAAGACCAGAAACATTGGCTGTGCCAACCTCAATAAACGAATGCTGGTCGATGGATTTTATGCATGACCAGTTAGAAGATGGTCGTAGCTATCGATTATTCAATGTACTGGATGATTTCAATCGTGAGGGTCTTGCCATCGAAGTAGATTTATCTTTACCGGCAGAGCGAGTTGTACGAGCTCTTAATCAAATCATCGAATGGCGTGGTAAGCCAAAGCAGATACGTTGTGATAACGTACTAACTCTGGAGTCAATCGTTTTTTTAAAAAAACAGATCCCGTTAGCTCAATGAGCTATTTTTTT